>JBIIOI010000017.1:0-95909 GCA_044337025.1 Planctomycetaceae bacterium
CCAAGGCCTCGTTCATGCCGCCTGCATGGTCATCGTGCTCAGACGGTTGTAGAAAACGACCATCCGGCGGCGACCCGCTTGAAAGCCCTGCAAACAGGTTTTGAAACCGGCTCTACGGTGTGCCGACACGTCTCCTGGACTTTACAGAAAGTCCCTACGTTGCCCTCTACTTTGGGCTGGAGGCTTATGCTTACAAAGCCGCAAAAGACTTGTCCATTTTTGCTGTGGATTGGGGGGCACTGCGGAAGAAGTCGATGGCGATTGTCTCAAACGCAGACCGCGATTTCCGCCAGGCATCGAGTTTGAGTGGCATGAACGAAGACGAAATCTTCGAGAAACACATCGATCCTTCCGAACGGGACATTATCTGGGTTGCTGAGCCAACCCGACTCAACGCAAGACTTGACAGGCAGTCTGGCTCTTTTCTCTTGTCGGGGAATCGAGGAAAGAGGATTGAGGAGTTGATCTTCTCTGAGCAGTACACGGATGTGCCAATCGACAAGATCGTCATACCCGGACGATTGTTTGAAGCTGCGTATGCGCTTCTTCGGAGAATGAATATCAATAGCAAGAGTCTTTACGGAGACTTGCATGGACTGGGACGAGAGATTCTATTGATGATGAAAGTCTATGCCATTCCCGGATCGGGATCTCGTGGACCGCAGCCGCAGTGAGAGAAGGGTGGCCCGTCCAGTATGGTCGGGTGCCGAAGACGCATGACGCCTCTTTATGGGTGTGTGGTCGCTGTTCGACCCAACCGACAAGCCGCTCGGGCCACTCACGCCGGGATGGTCGCTTCCTCTTCGCCCCGAAGGGGCAGCCACAGATCAGCCCAGGGCAGAGCGTAGCGGCGAGAGCCGCGTAGCGCCGCCCTGGGTTTGAGGACGAAAGGGAAACCAAGCCCTGAAGGGGCGGCACAGGGGCGTGTACCCGTTGTTTCGCCCTTTCAGGGCTCAGCGCATATTGGAACTTCCGTAACCCAGGGCGGCGCTCCCGTTGGTCGCTTTGCCCTGGGCTGTTTTGTCGTTGCCCCTTTGGGGCGTTCGGTGATTCGCGTGATTCGGAGGGGGGCCCGGCCAGTAATGCTGGCTGGGTGCCGAAGGCACAAGTCGCCTCTTCATCGGCGTACGAATCGTGTGGAACCGCACGCCGATGGGGAGGCATCTTGTCGCTGCGCGACCCAACCTACAAGTCGGTCGGGCTCCCCTCGCCGGGATGGTCGCCTCCTCTTCGCCCCGAAGGGGCAGCCACAGATCAGCCCAGGGCAGAGCGTAGCGGCGAGAGCCGCGTAGCGCCGCCTTGGGTTAGAAGGCGCAAAGAGAATCCAAGCCCTGAAGGGGCGGCACAGGGGGGCGGACCGGTTGTTTTGCCCTTACAGGGCTCAGCGCATATTGGAACATCAGTAACCCAGGGCGGCGCTCCCTGCGGTCGCTCTGCCCTGGGCTGGTTTGTCGTTACCCCTTCGGGGCGAAGGGAGGCCGATTTCATGGATCGGAATCTTGGGATACGATTCACTGAGCTACTGTTCCGACCCTCCTGTTACCCAATTCGAGGCCTTGGCCATGTCTCAATCACTGGCAAAGAATCTGATTCATCTCGTCTATAGCACAAAACACCGCCAAGCGTGGATTCCGAAGGCTCATCAAGCAGCGCTCTACCGCTACCAGGCCGGCATCTTCCGCGAATGGGACAGCCCGGCTCTAATCATTGGCGGGGCCGAGGACCATGTGCATGCGCTGTTCTCGTTGTCCAGGAATCACCCACTGAAGAAGATCGTCGAAGAGGTCAAGAAGGGGAGTTCGAAATGGATGAAGTCCGAAGGGCCCGGAATTGCCGAGTTCAGCTGGCAAGCCGGTTACGCCGCCTTCTCTGTCAGCCAATCGAGCGTCGCGGATGTCATTCGATACATCGAGACGCAAGAAGACCATCACCGCCAAGTGTCGTTTCAAGACGAGCTCAGAAAGCTCCTCCTACGGCACGAGATCGAATTCAACGAGCGGTATGTCTGGGATTGAACGAGTGGGCCCGGGGCCGAAGGCACCAGGCGCCTCTTCATCGGCGTACGAATCGTATTGAACCGCACGCCGATGGAGAGGCGTCTGGTCGCTGCGCGACCCAACCGATAAGTCGGCCGGGCCACCCGCGCCGGGCAGAGCGCAGCGGCGAGAGCCGCGTAGCGTCGCCCTGGGTTGGAAGACGCAAAGGGAATCCAAGCCCAGAAGGGGCGGCACAGGGGCGTCCCGTGCCCGCTGTTTCGCCCTTACAGGGCTCAGCGCATATTGGAACCTCCGTATCCCAGGGCGGCGCTCCCGTTGGTCGCTCTGCCCTGGGCTGGTTTGTCGTTGCCCCTTCGGGGCGACGCCTCTTCATCGGCGTATGAATTGTGTGGAACCGCACGCCGGTGGGGAGGCGCCTGGTCGCTGCGCGACTCGCCGGGCTGAGGGCTCTCGTTGGTCGATTCCCGATGCTTGCGGGCGTAGCTTGTTTCGCAACTCAGCAGCGTGCTCATGAAAGGATTCTGCTGCATCGATAGAATCCGGCGGGACCCAGACTCCAGAAACGGCAGCCGCCTCGCGGGGAAGACGCGTTTCTCGAACGATGCGATAGCGCTCTCACTCCAGGAATGACCATGTCGCAGAAGCATCCCTCTCAGACCGGTGTGATCGTCCTGGCGATTGTGGCGGCGATCGGGCTGGCGTTCCTTTTGCCCCAGCTGAACCGCTGGCATCCGCCGACGACGGAGGTCCTCCTATCGGTCTGCGAAGCGGGGGGAGAGATCTTCCTGCGGCTGCTCAAGATGCTTGTCGTGCCGCTGGTGGTTTGCTCGGTGATGACGGGTGTGCTGGGGCTGGGCGATGTTCGCAAGCTGCGTGGACCGGCGGCGAAGACGCTGCTCTTTTTTCTGGTCACAACTCTGGTTGCCGTCGTGATCGGGATCGTGCTGGTGAACCTCATCGCCCCGGGCCAGCACACGGCAGCTCCCGACGAAGCCACGCTGGTCAAGTCAGCTGCGGCTGCCAAACCCGCAGACCCCAAGCGGCCGGACAGCGTTGGTGGCATTGTGGGCAACCTGGCTCGGATGCTGTTCACTGACAACTTGATTCAGTCCGCAGCCACGATGGACCTGCTGCCGCTGATCCTGTTTGCGATCGTCTTTGCGGGGATCCTGTCCACGATGGGCGAGCGGGTCGCAACTCTGAAACGGATGATTCTCGAATCGAATGATGTCCTGATGGGGATGGTGCTGCTGGTCATGCGCGTTGCTCCGCTCGGGATCTTTTGCCTGGTCGCGGCGCGCTTTGGCCGCAAGAACATTGACGGGAAGCTGTTGTCTGACATCCAGGCGACTGCCTGGTATATGTCGACGATCATTTCCGGCCTGGCTGTGCACTCGGTGGTTTTGCTGGCTCTGTATGCCGCGTTCACCAAGAAGTCGCCGCTGACGTTTCTGAAGCAGATGTCCCAGGCCCTGCTGACGGCGTTCTCGACCGCCAGCTCGAACGCCACGCTGCCAGTGACAATGGAGTGCGTCGTGGATCGCGCGGGGATTTCGCGGAAGTCGGCCGATTTCGTGATCCCGCTGGGGGCGACGATCAACATGAACGGAACCGCCCTCTATGAAGCAGTGGCGGCCCTCTACATCGCCCAAGTCCTGGGGCATTCGATGACGCTGACCGATCAGGTCATCATCGCCCTGACTGCCACCCTGGCCGCCATCGGAGCCGCCGGCATCCCCGAGGCGGGTCTGGTCACGATGGTCATCGTTCTGAACGCGGTCAACCTGCCGACGGAGGGGATGCAGCTGATCCTGGCTGTCGACTGGCTGCTCGACCGGTTTCGGACGACAGTCAACGTGTTCGGAGACATGGTCGGTGCCGCTGTGGTCGACCCGGCGTTTCAGGCGGCGGAAGGGGAGGAATCGGCATCTTCCGCCGAGAGTGCCTGAACGCCGGAGAACGTTACCAATTCCTAAGAATAATCCCCTCCGCGAGCGCATCTAAACCACATCGACGCAAGGAGTTCCCGTGTCCGGCGATCTGTCTTCCTCCAACTTTCCCGCCGGGAACGGGTCGTTGGGGGACGCGAATCGTCAGCGAGCGGAACTCTGGTATTCGCAGCAAGTCGAATGGCTGCGGGTGTTTACGTTCGGAATCCTGCGAAATCCTGATCTGGTGGACGAGGTTCTCCAGACGGTGTTTCGGAAGGCGATCGAGCGGGGCGACGAGGTCGATCCGGGGGCGGTGCGAGCCTGGCTGACTCGGGTGGCTCACAATGAAGCCTTGCTTCTCAAGCGGAAGCAGGGGGTTCATCAGCGGGCAATCGAGCGGCTGGGGCAATCGGAATCCGATTCCGAACCACTGCCCATCGAAGGGTTGATGCGGCAGGAACTGGCTGGGAAGGTCCGGGAGGCTGTGAACCGGCTGCCGGCCGAGCAGCGATTCGTGGTCGAGCGGCGAATCGACAGCGATCAGACATTCGCCGAGATCGCCGCAGAGCTGAATGTTCCCCTGGGAACAGTCCTGACCCGGATGCGACTGGCCCTGGCTAAGCTGAAGCTGGTCCTGGAGCCCGAGGCCCGAGACACACGCGAGACACACTGACTCGAAGATCATGAACCCAACCCCGCACGACAATTCGAACGACGAAGACCTGCTCCTCGCGGTTCGCTATGTGACCGGCGAGTGTGATGCGGTCGAAGAAGCCGCGTTTGAAGACCGGCTGGGGAGCGACCCCGCTGCTCAGGCCGCTCTGGTCGATGCGACCCGGATCGTCGCGATGCTGAAGGCCACTCCGTGTTGTCCGGAGTTCGCCCAGCCGCTGCCCCACGCCTCGAAGCCGCAGAAGAAACGACCCTGGGTGGGCAGCGGGCAGTGGGGTGCTGTGCTGGCATCGTGTGTGGTCGTGACCTTGGGGGTTCTGTGGACGATGGAGTCCGGGGCACCGCCGTCCGAGGGGTTGGCTGCTTTGCAGGAGTCACCGGCCTTGGCTCAGGCTTGGTCGGCCATTGACCCCGAGCCTGTGGCTGCGGCGGATGCCGATGATGATCTGGCGGACGAGTCGGAAGACCTCGGAGCGGATGTGCCCGACTGGCTCTTGACCGCCGTGATGGTTGAGCAGGGCGAAATCGAAGAGAACGCTCAGGACCTCGACGAGGAAACACAGCTATGAACGCCGCGGGCACTCCACTGCAGAAGCGCGAGAATCCCCGATCAATTTTTGGGGTCGGGGTGCTGCGCGGCTGTCTCACACTTGCGCTGCTCATTGGGCTGGGAGTGACCAGCTGCGCCGACGACAGTTCGGAGAAAGCCAAAGGAAAGACCGACGCGGTCGCGGTCGATCAGGAAGCGACAGCTCTGGCGTTTGCCGGGGAACATCATCCCGAGCTCAAGACGCTGGTCGAATCGCTGAAGACAGCCAATCCAGCCGGATACAAGAAGGCGATTCACGATCTCCACAAGACCAGCGACCGGCTCGGCAAGCTCAACAGCGACAAGTCGAAAGGTCGCTACGAGCACGAACTGGCGCTATGGAAACTTGACTCGCGCATCCGCCTGACAGCGGCCCGCAGCGCGATGAAAGACACCGAAGAGCTGCGGGCTGAGCTCAAGTCACTGATCGAACAGCGACATGCCTTGAACCTGCAGTGGCTCAAGTCCGACAAGGAGCGTACCGCTGCCCGGCTAGCCAAGCTGGAAGCTGAACTGAAAGCAGCCGAAGAGAAGTTGCCACAGGCGGTCGACGCCGAAGTCGACCGGCTGCTGAAGTCGGTGAAGACCAACAAGCCCAAAGTCACTGCGGCCCTCAAGGACGCCAAGAAGAAGAACGACACGAAGAAGGACGGCCCAGCCCCAGCCCCCAAGCCCGCTGAGCCGCCCCCTCAACCGTAGCAGAATTCGTCAGAATTCTGCCGCCCGGTCTTCTTGCCTTGCCACACAGAACACGCCAGAAGTCTCACGACTTCTGCTACTCCCTGATGGAGTTCTCGATGACACGTCCGATTCTTCTGCTGGCACTGCTGCTGGGACTCACCAGCTTCGCTCGTGCGGATGAACCCGCGCTGATTGCACCTGCTCAGCAGCGGTTTGCCAAGGCCGACGCGACTGACATTCCGGACTTCCAGCAGCACGTCGTGCCGCTGATGGGGAAGCTGGGCTGCAACGGGCGGGCCTGTCACGGTTCGTTCCAGGGGCAGGGTGGTTTCCGCCTGTCGCTGTTTGGTTACGACTTCAAGATGGACCACGAAGGTCTGGCAGAGCGGATCGACAAGGACAAGCCGGAGGACAGCTACGCCCTCAAGAAGGCGCTCACCATCGAGGAGCACAAGGGCGGCAAACGCTTCGAGCCCGGCAGCTGGGAACACCACCTCTTTCTGACCTGGATCAAGGCGGGAGCCAAGCCGGTTGCCGAGCCCAAGACACTGGTCAAACTCGAAGTCACCCCGAGCGAACTGCTCTATTCCGACAAGGGGCAGACGACCCAGCTCAAGGCAGTTGCGGTCTGGGGCGATGGATCTCGCGAGGATGTGACCTGTTTGACCCGTTTCCAATCGAACGACCCGCAGGTCTGCGACATCAGTCAGGGGGGGCTGGTCACTTCGAACGAGCCTGGGGACACCCATATCGTGGCGTTCTACGACAACGGAGTCGTCCCGGTTCCGGTGATCCGCCCGGTCTCTCCGAACTTTGGAGACAAGTATCCTCAGGTCGCAACCAAGACCCGCGTCGATGAACTGGTCATTGAGAAACTCCGCAAGCTCGGGACGCTCCCCTCGGAGAACTGCTCCGATGCCGAGTTCCTCCGCCGCGTCAGCATCGACCTGACGGGGACCTTGCCGACCGCTGACGAGGTCCGTGACTTCCTGAAAGACACTACTGCCGACAAGCGCTCCAAGAAGGTCGAAGCCCTGATGGAGAGCCCGGCGTACGCCGCCTGGTGGACCACCCGCTTGTGCGACTGGACCGGCAACGCAGCCAGCCAGCTCAACAACACCGGCGTCGGCAAAGATGCCAGCGATCGTGAGTGGTACGACTGGATCTACAAGCGGGTCGCCGCCAACGTCAGCTACGACAAGCTGTGCGAAGGGATCGTCCTCGCTTCAAGCAAGAAGCCCGGCGAGAGCTACGAAGACCTCTGCAAGCGGATGTCGGAGTCGTACAAGAACGACAAGAGCTACGCCGACGAGGACGGGCTGGTCTATTTCTGGGCCCGCCAGAACTTTACCAAGGCCGAAGACCGCGCGATCGGTTTCGCCTATACCTTCCTGGGATCACGCATCCAGTGTGCCCAGTGCCACAAGCACCCGTTCGATCAGTGGACTCAGGACGACTTCAAGCAGTTCGAAGCCTTCTTCACCCGCGTGAACTTTGCCCGCAACGGTAGCGACCGCAAGGCCTACGACAAGATGGTGGCCGACCTGGGCCTCGATCCCAAGAAGCTCAACGGCAACAAGCTCCGCGAAGAGATCGCCAAAGCTGCGAAGGAAGGGAAGCTGATCCCGGTGCCTGACCTGTATGTCCAGGCTCCGAAGTACAACAAGAATGCCAACGCCAAGAAGAAGGACAACGGGAAGAAGAACACCGTTGCCGACTCGCCCAAGGCCAAGCTGCTGGGCGGAGATGTGGTCGATATCGACCAGCTCGAAGACCCCCGTGGCCCGCTGATGGAGTGGCTGAAGTCGAATCCTTTGTTCGCCCGCGCCTTCGTGAACCGGGTCTGGGCCAACTACTTCAACCGCGGCATCGTGGAACCGACCGATGACATGAACCTGGCCAACCCGCCGAGCAACGAAGCTTTGCTGGATCACCTGGCCAAGGGATTCGTGGCCAGTGGCTACGACATGAAGTGGGTCCACCGCGAGATCTGCAACAGCGACACCTACCAGCGGTCCTGGAAGCCCAACGACACGAATCGCCTCGATGAGCGGAACTTCAGCCGGGCTGTGCCGCGGCGGATGCCTGCTGAGTCGACCGTCGACGCCATTCACCTGGCCACGACCCGCACCAGCGATGTCGGAAACTTTGACACCGAAGTGAAGTCGCGAGCCACGTTCCAGGCCAGCTCCCCCCGCAACAACAACGGAGCGGGCCAGCTGTACGCGTTGGGAGTCTTTGGTCGCTCCAGCCGCGAGAATGCCTGCGACTGCGATCGCTCCAGCGAAGTCAGCCTGCTGCAGACGCTCTACATGCGAAACGATCAGGACATCTATAAAGAGATCGATCGCGGGGACGGCTGGATGGCCGAACTTGGTAAGGCGATGGGAGCCAAGGTCGTCGCCGCTGCCGAAGAGCCCGCTGCCAAGACCCGCCCGGCGGACTACGAGGCCAAACTCGCCGAACTGAAAGCCGCCGCCGAGAAGGTCAAGGACGACAAGAAGGCCTACAAGATCGCCGTGCGAGAAGCCGCCCAGTACGAACGCCGCTACGCCAAGCTGCCTCCGGCTTCCCAGGCCGAGAAGCCGAGCGAAACGGCGGAAGCGAAGCCTGCGGGTGCGGGACTTCCCGATGAGCGGCTCAAAGCAATCGTCGAGGAAGCCTACCTCCGCACGGTCAGCCGTTACCCCAGCGACTCCGAAATGGCCACAGCTCTGCACTTCATTCAGCAGTCCAAGACACCACTCTCCGGCGTGAGAGATGTGCTCTGGTCGCTGCTGAATACGAAAGAGTTCATCGTCAACCATTAAGAAGTTGTCAGTAGTCAGTCATCAGTTGTCAGCGGATTGTCATGCTGAGAACTGAAAACTGAAGACTCTGACTTCCTCCACACACCACTCTCCAGGATCTCTCAGATGGCATTTCACATTCAATGCGACGGCGTTGGTCGACGGGACTTCCTCCGGGCCGGGGCGCTGACTCTG
Source organism: Planctomycetaceae bacterium (assembly GCA_044337025.1). Lineage (GTDB taxonomy): Bacteria > Planctomycetota > Planctomycetia > Planctomycetales > Planctomycetaceae > TH-plancto1. Next base: position 8,855 of record JBIIOI010000017.1, read on the forward strand.
GGCGGGCTATCCGTGGCTCAGTACCTCCAGCTGGCGCACGCGGGCGAGGTCTCCGGCGGCAAGGCCAAGTCGGCCATCTTCATCAATCTGGCCGGTGGCCCCAGCCACATGGACACGTTCGACCTCAAGCCGAACGCTCCGGATACGCATCGTGGTGAATTCAAGCCGATCACGACCAAGGTCCCCGGCATTGAGATCAGCGAGCATCTGCCAAACCTCGCAGCTGCGATGGACAAGTTCACGATCCTGCGCGGCGTCAGCCACTCAATCGCCGCCCACAATCTGGGGTCGGAGTACGTGAACTGCGGCAACCGTCCGCTGCCCTCACTCGAATTCCCCGGATACTCCGCAGTGGTCTCGAAGGAGCTGGGCGGACCGGCTGACCTGCCGACCTCAGTCTCAATTCCGAACGCCCAGAACCAGCGCGGTGGCTACCTGGGAGTGAAGTACGCTCCCCTGGCCACCAGCAAGGCACCCACCGCCGGACAGCCATTCAGCGTTCGCGGCGTCTCGCTCGGCAATGGTCTGACCGTCGCCGATGTCGAAAAGCGTCAGGGCCTGCTGAGCAGCCTCGACACGGCGTTCACCGGGTTCGAAAAGAACAGCCAGCTGCTCGACGGTCTCGACCGGTTCTCGCAGCAGGCTTACTCGATGATCACCTCGCCCCGGGCCCGCAAGGCGTTCGACATCAGCCAGGAGAACGCCGAAGCAGCTGCCAAGTTCGGCAAGACGCAGTTCGGCTTGAACTGTCTGCTGGGAATGCGACTGGTCGAGTCGGGAGTCCGGTTCGTCACGATCACCAGCGGTGGCTGGGATACCCACAACGACGGGTTCAACGCCCTCAAGACCAAACAGCTCCCCGGCTTCGACGAAGGCCTGGCAGCCCTGCTGAATGGGCTGGCAGAGCGCGGCCTGCTGGAGTCGACCACCGTCTACGTCACGGGTGAATTCGGACGCACGCCGAAGATCAACACCCAGCGTGTCGGTCGTGACCATTACCCACGGGCGATGTTCATGCTCTTGGCCGGGGGCGGAATTCAGGGCGGTCGCGTTCTGGGTGCCAGCGACGAAAGGGGCGAAGGCCCCGCTGATGGCAAGGGCTACAGCCCGGACAACGTCGCTGCCAGCTTCTACAGGACGCTGGGAATCGATCCGACCAAGGAATACCATACCAACACCGGTCGCCCTGTGATGGTCGTCCGCGAAGGATCGCCGATTCCGGAGCTGTTCGCGTAACAGGCAGTTCGAACTCCAACGACAAAGCCCACCGGTTGTAACCGGTGGGCTTTTTTCATGGCACACTGAACTGAGTCGCTCCTGTCTTTCAAAAGCGCGCCAGAATGGCGCGCCTGGTGTGCGGTATTGTCGCCGAGATGGGCGATTGAGCGACCCGCGCGACCGCACCTTTTTGCCGAAACTCCGCCTTCGCTGCTCGATGTGCGAAATGTTCTCAGTCGCGGGACGTTTGGCTGCCTGAAATTCTTGTTCTCCCTTCGTGGGCTGCGTTCCTGACGGGCTTGGCATCTCTGTTGCTAATTCAAGACGCAGCAGGATCAGAGATGGTCGTGGGTTTGGGCTCGTCGCGCACGAGTCAGCTCCGTCGACCGCTTGTGAGTGATCTTCGTCTCTGTCCGTCCGCGGGGAGTCTGTTGTGCTGTTTCGAAGAGCCGTGGGTGTGTGTTTGCTCGCCGGGATCGCGTCGTTTTCCGGGTGCGAGCGACCTGTGGAACCCGAATTCGTCGCCAGTGCGGGTGTCGGCAAGCTCTCAACGGAGTTGCAGTCCGCGCTCCAAAAGGAACTCGTCAGCAAGACGGGGACCTTCGCCCACCCCAAGCTGATCGGGGATGACGAGAAGGCCAACCTGGCCAAGGGACAAGCTGTGTATGAACAGCGCTGCGTGCAGTGTCATGGGGTCAGCGGGGACGGGAACGGACCAGCTGCTGCCTCTCTCTACCCGCGACCGCGCGACTATCGGCTGGGGTTGTTCAAGTTCACGTCCACTCCGTACGGAGCCCGCCCCGTTCGCAGCGATCTGGAGCGGACGATTCGATCGGGCGTGCGCGGCACCTCGATGCCCGAGTTCCGCTTGCTGCCGGATGATGAGATCGACGCGGTCATCGACTATGTACTCGCGCTGACTCGGCGCGGCGAATACGAAGTGGCTCTGGTGGCTCAGGCCGAAGCCGAAGAGGTCCTCGAAGCTGATGTCATCAAGGAGGAGGTCTTCCCCCGTGTGATGTCGCGCTGGGAGCAGGCGGAGTCGCAGCAGGTGCAAACGCTGACACCCGAGCCGAAGTTCACCGAAGAGCACGTAACTCTCGGCAAGCAGGCGTTCCTGACCGTCGGATGTGCCAAGTGCCACGGAGAAGACGGTCGCGGTCAGATGCCGGACAACCTCGGCAAAGATGCCTGGGGTCGGACGACGCGGGCCGCTGACCTGACCTCCGGAATGCTCCACGGTGGTCAACGTCCTGTCGACATCTATCGTCGCATCTATTCGGGAATCAACGGAACTCCCATGCCCGGCTTCTCCAGCGCCCTGCAGAGCCAGCCGGACACGATCTGGCACCTGGTGGCGTACGTGAAGCACGTGTCCAGCCGCCGGCGCGAAGGGGAGCTGCCCCCGCCAGGCCCGATCAAGCCGTATGTCCCTGCCGAGGAACAGCAGCCAGCTGCGGAAACTGCCTCGAAGTAATCGGTACCTTCCGGCTCATCTTTCCGGCCCCGCCACGTCTCCCGTCGCCACGCATCCTGGAGTCCGCCGTCGTGCAAGAAATCGTGCAACTCAAAGAAGAGCTGGAAGCCCTGCGAACACGCGCCGAGGTGATTCAGACGCGGATTGCCGCAATCGAAGGCGTCCAGCCGTCCGGAATCGATTGGGCTCCCAAAGGGTTCTACACCGACTACCACATCACGGTGGGGTTTCTGCTGGGCGGAGTCGCCTCGCTCGCCAGCCTGCTGCTGAACGTGCTGGGAGCTCCTCTGGCTGGAAAGAGTCCACTGGAACTGATCCGCGTCTACTTGACGTTTCCGCTCGGCGAACGCGCCCTCTCGCTGGCCACCGGGGCCAAGGATGTCTACGCGATTCCCGATGGCATGATGCTCTCGATGGGGTGTTGCCTGTACATCGCCACCGGGATGATTCTCGGGATCCCTTTTCATGTCACGCTGGCAAGGTTCACCGAAGGCAAGTCGTTCGGAGCCCGCCTCGCGCTCGCCACCGTTCTGGCACTGCTGGTCTGGTTTGTGAACTTCTACCTAATCCTGAACTGGCTCCAGCCGATGCTCTTTGGAGGTCGCTGGATTACCGATCCTGCCGTGCTGCCTCCGTGGGTGGCTGCGGTCACGCATGTGATCTTTGGCTGGGCGATGGTCTGCCTGGCTCCGCTGGGGAAATTCGTTCCGTACCAGCAGCCGCAAAGTGAGGGGTGAGTGATGCGGCCTGACCGCCGCCAGAGTCACCCATCTCGTATGTACTTCCCGCACACACCACTCATCACTCACACTCTCATGTTGACCACCGCACCGACCGAATCACCGCGTCACGAACACCTGGTCGAGGAACGACTGGTGTTCTGGTACTTCTGCGCGGCCCTGGGCTACATGCTGATCTCCATGCTGGCCGGGATCGTCATGGGCCTGCAGCTGCTCAGCTGGAATCCGCTGCCGAGTCTCGAGGTGCTTTCACCGGGCCGCTGGCGGATGGTGCATACGAATGCCATTGCCTACGGATTCCTGGCCAATTCGTTTCTGGGGATGATGCACTGGGTCGTGCCCCGGCTCTCGCTGCGTCCGGTCTTGGATAATCGGCTGTCGTACTTCATCTTCGCGGCGTGGCAGATCGTCGTGTTGTCGACGGCCGGCGGCCTCCTGCTGGGCGAGGCTCAGGGGCTGGAATGGGGCGAGACGCCCGTCTGGATCGACCCTCTGGCCCAGGTCGGTCTGCTGCTGGTCGCGATCAACTTCGGCCACCCGATCATCAAGGTCAAGGGGCCGATGTATGTGACCCTCTGGTACTTCCTGGCGGCTCTGGTCTGGACGTTCCTGACCTACGCGATGGGGAACTTTGTGCCTCAGTACTGCGTTTCCGGCACAGCTGCGGGAGCTGTCGGCGGGCTGTTCATCCACGACCTGGTCGGGCTGTTCGTGACGCCGATGGGCTGGGGGATGATGTACTACTTCGTCCCGATTCTGCTCAAGCGACCGATGTGGAGCCACGCGATGTCGCTGGTGGGGTTCTGGGGCTTGGCGTTCTTCTATCCGCTGCAGGGGATTCACCACTTCCTGTACACGCCGATTCCGATGTTCCTGCAGTACGGAGCGGTGCTGTCGACGATCGCACTGGAGTTCGTCGTGCTGACGGTGATCATCAACTTCGTCGGTACGCTGCGAGGAACCGGGATGGCCTGCCTCAGCAATCTTCCGCTGCGGTACTTCTACACGGGGATCACGTTCTACTTCCTGACCTGCCTGCAGTGTGCTCTGCAGACGACGCTTACTTTCCAGGCCCTGATTCACTTCACGGACTGGGTCGTGGGGCATGCTCACATGGTGATGTTCGGAGTCTTCAGCATGTGGATTCTGGGGATGATGACCTACCTCGTGCCGCGTCTGCTGAAGACCGAATGGTACAAGCCCGAGTGGTGCTACTGGCACTACTGGGCCTCGGCGGGTGGCCTGATGGTGATGGCTGGAGACTTGATCCTGGGCGGTCTGTTCCAGGGCTGGTCCTGGGCCGCGCTGCAGCCTTGGGAGAAGTCGGTCGAAGTCTCCTTCCCATTCTGGGCGGTTCGTATCGTCGCCGGGATCGTGATCTTCTGGGGACAGCTGCTGTTCACCTGGAACCTCTATAAGACGTGGCAGAAGTCTCCGCTCCGCAAGGGCGCAGAAAACCTGCCGCTGGTGGTTCCAGCCACCACTTGAGATTCATCGTAGCCACGTTCGCCAGAACGTGGGATTGATGGCCGATTGTTCACGCTCTGGCGAGCGTGGCTCCCTCAACACTCAACTGCCTCTCATCATGTTCGAAAGTAAATCAGGCATCTTCCTCGTGGCAGGCATCGGGTTCTTTGGACTCGCTTTCCTGTCGAATGCCGTCGTCCCGGCGATGATGTATCGCCACATGCCGGAGAAGAAGGTTAGCGAACTGGTGAACGGCAACGTGCGTTACCAGTTCGAGGATCTCGCTCAGCGGTATCCGGAGTCGTTCAAGGCCGCGTACGGCGAGCCCCCTGCCGACCCCACTGAAGCAGCGAAGTGGTACAACGAGAAGTGTGCCGACGCTCTCTTGCTGGGGCGCAAGATCTACACAGGGGAAGGCTGCTGGCACTGTCACAGCCAGTTCGTCCGCCCGGTTTCGAACGAGGATCGTCGCTGGGGTCCCGTCTCGAAGACGTGGGAGTACCAGAACGAGCTGCAGCGCCCTGTGATGTTCGGAACCCGCCGGGTCGGTCCCGACCTGAGTCGCGAAGGGGGCCGCCGGTCGAACGACTGGCACGCGGTCCACTTCTACAAACCAACAACGCTGTCTGTCGATTCGCCGATGCCGGAGTATCCGTGGCTGTTCGACGGCTCCGCCGATAAGCCGAATGAGCGCGGTCTGGCCCTCCTGACCTACGTGCAGTGGCTCGGCTCCTGGCTCGATAGCTACCCGTACTACGAGGACTACGAGCCGACGAAGATCGAGAAGGAAGTCGTCAGTCCTCAGTAGTCAGTTCTCAGTCAGAAAGCCCACCGGTTGCAACCGGTGGGCTTGGACTCATCGGAGACCCACCATGAACCAGCCTCATCCTATCCAGCGTGTATCCCTGTGGGTGTGGGTCATCAGTGCAGCTGTGCTGATTCCCAGCATCCTCGGGTTCGCCAACAAGTTTCTCGACCTGATGATCATTGCCTCCGGGGATGAAGAGGGAGCGTTCGCGCTGACTCCGATCGTCAACTATCTGCTGGCCACGGCGGGGTTCTTCTGCATGCTGATGTGGGCCGTGACGCAGGGAGCCTTTCATGACCTCGATCAGCCGTGTCGGCAGATGATGGAGAATGAGAGGGAGTTAGAGGGCCTGGGGCCTAAAGTCTAGGGCTGCGTCCATGCTAAACCTTCCGGATCAGCCGGAACGCGCTAGCGTCCAGTTTCTCCACGAAAACCGGGGGCTAGCGCCCTGCGGCTGATGAAATCAACTGGCAGCTTTAGCTTGAACGCAGCACTAAGGCCAGAACAGTCACTCACCGCTCCAGATTCACCTGAGGTTTGCGATGTCCGAAAGTCAACTTGCCAACGCCAAGCATGAAGGCCAGCACCACACTTACGAGGGGCATGGCATCCCCTGGTTTGTCCGCCTGATGTGGCTCGTGTTCTGGGCCTTTGCCCTGGGCTATGTGGTGAACTACCTGCTGCCTGCCATGCAGTCCGAACTGCTGACGCCTCCGTAGCAGAATTCGTAAGAATTCTGGCGTTGCGAACTGACGCGTCAGACCTGACACCCACTCAAACGCATGTCACTCTCGACCTCCTCTTCGACCGATTCGGACCCCGTTCGTTGTGACTACTGCGAACTGCCGGTTCCGGGTGCGGAGCAGGGGCCGGTCTATTGCTGCTCGGGGTGTCGGTTCGCAGCTGCGGTGACCAGCGAGCGCGGCGATGTGGGCGAGTCGCGGTGGATGCTGACCGGGCTGGGAGTGTCGCTATTCTTCTCGCTCAACGTGGTCATGCTGACCATGGCGCTGTGGGCCTATGCCGATCAGCCCGAGACCCGGTTTGCAGCGGCGCTGGCCGATTTTCTGCGGTGGATCGCTCTGGTGATGACGATCCCGGTCATCACTTGGCTTGGAGTGCCGCTGGGACGCCAGGCCCTCGCACAGCTCAAACATGGGCGGCTCTCGACCGACCTGCTGCTGTTGACAGGTGTCGTCGCTGCGTTCGGGTACTCCGTCATCTCGACGATACGCGGTCTGGGGCATGTCTACTTTGAAGTCAGCTGTGTGATCCTGGTGCTAGTCACGATGGGGCGGTGGCTGGAGGCCACAGGCCGACGGCAGGCGTCCGAAGCTCTGCATGAACTCGAGACCCTGCTCCCGCAGACGGTGCGGCGATTGTCCCCCGACGAAGAGAGCGTTTCGCTCGCGGAAGTCCGTGTCGGTGATCATCTTCACGTGCGGGCCAGTGAACGGATCCCCGTCGACGGGCGGGTGATTCGCGGGACCGCCATGGTGGATGAGCAGTTCTTCACCGGCGAAAGCTGGCCGGTGCCGAAGTCCGAGGGGAGTGGGTTGCTCGGTGGGACGCTCAATCTGGATGGCGATCTCGTCCTCGAAGCCACGGCTCTCCCTCAGCAGGGAGCCTTGGGGCGGCTGGTTGAATCGGTCCGCAATGCTCAGTCCGCAAAGGGCCGCTACGAACTCTTGGCCGATCGCTGTGCGCGGTTCTTCTTCCCACTGATCGGTTTGATCGCCATCGGCACCGCAATCTGGCACGGCCAGCACTCAGGGGTCGAGGCTGCGATCCTGCACCCGCTGGCGGTGGTGCTGATCGCCTGCCCGTGTGCGCTCGCGCTGGCGACTCCTCTGGCTGTCTGGGCCGCACTGGGGACAGCGGCTCGCAAAGGAGTTCTCCTCCGAGGGGGCGAAGCTCTGGAACGGCTGTCCGAAGTGACAGCCCTGCGTTTTGACAAGACGGGCACACTGACCACGGGCGCTCCTTCGGTCATCCACTTCCTGTGCGAGTACGCAGCTCAGCGCGATGAGGTGCTGCGCCGCGCAGCTGCGTTGACCGGCTCGTCGACCCATCTCTTTTCCCGAGCCATTCGTGGCTTTGTGGAGACGACTCAGTTCATCCCCGCGCTGGCATCGGTCCGGGCGATCCCCGGCCGCGGCATCGTCGCCCGACTCGGTGGGGACGACACGGATACGCTGCTCGGCAGCCGTCGCCTGATGAACGAGCAGAACTGGACTGTGGGCCCTCGACTTGAGGGGGCCATTCAGAATCTCGATCTGACCTCCGAATCGTGCGTGCTACTGGGCTGGGATGGAGTGGTTCGCGGGCTGTTCCAGTTGCGGGAACAGCTTCGTCCCGAGGCCCACGAGTTGATTGCGACTTGCCGGGAACTCGGTCTCGACATCGAGGTACTCACGGGGGACCACGCCGCGCGCGGGGCTCGCCTGCAACAGGAGATCGGAATCCCCGTCCGCGCGGAGATGCTGCCCGAAGACAAACTCCAGGCCATTGAGACCCTCAAGCAAAGCGGCGTCCGTGTGGCGATGGTCGGAGACGGCATCAACGATGCCCCCGCTCTGGCCCTGGCCGATGTGGGAATCGCCATGGGCTGCGGGACCGATGTGACTCGCGAAACGTCCGATGTCTGCCTGATCCGAGATGATCTGCGTGCCATCCCGTGGGCGATTCGTCATGCGCGGCGCACGATCTCCACAATTCGCCAGAACTTGTTCTGGTCGTTCGCCTACAACGGCATCGGAGTCATCCTGGCGGCCGTTGGGTGGCTGCATCCGGCCATCGCAGCGGCGCTGATGGTGATCAGCAGCTTGATGGTGCTGGGGAACTCCCTGCGGCTGAAGGACACCGGCGATCCCCGAGTGGAAGGCGACCAGTCCGCCCCCGCAGCCATCGCGGTGATGACCCCCTCGCTCCCGGAGGTCGTGCGATGATTGAGTACCCGCTGATCCTGCTGGGTGGTTTGCTTGGCTCTTCGCACTGCGTGGGAATGTGCGGAGGGTTTGCGATGCTGGTTGGCATGAACCGTCCGACCTTTCGCGAGAACCTGAAGTCCCAGCTGGCCTACAGTGCCGGACGGTTGATGACCTATAGCACGCTGGGAGCGACCTGCGGCTATGCGGGTCTGAAGCTGATGAGGTCGGTTCCGCAGCTGCGACAGGTTCCTGCGGCGCTGTGTCTGTTGGCAGGGCTGTTGTTGTTGGTTGAGGGGTTGTTTGCGACGGGACTCATCAAGCGCCGAGGCTTATCGAAGGCACCCTCAGCACCTTGCCTGATGAGTCCGTTGTTCTCCACGATGCTGAAGCTGCCGGGGCTGCGCAATGCCTTCTCGGCCGGTCTTCTGACAGGGATGCTGCCGTGCGGCCTGCTGTACGCGTTCCTGTCTTTGGCAGCCAGTACGGGAGATATGCTGCGGGGGATGGGTGTGATGCTGGTCTTTGGCCTGGGAACGGTCCCCCTGATGGTGGCGACCGGGGCGGGGGCGATGTTGCTGAAGCTCGGCGCCCGCGAGCGGCTGATGAAGGCGGCCGCCTGGTGCGTGGTGCTGACCGGGCTGTTGACCGTCTGGCGCGGGGGAGCGTTTCTGTACACTGCGAGTACTGACCCGTCCGCACCCGCCTGCCCGTTTTGCGCGAGCCATGAACCCGCCTCCTCCGCCACCAGCGAGCCCCAGCTGTGACAGACCCTTCGACATCGAAGCCCGTTCCGGAGGAGAATCTCTCGGAGACCCGCGAGAGGTCGCTGCCGCTGACTGCTGCGAGTTCCCCTCCCGTGGATCGATTACCTGCCGGAGTCGGTCGACCGGGCCTCGAGGCCGGTGGATCGTTCTGGAGCCGTCACAAGACCGTGATCAACTTCTGGCTCGATGCAGCTCTGCTGGTCTTGTTCATGGGGATTGCGTGGGAGCTGTCGATTCTGCGTCTGGCCTTTCCCAAGGGAGCGGGCGAGCGGTGGCGACTGCTGGGCCACACCTCAGCAGACTGGCAGGACCTGACGTTTAATACCTTCTGTGTCTTCGCCGCAGGGATCGTGGTGCATGTGATGCTGCACTGGACCTGGATCGTCGCCACTGTCCAGACCCGCATCCTGCGCTGGAAGGCCACTCGCGATGACGGCTCTCATACGATGATCGGCGTCGGGCTGCTGTTTGTGCTGATCCACCTGCTCGCCGCTGGAGTCCTATGGGCTCGCTGGGCGATCGTGGAAGTGCAGTAGTGCCGCACTGAGAACAGTGCTTCTTCTTGTTCCCCCGTTCAGCCGGGGACATCGAGCTCACTCACCCATACTCTCCGACTCCAGGAACTCGACCGGTGTTTCGTACAAAGTCAGCAATGGCTGCCCGGGACCTTGCACGAGGCGAGTTCGCAGAATCCATTTTGTATCCTTTCGGGACGGCAGCTTCAGTTGAAACTCGGCAGTCAATAGACCAATTCGACTTCGTCGAGCTTCGACGATCGATTGCGTCCCGATCACGAATTTCCCTTCACGCAAGAATCCCACCTCGCAAGACAGGAAATTTCCACGTTCCTTGGAGAACGCCTGATTTGCGATTGTCCCCCAACCTTCCGGAAGTTGAGCTTGATACTTGACGGAAGCGGTCGTTCCAAGAGTGGCTGCCGGGAGTTTGAGCCCTGCGGCATCGACAAATGTTTGAGACTGGCTCACCATCGAAGGAAGCAGGAGGTCCTGAGGAGCCGGCGGAGGTTGTGGAATGGGACGATCGAGTGCGGGTAGCGCCGGAGGAGTTTCATCTCCTGGACCACAGCCCATGAAGCAACCGACGACCACGCAATACAAGAGTTTGTTCATGTGAGCACGGTTTCGAAACCAGTTTCAGAAGGGGACTGCAGGGACACCGCCCTGGCGGTCACCAATAGCCCGCCAGACTTCGAGATCGATTTGTGTCGCCACGAAGGCAACATGGCCATCGACATAAAGCACATTGACGCCACCAGGATGATAGCTGGAGGCCGACATAGTTCCCGACATGTACAATCGGTCGTTAGCGCAAGAGACATCGTTGGGGAACATGGTGTGGTCGTACGAAGCAAAAGGGACCGGCCAGATCCAGGGAGACCCTCGAGTTCGTGATGTCGTAAGCCCCTGTTCTGCAGACTGGCGACAAAGATGCATAAACTGGTCCAATTGATCAGGGGCGGTCAGGGGGAAGGGTGTACGGAAAACCCTGGACCGGCGATCGCTCGCGTTGGCCAGGCACTCCGAAACAGCTGCGACATTCGATGTCCCGTCTGTAATTTCCGAGAATCGAATCGGCATAAAACGGTTGCCGAATATCCCATTGAAGCCGTTCTTCTGAAACCCATGGCCGAAATTGCCGACGTAGTTCGTGATCGGGTAACTCAACGCACCGTTGTCGCTCGGGCAGTGGTACAGAGGAACATGGACTTGTTCCAATCCGCGATAGCTGGGGCGAACTGCGTACTGTGAATGAAGAGATGCTTGATCAAGATCAGGAAGCATCGTCACGAGAAACGATCCGTCCAATGATTGAAACGGGACGCACTGATGTCTTTCCTCATAGTTGTGAATCGCCAGGCCGATTTGGTTGAGACGCGAAACACAACTTACTCGCCGCGATGCCTCTCGCGCCTGTTGAACAGCAGGCAGAGAGAGCGAGACGAGTAAACCAATCACCGCGATTGCAACAGTGAGTTCGACGACAGTAAATCCACGACGGCAATCTGCTCTGAAATTCCAGAACATTTCAGGCTCCGCATCAATGATGACCGTAGTACCATCAACGACTGTAGGTTTATCTCCTTCGATGAGTATGGGGTGAATCTGGTGTTAATAATATCAGGAGAATCGAACTCCGCTTCGTGACACGTGGCTTCTGCCCTTCGGCACTGTCATTGAGCGGCCGAGTCGCCCTCAGCCCCTCGACCAGCAGAACGCGACCGTGTATGCCAGCAGGCTCCAGCTTTCGTAGACCGTCTGCCAGGAATTCCAGAACGTTCCGGTCAGCCGGCGCTGGGGTTCATCCTCACGAGGTACCGGATCGGTTCCCAGTCTCCACGCAATGGCCGTCAGGCAACCAAAGGCTGTGGCAATCTGCAAATGATTCGCGGGCAACCCCTCGATCCGGAAATGGGCCAGGCTGATCACCAGCAGGTTATTCAAGAAGTGCAGGGCGATCGGAGCCCACAGGCTGCGGGTCTGCAGATAGACCCAGTGCAGGAACAGGCCCAGCGGCAGAGTGGCAATCGCATGCGCAGGCGACAGATGAGCCAGCCCAAACAGCAGCGCGGTCAGGCAGACTCCCCCGGGGATTCCCCAGCGGCGGGTTAAGCCTTCTCCAATCAGGCCGCGAAAGACCAACTCTTCACCCACAGCTGGGCCCAGTGCGACGGCGGAGACCAGCACCGGGTATGACACCTGCCACGACAGCGACTGCACAGCTTGGTTGGTATCACCCGCAGGTGGCAATCCCAGCCAGATATGACAGAGCCGGTACAGCTCATTCGACAAAATCGACAGTGGCAACACAGACCCCAGCAGGAGCAGAGCATGCCGCCGTTCCAGTGGGCGCAGCTGGAGCCGCTCGCGCCAGTGGTTGCCGAGCCGCCAACGAACGAGGGGGATCAGGGCCAGTGCGGAGCCCAGCGTCGAGACCCCGATGACGAGGAAACTCTGATCCAGGTTCATCTCGAGGAACAGATCCAGCATCCGCTGCGACGAAAGACTGTCCCAGCCCAATCCGCTGAGCGCAATGAGCGCCAGCGTCAGGCACACGACCACGACTTGAGCCAGAGCATAGACCCCGGTCCACACAACAGCTTCAGCGGTCCCGACGGGTCGCGGGGGCAGCGGTTCGGAAAATTCCTGTCGAGTCGGCGTCTGCATTCGCACGCCTCAGGAGGTGGAACCGTGAGTGGACTCTCTTCGACTCTACGTCCGGGAACGCAGATCCGTCAACCAGTTTTGGAGAACCGCCTTGGAATTCGGACGCGGAACCGGCTCAAGGCGTCTGTCGCGTATGCTTCCGAATGAACTCGACGATCGGCGTGGAGTCTTCCAGCCCGTGCGGGTGATGCTTCACTCCAGGCTTGGCGATCAGTGTGATCTCGCCGCCCAGAGCCCGGTAACGCTCGGCCACTTTGCCCGTGTTTTCCTGCCAGGGAACGACCTCGTCCGCATCCCCGTAGACATGCAGCAGGGGGATCTTGGCTTTGGCGAGCGGAGCCAGCTGATCGACTGGATTGCCTTGGTAGGCAACGGCCGCAGCTGTGTCCGGAAAGTCGTGGGCCTTCAGCAGCTTGGCCCATTCGGCAGCGCTGCCCGGTCCTTCACCCAAGCCTTGAGGCTTTCCGCCCGGCCAGCTCTTGAAGTCGCACACAGGGGCATCAGCGTAGATGCAGCTGACGCGATCGGGGTGGGCAATCGCCCAGTTGTAGCAGTACAGCCCTCCACGGCTCAGACCCACGAGCGCCGGCCGCGGGGAGAGGTGATACATCCCGGTCAGTTCCGCATAGAACTTCTCCCAGTGAGCCACCGCCTTGGGCGAGCCGAACAGGTCGGGGACACTCATGTAAGCCAGATGGTATCCCTGCTTCAGCAGGGCAATATCGGGAGCGGGCTTGTGACCGAAGAACTCTCCATGCCAGACCCAGGGCAACCCAGTTGCGGCTTCCTTGGGAGAAACTACAAGGACCTTGTGGCCATCGACTTCGAAGTCGTGTTTCACAAAGCCGTGCCAGTCGGACACCGCTCCCGGAAAGGCCGGCAGAGCTGGGGCGTCTGCGGCGAGTGGCGATGAGATCGACACGATCCAGGCGAGACACGCAGCCACAACAGACAATCGAATCACGATGCACCTCGTAGACTATGTGTTCTGTATCCAGCGCTCCGCGCTACTTGCCGACCGGCTTGAGCCCCACCGCCCGGCCATCGAGTTTCCATTCGGGTCGCAGTTCAATCCGCAGATGCGTCAGGGCAGTCGCCACGTGATCGACCTGGTAGGTCTGTATCTGCGGGGCGTTCACTTGAGCCGACGGACCGCTGACGATCATGAACGTCCGGCGGATGTCGGGATTCGTGTGTCCATCACCGTGGTCAGTCCCGGCTCCTCCGTGATCGGTTCCAACGAGTACCAGCCAATCCTCGCGAGTAGCGGTCGGGCGAGCTTGAATCGCTGCCAGGACCCGCCCGATGTTCGCATCGACATTCTCGATGCCGGTCATGTACTGCTTGACCGTCGGGTGAAATCCGAAGGCGTGACCGCGTTCGTCGACCTGCCCCTGATAGAGAAACACGATGTCCGGATCTCCGGTCTGAAGATGCTCGCAGCAGGCAGTTACCAGTTCAGCATCCTTGCTGGTGTACTCCTCCATTCCGTCGGCGGGCAGGTTCACGGTGACATCGGAATCGCGCAGGATCTTCTCCGCAATCGGGGCCCAGTCACTGTACGAAGCGGTCTTCAGCTCGGGCTTGGCCGCTTTGGCGCGTTGGAAGAAGTGCGGATAGTCCTTGTACTTCGGGAACAGGAAGCGGTTACTGCCCACTCCGTGCTTGTCGGGCCAGACCCCCGTCAGCAAGTTGGACCAGCCCGGGCCGCTGACCGTGTTCGCGTCGTCGGTCCGGTTCGGGGACAGGATCTCCGTCCCGACGAATCGCGTGCCGCGCTCGACCAGACCATCGATATTCGGCGTCTGGGCCGCGACCAGCGCATCGTGCCGACAGCCATCAATCCCGATGTACAGAACCTTCTTCCGCAGCGCCTCTTCCGCACTGGTCAAACTCGCCAGGCTCGCCAGGCAAAGTAGACAAGCTGAGAGTGTCCATCGAATCTGCATGGAGTCGTCCTCGCGCGCCGGGTCTCGATTCGTCTCGACACACTTGTAGAGCCCCGCAGCGGTCAGCGACAAGCCCAGACTCGTCGAGTGCGAGAACGAACGCGTGGGCTGCGTCCGCCGGCTTGCCCCAACTCACCGGGGGGAGGATGCTGGAGTTATGACTTTGCGGCAGAACCTCTCTACCCCCGGTGCTGGCTGGTGCTATATCCTTCGGCGGACCGTACTTCCGTTCTGTTCGGGCGAGGCCTCCGTTGGCGAAAGACTCTCGATCTGCTGCCCCCGCTCCCGCGAGTGAGACTGCGACATCTCCCATTCGCTGGGCGGGGTTGTTCCTCATCCTGCTGGGGATGGGAATGGCGACGGCGCGACTGTGCTCCACGGGGCCGCTGAACAGTGCCAATGATCGGTCACGGTGGTGTACGGTCTGGTCCCTGGCGGAGAAGGGGACCTATCAGATTGACGAGGCGCGCAAGAAGCCGGGCTGGGACACAATCGATCTGGTCAAACATGACGAGCACTTCTATTCCACCAAGCCCCCGCTGCTGCCGTGGTGTGTGACCCAGCTCTATCGAGTGCAGAAGCTGATCACCGGCTGGACGCTCGACACGCACCTCAACACCGTCACACGGCTGTTGTTGTTCCTGATCAATATTGTGCCGATGACGATCGCCCTCGTGCTGTGGCAGCGGATGATCGAGGAGCGGATCGCCGATCCGTTTGCCCAGCTGTTCGGGATGGCACTACTGTCGGGCGGGACGATGCTGTCGCCGTTTCTGGCTGTGTTCAACAACCACACGGTAGCTGCGACCGCGATCATGATCGGGATCTGGGCGGTCGATCGGATTCAGCGGGGCGTCAACGCCAAGTGGGAATTCGTGCTGGCGGGGGCTGCGTTCGGAATCGGGATCTGCAACGAGTTGCCGTCCGCGGCACTCGTGGGGCTGATCTTCCTGCTGTTGTGGAGTCAGGTGCCGCGGGCGATGTGGTCGCTCCTGATCGTGGGCGCCCTGATTCCATTGGGGTTGTTCTTCTGGACCAACTATCAGGCGACCGGCGGGCTGCGTCCGTTCTATTCGTTCTATGGGACCGAGAAGTACGCGTTCATCCACGAAGGGGTTCCGAGCTACTGGAAGGCTCCGCGGGGGATCGACTCCAACCGGGACAGCTTCTGGGTCTATCTACTGCACTGCACGGTGGGGCATCACGGGTGGTTCTCGCTGACGCCGGTCTTCCTGCTGTCGCTTGTGGCCTGGATCGTGCCCAAGGCTCGGGGCGAGGCGGATGAGAAGTCGCGCTGGCCGTTCCTGATCGGGTCGGTCTCGGTGATCGTGTTCGCCTTCTATCTGCTGAAGACTGACAACTACAACTACGGAGGCCAGAGTGTGGCCCTCCGCTGGATGCAGTGGCTGGCCCCCGCCTGGGTGCTGGTCATGCTGCCTGCTGTGGAGTTCCTGGCCCAGTGGCGGTGGGGACGCTGCGTTGCCTTGCTGCTGCTGGCGGTCTCGGTCGCCTCGGCCTGGTGCCCGAGTGATGGCCCGTGGAAGCAGTCGTGGCTGTTCACGTTCATGGAGGACCGGAAGTGGATCGACTACAGCGATCCCAAACCGAAACTGCCGCGTCCCGTGCGCAGCTGGATCTACACGCTGCCCGATGGGATCAGCGCTGACCCGGACTACTGGATTGAGTTCACGACCGACTCCCCGACACAAGGCCGCGAGACGCTGCGGATCAGCGATGGGGGACCATCCGGTCCACCCGGCATGCCGCAGCGGCGCATCGATTTCCTGTGGAACGCCGGGACATCGGCCGAGTACTCCGATTCTGTGACGGTCGTGCGCGGTCCGTTCCTGGAGGGAGCTCCGGTCGAGGATTGCATCGTTTCGAATTCGAGCAGCCGACCTGCCCGAGGCGTGATCCGGCTGCTGAGCGGAGTTCCGGTGCCGGGGCAGTACTGGCCATCGGCGACGCGTTATCTGCGGACCGCGATTCAGAAAGATGCCATCACGACCCTGCAGGCGTATGCCTTCGCCGAGGTGAAGAACGCCAGTGGGCAGCTCCAGAGTTACATGACTCGCGATGTCTGGTTCACCAGCGATGTCCCGTTCGGACTGGTCCAGATGGAAGTCCAGATTCGCCCGACACGAACCTCCCTGCCACAAGCGACTCAGCGCTATTGGGTCACGCGGGTCGGAAAACGATTGACCAAACCAAAGCCGCAGCCGCCTCCTGAATCCGACCTTGAACCGTCGAAATAGCCCCGCTCGCTTGAGCCCGGCTCCCTGCCCGATGCTGTGTTCGTGAGGACACGGCGACGAGGTGCCATATGTCTCAGTCTCAGCCCAGCGTCACGCCGGAAACGGTCGCGACGACCGCCGTCGAAACTCCACCGGCACCTCCGCCCAAGAAGCCGCGTAAGTCCGGGTGCGGGTGCTTTCTGATGCTGCTGTTGATCGGAGTGGTCGCGCTGGCTCCGCAGATTCTGACGATGACCGTCCTGCGGCATCAGGTGCCCGCCATGCTGATCTCGGCCCTGCCGCCGGGAGTCGTGATCGGTTCCGCCACGGCCGGATGGACCAGCCCGATCCAGCTGAACGACATTGTGATCCCCGACGATCAGGGGCAGCCGAATCTGAAGATCAAACATCTGACGCTGTCGAAGTCGATCTGGGAGCTGGCGACCGTAACCGATGACCTGGGCAAGATTGATGTCGAGAAGCCGGACCTCAATCTGGTGGTTGTGAATGGCGTCACGAATTACGACAAGCTGATCGCGAGACTGACCTCGAAGAAGGGGAGCGGGAAGCGGAAGCTGATTGATTTGAAGCTGAGCGAGGGGGTGGTCACGGTTCGTGAACAGGCTGTGGCCCAGGAGCCAGGAATTGTGGAACCTGTGACATCAGAGACAGCTGAGCCAACCCTCACCCCCAACCCCTCTCCCGGGGGGAGAGGGGAGCCGGAAGCTGGTAATGTCGTGGCTGTGGTGGACCTGCAATCGGCCATCGTTCGCAGTCTGCCGGTGGGTGAAGAAGAACTATTCGCAGAGATCTCGGCCTCACTGCGGGAGCCGAAGGTCGAACAGTCGATCACTGCCGAGCTGCGCTGGAACCTGCCTGATGGGGCAGAAGCCGGGGTAGGGAGCGGAAAGGTCAAGGCTGCGATTCCTTCGATGCCCCTGGCGGTTCTTTCGCCGTGGTTGTCCCCACTGGCCGGAGGGCGGGATCTGTCGGGAGTGGCATCACTCAGGGCTCAGGTCGAGGCGGTTCCGACGGAGAAGGAGCTGCTGCTGGGTGTTCAAGTGGAAATCCCCAATCTGGATCTGCGACTGGCCCCGGATGCGACTCACCCGGATCCGTTTCGCTGGGTCGGAGATGACCTCAAGCTGGTGGCTGAGGGTCAAGGCGATTTGGCGGGGCAGCAGCTCAAGCTCGAGGCGGTGCAGCTGCGAACCCCGCTGGTGAATGCCGACTTCGGAGGGACGCTGCTCGATCTGCCGGGGAGTACCACGTGTGATCTGGTCGGGACGTGCAACTTGAACCCGCAGGACTTGCTGGCGGCGCTGCCTCCCGAATGGAGTCAACACGTCCAGATCGCGGGTCTGCGCCTGGGGCAGATTCGGGTGCAGGGTGACCTGCGACCTCGGGCCGAAGTGGTCGCGGCTCCGGAATCGGAACCTGCGGCTGCAACAGGTCAACCGCTGCACATCGAGGCCGACGTGCAGTGGGACACGGGGAACGTTCTCGGGTTCCGGTCCGACAACGCCCACGTCAGCCTCGACTGGTCCAACCGGACGCTGTCACTGAACCCAAATCATCTGCCGATCGGAACGGGACGCTGGGTCGCCTCCCCGCGGATCGAGTTTGCACCCACAGGGCGAACGCTGGTGTTCGATGGCGGACCGGTCTTCGAGAACGTCGAGTTCACTCCCGAGATGAGTGACACCTGGCTCAAGTACGTCTCCCCGATCCTGGGGCAGGCGACCAGCATCGAAGGAAAGTTCTCACTCTCCGCAGCTCCCGCGCGGCTGGGGCTTTCCGACCCGTGGCCGGGCGAGCTGTCAGGCCATCTCGACATTCAATCGGCCCAGGTCAGCCCGGGGCCGCTCACTCGTCAGATTGTCGACGGAGTGGCAGGTCTGCAGACGATGATGGGTCGCCGCCCCGCCGAAGCGAACGTCCTGATGCAAGTCGAAGAGCAACGGGTCCCGTTCGCCTTCAAAGAGGGACGCATCTCGCACCGGGACTTTCATGTTTCGATGGGAGATCTGGTCGTCAGCAGCGCCGGCTCGGTTGGGCTGGACGAGACGCTTGATGTGCAGGTCTCGGTCCCGATCCCTGACAAATGGACCGAGGGCAAGCCACTGCTGGCTGGCCTCAAGGGCGAGGTGATTCCGTTCCCGATGGGCGGCACTCTCGATCGCCCGGTTCTCGATGGACAGGCCTTGGGCGAGTTTGGCAAGCGGATCGGCTTCAAGAGCGCCGGCGGGCTGCTCGAACAACTCATCCAGAAGCGACTCGATAAGAAGGCCAATGGGGAGCTACCTGCCCAGCGCCCCAAGCCTGCCAAGCGATCGCGTTAGAACCGCCACTCAAACACGCTGAGCAGGTTCGAGTAGTCGTCCGTCCAGATCCGCTGTTCCGGTTTCCCCACGAGCGGTCGCAAGCACGGATCGCTCGCCAGCGGACCGAGCGCTTCCTGATCGGCCGACAGGAAGACCCACGATGAAACGGTCTCGCCGGTCTTCTCGTCGAAGGCGGCTCCGTTGTCGAGCTTGAAGTAGTCGTAGCGATAGCCCGACCACTTCGACTCTTCGGCCAGCTTCGCCAGCACCGGCTCCAGGTTCAGGAACCGATTCGTGATGTGGAACGCCACGACCCCATCCTCAGCCACCATCGACCGGTAGATGTCGCAGGCCTCGTCCGTGATCAGGTGGACGGGGATCGCGTCACTGCTGAAGGCATCGACGATCAGCAGGTCGTACTTCGGCTCGCTGGCGTTTCGCAGCTCGTTCTCCAGCACCAGCCGGGCATCGCCAACCCGCACGGTGGCTGTGGCTCCGCGCTGACGGGCGTCGCTGAGGTAGGTGAAATGCTTCTCAGCATGGTCGACGACCTGCGGATTGATCTCGTAGTAGATCATCGTATCGACCGGTCGCAGCCACGCCGCCATCGAGCCGGCACCCAGACCGACAGCTCCGATGCGGAGCGGCTTGGCCGAGGCAGCCTGCCGCATCTGGATCAGCTGTCCGACGCCGCTGTGCTCTCCGTAGTAGGTCAGCGGAACACCGCGGCGAGCTGCATCAGTCCACTGCCAGCCATGGATCGTGTTCCCGTGGAACATCCGCACGACCTCGCCCCCCTTCAGGGTTTCGCGAGCTGTGGCGATCGTGCCGTAGAAGTTGCGACCGCGTTCCAGCACGTTGTCATCGGTTGACTTCTTCCAGACACTGACGAGCAGAATGGCTCCCAGACCAACGGAGAAGGCCGCGCGGCGTTCGAGTTGGGACAGCACCAGACAGGCTGGGATTCCGAAGCAGAGCAACGTCTTGACTTGCGCGGCAGCCAGTGGAAGAACTCGTGAGATGGCCGTCAGAGTCGACTCCGGCAGGTAGTTCGTGACGCAGTAGTCGAGCCCCAGCACCATCGCAAACAGGGTCGCTCCGAAAGCGGCCAGCTTCTTGCGCGAGTACGGATGGGCCTCGTCTTCAGCGCGGGTTTCGCGGACCATCGTGGCCAGCAGCATCACCAGCGGGTACTCGAAGATAGTGGTCAGCAGGACCGGAGCGAGGAGGGCGTTGCACAACCCGCCGACCACTCCGCCGATCGACATCCACAGATAGAACTCGGTCAGATGGGCCGAATCTGGACGGTCCGCAGCCAGACGCTGATGGCAGAACATCGCCACAGCTCCGAACGTCAGCAGGTGCATCGGGATGATGACTCCCGGAGGATCGTTGGCTCCCGTGACGACGGTCACCGCGATCACCAGGATCAACAGCGAGGCAATCCGCCCCATCCAGTAGGCCGAGATCCACTGCTTCCGCCCAAAGGCGAACACAAAGGTCAGCAGATAAAGTGTCAGCGGGATGATCCAGATCAAGGGAACTGACGACACGTCGGTCGAGACGTAGGTGGTCACTCCCAGCATCAGACTGGAAGGAATCGCCGACAGCAGCACCCAGTACCCGCGACGGGCCCACGTGATGGGCAGTGAGGGCGCGCTGGTGCTCGCCGCAGTCGAGGCGATCGCACGAACACCGCGACCCGCTCCGATCGAGGTGACCACTCCGCACAATGCGGCCAACCCAATGAACCCCGTAAAGCCCCAAGTCCAGTTCTGAGTCTGCTCGTGAACTCCCCAGGTGAGCTCCATCACGAACGGGTACAGCACCAGCGACAGAATGCTGCCGATGTTGCTGGCCGAGTAGAGGAAGTACGGGTCGTGAGCGTTCGGATGCCCGGACTTCGAGAACCAGTTCTGCAGCAGCGGCGAGGTGATCGACAGCATGAAGAAGACCGGAGCCACGCGCAGCACCAGCACGGACAGCAACCAGCCGTTCGGGTCAGCCCCTTCGAGCAGGGCCTGCACCGATCGCGGGTCAATCGACAGTGGCAGCCTTGTCCAGGCGACCATCAGCCCGGCCACGTACAGGACAATCTGCGCCCGCAGCGGCAGATAGTGGGTCAGCAGGTGCGCACACAGATATCCCGCCAGCAACGTCGCCTGGAAGAACAGCATGCAGGTGTTCCAGACCGCGGGAGCTCCTCCCAGCTTCGGCAGCAGCAGCTTGCCGACCATCGGCTGCACGACAAACAGCAGCGTCGCGCTCGTGAAGATCGAAGCGGTGAATACGATCATGGCGATCGTATCGAACATTCCACGCACGCCCAATTGTGGCAGTGATTGCAGTCCCGCAGACAGCGGGCCTGCTCCAAGTGTTGATCTGGACTGGAGTTCTGTTGATGACATGACATCGACCGAGAGGGGAGAACGGACGAAGCGGTAGCTATCTGGGAGCCTAGCTCACGTTGAGGGGGTGTGCGGGCTACGAAATTCGCAGAGTTCAGTTCCACTCAGCTCTGCCAAAGCACGACTCCTTTCCGCAATTCGACGCGGTCCTTAGAATCCGGCCTTCCCTGGGGCGGGCGGAACGCTGAGTTCCGCCATCTCTCCGGACGATCTGCGAAGGACCGAACTGTGCGCTGGACGAAATCATTCATCCCGACCATGAAGGAAGACCCCTCGGACGCCGAGGTGCCCAGCCACCGGCTGATGCTGCGGGCCGGGCTGATTCGTCAGGTCATGGCTGGGGCGTATACCTACCTGCCACTGGGGTTGCGGGCTCTGCATAAGGCCACCGGCATCGTCCGCGAGGAAATGGACAAGGCGGGAGCGGTCGAAATCCAGATGACCGCCCTGACCCCGATCGATCTGTACGAGCGGACGGGCCGCATCAAGGCGTTCGGCAACGTCCTGATGAACATCCACGTCTCGCGCGGCGACCGCAAGGTCCACATGGCCCTCGGCCCGACGCACGAGGAAGTGGTCACGGACCTCGTCTCCAAGCACTTCAGCAGCTATCGCCAGCTGCCGATCACGCTGTATCAGATTCAGACCAAGTTTCGGAACGAGGAACGCCCGCGGTTCGGCATCCTGCGGACCAGCGAGTTCCTGATGAAGGACGCCTACTCCTTCAGCACCTCGCTGGAACAGCTCAACGAAGCGTATCAGGCGATGTACGACGCCTATTGCCGGATCTTCACGCGCTGCGGCCTGGAGTACATCCCGGTCGAAGCCGAGAGCGGACCGATCGGCGGCGATGGCTCGCACGAGTTCATGATCCCGGCGGGCAACGGCGAAGACACGATCCTCAAGTGTGGCGGTTGTAAGTACGGAGCCAACGTCGAGCGGGCCGAAACCGGTCGCGCCCGCTCCAGCGTCGTGACCGCTGAAGCCGACATGAAGCCGATCACCGAGATCGCCACTCCTGCAGCCGGCAGCATCGAAGCGGTCTGCAAGACCCTCAAGTGCAAGCCGCACAAGATGATCAAGACCTTGATCTTCAAGGCGGACGGCAAGCCGATCGCCGTCCTGCTGCGCGGCGACCATGATGCCAACGAGAACAAGATCCGCCGCGCTCTGGGGGCGACCTCGATTGAAATGGCCGATGAGGCCACCATCCTGGCCGTGACCGGGGCTCCTGTCGGTTTCGCCGGGCCGGTCGGTATCCACTGCGACATCATCGCCGATCACGATGTACCTCATATTGCGAACGCAGTGACCGGCGCGAATAAGGTCGATGCTCACTTCGTGAACGTCTGCCATGGCCGCGACTGGACTCTCGCCAAGGCCGACGATGGCAGCTGGAATACGTTCGACCTGCGCAACGCAGCTGCGGATGACCCGTGCCCCCGGTGCAGTGCCAAACTCGGACTGGTTCACGGAATCGAAGTCGGCCACGTCTTCAAGCTGGGGACCAAGTACAGCGTGTCGCTCGGTGCGAACTACCTGGACGAGAAGGAGTCACAGCACCCGATCATCATGGGCTGCTACGGCATCGGCGTGAACCGCATTCTGGCCGGCCTGGCCGAGACCCGGCACGACGAGAACGGCCTGATCTGGCCGATGGCGATCGCTCCGTACGAAGTGGTGATCTGCCCACTGAACATCAATGAGCCCGAGGTGATGAAAGAGGCAGAGCGGTACTACGCCGAGCTCAAGGCGGCGGGCGTCGATGTGCTGCTCGATGACCGAGATGTGCGGGCTGGGGTGAAGTTCAAAGACGCCGACCTGATCGGGTTCCCGATCCGGGTGGTGCTTGGCGGCAAGGGCGTCGCGGCTGGCGAAGTCGAACTGAAGCAGCGCACCAAGGCCGATCCCGAGAAGTACCCGCTGGCCGATGGAGTACGGATCGTGGCTGAGTTGGTCCGGGCCGCGAAGGCTGTCTGATGGCCGAATTCCTCGCCTGACTTTCGACGGGACGATCGGTATGAGGCCTTTGGCTCCGACTCGCGACACCTCCATCCCCCTCGGGATCGTGGGGGGCGGCGCGGATTGGGCCAAGCCATATTGGCCCGCGATTGCCGCTCTCAAACGCGGTCGAGTAGTCGCGGCCTACTCCTCTCAGCGGGACGAGGCCGACCTGCTTGGGCAGGCGCTGGCCGCTCCGCGATTTCTCAGCCTCCGCGAGATGCTCCGCAAGACCCAGCTCGGGGCACTGCTGATTCTCGACACCGGAGCCACCCGCGACTGGGCCGTTCAACTGGCTGCGGAGCGTCAGATTCCCGCCTTCGTGGCGAGTCCGATTGATGATGGGCTGCCCGCTCGCGTGAAGCATCTGGCCGATCAGGAGGTCGAAGGGCTGAGTCTGATTCCCGGGCTGACGCTGCGGATGATGCCGGCCTCCTTGCGGCTTCGCGAACTGATCGCCACCCGCCTGGGTCCCGTGCAGCGGATTCGCATCGAGCTGCATTCCGCGTCTGGGCCGCATCTAATCAGTGTGATCGACTGGTGCCGGTCGATGATTGGTTCGGTGACCAGTCATGTCGAACGCTCCGCCTGTGACGAGGTCGAGTCGTGGCAGCTTCAGTGCGGTCGTCGGTCACCGCTGGCTCCGATGGTGATCTCCGAGATTTTCCAATCAGGCACCGGCCCGCACCCTTGGAGTATTCGGATCCACTGCGAACGTGGCGAAGCCCACCTGGTCGGGGAAACGCAGATCCATTGGCAGACCGCCTCCGAGAAGGCCGAAGAGCAGCTGCAGTCGGACCGGACCGCCGAGCAAGTCCTGCTGGACCTGTTCCTGCGCCGCGTCGTGGGGGGAGTGGTCCCGATCCCTAGCTGGGCGGAGCTCGCCGAAGCCTGCCGGTTGTGGGAGCGGGTCAGCAATCCGTGACTTCAACGTCTCGAACTGGCATCACTCTGCGGTCGCGGTTCCGGCGGATACACTGGCTGGTTCCTGAGATGGAATCGCACCTTTCCAAGGCTGTTCGAAGTGAACGAAGATCGTCTGATCCGGATCGAATCGGCGCTGATGGAGCTGCAGCGGCAGGTGGAGCTGCTCAACGAAGCTCTGCTGGAGCAGCAGAAGGAGTTCTACGGGATCCAGACCCAGGTCAAGCGGATTGAGTCGCTGGCCAATGAATGGTCGGACCCTCAGCGGTCGGCCGCTGACGAACGCCCGCCCCACTATTAGGCCGGGACACCGGGAAGTCGCCGCCTGCGGAAACTGACTCCAGGCCATTTACTCGTCATCATCCACGACGGGACGCTGGCGTTTCTTGCCGGGACTGGCGGTCTTCTTCTTTCGTGGCTTTTCGCCCGCTTCGCTGGCTTCGCTCGCAAAGCCGTACGCGTAATAGGCACCGCCACCCCACCCGATCAGTGCCACGATCGCTCCGATCCACAGATTCGGGCTGGTATCGGGAGTGCCATCGACGATGACCGCCTGTTCTGGATCGGACTTCAGGTAGGTCAGGGCGACCGAGTCAACGGTCAGAGAGTCGTCGTTCGAGATCGACTTCATGAACGATGCCGACACTGGCATCGTCTTGTGGATCATTCGCCCTTCCGCCTGATACGAAACTTCCAGCTTGGCGGAGCTGCGTTTTCCAGTCCGCAGTTCACCCCCGTGGGCTTCCGCCTGGACGGTCGTGCCTTCCGCAGCCAGCTGGGCGCGGAACTGGCGATGTTTGTATCCCTGCCAGGCCAAAACCGGGCCACCGAGTGCAAACAACAGAAGAATCAGAATCCCACGCATCATTCGCTCGCTGTTCGAGTCTGCTGGCTATCACCGCTCCCCGCCGGGAGCGACTCCAGATGTCGTACACGCGTTTGCCATCAAAGTCAATTACGGCTGAATTGGCGAGGGGATCACACCGGGGCCAATTTCGCTATACTCCCGTTCGCCCCACCACGGCCAAGCCCCTCCTGACAGAGTCTTCATGTTCATCGATCGCGTCGAAATCAACTGCAAAGCCGGAGACGGAGGCGACGGTTGCTGCAGCTTCCGCCGGGAGGCTCACGTGCCGCGTGGCGGTCCCGACGGCGGCGACGGCGGACGCGGCGGCAGCATCATCATTCAAGCGGATACGAATCTCGGCAGCCTGGCAAACCTCGCTGGCCATCGATTCTGGAAGGCCGATGCCGGTCGAGCCGGAGAAGGCTCCCTCTGCACAGGGCGGTCTGGCGACGACGTGATCATCCTCGTGCCACCCGGAACGCTGGTGAAGGACCCGGTTCATGACAACGTGATCAAGGATCTCGATCACCATGGCGATCAACTGGTCGTCGCCAAGGGTGGTCGCGGCGGGAACGGGAACCGGCGATTTGTCTCAGCGACCAATCGCACTCCGCGCGAGTTTGAACGCGGTGAGGCCGGCGAAGTCCGCGATGTGATTCTGGAGCTGAAGCTGATCGCCGATGTCGGCATCATCGGCAAGCCGAACGCCGGAAAATCGACACTGCTCAGCCATATGTCGAAGGCCACGCCGGAGATCGCTCCCTATCCGTTCACGACCAAGTTTCCGAACCTGGGGATGGTGCGAGTCGGTTACGACCACCAGTTTGTGATGGCCGATATTCCGGGGCTGATCGAGGGTGCTCACGCGGGTGTGGGGCTCGGGCATGAGTTTCTGAAGCACGTCCAGCGCTGCAAGCTGTTCGTCCATCTGGTCGAGCCTGACCCCGATGACCAGACGAACCCGATCGATAACTATCACCAGATTCGCGAAGAGCTGCGGCTGTACGATGCAGAGTTGATCCAGCGTCCGGAGATCATCTGCATCTCCAAGTCGGAACTGCCCGACTCCGAAGCGGCTGCCCAGCTGCTGGAGGAGTCACTCGGCCATCCTGTGATGCGGATCTCGGGAGCGACTGGAGCCGGTTTGCCCGAGCTGGTGAAGCGAATCATCGCTCATCTGGAAGGCAAAGTCGGCGAGGACTGGTAGCAGGATTCGTCAGAATTTTGGCCTCCAATCGTCTTCGATCTACTGCCCCGATGCGAACTGCTTCACATCGCGATAGGTGTATTTGCCATCGTTCATGGTCGACAGCTTCATCAGGAAATTACCGACCGGCGTTCCGTCCGTCGCGACCGGCTGAGCCCCGGTGCCGAACTCGATGCAATGAATTCGGGTGCCCGCCCGGTTGCGGGACTTGATGGCATCGAGTTCCACCTTGGTGAGTGCCGGCGTGGCTCCATCCGTCAGCATAAAGATCACATCGGGGTTGTACTTGAGCGCTTCCTGAATCGCTTCGAGGTGCCGCGTGCCGCCATCGGGGCTGATCGCGCGAATCTGCTCGCTAACCTGCTGACGCTGAGCATCGGTTCCGAAGAACATCTTGAACCGGGCCTCCCGCGTCACGAGGGTCAGTGGAGCCTGGTTATAGAAGATCACCTGAAACTGCTGGACTTCGGTCAATCGCTGAATACTCGTCAGCAATTCCGACTTCGCCGCTCGAAAAGCACCGAACTCGTCCATGCTGAACGAGCGATCGATCAGATACACGAACGTCTTGCCGGAGTCGTTGACTCCAAAGAGAGAAGTCCGCCCGGGTGCTTGACCCTGACCCCCTCCACCCCCGCGTGAACCGGGATTACCCGTACCGGTACTGCTGGATGCGGATGCTGGCGGTGCTCCGCCCGCGCCCGCCAGTGGCGGTGGTCCTAATCCCAGCACGGCGGGTCCCGCACCGATTTCTGGCAGGCTCAGTGGGACAGGCGGCTGGTCCGAAATCGAGGGTGCCACGGCGTCCGGAATAGCGGACATCTCGGGCAACTGGGCATCGACCGTGTCTTGGCCGGGAGGACTCGGACCAGCTGCCGGAGCCGAATTGGCATCCTCGCGGGCCTTGAGTCCGATCTCGCGGAAACCGGTCCCCTCTTCGCCGCTGTAGTCACCGCGACAGCTGGGGAGCTGAGTCAGCGTGATCAGCGCCACAAACAGAACCGAGTGAAAGCCGAGCGAGAGCAGCCAGCCCGGCGCAGTGCCCCACAGGGCCGCATTTCCGAGCCAATCCCGGAGCGGTCCCCGAGCTGCCGTGCGTGGGGCTGTGGTCGCCATAGCGGCAGTGTACCGGACCCGGCAAGAAAACAGCCCCCGGATTGCTCCAGGGGCTGATGGTTTCCGCAGTTTGTGCCGGAGTCCTCGTAGCCACGTTCGCCAGAACGTGGGTAGCCCGCGAGTCCTTAGCCCACGTTCTGGCGAACGTGGCTACCTGCTACTTGGCCAGATCCGCCAGCCGGATGTTCTTGAACTCAGCCCACATCGGCTTGCCGGCATGCAGCTGGAGAGCCAGGACCCCTTCGAGCAGCTTCAGGTCGGGATGCTCGTCCGTGAAGTCCAGAATCAGCCGCCCATTCAGGTAGTGCTGAACGTGGTTGCCTTCGGCGCGAATCACGACATCGTTCCAGTCGTCCAGCTTGAACAGCTTCTGGAACTCTTCTTCGTTGATCAAAGAACTGTTGACCTGCTTGCCTTCGGCGGTCCAGGTGGCCTTCTCGCCGACCAGACAGATCCGGCCGCGCTTGCCGCCCTCGTCATAGATGAAGCCCGAGATGTTCGGGAACTTCTTCTCGTTCCGCAGCTCGTGCTGGTAGCCGCGAACCACCCACTTGTTCTTCCCATCCGGGAAGTGCTTGGAGCGGTACTGAATCCCGGAGTTGTTGGTGGCGTTGCAGCGGAACGACAGTCGCAGGTCAAAGTCTTTCAGAGTCCCGTCCTTCCAGATCAGAAAGGTGTTACCCTGGGCAACATTCTCGGGCGTCGTTTCGCCGTGAATGATGCCATCCTTCACGCTCCACAGCCGAGGATCGCCATCCCAGCCGGTGAGATCTTTTCCATTGAACAGGACCTTCGCATTCGCCGGTTCAGCCGGAGGAGCAACGGGCTCCTCAGCAAATACGAAACACGGCACCAGCCACAGCAACAGACACGCGAGTCGCGACATCAAACACCTCTCGGAGGAATCTCAACAGGACAGCCCCAGGCCCTCTGCCTTGATCAATATTCTGGCCGGGCGACGGGGAATTGGACAGTATCTCGGGAATGGATTTGACTCGCAAACCGGATATTCTGGTCCGACCGATGTCCACAAACTCTTCCGCCTCTGCGATGTCCCGAGCCCGTTTTTGGGGCATGGCCCTCGCTGTGCAGGGTGGGGTTGTCCTGTTGGCTCTGCTTGTCGCCTGGGTACTCACAATCCCGTTGAAGTCGATGGTCCGGTGGGATAACGAGAGCGCGTTGTGGGGGCTGCTGGCTGTGCCGCCGATGCTGGTCGTCTATTTCGTCAGCCCAGGGCTGCGCAAGCTGGCGATGGAGTCGCTGGGGAACTCGCTCCGGCAGCTGCGGTGGTGGGAGCTGGTGGGCCTAGCGGCGCTGGCGGGGTTCGGCGAGGAGCTGTTGTTTCGCGGGGTGCTGTATGAGGGCCTGGCACGCTGGCACGTGGGAGCTGCGATTGTGCTCTCGAACCTGGCGTTCGGAATGCTGCATGCGCTGTCGCTGAATTACTTTCTGGTCACGACCGGGATCGGGCTGGCGATGCACTTCCTGGCGGAGGCGACCGGGACTCGGAATCTGCTGGCCCCGATGATCGCCCACGGGGTGTATGACTTCGTGGCGTTTGTGCTGCTGATTCGAGAGACGCGCACTGACGCGGTGACGGTGACTGACGAAACGCCGGGGCAATAATTTAAGCGGCAGAATTCTTACGAATTCTGCTACTCGGCAGCCGCCCCTTTGGACTCCGCAGCGTGCAGCTCGCGGGCTTCGATAACAGCCACCTGCTGGCCCGGCAGAACCAGTCGATTCCCCAGCGTGACCACCTTGTCTCCGGGAGTCAGGCCGCTCGTGACTTCGATCGAATCTTCGTCCGTGGCACCGACCTCGATCGAGCGGCGTTCGGCCTTGGGGGGCGTACCCGACACGATATAGACCGCCGGACGTTGGCCTTCCAAGATCGCCGCAACGGGAATCACCAGACTCTCCCGCTCCGTTCCCGCTCGCAGTGATACACGGGCATACATCCCGGGTTTGAGCAAGGCATCGACGTTCGGGATATCGATTCGAACATCCGCCGTACGAGTGACAGCATCCAGCACCGGGGCGACGCGGGTCACTTTCCCCTGAAACTTCATGCCGGGGTATGCGTCGACTCGAACATCTGCGACCAGGTCGACGCGCATCAGTCGGTAATCTTTCTCGATGACATGCACGGTCGTCCGCACCGTCGACAGGTCGACAATCCGCATCAAAGGAGCGTCCGGCGCGGCGAGATTCCCTTCGTCGACCATGCGAGCGGCGATCACTCCCTGCACCGGCGAGACCAGCTTTAACTCCTCCAAGGCCAGCTTGGATCGCAACAGCTCGGCCTGGGCCTGCGAGACCTTGGCCTGTTCTAGCTTGATGCGGGCATCGGCGATCAGCAGTGCAGCCTCCGCCTGCTCCAGTTGTTGCGAGGTCCCAGCTCCCGACTTGACGAGACCCTTTTGCCGATCCAGCGTCTTCTGGGCCAGATCGCGGTCGGTTACCTGAGCTTCGAGCTGGGCCTGCGTCACATCGAGGGCCGCTTGAGCCAGCGTGACTGCCTCGCGCTGCGACTCATCATCAAGCTGTACGAGCAACTCCCCTGCTGCAATCGGATCTCCCAGGTCGACCTTCAGAGATCGCACATAGCCGCCGACTTTGGGGCGGATCTCGACCATCGTCAGCGGAGACAGACTCCCAACCAGATCGATCCGGTCACTGACCGGCGACAGCTGGGCCGTCGCGACTTCAACAGCCAGAACTTCGCTCGGCTTGGCCTTGGGAGCCGTCGCGGCCTTGGCCTGGGCATCCCGGTAGGTGACGTACCATGCACCGAAGCAGGCTGCAACGGCAACCAGACCGAGTATCAGACGTGAAAGGACTCGCAACACGGCGACAGTCGGGAAGGAGATGGGGCGGGCAGGTTCAGCGTTCGCCCGACTCCGAACATCCAGCGAAACTGATGAAGCTCTATTAGACCGCAGCACCGGGAGCAAGTTCAAGCCCCTGTCGAACGTTCCCGGCGTGGGATGACGGTCGTCGACTCGCTAGACTGAGAGAGTCAGCTCAATCGTGGGCTGCCACGTTCGGGAGTGAAATGATGTCGCTGCGACATTGGATGTGTGGACTGGCGCTGATTGTGGCCTCAGCTGCGGGGATGGCCCGCGCGGAGGGACCCATCCAGGACGCCGCGCTGGAGCAGGTCGTCAAGGCGATCCTTAAGGTCAAGCAGATCGACAAACCGGTCATCGAAGAAGCTGATCTGAAGTCGATCTTCATCCTGGATGCCCGCAATAAGGGGATCAAGGACCTGACAGGGCTCGAAAAGTGCCCGAATCTTGTGGAAGTCAAACTGAGCGGGAATGAGATCGCGAATCTCGCCCCGCTGGCCGAGTGCAAGAACATTCAGTCACTGTACCTCTCCACGAATCAGATCAAGGATCTGGCTCCGCTCGCCGGGCTGGTGAAGCTGCAGCATCTGGAACTGGAGAAGAACCAGCTCAGCTCCCTGGCCGGGCTGGAGAAGCTCACCAACCTTCGGTCGCTGTATTTGTCGGACAACCAGATTTCCGACCTGTCACAGCTGGCGGGCCTCACGAAGTTGAACTCGCTGCTGCTGGACAACAATCAGATTGCCGACCTGACGCCGGTGAAGGGCCTGAAGTGGGTCTCGACGCTGCGGCTAAAGAACAACAAGGTGGCTGATCTTGCGCCGCTGAGCGAGCTGACGGAGCTGCGGTATACGTTCCTGGAAGGGAACCCGCTGACAGACCTGGCCCCGCTGGTCGCCATGGCCAAGAAAGATCTGGCCGGCGAACAACGATTCGCTCCGTACTGGCATCTGTATGTCGGCGACAATCTGCCGGAGCCCGCGAAAGCCCAGCTGGCCGAACTGCGGCAACTGGGAGTACGGTAGTTTCTCGGCACGTCGGACAAGTCCGACGGCTAACCCTCAACCCTCAACCCCTCATGCTTCTCCAACTCTTCCGCGAACGAGCCCTCAAGTTTGGGGACTTCACTCTGGCTTCTGGCAAGAAGGCCAAGTACTACCTGGATGGCAAGCAGATCACGCTGCATTCGCAGGGTTTGCGGCTGGTCAGTGAGGGGCTGCTCAAGCTGATGGACGGCGTGGACGTCCAGGCAGTCGGCGGGATGTCGATCGGGGCTGACCCGATTGTCGGCGGCATGCTGGCGATCGCCGGAGGCCAGGGCCGAGATTTGGCGGGGTTCCTGGTTCGCAAGGAGCCCAAGGGGCATGGGACTCAGAAGTACATCGAAGGCCCGGTGACGCCCGGGATGAAGGTCGTGATCGTCGAAGACGTCGTCACCACCGGCGGCAGCTCAATCCTGGCTGCGGACCGGGCGAAGGAATTCGGCCTGGATGTCGTCCTGGTGCTGGCGATTATCGACCGCATGGAAGGGGGCCGCGAGAACTTCGCGAAGCATGGGTTGAAGTTCGAGTCGCTGCTCAAGATCACCGACTTCGGGATTGAGCCGCCCACTGGTCAGTAGTCATTAGTCATTGGTCATTCGTCATTGGTCCCTGGTCATTGGCACTTGAGGCGCGAGGCCATGCATCCGAAGGGCTAGGACACATCACCAACAGGAACTCGCCCCAAGTCCTAATGACGAAGGACAATTGACCAAGGACCAAGGACTAATGACTAATGACGAATCTCTTCTGGCAATC
This sequence comes from Planctomycetaceae bacterium, assembly GCA_044337025.1. GTDB lineage: Bacteria > Planctomycetota > Planctomycetia > Planctomycetales > Planctomycetaceae > TH-plancto1. The sequence continues at coordinate 41,105 of JBIIOI010000017.1, forward strand.
GATACCTCCGGGCAGGCGGGCAGTATTGCCCTCTTGCGAGATGGGGTCTTGCTGGCCGAGAAGCAACTGGCGCAGTCGGGTCGGCGGCATGCTCGGACCCTCGTCGCTGAGATGGCGGCGATCTTCAGCGAGTCCGATATGGCTCCTGCCGAGTGCAGCGCGGTCGCCGTCAGCGTCGGGCCTGGGAGCTTCACAGGGCTGCGAGTCGGGGTCGTCTGTGCCAAGACGTTTGCTTATGCCACGGGCTGCCAGCTGACGGCGGTCGATACTTTCGAGGCGATTGCCCAGGGACTCCCTGACGAGGCGACCGAAGCTGCGGTGATTGACCTCGCTCAGCGGGGGGAGCTGTTCGTCGGACACTATCGCCGAGAGGGAGTGGCCTGGCAGCTGCAGGGCTCGATCACGATCGAGCCCGCTGAGGCCTGGGCCGCGAACCGACCCGGTGACCTGCGTGTCGTTGGTCCGGGGCTGGCTCGCCTGCGGGGCTCGCAGTTCGCGGAGGAAGCATGCTTCCCATCCGAGTTCGACATCCCTCAAGCCCGGCAGATCGCCACCATCGGAGCCCGCCAGATTGCCGCCGGTCAGACGGTCGACTACTGGAGCCTGGAACCGTTCTACCTCCGCCGCTCCGCCGCTGAGGAAAAAGCCGGCGTGAAGGTGGTCTAGACCACGGCTTCTCCGTTTCCGCAGCTCCCCGCTACAATTCCGCCTGACCCGCTCCCGGCCCCATTTGGTGCTTCGCGTTTCCCATGCCGCACAACGGAAAACTGTTCATCGAAACCGTCGGATGCCAGATGAACGTGCTCGACAGCGAGCTCGTCGTCGCGGCGCTGCGGAATCAGGGGTACACCCTCACCGACCAGATCGGCGAGGCTGACACGATCCTGTTCAACACCTGCTCGGTCCGCGAACACGCTGAGCAGAAGATCTACTCGTCCCTGGGCCGCATCAAGTACTCCAAACGCAGCCGCCCGGAGCAGGTCATCGGCGTCATTGGCTGTATGGCCCAGAAAGACCAGGAGAAGATTTTCCAGCGGGCCCCGCATGTCGACATCATCGTCGGCACCGGACAGCTGGGCGAGATTCCGCGCCTGGTCGACGAGGCCCGGGCCACTCGCAAGAAGACCGTGGCCATCAGCCTCGACCGCAAGGAAGGTTCGCGCTCCGAAGTGGCCCAGTCGTTCGAGAGCTACGACCCGCTCCGCGATCCCGAGATGCGGCCCAGTCCGTGGCAGGCCTACACGCGGATCATGTTCGGGTGCGACAAGTTCTGCACCTACTGCGTCGTTCCGATGACCCGCGGACCGGAGCAATCGCGCCCCGTGGCTGACATCAAGCGCGAGGTCGAATCTCTCGCCGCGCAAGGGGTCCGCGAAGTCACCCTGCTGGGGCAGACCGTCAACAGCTACAAGCACACCGCCGATGGCAAGCTGTCGCGGATGGCTGACTTGCTGGCTGCGATCCACGACACGCCGGGGATTCAGCGGATCAAGTTCGTCACGAACTTCCCGAAGGATATGACGGATGACCTGTTGCAGGCGATGCGCGACCTGCCGAAGGTTTCGCGGTATCTGCATGTCCCGCTGCAGCACGGCGACAACGAGATTCTCAAGCGAATGAAACGCGGTTACACCGTCGAAGAGTACCGCGACATGATGCACCGCATCTGGGCCACGCTGCCGGATTGTTCGGTGTCGAGCGACTTCATCGTCGGCTTCTGCGGCGAAACCGAAGAGCAGTTCCAGACCTGCTGCGATGCCGTCCGCGAGTTCCGCTTCAAGAACAGCTTCATCTTCAAATACAGCGCCCGTCCCGGCACGAAGGCCGACGAGCTGTGGAAGGATGACATCCCCGAGGACGTCAAACGCCGCCGAAATAATGAGCTGCTAGCGATCCAGACCGCCATCTGCGAAGAGACCAACGCCGAGTTCATCGGCCGCCGCGTCGAAGTGCTGGTCGAAGGACCGAGCAAGTGGACGAACAGGGGGCTGACACGAAATGATGGTCAGAAGGCCGAGGATGCGAATCTGGCCTACCCGATGCCGGGAGTGGTGGAAGAGGGACGAGAGACGAGTGACGAGAGACGAGAGCCAGCAGACGAGCTGGGTGGCGGCAGCCCCCGGAGTTCGGCGGAGATTCCGGACTTGCCACTTGTTCCCTTGTCCCTTGGCACTTCCCATGATCACGATCACGATCATGACGACTGCGGCGCCTGCCACTCCGACACCCTCCCCTCTGGCTCTCCTCTCTCGTCTCTCGTCTCTCCTCTGCCGTCCGGCCCGATCCAGCTCGTGGGCCGCACGACCTGCGACCGGATCGTCGTATTTGAAGGGAACCCGCGCCTGGCTGGGACGTTCGCGAAGATCGAAGTCACCGACTGCACGCAAACCACCCTGCTGGGTGAGATAGTGACCCAGGAAGTCCAGCACGGGTCATTCCCCGGGCTGCCGATTCTGGTGTGACCTCGTGCGTGGGATGGGCCCCTCTGGCCCGTCCCGAACCTCTTCAAGAGCGGCACGGCGTCAGCCTGCCGAGAAACACCTTTCGCACCGCTAAAGACGTTTCGTTAGTTTGATCAGGTGAAACCTGACGTACGAAGACTGATCCAGCAAGCCCCCGATGTCAGTCGGGGGTGCCATGCAGAGGTTACCAGTGCGCCGCTGCAGCTTCCGCATCCGCCAGTTCCTCCCGCCTGCGCCCGTAGCCGTGCTTCTCAATCAACGCGCGGGCCTTGGCAAGTTCCGCATGTGGATCGATCCCCTCATACCCCTTCCGGGTTCCCCCGTCCAACTTCACACTTCCCACCAGCCGGGCGCGGTGGAGATGGACATCGGCCAGATACAGCGGCATCGGCCCCCGCTCGGCAATCCGCTGGGCCTCATCGAGGTGCCGACGGACAGCGGCGGGATCGCGCAGGACGTGGTAGTGCAAACCGGCGGTGAGCAGGGCGAGTGGGAGCATATGTGTCGTGCCCGCTTTCGTGAGGCCATCAACGACCGCTGGGACATCGAGACTCATATAAGAACGCGTACGCAGGGATTCGATTATTGTCCGATAGAGTTTCACCCGCGACAGAGTGAGGTAGTCCAGGGCGATGCCGAGGAGCGAGTCTGCGCTGGGATTCCAAGCTGCGCCTGCGCGCCACTTCATGACCGTACTTGCCCGGAACTCAGCATCGACGAGTGCGGAGTGCGGATCCCCGATTGATCCACGCCTCGGAAGTCGTTTCTTTGCACCAAACAGGAGTTTCTGCCAGACCGCGCGCTCGGCGGGGGCCAGCAGCAGATCGCAGTATTGGAAGCCTCGTAGCGAGTAGAGTCGGCCATACTCGGGTTCGAACTCTTGTTGAATTCTCTCCGATTGTTCGAATCGAGTGTGCGCCTCAAGACGGTCCGCGGGTGTCCCACTCTGGTGCAAGGCATCGCCTGCGGTAGCGAGGCTTACGATACGCTGGAATGTATCCTCACTCGTGTCGGCGAATGTGATCGAGCGGCGGGCCGACTCCACTGAATCGCGAAGCCGACCGAGTATTACCTCTAACTCACTTAAGTTGCTGGCAATGATGGCAGCACTCTTCCACACTCCTTGCTTGATACGTATCTCCAATCCCCCGCGCATTGGCTCGATCGCCTCCGTGAGGCGGCCAATCGCACGGAGCCCAAATCCGGCATCGTTAAGCAACCAAGCCTGATCTCCTGCACTAAGATTCTGCGAAAGTCGGCGCCAAGGCTCGCTGAAGAAAGCAGATACGGCACCCAAATTGGCGCCAATGGCTCCAATTCTTCTCGCTGAATAAAATCCGTCGCTTCCGATTCCTCGGAGAATACGGTCGCAGTAGACATTTTCTTTCGCCTCCTGTTGCCGGTCGGCGAGGCATCCGTGAATCACAGCTTGATAGAGCGGTTGTAACCCTTCCAGGTCATCCGGTCGGTATGCCGTCGTCCTGCACAGATGGTCAAAGAGCCGGGAGTGGGCTTCCCGGAAAGAGGCTGGCAGCAGTTCACGTAGCCTTTTCGAAAAGTACTCGCGGATCAGTGGATGGGCATCGAGCGGCACTTCGCGAGGCTCAGGGCGAGTGGCGAAGCTCGTCGATTCGACATAGGGAAAACGAAGCTGGATCAAATGAGCTTCGTGAAGGCGAAGCAGCACTCCGTTCCAAGCGTCGTCGTCAAGTACAACAAGAGCGTCAGTCAGTCCCGGGATCGCAGGTGCGCTTCGCAGGGCATCGAGACAGTCGGCACCGGCGGGGCGATCGAACAGGCCCGTCAGGCGAAGCGCCTGCACATCGGCAGCCTTCCCTTCAGGCGAGGCCAGCCACTGTTCGTAGGCTTCCAGCGCATGCCACGCGTTCCGCGTAATTGATTGATTGCGATTCTCGCAGGCTCGTTCGAGCTTGATCTGCTTTCTAATGCGGATGTCACGGCCCCTCACGAACAGGAATCGGCCCAGGACGATCAGACTCAAAGCGTGGCAAAAGTAATCTTTCGCCGCCTCTCGGAGATCGTCTACGGAGCCATTGATCTGCATTTTCTGAAGGAGCGCGACAGCGCACTCAAGTGGCAAATCTTCGAGATCGTATTGTTGAGTAGAGCCCGATTCCGATCTGAAAAAATCGATGAGTATCTGGCGGCTGGAGATCACGCACAGACCCGGATTCCGCTGGGCGAGCAGGCCAAGCAGCTCGCGCAGGTCCGGATCGGTGATTTGTCCAGCCTGCGGATGGTTCAGCGGATACTGCAACGGCTCCAGTCCGTCGAGGATCAACAGGGTGCGCTGTGCATGTATCCGCTCGGCGAGGCGGGCGACCTTATTCTGCGGGTTGTCGGGCTCAGGATCGCCGAAGTGCTTGAGGGCTGTCTGAAAGAAGGTTCCCACGCTGGCTGCCCCAGCATGCGTGGCATCGTCCCGGCGGGTCCCCTGGTCGTAGAACGTCCAGTCAAAGTACGCCAGCGGGTCCGGCTGGCCCGCGTCGTTCTTCCACCCCTTCTTCACGAAGCGGTCCTGCACCCAGTAAGCCAGTAGCGCGGTTTTCCCGACTCCGCCCCAGGCGATGATGCTGAGCAGATTGACGCCCGGATCGGCCCACGCTCCATCAAGGAGAGCCAGTTCCTTCTCTCGCCCAAGCAGTTCGTCGGTGGCGTGACGGCTGATAAGACGCGTGGGGGCGATTCTCTGCTGAGGCTGCGGGGACGGAAGGATCTCCTTTAAGGCCCGAAGGACCGCGATCGAGAGGTCACGAGCATCATCGAAACTGATTTCGGACCAACGGCCGCGTTGTTGAAGTTCCTTTTCATGCCACGCCTGCGAGAGCTTCTGTGCATGAGCAGTTGCGGGATCGGCGGGATGGTCTGGAACAAACGTGGCCTTGGGTGTCGCGATCATCAACTGCAACTCGGGACGCTTCGTCTTGCGATGGTAGTAGGCCAGCCAGGCCTCCCACTGTGTGTAAGAAAGCGTTCGCAGTTCTGTTTCACTCAGCTGCACGACGCCGGGCAGATCCGGGTATCGCTGCAGCAAGTCATCCACCGCATCTTTGCTCGCGGGGCGACCGTCTTTGCTGGTCTGCTGGCCAATCAGATGAATCACCGCATGGCATTGGGCGATGTAGTCATCCAATTTGAGCAAGATGGTCTGCCCGGCGGCAAGCAGGGTGATGTTCTGCTCTTGAGTCTGTATATCCACGTTTGGGAAGCGTAAATCCGTTGCCAGTCGCTCACGACAGGTCACGAATTCGTTCGAGACCGTGGAGATAAAGATTCGGCGAGTGGCAAGAGGTTCAGGCATGAGAGATTCAATAAGTCTCAGCAGCTCGGATCGCGTGGCGGTCTATGACGCATCGGGAAGGGCGTGGTCGCTGAGTCACCGCTAGCCACGCCCTTCGAAGACTCAGGGCGTGCCACACTGTCCTACGCTAAAAAAATACCACGAGAGGGCGCCGAGGGCCACCCGTTTCGGACGGGCCAAAGGGGCCCGTCCCACGTTTCACCACAGGCGTTCATGCACAGGCTCTCAGCCGCCGCATCCGTTTCCGCCGCAGGTCTGCCCGGCCAAGGCTGGCTCCCCTTCGCCGATGGTCGGTGAGCAGACTTCATCGGACGACACATGGTCGCCCGTCACGACCTCGAAGCCGAGGTCGGCGACCATCTTGAAGTCTTCCTTTGGGTCTTGCCCTTTGGTTGTCAGATAGTCGCTGACGAAGATCGAGTTCGCCGCGTACAGGCCCATGGCCTGCAGCCAGCGGAGATTGATCTCGCGCCCGCCCGCGATGCGGATCTCGACACTCGGGTGGGCCAGACGCAAGAGGCACAGCACTTTGAGGCAGTACCGCGGATTGAGCTCCTGTAGAGCCTCCAGCGGCGTGCCCTCGATCGAGTTCAGAAAGTTCACCGGGATCGAGTGGACCTTCAGCTGGCGGAACTCCTGCACGACATCGACGATGTCCTGTTCCGTTTCGCCCATGCCGACGATCAGCCCGCTGCACAGCTCCATGCCGGACTTGGCGACGACGTTCAGTGTCTGCACCCGGTCCTCGTAGGTGTGGGTCGTGCAGATCTCTTCGTAGTAGCGGCGGCTGGTGTTCAGATTGTGATTGATCCGGTCGACCCCAGCAGCGGCGAGCTTTTCGGCCTGATGGGGTTTCAAGAGTCCCAGGCAGGCACAGATGTGCAGGCCGAGTTCTTCCTTGATCTTCTTGACAGTGTTGCAGACATGGTCGACTTCGCGATCAGTCGGGCCGCGACCGCTGGCGACGATGCAGTAGGTCCGGGCGCTCAGCTCCTTGGCCTTGCGAGCCCCTTCCATCAGGACGCGCTCATTGGCGATCGTGTACTTCTCGATCGGAGCGTTCGACACGATCGACTGGGAGCAGTAACCACAGTCTTCCGGGCACAGGCCGCTCTTGGCGTTCTTCAGATAGTAGAAGTGGACCTTCAGTCCGAAGTGCTCGCGGCGGACGCGGAACGTGGCGGCCAGCAGGTCGGGGACCTCGATGTCGGGGCAGTTCAGGATTTCATGGCACTCTTCCCGAGTCAGGGCATGTCCGCCCAGGACCCGTTCGCCGAGCAAATGCCACCTCATCCAGCCTCCGCGCGCGGGAGCCGACTGAGCTGGGGAACCTGCCACTGTCACACCACTGACCATCATGCACCTGACCGGAGTCTGAAGTTTTCGCCAACCTTCACAGGCTGCGGGCAGACAGTGTAATGCAGCTAAGGACGGCTCGCGAGTTGCGGGCGGGAGAGTTCTGGGGCAGTGGGCAGTGCTGGAGGTGCATGTCGGGCAAGCCCTGCGGCCAACAGGGAACACGGCTCTCGACTTTGTCGATGCGTGACGTAGAATATGTGTGTCGGATCTGCGCACCGGACTCTTCCATCTGCTTATTCGCCATCTTCCGCAGAGTTCGGGGTATCCTTGACTTCCGTCCTGTTTATCGCCTCCGTAAACTCGACCTGACCGGTCGTCGGGGCTGGGGCGCGGTGCGGTGATTCTTCAAACTCCTCCCACGCTTTGGGGGGATAGAGAACCCGGACTCGCCTGATCTTCGTCACTCCGGCTGCGTCTGGCTCGTTCCACCGGATTCCCGGTTCGGATGCAGTTCTCCCGCTCACAACCCGTCAGCGACAACCCCGGAAGCAGTTCGCTTCGCGGGGCAGTCACGTTCTGAAGAGGTTAGCCATGGCACGCAACTGGTTGGATCAGTTCGTCAAGGACGGAACCGTCAGCCCGGATCAGCTCCAGGAAGCTGAGGAAATGGCTGGCAGCCTGGGGATTACCCCGGAAGACGCCCTGATGAAGCTGGGGTATGTCGACGAAGGCCGGGTCGGGCAGGCGAAGGCCAAGGCGTTCGGCTTTCAGTTCATTAACCTGGAGGCGACGGAACTCGACCATTCGGTCGTGGAGCTAGTGCCCGAATCGGTGGCCCGCGAAAACATCTGTATCGCGGTCGAAGTCAACGACGAGAAGCTGAAGGTGGCTGTCGTCGACCCGATGAACTTCGAGCTGGTTGAGAAGCTGCGGTTCATCCTGGCCCGCGAAGTCGACATGGTAATGGGGCAGAAAGATGCGATTCTGACTGCGATCAACCGGTACTACGGCCAGAGCGAGACCGAGTCGGTTGACTCGATGCTGCAAGAGTTTACGGAAACTGCGATCGACTTTACCGAGACCGATCTGAGCGAGGCGAAAGCCCAGGCCGAGGACTCGGAAAAGTCTCCGATCGTGAAGCTGGTGAACCTGATCATCACGGAAGCTGTGAATCAGCGGGCGAGCGACATCCATGTCGAGCCGTTCGAGGACCGGGTGAGAATCCGATACCGTATCGACGGCGTGCTGGTCGAGCGGGATTCGCCGCCGCGCCGCCTGCTGGCTCCTTTGATGAGTCGCCTGAAAGTTATGGGGCGTATCGACATCGCCGAAAAGCGGCGGCCCCAGGACGGTCGAATCAAGACCCGCGTCAACGGCAAGGACTTCGACTTGCGTGTCAGTGTGCTGCCCACCAATCATGGCCAGGCGATGGTCATGCGTATTCTCGACCGCGACAACATCAAGATCGGAATTCGAAACCTGGGGTTCAGCGAAGAGAACTATCGCAAGTTCCAGAACATCATCCGGCGACCGAACGGAATCTTTCTGGTGACAGGCCCCACCGGTTCGGGGAAGACCACCACGCTGTACAGTGCTTTGGGTGAACTGAACCGCCCAGACCGCAAAATCATTACAGCCGAAGATCCCGTCGAATATTACCTGCCGGGGATCAACCAGTGCGAAGTGCGGCACTCGATCGGGCTGAACTTCTCCCGCATCATCCGCGCGATGCTCCGGCAAGCGCCGAACGTGATTCTGGTGGGGGAAATCCGCGATACCGAGACAGCCGAGATGGCTATTCAGGCCTCTTTGACTGGACACTTGGTATTCAGTACTCTGCATACGAACGACGCGCCCGGTTCTATTACACGACTGATCGACATGGGAGTCCAGCCATTCCTGGTCGCCTCGTCGGTTATGGCTGTAATGGCCCAGCGCCTGGCACGCAGTATCTGTCCGAAGTGCGGTGACAGCTACCGGCCGAATTCGGACGAACTGACCCTGTTCGAACTGACGGAGGAGCAGATCTCGACGGCCAAGTTCCGCAAGGGGAAGGGTTGTGCCAACTGCCAGCAATCGGGCTACCGGGGCCGCAAGGCTGTGTTCGAATTGATGATGATGAATGGAACGCTTCGCGAAATGGCCTTCCGCAGCGAGCCCACTCAGAACATCCGAAGGCAAGCCCGACTGTTCGGCATGAAGACCCTGGTGGAGGATGCGGTCGACAAGGCCCTCATGGGAGTGACCACTCTGACCGAGGCTCACAAGCTGCAAGGCGGCGGTCACTGACCCGGTCCCGCCCAAGGGCAAGGAGTTGTCCCAAACGCAAACCGGTTGGAGGTTTGCGAACAATCACCGAATAATCCAACCTGCCTCTTCGGGATCGCCGAGGAGTTCGTGATCCCGGCTCCGGGAAGTCGTCGCAGACCAAACCCCGTCAATCTCATCCGTTCTCAGCCTCTTGCCCAGAGTTCGTTATGGCAGACACTCCCGAAGAACGACGCCTGCAGATCGACAAGCTCCTGGAAACAGTTGTTCGGGAGAGAGTGTCCGATCTGCACATCACCACCGGACAGCCCCCTGTCGTGCGGGTGGGCGGGCACATGGTCCGTCTGGAGACGAAGTCGCTCGAGGCTGCCGACACCGTCTCCCTGATGAAGTCGATCACCCCGGAGCGTAACCAGCAGGAGCTGCAGGAGATGGGTGGAACCGACTTCGGTTTCGCCTTCGGGGATAAGGCCCGTTTTCGCGTGGCTGTGTTCAAGCAGCGTGGGCATATCGGTCTGGTGCTGCGGCGAATTCCGAACGAGTTCCTGACGTTCGAACAGCTCGGACTGCCAACCGAGATTCCGAACCTGATCAATCGGCCCCGCGGCCTGTTCCTGGTGACGGGGCCAACCGGGTCGGGTAAGACGACCTCGCTGGCGTCGATGATCAACCACATCAACGACCACGAAGACGCCCACATCATCACGCTCGAAGACCCGATCGAGTACTACCACAAGCACAAGAAATCGACGATCAATCAGCGTGAAATCGGCGTCGATGTGCCGAACTTCCCCGAGGCCCTCAAACGTGCTCTGCGTATGGACCCGGACGTGATCCTCGTGGGGGAAATGCGAGACCTCGAAACGATCTCGTCCGCCATTACCGCCGCCGAAACGGGGCACGTGGTGTTCGGTACGCTGCACACCTCCAGTGCCCAAGGGACTGTGGACCGAATCATCGACGTGTTCCCGACCAACCAGCAGGAACAGATCCGTACCCAGCTATCGACCTCGATCATCGGCGTGCTCAGTCAGGCCCTCCTGCCCCGGAAGCCGAAGGGGGTCGTGGCTGCGTACGAGTTGCTGGTCGTCACCAGCGCCATCGCGAACCTGATTCGTGAGGCCAAGACGTACCGCATCAACTCTTCGATCCAGACCGGACGCAAGTTCGGGATGCAGCTGCTCGATGACGCCCTGTTCGATCTCTGGCGCAAGGGACTGTGCGAGGAGAAGGACGTGGTCATGCGCGCCAACAACTCAGGTGAACTGAAGCTGCGGATCAGCAACGCGAAGAAGGGTGTCTTCGACGACAAGCTCGACGAGGACGAGGAAGAAGACGACGACGAAGGTTGATCCTCTGCCCCGTCATAGCGGGTCGTCCGGCGGCCCCCCGCACCGCCATCGTGGACCTTTAGCCACTCAGCAGGCAACTCATGGCCCAACGTCGCCTTGGACAGATTCTGGTCGACCTCGGATACCTCTCCGAGGATCAGCTCTGGGACGTGCTTGAAGAGCAGAAGCAGAGCCCTGGAGAGATTCTGGGCCAGGTCGCGCTCAAGTTGGGACTGATTAACAATGATCAGCTGACCGAAGCCCTCGCCGAGCAGTGGGGGATGCCGGTCGTGAATCTGGCGGAAACGAACATCCCGCCCAAGGTGATTGACCTCGTGCCCTCCACGATGGCCGAAGTCTACAAGATCATGCCGATCTCGATGCGGGACAACGTCCTGACCGTGGCGATGGCTGACCCGCAGAATCTGGGAGCTCTCGACGATCTGCGCAACTTTATCGGGATGGAAGTCCGCGGAGCGGTCTCCAGCCCCGCAGCTGTCGAAGCGGCGATCCAGCGGCACTACGCCGCCAAGGAAGACAGCATCGAAGACGTGATTGCTGGCTTGGAGCAGATGCCGGAGAACGGATCTCTCTCTTCGACCGGCAAGCAGGGCGCATTCGATCTGGCCGACGAGTACATGGACTCGCATCCGATCCGCAAGCTGCTGAACATGGTGATGCTGCTGGCCATTAAAGACCAGGCCTCGGACATCCACTTCGAGCCGTTCGAAGACGAGTTCAAGATCCGCGTGCGAGCTGACGGCGTGCTATACGAGATGGTTCCGCCGCCCCGCCACCTGGCGACCGCCATCGTCAGCCGCGTCAAGGTTATGGCGAACCTCGACATCGCCGAACGTCGCCTGCCGCAGGACGGTCGTATTGAGTTGAACGTCGGGGGCAGCCCCGTCGACCTGCGAGTCAGCGTGCTGCCGACGATGTTCGGCGAGTCGGTCGTTATGCGCGTGCTGGACCGCACCGTGGTCCAGCTGGACCTGAACAAGATCGGGATGGACCCGACAATCCTGACGAACTTCCGCAAGATCATTCACCGCCCGCACGGGATCTGCCTGGTGACCGGGCCGACCGGATCGGGCAAGACCACGACGTTGTACTCGGCGCTGAACGAACTCAACGACATCGAAACGAAGATCATCACCACCGAAGACCCGATCGAGTACGACATCGACGGAATCGTGCAGGTGCCGATCAACAGCGAAATCGACGTGACCTTCGCGGCTGCTCTGCGAGCGATTCTGCGTCACGATCCCGACGTCATTCTGGTCGGAGAAATCCGAGACTACGAGACCGCGGAAATCGCCGTGCAAAGCTCGCTGACGGGCCACCTGGTGTTCAGCACGCTGCACACGAACGATGCCCCGTCGGCCATCACACGTCTGCGTGATATGGGCGTTCCAACGTTCCTCATCACAGCCACGGTCGAAGCGATTCTGGCTCAGCGACTGGTGCGCAAGATCTGCGTCCAGTGCCGAACCCAGTTTGACCCCTCGGACGAACTGCTACTGGAACTCCAGCTGCCGATCGAGAAGGCCCGGCAGTACAAGTTCTACTACGGCAAGGGTTGTCAGCGGTGCAACAACTCGGGTTACAAGGGACGCTGCGGGATCTACGAGTTGCTGGACATGAACGACGATCTGCGGGACATGGTCTCGTCGGATGCGTCGGTCGACGACATGCGGAACCTGGCTCGGAGCCAGGGGATGACGACTCTGCGAGAGTCGGGCCTCAAGTTGATCTTCGACGGCGTGTCGACGATCGACGAAGTGGTTCGCGAAACGGTCATGGAAGAAGGCGAATGATCGTACTTTCTTGACCTGCTGCGCTGCCTGACGAACACTGAACATTGGCGACGAGAACTCTCGCAACTCCAGCCCGGTCCCTTCGGACTGCCCACTCACGGGAACCTCTTCACGAGGACGACGACTATGGCCACATTCCAGTACGAAGCGATGGACAGCACCGGGCTCGAGGTGAAAGACACCATCGAAGCCGGGTCTGAGCAGGAAGCGCAGACCAAGATCCGTGAGAAGGGCTACTACGTCACCAAAATCACGGAGAAGAACAAGGGCAAGGGGGGGAAGAAGGACGACGCCAAGAACAAGACGAAGGAAGTCAAAGGGCCTCGCAAAAAGAAGGCCTTCTCCTTTGGTAAGGTCAAAGCCAAACAGCTCTGTACCTTCACGCGTCAGCTCTCCACGCTGCAGGACGCCGGTCTGCCGATTCTGCGAAGCCTCCGCATTCTGGAAAGCCAGGCCAAGCCCGGCCCTCTCAAGAACTCGCTCATTGGCGTGATCGAAGACGTCGAGTCAGGAAACACCCTGTCAGAAGCCATGGCCAAACAGCCCAAGGCCTTTGACAACCTGTACGTCAACATGGTGAAGGCCGGTGAGGCCGGTGGTGCTCTGGAAGTCATTCTCCAGCGCCTGGCCGAGTTCAAGGAAAAGTCCCAGAGCCTCAAGCGTAAGGTTCAGGGAGCCATGATCTACCCGGCAGCCGTGTTGTTGGTCGCCGGTGTGATCGTGGGCGGGATCATGTACTTCATCATCCCGAAGTTCAAAGAAATCTTCGAAGGCTTCGACGTGGAGCTGCCGGAGATCACCGTGCTGCTGATCAACATGAGTACCTGGGTCGTCGACTTCTGGTACCTGATCCCGACGATTCCGATCAGTTTCATCCTGCTGATCAAGATCATACGAAAGAACAAAACGGGGGCGTACATCTTAGACCGGATTGCGCTCAAAATACCGCTCATGGGGGCCATCATCTCCAAATCGACGGTGGCCAGAACCGCTCGAACCTTGGGAACGCTGATCTCGTCCGGGGTGCCGATTCTGGAGGCCCTGGCGATCGCCCGCGACACAGCCGGGAACGAAGTGTTCCGCAAAGCGTTTGAGCATATCCAGTCGTCGATCCGTGAAGGGGAGACGATGGCTGTGCCGCTGAAAGAAACCCGCATCACCGACGATCTGGTGGTGAACATGGTCGACGTCGGTGAAGAAACCGGTGCTCTCGACAACATGCTCTACAAGGTCGCGGATGTGTACGAGGAAGAAGTGTCGGTCCTGATCGAAGGCCTGGTGAACCTGCTCGAACCGATTATGACGGTCGTGCTGGGAATCATCGTCGGTTTCATCGTGATCGCGCTGTTCCTGCCCCTCGTCAAGCTGCTCAACGAGCTGTCGTAACGGATTCGCATCAGCCAGCGGGACGAGATTTTCGCCCGCTGGCACACAAGGTGCGTTCTCTCTTCGGTGGAGCAGAAACCGAGGCAAACCGCCTCACGCTCCTCCGCAGAGTCAGCCAGTTCGAGACAGAGTTCAGAGTCAGGTGCTGCAAAACGCTACACCTTCCTCGATTCCACGAGTCGCCCCGCAGTCAGTCCCCCGCAGTCGCCGGAGTCACCGCCATGCAACCTACCACTCTGCGGCCCAGTGCCATCCGCCGCGATCAGACATCCGCACTTCGGGCGGCGTTCTCGCTCGTTGAGCTGGTGGTGGTGATTCTGATTATTGCGATTTTAGCCTCGTTGATTCTGAACGGAGTCATGGCTGCCCGAACCACAGCGCTCAATGCCACAGTGACGGCAGACATCAAGAATGTGGAAAAGGCGATTTCCGACTTCAAGCTCAAGTTTGGAGTGGAACCGCCGAGCGAAATCTACCTGTATGAGACGCCAGCGGGATGGAGTGGCGCTTCTCCGGAAGCTCGCCGCAGCCGTGCTTTCATTCGTCAAATCTGGCCCCAGTTCGACTTTTCGATGCCGATTGCGCCTGCGATGGTCCCTGCGGATCCCAACGCGTTCACAACTCCCGGTCGAGACATCAATGGGGATAAGGATCTTGGCGATGTCATTCATCTGACGGGAGCAGAGGCGTTAGTCTTCTTTCTTGGTGGAATGAACGCAACCAATGTCGTGGATAGTCGCGGTCTCCTGCGGACGACTCCCGTTCCTCCAGCCACATCTCCGCCCAATGTGGGGGATGACATCACTCACTGGGAGCCCTTGGGATTTTCGGTCAGTCCGACCGATCCCTTCGCCCGTGGCGGTAGCCGTATTGGACCATACTTCGAAATCGACAGTGAGCGGCTGATCAACGTCGATGGGGACACTGATCCGGAAGGGGCTCCCGAGTATCTCGATCCTCTGCCCGGTCAGACCAAGCCGCTGATCTATGCCAGCAGCTATGACGGTCGCGGTTATCGCGCCGCTGACCTTGTCACTGGCCCTAGCAGTACATTGACCAGTGTTTACACGAAGACCGGAGGGCAGGCCTATAACCCCAAGTCGTTCCAGATCATCTCTGCGGGCGTCGACGCCGACTACGGAACCGGGGGAGTATTCGACGACTCGATTCCTGCCAACCGCTCCGTCGAGCGTGACAACATTACCAACTTCAAGGGTGGTCGCCTGGATTAATCGCATTCCTCTGGTTCTCTGCGGACTCTTCACGAGTATCTCCCATGCATCCCAACTCTCATCACGCGCGATCCACTCTGCCGCGAGCTGCTTTCTCGCTGGTCGAGATTCTGATTGTGCTGGCCATCATGGGAATCCTGGCGGGATTGGCCTTTGCATTGCTGGGACAAACGGGACAAGTGGCCCGCGAAGCAGCCACAAAGAGCGGGATTCTCTATATTCAAACAGCATTGGATGATCGACTTCGCGGGTTTGAGAACATCACCCAGTCGATGGCATTGTCCGATCCCGATCTGCCCATGAAGCCAGAGCTTCGGGAGTTTCGGAAGAGGATTCAAGAGTTTCAGGCTCGTTACGCCGGTACTAACACTCCCACGACAGTCACGCCCGTCGCAGCTGAAATCTACGTTCGTAAGGCACTCTTTAAGGCTGCTTTTCCCCAGCGGGAAGAGGACCTGTACGGCATGGATGGAGTCAGCGATTACGAGAATTCACCGAACACCTATGTGGATGACTCGCCTTTACTGTCCCGGATGTGGGACACCGCAGGGTCAACATGGGCGGCTGACAGTTGGAAGGGTCGCGATGTGGCTGCTCGGGCGACTCTTCCGATTAATGTTACAGACGACGATCAGGCCGAGAGTGCGGAACTGCTGTATCTGATCCTGACGTCAGGAGATGTGTTCGGGCTACCCCCTGCAGACCTGGATGGAATGGATCAGGGGCTGATCGGAGACACCGACAACGACGACAATCTGGAACTGCTCGATGGCTGGGGCAAGCCGCTGCAGTTCTACAACTGGCCCACGCGATTCTTTAAGGCCGATACGGCAGCAGGCTATACGGCCACAGATTATGCCAATGCATCGATCCTGGTGAGCGGTCTTCCCGCAGCCACTGCACCGACCTCTCAGCGAGCCATGATGATTCGCGATCCGGGTGACAATTCCAAATTGCTGAACGGCTATTTCACAGCCAACATCACTCTGACGGGCCGACCTCGCGAGGCCATGCCGATCAGTGCCGCGTGGTTTCATGATCGCAATTCTTTCTACGTCACGTTGATCGTCTCAGCCGGCCCCGATAACAGCTTGGGGATGGAACTGCCGAATTCGACAGCCTCGGCGTTTTCTCACCTCGGTCTGGTCAGTAACGCTGCCGATCTGGCTGACAACATCTCCAACCGACAGAAGGGGCCGCAATAATGCGTCGTGCAACTGATGGCCGCCGAATGGTCGCTGGAGTCCGGGGAGTCACCCTCGCGACCCGCCGTGGATTCACGCTGGTTGAGCTGTTGATTTCTATCTCGATCTTCGTGATTCTGGCTACGATTTCGCTCTCTGCGTTCCGTGGCAGTGACAAGGACAAAATCACCGCAGCTTCCCGCCAGGTCCAGGCTGTGTTCAATGGAGCCCGCAGTCGCGCCGCCAAGTCGGGCGAGCCACGCGGTGTACGGTTGCTGCTGGACCCCGCCGATCCGCGGTGCGTGAATGCTCTGCAGTACATTGGGGCGTCGACATATCACACGGGAACCTGTCAGGTGCAGATCGCACCGTCTGACCGCGATGGGTCAAACAATCCACGCCCCCTGTGCCGGATTGTCAGCAATCAATTGGATGATTGGCGGATACTTCGAGATGACGGTTTGCTTGGGGTCACTGCTCGGATCCGGATCCCGGCAGATCAGACTGGGCGCTGGTATACGTTGACAAGTATCAATGTCAATGACACGGCGGTTCCTGGCGTGTCCTCCGGGCTGAGATATGGATTTGGAACGATCAATTCCATACCTTCAGCCGCCAGCTGGGTCACGGCTATCGGAACATATCAGTTTCCTCCCGCAGGGCCGCAGGTTGTTAACACAACTGATGCCACTTCCGAACAGAATGCCGCACCGGGATACTCAAATACGCCCGGTGGAACAGCTGTCATTACTTACCTGCTGCGACTGGAGCCCCAGCCGCTGCCGAATACGACTCCGATCAGTCTGGCACCGGGCGTCGTGATCGACCTGGACGCCAGCCGCGTTCCCGCTGGGTGGAGGCAGTCCGAGGATCTCGATCGTGATGGGAACCTGGATTCCGGCGAAGATCTCGATGGGGACGGACAGCTGAATTTCTCGGGGCGTTACGCTCCCAATTTCCCGACACCATCGAATCTTGACATCATGTTCGGGCCCGATGGCACAGCGACAGGAGCCTTCGCCGCGCTGGGACCGTTGTTCCTCACCATTTCCCATGTCAGCGATGTCGAACTCGCGAGGCCGATGCGTGTGGTCGACAACGTCACCACTCGCCTGCCCGCAATCGTGCCAGGTGACTATCTGGACAGTTACGGCTCACCGCAGGACTTTCCCAATAAGGAGCGTCGCGTGGTGGCCATCTATCCGCAAACGGGCAACGTCTTTGTCTCGCAGCTGAACGGTGCCTCGACCAACGGCTACCGACTGGCGGACAACCCGTTCGACTACGCCTATGCCGGGAGGGACTCGAAGTGATCCAGAGCCCGGTGATCTCCCCTGTTCAATCGCGTGACGCTCGTCGACGACCTCAAGATCGACGCGGTGCCACGCTCGTCGAAGTGCTGATGGCCTTGCTGGTCATGGCGATTGGCGTAACGTCGATCTTCACGCTGTTTCCTCTGTCGATTCTGCGGTCGATCAAGGCCAGCCAGCTGACGAATTCCAAGCTGGTGTTTGAGAACGCCCGCGAAGTGATTCTGGCCAATCCTCAATTGGTCACCGGGGCACCTCCCTGGCAGCCGAACCTGACTGTTGGGACTCGTCCGGCGTACACGCCGGTCGGAACTGGTGGGGCGAGTAGCAATTCCTGGGTCACGCCGACACCACGTCTGGGTCGTTTGCTCCCGGATACGAATGTCCTGTATTTCACTCCCAATCAGGCGGGAGTGACCGGTCAATTCGAGCCCAAGTGGCCGAACATGACGCAGCTGCCAGCAAACCTGGGTGGGTATAATCCCCCTCTGCCTTTGCAGCCTTTTCCTCGCCGAGTACTGGATGGTTCGCTCAACGATAACTCTACCAATCGAGCTTGGATTCAATATCGACATAGCCAGTATCCCCCTAATTCTGCCTGGTCCGCCTACGTGGTCGATCCCTTGGGCTGGCACGAAATGGATGGCCAGGGGAACGGGACCGAACGTGATCGGTTGGGAGTATCGCCTGGGAGCACTGGACTGGATCGGATTCACTGCCAGCTAGATTTGGCTCAGGCCCAGCAGTTGTTCGCTTCTCCGGACACTTGGCAACAGGTCCTGGCAACCACGACTCCCACAGCTGTCTCCTTTCCTGCGGCAGGAGAAGTACTCCTCGAGTTTGAACCTCAGGTCGACCTGTCAGGCAGTCGCAGCTCGGGACGTGTGGTCATTCTGTCTGATGACGGTCGCCGGTCGCTCGCTCTCGACATCGACGTCCCCAATAGCGGCGTATTGCCCAATAACCAGATTCAAATCGATGGGACACTGCCCGCAGATCTCGACCAGATCATCCCCGGAGAAATCGGATCGGTTCGCATCGAGACGTACGAACAGCGATACTCCTGGATGATGACCGTCCATCTGGGACCGCGCGGCCAGGCGCAGATCGATGGAGTGATCTTCTACAACCGCAGTTTCAATCCCGATGACGAGGCACCGGTCGCGGCGGAATTTCACGGCCCGGCCGCGGGTGGCTACAACCTGACACAGGCGATGATTACCTGGCCTGCGGGTCGCAGTGGGGGAAATCCTCCCGTTAAAGAGGGGAGTTACATCTACGACTCCAACAACGCCCACTGGTATCGGATTCAGAAGATCGAGTCGATCGACAACACCTCGGCAACCCGAACAGCCACGTTGACTCTGAATACTTCGGTCACCGTCCCGACCAGTCAGGAAGTCGCGCCGAACTATGACGGCCGGGCGATCCTGTTCCCCAACATCATCTCCGTGTTCCACCTCGATCTGGAGTAACGTGACATGCAACGCCGAATGACGGATTGCCGGTCCCGTTGCCGGACCGGTTTCACACTCATCGAAATGCTCGTTGCCACGACGCTGGTCGTGATGATGATGCTGATGTTCGCGCAGATCTATACCGCAGCCATCCGGTCACTGAACGATCAGCAGGCACTGGCTCGTAACGATCAGCGGATGCGATCGATCGATCAGACGCTGCGCAGCGATCTGCTGCGGGCCTCCTTTCGGCAGATTCCCGGCTCCCGGGGGATTGTCCCGCTGGTCCAGGGAGACTCGGTTCACCCAACACAGAAGGGGTACTTCTATCTGTCGGTGAACGATCGAGACAATGTGCTCGATAACGTGTTGCAGTTCACGATGCTGGTCGCCCCGGATAACAGGGCCCCTCACCAGACACCGTTTTACGGGCGATGCATCGGAGCGGGTTATCCGAATGCCCTCGAGAATCATCCGGACGATGATGACGGAGAGTCCGGGAATGGGGTCGGAATGTCTCGCGGAGCCGAAGTTTCCTACTTCGTGCGCGGCGGAAACCTCTATCGGCGTGTGCTGCTGCTGCGTGACCCCAGTGTGGGCACGGTGCAATACGGCCCACAGCCCGTCAATCCCGCCGGTCTGCCGATTATTACTGATGAAGTCGCGAGGGCTCAGTTTCGCGGCAGCTTCTACCAGCGTTATGACTACGCCGCCTACGGTGACGCGACTGCCGGCGGTTTGATGTTTCTGGGGTTGCCCGCGCTGGAGAACTATGGCGGGACGACCGCCCCGGGCGCAGCCTTGGGGATTCCGTTCTACCGGTTCGGATTCAGTACCTCGACCGGACGCCCTGTCGAGTTCGACAGTGCTGGTGTGTTCTTTGGACGGATGACCCATGCGGAAACCGGGGCCAATGAGTGCGTCTGGCCCGCAGCGGCATCCGGCTACCTGGATCAGAGCAATAACCCGGCTCCGGTCACCTCACCCAATCCAATTAACAGCGGAGCGATCAGCTACAACTCGACCACGAATCGGCTGACCGTCGATGGGACTCCGCTCTATGACACCACCCGGATCAACGAGGATCTGCTGCTTAACAACGTCGAAGCCTTCGACATCGAGGTCTGGGATCCTGCAGATGACAGCTTCGTCCAGCTCGGACGTGGGACACAGTTCAATGCGGCTGCTCGCATCAACAGCGTCTACGGTCCTCGTACGGCTGCCTCCGGCGGGAATTGGGTTTTTGACACCGGGCATCCTTCGTTCTGGAATGACAATCCCTTCACGTTGCTGGGAACACGCTTGGGATATCGTCCGGCGTCCAATCGTTACTCCGAAGACGCAAACGGGAATGGGAGTCTTGACATGGGCGAGGATACCAATTCGGATGGTAATCTTAACACTCCGACCTTGCCGACTTTAGCTGCCTACTATTGGCGCCCCAGCACCGTCTATCGTCCTGTATCGGAAGATGCCAATCGAGACAACATCCTCTCGGGAGCTGAGGACTTCAACGGAAACTCGTTCTTTGAGAGCAACGTCGTCTTTCGTCCAGATGACAGATCGCAGAGTATTGGTTACCGGTGTGTTCGATCCGGAGAGGACCGAAACGGGAACTTGATCTTGGATGGAGCTGAGACTGACGTTACCGGAGACGGGGTGCCTGACGACCTGAACAACAACGGTCGAATCGATCTGTCAGAGGACTCGGATAGCGATTCATCTCTCGATTTTGGTGCGACGGGAACTGTACCTCCCGCGTGGCCCACCACTCCCGGTGTTCAGGTCCAGGACGGCGGCGTGACTTGGGAAGCGTTCGATAACCGGATCGGTCTGGAGATGATCCGGATCACGATTCGGACACGTGATACGACGACCGGCAACCCGCGTCAGTTCTCGCTGACGCACTCGTTCGTCGAGCCGCCCCCCGGCAAGTAAACGATGTGGAACGGTTCCCGCCCGGCAGTCGGCGGGACCAGAGGTTTCGCTCCCTGCGGAGCTGGGCCCCTGCTGAACACTCAGACTGCCTCCCGAAATCCCGGCCAGTACTTCACGGGCCGCGTATGGGATGTCTCGAACATCCCCGGAGGTCTCTCATGAATCGCCACTTCACTCGCCGACTGACAACAGCACCCCGCCGCGGGGGAGCTGTGATTATTGTCGTTCTGTCGCTGCTGAGCCTGATGCTGTTCCTGGGCGTCTTCTTCTTTGAATTCGCCACGGAAGAGCAGCAGAACTCGGAGTACTACGCGGGAGCCAACGCGGATGATGTTGTCAATCCGGATGTGATCGTCAACGAGGCCTTGGAGCAGGCGATTATCGGTCCGCGGAGCGATCGACCCTGGAGTGCGTTGAAGGGTGTTGACTCCTACACGTACATTTACACCGATCCCAGCAACGGCAACCGTTCTGAACGAACGGCATCGTATGGAAACGTGCATTCGATGCTGTCGCATGTGCTCGGACCGATCGAGACTGGTAACAACGGGACCAAGTACGGTCGACCTGTGGATGTGATCCCTCACAACGGGAGAGGCATCCGCCCCATGTTTCTGGGGGGCGGGATTGTACGTTTCGACCACGATGGAGACGGGGTCGCAGACAGTACTTTGAGTTTGACCGCCGATCCAGGTTTCACAGTCTTGGACACCACCAACAATCCGGTGCAGGGGCCGGAGTTTGGTTTTAACTTCTCACAGCTCGCCCAGCCAGACGGTACCACAGACGCCTTCAACCAGGTCTTGAGTCAGCGTATCCCGGCCTTTGCTCCGGATACGGATTACACTCAGGCCGATCACAACACGCTGTTTCTGGCTCACGAAGAGTTCATTGGCGGTCGCCGAGTTTTTGTGCCCTCGTTCTTTCGGCCGACGATGTTTCCGTCGAGTCGCGACTCTGACGGGAACGGTGCAAATGTCGGTGGCGGCGCGGCTGGATTTGCCAACCTGTTTACCGCAGCTTCGACCGCTCGTAAGGTACTACGCCCTCACCGAGATCACGTGTATCCCACTCCAACCCCAACTCGTCGATATCTCAATGCTGTAACCACAGCCCAATCTGGCGATCTCGATCGACAGATTGGTCCATTCCCGTTCTCGAACGATCACGACAACGACGGGAACGCGAATGAAATGGGAATCTACTCGAATGCGAACGAAAGCAACAACTACGAACTCGATGTTGATGTCGATGGGGATGGAGACTACGACGGGTTCTGGATGGACATGGGTCTGGGAGTCGTCGACCTGCCGGATGGGCGCCAGTATGTCCCGCTGGTGTCGTTCCTGATCCTGGACGCCGATGGGCTGGGGAACGTGAACGTTCATGGAAACATTCAGGGCTTGCAGAACCCTGCGTTTACTTTCGACACCAGTACGCAGCAATATTCCGTTTCGGTATCGAACATGGGGCTGGGCCCGCAGGAAGTGAACCTGATGAGGCTCTTCACGGGGAATCCGTTCCTGCTGAGCGGGTCCGACCTGACGCAGGCCCAGTCTCAGTATGCCACCCAATACGCCGCATACCCATTTACGGCGAGTTCCGCACAAAACCCACTGCGGCTGGCCAACATGGACGCCATCTTCCTGCTGTCTGGTCGGAGGCAAGTCGTCAACAACGTGCCCCGTTCGCCGATCGCGGGACGATTCGGGGAAGAACAACAGCTGCTTGCCAACGTGTTCCCGCGTGGCGGGATTACGAGCGCGGATGATGATCTCGACTCGAATGCGGGATCGTTGACCTATGATGGAGGACATTCGCGAACTGAGATTCTTTACGATCCAAAGGGAGGTGGTGGGAATGTGAGCGTCACGGTTCCGCCCTATGTGCATCCGCTGTCACTGAGCGGTCACGGGGCCACGGTGAAAAATGGGGGCGACGGTGTCGTGGCGCAAATCGCTGCCTCGATCGAGCAGCGGACCCTGCTGGCCCCTGTGGTCGGCAACCCGAGTGCCTGGCCGGATTACCCGCTCTACGATGCTCCTGCAGTTCCCGGTGCTGGCGTAACTCCGCTGGCAGGTTCGGACTATCCTGGCTTGATTACCGGCCCCTCCTGGAGTACCACCACCGACGAAGAGAACGAGGCGATTGCCGCTCACGACTCTCGTGATCGGGCGAATGACAGCCTGTTTGAAGCCTCGGAAAACGTCTTTCTGCAGGCC
Source organism: Planctomycetaceae bacterium (assembly GCA_044337025.1). GTDB lineage: Bacteria > Planctomycetota > Planctomycetia > Planctomycetales > Planctomycetaceae > TH-plancto1. Next base: position 64,333 of record JBIIOI010000017.1, read on the forward strand.
TCAGACGCCGACTACCAGCGTTCGAATGCCCGTTCCCGATTGGAACAGCTGTTGCCATTCAATCTCCGTTCGGCCCGTGATGCAGCAGACATCCGCAAGCGGCTCACCACCGACAGCTGGGATTTGAATCAGCTGACGTATGTGAATCTGCGAGCGAGCGAATCGAACGCCTGGCTGGCTGGAGGCGCGCCGTACTTTCCTCCAATTTTTGGTGGATTGAATCTCATCTCCGACAGTCCAAATCCTTTTGTTCCAAATGCCAACGACCCTTTTCGTCCGGAGCTTCGGCGTTTGCTTCGAAGTCAAATTACGTTCAATACCTCGCAGATTGGAGCTGGACGAACGCAATTGCGTCAACAGCTGAACATCAACCGACTGCTGGTCGGCTTCGATGCGAACAACAATCCGATCTATCGCAATCTGATGCCGCATCCGGAAACGACGACGGCAACCACCATTCCCGCGATGATTCATGATCATACCGCATCACCTCCGTTTCCCTTTACAGCTCCATCCACCGTATTGACAGATGATGCCCAGGAATGGTGGGCGCGGTTTGATCGTCAACGTATGGCGCGGGATATCTATACGCTGTTGTATCTGACAGGAGCGCGAAGCCGCGACCTCACGGGCGACGATCCGGCCTCTACTCCGTTCGCCATTGGACCGACGAATTATCCGGATCGCCAGCGAACGGACGGAACGACATCTCAAGCCGGTAACGGAATTCCTGAGAACGTCGAAGAGATGGCCCAGTTCGCGATCAATGTGGTCGACGCCCTCGACCGCGATGATGTGATCTCGACGTTTGAGTATGACCCCAACCTTTCGGATGGTTGGGACTCGGCTCCCACTCAAAAGGTCTACGGTATTGAGCGACAGTCTCTGACGTTCAGCGAAGTCGCGCTGTGGCAGCTCAAACGCGAGAGTGCGGATCGAGTTGAAACGCTTTACAAGGAAGATGACACGACCCACCGGATTCTCCATATTGAACTGCGAAATGCGACTCCGTTTCCGGTCCCTGTGAACGAGGGGTGGCGAATCGTGCGAGTGCCGACCAATCGTGCGGTCCCTGAGAAGTGGTACTCCTTCAGAACGGGAGACGGTTCCAAGGTCGTGAGTGGAGGAAACACATTCCACATTGCCTGCCACGACGGAACGCTGGAAATTGCAAATCCAACGGTTGCCGGATCGAAGGCGACCAGTGACCTGTGGGCCAATATCGATGCGGACCCCGAATTGGAATCGATCCTGCCGAACAGCGGAACCACGATCTCCGACAACCAGCAGGAACCACCACCTCAAGCCGATATTGACCTGTCACAGATCAGTCCCGGTGAAGATCACGAGCAGTACGTTCATACCGGACCGAACGGGGGAGGCTACGCGGGCACAACACTGGTGGAAGCCGATGTCGCAACGGCGCCAGTCAATTATGGTGCCGCCCCATTGCCCGTCGAATTTGACTTGGTTTTGCAACGTCGTCAGAACCTGAATGGCACCGCCACGAGTCCCGATATTGATCTGGAAACCAGTTCCGCAGGTCGCTGGATCGAAGTCGATCGCTTCCATGTCGACTCGGGTGAGATGGGGGGAACTGAGGGGCAATTTGCTCCCGCGAACGATTCTGCTTCTGATAACCAGACTGCATTGACCACACTGCATAGCCGCGAGCGACGACAACCATTTGATCCCCGGCAAGGGAATCATTCTGGGACATCCACTCGGAATCACACGATCAGTGCCACTCTCGCCACCAAGCATGGCCCGAATCAACTCTGGGTCGATCTGATGGGACCGACTGAACCGTTTACATTGTGGCAGCCGCATTTCGATCGTGACTTTGCTTCGATCTACGAATTGCTGTCGGTCCCGCTCTATGGCAATTTCCCGCTGGCAACGATCCAGAACGATTTTTTTGACACCTACTCACCCGATGTTCACGGTGGTACCATCGTGAATCTCGCGAAGGGAGATGTAACAGCGACCGGTGGGGCGTCGCTGGCCGGTGACTATACCGCAGGAGTCCGGTTCCTGTTCCCGAACGGGAAGCCGAGTAAACCCTACTTTGGCTGGAATGCCGTCTCCTACGCCAACAACTGGTATCGGTTTCTGAACTTTGTCCAGGTTCCACGTCGTACGGAGCAGGCGATTGCATCGCAGTATCCAAACAACGGTGGGACAATTGTCGGAGCGTTCAAGCCGCTCACCCGGACACCCGGGCTGATCAATCTCAATACGGTTCGAGATCAGTCCGTGCTGGCTGCATTGCTTGATGACGATTTGCATTTCCCGCTGGCTTCCGCCCGCAGCACGACAGACGATGCCATTTCCGGTGGTCGAAATTGGTACAACGAACTGCGAGTCAGTCGGGATGGTGTGGATTCGTTCATGACGACTGCTGGGTTCCCGACCCTCACAATCCCTGGGACAATGAGTCCCGCATCACTCGCCTACACCCCCAAGCCGTTTCGCCCGCTGGGGCATGTGGACCTGGAAGCGACTGCTGACGAAGACAACGGGATCGAAAACACGATTCTGCGATCACGCCCCACTCAAACTCGCGAGGTCGGACCTGCGAACACGACGCCTGCTATGGGGACAATCGTCCCAAACAGTGGAAACCCCTGGTCCACAACATCCCCAGCCACTTCGCCCGCTAACCCGACCAACGACTGGCAGGGGCTGCTCGACTCTCGAGATATCAACAATCACGAAGTCGACTTCCACACCCGCAACCGGCTGATGGCTAAAGCGGCCAACAATTCCACGACGAAGAGCCACGTGTTCTTCGTCTGGGTGGCTGTGGGGTACTTCGAGGCTCACGAGACGACGGTTTCGGGAGTCAAGCTGCCGCAGATCGGAGCTCGGATCACCGATTTGCCGATTCACCGTGTGTTCAGTGTCGTCGACATGACGCGTCTGGAGGATGCGTACGACCCGTACACCCGGACGTTCGACTACAGCAAGTTCGTGATCCACCGAAAACGCCTCCGCTAACCGTTTTTGGTCCGGGATTTGCGTAATCCTGGTCAGGAAAACGGCAGCGGGGAGGGATTCCTGGTCGATCTCTGCACGGAACTGCACAAAACAGCCTTTTCTCCGCCCTCAACACGTCGCATAATGGAGAGCCAAGCATCGGACTGCTGCGAAACGCAACACCCCAGTCCGCTGTGAAACTCGCCATCGTCCGAATTCACCACAATTCAACTGTCCAGGCCGGGAGGTGAAACCGGCCCGCCGTCTCAGTGGACTTCCCAGTCTGCAGCGGCGATCCTGATGATGTGTCGTCGTCAGGTCCGATTCACCACTCACCCGGCAGCCTGGAGTCTCCCATGAACGTCCGCCGCCCGCTATTCCGTCAGCCGCAGCGTCGCGGCTTTACCCTGATCGAACTCCTTGTCGTGATCTCGATCATCGCGACGCTGGCCGCGCTGGTCCTGCCCGCCGTCCAGAACGCCCGCGCCACCGCCCGCCGCACCCAGTGCCAGAGCAACATGCGCAACGTGGGACTGGCTGTCCAGGCCTACTCGACCGCTCACAAGGGGGAGGTCCCTCCGCTGACCGGAGGTTTCAATATCAATTTTGGAACGGCTGCTTCACCGACGCCTGGGGCTGCCAACTGGGCTGTGCATTTGCTGCCGTATCTGGAGCAACAGGCGCTCTTCGACCGCCTGCAGGTTTCCACGAATGATTCATCAGGTGGAGCCAACACGACTGACAATTTGTCTATGACCGCGATTGAAGCCTACATCTGCCCTGATGACCAGAATGGTGGCCCAGGATCAATGTCATTCGTAGCCAATGTTGGCTACATCGCGAATGACATTTGGAATGCTGTAAACAACCAAGATCACACGGTCGCGTTGTATAGCTTCGATTTCAACACTGGTGCTACCAAAGACGCAGATGACAATCAGGTCGCATCTTCGTCTGGCGTTTTCCGGCGTGCTGCCAACAATGCCGGGCAGACCATGACGTTGGATCGAATTAGCTCGGCTGACGGAACTTCCCAGACCGTGCTTCTCTCCGAGAACATCAATACTCGAAACTACGTGATCGGCAATCCGGCCCCTGGGGGATGGGTTTCTCCCTACCAAGGTGAAAACTCGTTCGGGGTCGCCGTTCCCGCCACAACAGCCGCTGGCACAGCGACTGTCACGAACTACCTGACAGCAGGCGGGATTGGGATCGACAGCGCAGCCCCTGGCGCTTCAAAGTCTCGTGGCCTGATTCTTCACGCGAATGCAATTTCCGATGCAGGCAATGGTCCTGCGTCCAAGATCAACGCAAATCTTCAGAATGCGAGCGACGGTACGAGTCCCCGCCCCGCATCACTGCACCCCGGTGTTGTCAACATGGCCTTCGCCGACGGTTCCTGCAAGGTCATCAGCCAGAACATTGACGAAAACGTCTACTGTCGTCTGCTGACCCCCATCGGCAACCGTCATGGTCAGGACATCCTGAGCAGCTCCAGCTTCTAGTCTGGGATTTCCAATTCGAACTCCAAACCGCCGCTGGGCAACCAGCGGCGGTTTTTCTGTGCGCCAGGCTCTGGTGAAGCTCCGACTGAGCCGCGACATACAGATGACTTTGATCCCGCGCATCCGACTCGCCCGACTCACGATCCTCCGAACATCATGGTTCTCGGACACCTTCTGAACGACCCGCGCTGGCTGGCGGCACGTCGCACTCTACTGTTCGTGATCTGGCTCAGCCTGGCGACGCTGACCCACATCCCGGTTCCTGCGTCCGTTCCACACACGCGTTACGCGGACAAGGTCGTCCACCTGCTGGCGTACTTTCCGCTGGGGCTGTTGCTCCCCGCCTGCCGAGTCCGTGGCCTCAGCCGGCGCTCGATCTGCGTTGCCGTGATCGCGGTGTACGGAGTGCTGGACGAACTTCTGCAGATTCCGGTCGGGCGAACCGCCAGTCTTTTCGACTGGCTGGCCGACCTGCTGGGGGCCACGCTGGGAACGCTGGTCGGAGCCTATCTGACTCCGCAGAATCAGGGCGATTCTGCAGCCAGCTTCGAGACCGACTCCGCCGAGAGTGCTCCCCGATAGATCCGCAGATCCCGGATTGCCCCATGGAAGTGATCGTGGGCTCCCAGCCCGATCTGGAGCGGAGCGCTCGTGGTCAGGTCATACAGCGCCGACTCCAACCTGGCGGACTCAGCCACCGGCTTTCCATCGACGAATAGCCGCAGACGGTCGGTGTCGCGGACCGCAGCCACATGGTGCCATCCGGTCGGAAACTCGTGGTCCCAGGTCGCATTGCGGCCCGCCTCGATCGAAACCACTCGCCCCGAAGGCAGCGTGCCCACAAAGAGCCGGCCCCGGTACTGGGCCATCGACCAGGCTCGCCGATACTTCACATCGGGAGTGCGGTCGACCTGATCGATCCGCGTCCATCCCGTATCGTCGAAGCGATAGACCTCGCCCAGCGGCAAGCTGCCGCTGTAGAGCTTGCCGTTATGGACGAGGAGTGGCATCGCCTCAAGTTCGTTGCCGAGCTTGCCGGTATCCTCCCAGCGAGTGCCTCCCAGGTACCGGTAGACGTGAGCCTGCGGCCATTCGCTGACATAGAGCTGGGCGCGATGGACCGCAAACCCATAGGTCTGCGTGGCCAGCGGGATCGCTCCCACCTGCTCCCAGGTCTGACCGTCGAAGCGGAAGACGGAGCCCTCGTCATAACAGCTGGCGAACAGTCCTCCGTTGAAAACCGCCATCGCTTCGACACGCTTCCCATTCGGAGTCGGCAGCGCCGTCCAGGTCTCCTTTCCGTCGTACCGAAAGAACCCAGCCGGCTTGTAGAGCGACCCCGCGTAGAGCTGGTCCCGGAAGACGACGAGGCTCCCGACGGCTTCAGTCTCCGCTGAGAGCCTGCCGCACGCGATCCACTGGTCGCCCGCACTCAGGCGATAGATCCCTCCCCCCAAGTGCGGGTTCTGGGACTCCGAGAGGGACGATCCCGCCAGCCGGTATTTGCTGCTGGCAACGTAAAGCTGGCCTTGAAACACAGTCATGGCCGAGATCGCGTTGGCCTTGTCGGGGCTGCCCAAGTCGGTCCAGCGATCTCCCTCTTCAAAGCGATAGACCCGTCCGCTTTCTGTCTCGCCGGGATGGCAGGTTGAGGCATAAAGCCTTCCCTGACAGACGCAGAGCGAAAAGATATAGACCGCGTTCCCCAGCTTCCCATGGTCGGTGAAGGCTGGCTCGATACGCCCCTGGTCGATGCTGAAATGCAGTTGGCGGGAGTTCGGCTGGGCGTTGGTCACGCCGGTCTGCGTGGCAATCCCCAGCTGCAGTCCCGTGCGGGTCGCCGGGTCAAACAGAGAGAGGATGTCGCCTGGCAGATCCTCGGTGCTGGCATCGGCACGCACGTGAACCGAGATCGTGAACGGCTGCGCGGCAAGGTTGAGCTGGGCCGAGGCATCCGGAACGCGGATGATCGAGGCCCGACCATCGAATTGAGCTGCGGAGAGCGGCTCGGAAAACTGGACCGCCTCGGGCTCCGACTTCAGATTGGAGACCAGCTCGCGCGAGTCACGCTCCAGCGGCCAGTGAGCAATCAAAGACGGCTCGGCAGCCGGAATCAGCGGTGTCCAGGTCAGCAGGGCCAGCAGCGTGAACAAACATTTCCGCATGAGTGGCCCAGAGGATCAGGGAAGCGGTTGGGGGCTGACGGGTGTCACTTTCCGATCCGCCGGAGGATTGGCCTTGAGCCAGGCATCGACCGCAGCCAGTGTCACATTGGGAATAGCGATCGGCTTCGCGGCTTTGTCTTTGTCCTGAACGTGATTGATCACCGGCTTGGTGACTTCGTAGGCACCCGTCACCAAGGGAGCAAGGCCATTCAGGCCAGGGCGACCGACCTGATTGAGCAGGCCGAACTTCTGGGTCGCCTGGGTCGCAGTCACCGGCTGAAAGCAGAAGTACGTGTCGATGTTCGCCCAGCGGAGTGACGAAGGCAGAGCGCTGGGAGGCGGAACGGTGGCCTTGGCTTCGGGTGACATGGGGTCTTTCGCCTTGGCTTCGGCGATCGCTTTCTTCGCTGCCACTTCCGCCTCCGCGTTGGCAGTCACGGCTGCATTGTTCGCGTTTCCGATCTCAACCACGAGCTTGAGTGTCTCAAAAGTAATCAAATGGACGTTGGTCTGGGCATTCCAGGCGGTGCGAGTGGCGGCCTTCATGGCTGCGGCACGAACCCGCAGGCTTTCCTTGGGATTGGATGCGACGGACATCAATGCGTCGATCGGAGCCGAGCTGCCGTTCACATCGAAGGCCAGCCCGCAATCTCCGAGGGCTTCCGCGACCCGGCGGCGAAACCATTGTTTGCCTTCATCGTCTCCGGCGGAGTCCGAGGCGACCAGGGTCTTGGCCAACGCCACAGTGATCTCATTCCGCTGAACGGAGGTCAGGTCGCCGTAGGGCACTCCCACTGTGGAGTCGAGAGCGATCCGGCCCAGTCCGCGGGCGGCCATGATACGGCATTGGAGTGGAAGTGCGGTGTTGTCGAGCAGGCCGATGATGGACCGATAAGAAGCCACATACGGAACCGGCGTCTTGTTCGCGGGTGTCGCAGCATTCAGCGATGACATCAGGATGACCGCATTGAGCTGGACATCCGGATGATGTGGAGGATTCTGGGCCAGTAACTCGACACACCGATCCGTCATCGCCTTCAGCAGGATCGCCTTCGCCGCTGGAGTGGTCAGTTGCCCTTCCGCAGATCGACGGGCTGGCTCGATGACTTTGATGTAGGCGTCGGGGCGATACTCAGCCATCGTCAGGCGGTCGACCTGGAAGCGCGCGAACTCTTCTCCGACGGCCTTCTCTGCATTTGTGGGAGCGATGGCCTTCAAGAAGCGGGAGATGGGCACTTGCAGCTTGAGTCGCAGGGCCTTCTCGTCATCTTTGCTGATGACAGGGAGCGCGTACTCGATCTTGGACCGAATCTGCCCACCTGATTCAGCGGGGGCCTCCGCCTTGATTTCTGCAGCGTTCTCGGCAGCCGGAGCATCTGCAGGAGCAGGCGCTGCCGGAGCTGCGGGATCCGCTGCGGGCGGAGCCTGCTGAGCGACGGCAGCCTGAGTCACGAGCAGCAGACCTAGGCTAGCGAATACGACATATCGCGAGACGACGTTTCTCAGGATAACGACCACAGAGCGTCCCTCGATTCCTGCCACATCGATGATGGAATGCTGCCGCTCGAACCGTCCCTGATCATGCGGAGCGATCAAACCGACAGTGGAATCCACATGTCGAATCGAAAGACCCGCATTCGGGACAGTGACGCCCGGCGGCGTGCCACGCTGCTGCCTCGGTTCGCATGATCTTGGCCACCCGAACGTTGGCATCGGAAGATCCCCAGACCGTTCCGAGAACGGCAGCCCCGGTAACCTATCACGCTCCAATCGGAACCGTCAAGCTGCTTGTGTCGACAGCGGCACGAGTTACGGTCGATCTTCCACTTTCCCCGGTGCAGCCGGTCTGCCCGTCAGAGTCTAGCGGTCCTCGGGGCACCCTACCCGGCACAATCGGCACGTTCGTTCGGCGCGGCGTTACGGCGGGTTGGACCGATCAACGACCTGCGAAAACTTCTCCAGATCCCGATAGTTGTTCCGCCAGGTCGTGTACATGATCCCCTGATATCCCGGGACTCCTTTCGCCGTCTTGAGCCACTCGGCCGCCTGCTGCGGGTCAGAGTCGTAGTAGCCCGCGATGATGTAGGGGTGCCCGCGATCCGCAAAAAACTTCAGGCTCTCCGCCCGCTTCTCAAAGTACCAGGCCACGATGATGACGTTCTTGTCCAGCCCCTCCCAGCTCTTCTCCAGAGAGCCGTTCACCAGGTAGTACGGCCCCGGCACGGCGTTGTGGTGCGGATCGAACATATCGTTCCAGACATAGAGCTTGGACTCGGGAGCCACTTGGCGAGCGATCTGAATACAGGTCCGCGCGTTGTCCGCCAGGATCTGGCCCGGCGTCTGCTTCCGAGCCTGACACGCAGCACAGTGATTGAGGCACCGGACCTCATCATGCGACATCATGTAGGCCTTCGCCCCCCACAGCTTGTGCATCCGCTGCATCTGATCGCGCAGGACCTCTTCGGTTTGCGGCTCGCTGGGGCAGATCATCACCTGACCATCGTAGACGGTCAGCACATGGTAATAGTCCGCCGTCAGCTTCGTCCCGACGGGGAGTTTCGTCTGCAGCGCAGGGGGAGTGTGGTAGACCGAGTACTCACCCAGCCACGGTTCGCTCCCCATCTTGGGATCGGCCAGCTGTTCGTAATCGGTTCCTTCCTTGAGGATTTTCCCTTCAGCCGTTCGAACCGTCAGCGGAGCCCCCGGGCGACGCACCATGTTCAGGAACGCCACCTCCTCGATCGAGGCATCGTCCCACCACAGGTCCCCGGACTCAGCCCCCCAGACCCCCAGATAGAGATTCGCCTGACTGAACTTCTGCGAGTTGAAGACCGCATGATGCTCCGTCCAGTCCTGGGTCGGCTGAACACCCAGATTGGCCCACTGGAGTGACGTGCCGTCCTCGGCCAGGGCCTTGATCTCAGGCGTCCCGCGAAAGTCACGAGTCTTGATCCGGACCCGAACGTGGTACTGGCGATACGGCTGGAGCTTCAGCTTCTGGATCAGCCGGGCATTGCTGCCATCGGACTTGATCCGGGCTGTGCCGTTCTCAGAGACCACGCATTCATCGTGGCTCGACCAGAGCTTGAGGTTCGACATCTCTCCGCCGGGCAACTTCGGACCGCCTGTCGTGTCGACCGTGGCGACTCCGCCCGGCCCGACAACGAGCGGCACACCCCGCACGGGCAGGGCCTCTGCCAGGTTTGTATTGTGGTGCAGCAGATCGTTGGAATACCCGATCGAGAAGATCGTCGGCACGATTTCGATGCCGTGCTTCGCAGAGAGCTGTTTGACCTTTTCGACATTGTCGAAGTACCGATCGATGACGTCCCCCAGCCGCGAGAACTTCGAGTCGGCCAGCAGCATCTTCGTGTAGCCCGCAGCTGCGCCACGCTGCATCAGCTGGTCCAGTTCATCGACGCTCTTGTCCACCTGCAGATTGCGGGAGACGTAGAGCCACTTGTCTTCTCCGGGTGTTTGGCCAGGAAGCACGAGCCCGATCAGCCTGATCCATATGAGTCCCCATATCCGCATCGTTCGATCTCCCGGTGACGATCCGCTCCGCTGGCCAATTCCCACGTACTATTCGACGATTTCCCAGAACTCGTCTTCGCCCGATTTCGATTTTGGCTTCTTCGCGGCTGGTTTGCCAGGTGCCGGTTTCTTCCCGGAGGGATTGCGAACACAAGCGGGGCACTGGCCACGCTGGAGTGGCTCGCCGCATTGATTGCAGAGCGGAATCGGGCGTTCGGCTCGCTCCAGAACTCGACCGGTTGGAGAGCTGGAACTCTTGGGGGCAGCTGGCTTGGGCGGCGTCTTCCCCGGCGCCAACGGCTTGGACACCGCAGCTGGGGGAGTCGCCGGACGCTTGGATTCGGTGGCTGGCGGAGCCTTCTTGGGAGGCTGGGCATCGAAGCGGATCACATCGGAGACATCCGGGCGTGCCTTGGTCGGATCGGCTGGGCGGCGGACAGCCACGGGCTTGAGCGGAGACGGCGGCGGGGTCATCATCCGTTCGGTCATTGACACCGAATCGGCCATCGGCTGGACCGGCTCGACAATCGTCCCAGCTGGAGTGACATTGCTGGCAGGGCGAAAGACTGATGCGACAGGCTTGGGCTTTTCTTTCTCTTTGTCCTTCGGGCCGCGGACCTTGATTGTCTGGGATGAGACCGGAGTCGGCGGGTGGCTGGGCTCGGGGATATCGGGCAAGGTCTGGCTGACAACGTTCTCCAGCCGAACGATCGACACGCGGGCTTCTTTTCCGCTCGCCAGCTCCCGGGCCGAAACATGCACGCGGGCCTGCTCGTCGTAGCGGATCGTGACTTCGATCGGAGTGTTGACCGGAAGATTGAGGGGCAGGTCCTCAATCACACAGGCCCCCAGTTCCACATAGGGCTGATCGCCCGAGGTGCCGCTCTCGACAATATGCAGATGGACCCGTCGCTGATTGGTGCTAACCGTCCCGAACGACTGCTTATAGGCACACGGCAGCGGCGTATTGGGTGGGATCAGATAATGCGGAACCCGAAAACCAGTATCCGGGTCGCGCACGAGAATTCCGAGGGCTCGGGCGTTGACGCTCTGCTGCTTGAACCGCGCCAGCCGGGCGGTGGCCTGTCGATTGAGGAACGAACTTGCGAACTTCTCACCGCTGAGCAGCATCCCCGCGTAGTATGCAGCTCCATGGGAAATCGACTGATCCGGCGAGAGCGTCGAGTTTAGCGTGGTTCCGCTGATCCGCTTGAGCATCGAGCGGATCATCGGCATGCGAGTCGCCCCGCCCGTGATCAGCACGGCATCGACCTTGGCCCAGCCCATCTTGTTGGCCCGCAGTGTGCCCAGTGTGATCTCTTCGCACTTCTTGACGAGCCCTGCGGTCCGCTTCTCGAACTCGTCGCGGTCGATCGCGAACACCTTGCGCCGACCGGCATGCGTCAGCGAGATCGTGGCCCGCGGCCGCACACTGAGGCTGCGTTTGGCCTGCTCGATTTCGAGCGACACAGCCTGCATCGTCTCCTTATCGAGACGCGGATCGCTCGGGCACTCTTTGACGAACTCGTTGCAGGCGAACGTCTCCAGGGCCTTGTTCCAGTCGAGACCACCCAGGTGCAGATCGCCGCCGCTGGCCATGACGGTGACCTTGTCCTTGTTGTACTTCACCAGCGACAGGTCGAACGTTCCGCCTCCCAGATCGAACACCATCACGGTCTGGTCGTTCGCGATCTCGGCGAACCAGTTCCCTTCCCCCAGCACGTGACAGAGCGCAGCTGCGACCGGCTCGTTGATGATGTCGACGCGATCCAGTCCGGCCAGACGGCCCGCCTCGGATGTCCATTGCCGCTGAATGTCACTGAACTGTGCGGGTACAGTGATAACGGCCTGCTTGATCGGACCCAGGCGAGCCTCCGCTCCGTCGAGCAGCTTGCGAATCACAAAGGCCGACACGTCGACCGGGGTGTAAACCTGACCATCAATCGTCCAGTTCTTGCGAGCGTCCCCCACGTAACGCTTGGCGTGCTCGATGACTCGATCGGGATTCGCCACCGCATTGCGGAGGGCTTCGGTCCCGACAACGACATCTTCGCCATCGACCAGCACGATCGAGGGAGTGGTCAGCTCGCCCTCTTCATTCGGGAGCGTGATCGGCTGCCCCTGCGGGCTCAGATAGGAAATACACGAATAGGTCGTTCCCAGATCGATCCCCACGGAGTGGGTGAGTGGCGGCATGGCAGCTCTCGCAGAAGAGAGGAACAAATTCGGCAGAGGGGGTGAATCGATACTAACAGCCGCGAGGACGCGAACCAAGCAAAAAGCGACTCCGAGGGGGGAGCAGGGTGCATCCGTCAATTGGTGGGGAGTCGATAACCACGGAGGACACGGAGGCACGGAGAATTGCAATCGGAATGATCGAATGTGTTTTGATAGGGCCGAATTCGCCCTGCATCGGCGATTGGCGATCAGGCGGTTTTCTTCATGCCCCCTCCAAGAGTCCTGGATGTACGGGACCTTTGGTTCGGTTCGCTTCCTCCGTGCCTCCGTGTGCTCCGTGGTTTATTCCTCTTCCATGAGGGTGAGCATGAGTGCCCTACCAATTGACGGATGCACCCGGAAATCAGCTTGGTGGGTTCTACTCCGGCAGCGGCACCTGCACTGAGCCTTGCAGATAGTTGACCAGATCCCGCACCTGCTCGTCACTCAGCGTCTGCAGCTGGCCATCGGGCATTAGTGAGGTGGACTGCGGCTTGAGTTCTTCAATGTCGGACCGGCTCAGTGTGATCCGGTCTTGGGCTGTCTGCAGAGTCAGCGTGCGGTCGTTCCTGGTCGTCACGATCCCGTTCAGCACACGACCGTCTTTCATGGCGATCACGGCGGTGCGGTACTCAGCTCCCACGGTGGCATTCGGGTCGACCATGTTGAGCAGCAGATAATCGAGGTTAGCGCGGCCCGAACCGGTCAGGTCTGGTCCGATCGTCCCGCCATGCCCGTAGAGGCGGTGGCAATTGGCGCAGGTCTTTTGAAAGACAGCCCGGCCCTGACTCGGATTGGCCTTCGCGAGAGCTTCGGGGGTCAGCTTGGCCTTCCAGCTGTCGATGGCGGCCTGCTTGTCGGCGGGCGAGTCACGCAGCTCACCCCAGACTTCCGTCAGGTCGCGAGTCAGAGCCTCGTCGCCGAAGCCACGAATCTGGCGGGCCTGAGCGGCAGAGAGATCGGTACGCGGGATCTTGCCATCGCGAATCTGCTTGAGCAGGGCACGGGCGAAGCTGGGACGCGCGGTCAGGGCCTCAATCAAGGCGGGGCGCTCGATGGGGTAGAACGTGCGATAATTGCGGGCCAGCTTCTCTCCCAGAGCCACATCATCGAACTGCGTCAGTCCGCCGACAGCCACGGTATTGAGCGAGCGGACATTCAAGACCTCTTCGCAGACCTCACGCAAGTTGGCGGGCTTCTGCGAGATGAGCGTGGCCAGTGCCGACTTCCGCTGAGCCAGCGGGGCCTTCCCGTCGCGGACAATGGCTGTCAGCTCGGAGAGGGCGCGGCCATCGCCGAAGATCAGACTCAGCCGCTGCACCCGCTCGCGAATCTCGGAGGTGTCCAGAGCAGCGACCTTCGCCCAAGACGGCGGAGCTGTCAGCTTGTAGCGCCCGGCAAAGGCCTCTTCCATCCCTTGCAGGACGTCACCCAACAGCGCCGAGTCGGTCAGCGACTTCGAAAGCAGCGTGTCGATCGGCCCCGGCTGGGTCTCGATCATCTCGGCCAGCCGCCGCGCGATCAGCCGCCGCGTGGTCGGGAAGGAGCACCCAGCTGCGAACTCAGCCAGACCTTGCGGGTCGGTGTCAGCCAGCGGCATCAGGCCATACCAGACCATGAGCGGCAGGTTGTGGTCATCAGCGTCTTTGGGGTCTTTGACAAGATGCCGTGCCAGTTCAAGTCGCTTCTCGTGGGGAAGGCGCTGCAGGATCGATGCAAGCAGGAGTCTGTTTCCCCCAGAGAAACCGCCTTCCGACTTCATTTGCAACTGAACGGTCTTCCACGCGATGTCTGCAACCTCTGAAGGCAGATTAGTGCGGGCGGGACGCTTTCCATGAATTGTGTCCAAAGGCGCTAAGTCATAGAGCCCCGCCAGTGCTGTATCCCAGACATGCTCGGAATGTGGTTCCGTGAGCTTCTGATAATGCTCGGAAGGGCTAACCAAACCCATTGCGGCAGCGGTTTGAAATCTGTCGATCCAAGAAACGTCACAACGGATCGCTTCAAAGAGTTTTTCAAGAACCAGTCTGGCTTGTGTGGGATGGTTCGCGATTGCTATTCGTCGAGACATCAATTCTTGCCGCGCCTGGCGGACGTACCAGTTGTTTTCGTTCTTCTCCAGGTGGCAGTGCTTGAGATGCAATTCGATCAGCTGATCATTGGTCATCTTCCGCATATCAAACGGTTCGACCTTCTTCGGCGTGCCATACGAGACCTTGTAGATCCGTCCCGAGGATCGGTGGATTCCGGTCGTGTCATGACACTCGCCGGTGTCGCTCCAGTCGAGGATGAACACGCTGCCGTCCGGTCCACTGCTGAGGTCAATCCCTCGGAACCACGGGTCGGCGGACTTCAGGATGTCGGGGCCGTGCTGAATCTGGTTCCCGGCCCCGTGCCGATCGATCATGTCGACATTCACGCGTCGCCCGTGCAGGTTCAACATCAGTAGCGATTCGTTGTATTCGCTCGGCCAGTTCCCTCCCTGATAGCACAACAGCCCGCTGTGGGCGTGTCCTCCTCCCAGTTCATCGTGCTTACCGGTTGGGTTGCGGGAATCGCTCCAATGCTTGCCGGTGTCCCAGTGGTAGTGATCGGCGTGGGTGTCGATCATCTCATAGACGTAGGGATTCGGGTCCTCGCTATGGGGCCGCATGTAGTGGGCTCCGGGGATGATCTGCCACAAGTGCCCGTTCACTGTATTGACGAAGAACCCCTGCCCGGAGCTGTCCCAGTCGTGGCCCCAGGGGTTCGTGGTCCCGTGGCAGAGGACCTCAAAGATCTTGTGCTCCGTGTGATACCGCCAGATTCCACCGTGGAGCGGAATGCGCTCGGCATCCGGAGTACCTGGCACACCAATCCGCCCGGGGCTGGAGGCTCCGCACCGTCCGTAGAGCCACCCATCGGGCCCCCACTTCAGGCCGTTGGCAAACGTGTGGTAGTTATCGCGCGACGGCGTGAACCCATCGAGAACGACCTCCGGGGCTCCATCCGGTTTGTCGTCACCGTCTCGATCCGGAATGAAGATCAGCTGGGGCGGAGTCATCAGCCAGACGCCGCCGCGCCCGATCTCGACGCTGGTCAGCATCTGCAGGTCGTCGGAGAAGACTTTTCGGTCGTCGTGTTTCCCGTCCCCATCCTTGTCTTCAAAGATCACGACCCGGTCGCGCAGGCTCAGGTCAAAGACGGTGCTGCGATCGGCATAGGTATAGTTCTCAGCCACCCACAGCCGCCCGCGCCCATCCCAGGCCATCGCAATCGGGTTGCGGACATCCGGCTCCGAGGAGAAGACCGTGACCTGAAACCCCTGCGGCAGCTCAAACCGTTTCGCAGCTTCCTCGGCCGGAAGCGGCAATCCGGAAGCGGGGGGCTCGGTATCGTGCGGCTCGGGAAAGGCAGGGGGCGAGGCCGGCGATTGGGCGAGAGCGATATAGGTCGCACTCAGACCCATGAGCCCCAGCAAGACCAGCAGCGCACGAATCATCGGGTGAACCTCAAACTGCGCAGCTGGTGCGAGACTGGCATCAGAGCTGGGACGGCAGAATTCTGCTACTGGACTCCCTGCTGGGTGTTTTGGCGTTCGACTTCCAAGTCGTCCATGCCGCCGGTGAAGAAGACTCGGATCTTGGGCCAGCCCACTTTCAGAATAAAGATCAGGACCGGGATCGCGATCGCCCCGATGATCAGGATCGTTTCCAGGCTGACTGCCCCCTCTTCGTCACGGTGGACGCGTCGCAGCAGGTCGCGAAAGGAAGTGGGCTGACGCATCGAGGACTCCGTGGGGAGAACTACATGAACGGGCAGGTGATCACCCGGCTGAACCAGGCGAACGAAGCCTGAATCGCTGTCTTGCAGAGCGGAAGAACCATCGCCACGATCGGCAGGAGAACACCCAGCAACAAAACGAAGTCGAGCGAGGCCGCCCCCGCACGGGTTCGTTTCCGAGGTCTGGCTGTCCGTCGACGCATGATCTCCGCCACCTTCGTCGTAGAGAGTCGATCATCCCCACTCGGACCGAAAAGTGCAACAGGCGTTTGCGGCTCGCGATTCTATGGGTGCATCCGTTTTTTGGTGGGGGCCTCACCCCACTCTGACCACAGAGGGATAAACCACGGAGCACACGGAGGCACGGAGAAGAGCAATTGGGGCAATCGAAAGAGTTTAGGAAAGGCCGAATCTGCCCTGCATCATTGATCGGTGATCAGGCAGTCTCCATCGCGAGGGCTCCTCTCCCGGAGTCCTGGATAAACGGAATCTCTGATTCTTTTGCCCTTCTCCGTGTCTCCGTGCATTCCGTGGTTATCTGCTCCCCACCAATTGACGGATGCACCCCGATTCTATGCGGTCACGGATTGTCCTCGGGAGTCACGACAACAAAGGCACTGGCAACCTCTTCGGGGATACGCATCAGCCGCTGATCCGCGGTCCGCACAAAGGCCCAGTTCGTCTCGGCCCGGGCCAGCAACGTGCCATCCCGTCGGCGAATTTCAAACTTCCGCCGAGACGAGACCCGCTGCATGTCGGCGACCCAGGTGTGGACCGTGACTTCATCTCCGGCGAACGCGGGGACCCGGTACTCGATGTAATGCGATCGAACGACCCAGGCGACTCCCGCATCCGCATAGCGCTGTATCGGCCACCCCTGCGCCGCCGAGTGCGCCACAGCGGCATCCTGCATCCAGCGGATGTAGACGATGTTGTTGACATGCCCTTGCCGATCGAGATCAGCTTCGGTCACGGTCAGCGAATGTTCAAAGCGAGCAGGCATGAACACACATTACCAAAACACAACGCATTGGCCCTGCAAGCAGCAGCCAATGCGTTGTGGCGAGGAGGTACAGGGTTGAGGGTTGAGGGGAAGTTCTTGGTTCTTAGTTCTTGGTTGGCGGGTGGTCAGAGGTCAGCTTCGGGCTCCCCTCTCCCCCCAAGAGGGGCTGGGGGGGAGGGTGGTTGCAGTCGCAGGCTCCCGTCCCAGATTGCAGACGACACTCTTTTGGAATCTGTCCGCCTTCCGTCAGGCCTTCAAGGCTCGCACTACGGATTCTGCTCTTCCGAGACCGCAGCGCGTCCGGGAGCGGAACGGGTTCCGCTGACCGGCTTCACGGGGGCCTTGGCTGCAGCGGCCGGAGCGGACTTGGCTGTGGTGGCCTTGCCGCTCGGGGTCGAAGAGGTCCGGTCGAGATAGTTATGAATCTCGGCTCGGTCCTTGATCTCGGTAAACGTGTTGGCAACGGCCAGCTGGGTCTTCTCTTCCGTGACCTGTGCGTACAGATCGTCCCAGACTTCCTTCGGATCGGTGACGACCTGCTCGGTATGCCCTTCGCACTTCAGGATCCAGTGCTGTCCCTGGAACTCAATGACGGGCGAAATCTCGCCCGGCTTCATTTCGAAGGCCACTTCTTCGATCTGCGGGGCTCCGCCGTGCTTGCGGATCGGCGGCATCGCACCACCGAGCGTGCGTGTGTTCGGATCGGTCGAGAACTCGGCAGCCAGATCCTCGAACTTGTCGGGTTCGGCCTTGCACTTCTTCAGGACTGCGTCGGATTGGCGGACGTTCCCCGCCAGCACGATACAGCGGGCTTTGACGCGCGGGCCGTAATCTCGTTCGAAAGCCTGCAGCATGTCAGCTTCGCTGACCTTGGTCTCGGCCTGCAGTCCCGCCAGCTTGCGGAGAGCCAGCATCGGCCAGATGACATCGTTCTGGTACTGCTGCGGAGTCACGCCGCGCTCCTGAGCGAGCATGGCATACCACTGATCGACCGGCAGATTGAACTTCTTGGTGATCGACGCGATTTCCTGCTCGACATCGGCCTTGGAGATCGTCACGCCCTGGCGATCGCACTCCTGCTGAATCAGGGTGCGGTTGATCATGTTTTCCAGAACATCTTTGCCGTGCTTTTCGACGCATTCACGGGCGACGACTTCATAGCCGATGGTCTGATTATTGACTCGGGCCAAGACTTCGGTGCTGGCAGGCGCTGGCGCCCCGGCAGCTCGTCGTGTCGCGGGCTTCTCGGAGGTCTGCGAAGCAGCGGGTTCCGGGCGCAGCACCTGGAACAGGACGCCCGCTCCGAACGCCATGACGGCGGTGCCGCCGAGGATCGTCGTCCAGCGACTTCGAGGACGGGGGCTGGTAATCGAGACGGGAGCCGTCTCTGGGGAGTGATTCCCTTCACTCATGACGATTGCTCCTGCGGGAGACCGGAAAGCAGCTGATCGGGGCCATCGCCACGATCACCGCCCGAGACCGGCACACTTCGCCGCTCTCAACTGCGGGGTTATAGGCCGATACGAAAAAATCGGTCAAGCTGTGTTTTCTGATCAGTCAGGAATGACCTTGTGAGGCACCCTTCTCAAAGTCGCTGGACTCTCCGGGTCCAGTGGATCGAGTCACTGGTCATCGCCTCAAGGAATCGAAAGCTGCGGTGACCGTTCAGATCCAGCTGTGTTCTTCAAATATCGAGACATCCGCTTGGGATGGACCAGTTCCCCTCGGCCAATTCATCCCACTGCCCACTGCCCATTCCCCACTGCCCTCTCAGGCATTCTCTAACCACCCGGTTTGCAGCGGTACCCGACTCCTCGGACGGTCTCGACGAGATCAGCCATGTCGTCCAGTTTCTTGCGGAGTGCCCGGACGTGGACGTCGATCGTGCGTTCGAGCGAGTTGGCGTCCTCGCCTCGGGCGCAGTCCAGCAGTTCGTTGCGGCTGAAGGTGCGGCCCGGCTGGCGGGACAATGTCCAGAGGAGTCGGAACTCGGTCGGCGTCAGCGACAGCTCGACCCCGTCTTTACGCACGATGTGATTTGTCTTGTCGATCTCGATATTGGCCACGCGGACGATTTCGGGGACGTCTGCTCCGTGTTCGCGGCGACGCAGCAGGGCCTTGACGCGTTCGATCAGCGGCTTGACCCGGAACGGCTTGGCGACAAAGTCATCGGCCCCCAGACTGAAGCCGACGATTTCATCGGTCTCGTCCCCCTTGGCCGTCAGCATCAGAATCCGAATGCTCTGGGTGCGGGGCTCGCTCTTGAGTTTGCGGCAGACCTGCAAGCCGTCCATGTGCGGCATCATCAAGTCGAGAATGATCAGGTCTGGCGGCGAAGACTGACACTTCTGCAGGGCTTCGCGGCCATCCGCAGCTGTGGTGACTTCGAATCCTTCACGATTGAGGTTGTAGGCCAGCACTTCCACAATGGCGGGTTCGTCATCGACGACCAGGATGCGTGTTTTGCTCATGTCGGGCTCAGCAGTCAATGGGCGCACCGGGAGCGCAGAGGGTTTCCGGAGAATCTCCACGATCCCCGGCCAGCGCCGGGAAATCTGTCAGGCAGCGGACTCAGTCCGCTGCGACAAGTCGGTATGCGGAACTAGGTAGCGGGATGGCCGCGTTCCAAGCTCTTCCAGTGACGAATGATCTTGCCTTCGACGAGGTACACCACGTCTTCGGCAATGTTTGTGGCGTGATCGGCGACGCGTTCCACTTGCCGCACTGCCGAAAACAGATGCAGCAAGGCATCGAGCCGGTCAGGCTGGCGATGCATCTCGTCGATCAGATGTTGAATCAGGGCCTTGTTGGCCATGTCGATCGAGTCATCCTCGCGGCAGACCTGCCGCGCGAGCTGACTGTCGAGATGGACGTAGGCATCAATGCTGCGGTGCAGCATGTCGACTGCTGCCTGGGCCATGTCGACCAGCTTGTCCGGGATCTGCAGCTCGGGCGCATCCAGCAGGCCGACGGCCCGCTCGACGATGTTCACAGCAAGATCAGCGACTCGCTCCAGCTCTCCCGAGATCTTGAGGACCGTCGTGATCCGCCGCAGGTCGATCGCCACCGGCTGATGGAGCGCCAGAATCTTCAGGCACTTGTCTTCGATCTGCACATCCCAGCGGTCGATCTCGTTGTCCTGAGCGGTCAGCTCTCGAGCATCATGCAGGCTCGGCTTCGACAGCTGAGCCACAGCGCTGTGGATCAGATCTTCCACCTTGGCGCACATCGAGAGGATGTCGCGGTGGAGGTCGTCGAGGTCGGCTTTAAGATGGGCGGACATGGGAGGTCAGAGGTCAGGAGTGAGAGGTTAGAGAACGGCAGCTTTCCTACCCGAATCGTCCGGTGATGTAGTCTTCGGTGTGCTTCTCTTTGGGCTTGGTGAACAGCTGCTGGGTGTCCCCCATCTCG
Source organism: Planctomycetaceae bacterium (assembly GCA_044337025.1). Taxonomy (GTDB): domain Bacteria; phylum Planctomycetota; class Planctomycetia; order Planctomycetales; family Planctomycetaceae; genus TH-plancto1. The sequence continues at coordinate 84,909 of JBIIOI010000017.1, forward strand.
ACCAGATGGCCCTGGTAGAAGAAGGCGGTCATGTCACTGACACGGGCGGCCTGCTGCATGTTGTGCGTGACGATGATGATCGTGTAGTTCGCCTTGAGCTCGAAGATCAGGTCTTCGATGCGCGATGTCGAAGCTGGGTCGAGGGCCGAGGCTGGCTCGTCCATCAGCAGAACATCGGGGTTCGTGGCCAGAGCCCGAGCAATGCACAGCCGCTGCTGCTGCCCGCCCGACAGAGCCATCGCCGAATCGTTCAGTCGGCTTTTGACCTCATCCCACAGAGCGGCCCGCTTCAGGCAGGAGGTCACGATCTCGTCCAGCTCGCGGCGGTCGTTGATCCCGGTCAGGCGTGGTCCGAAAGCGACGTTCTCGAAGATCGACTTGGGGAAGGGGGTGGACTTCTGGAACACCATTCCGACCCGCTTGCGGAGAGCGACGACGTCGATCTCGGGGCGGTCGATGTTGATCCCTTCGAGAAGGATATCCCCTGTGTGGCGGGCCCCTTCGACGATGTCATTCATGCGGTTGAGCGTCCGCAGGAATGTACTCTTGCCACAACCCGAGGGGCCGATCAGAGCGGTGACCGACTTCTCGGGAATCTGCATGGAGATGTCGAACAGGGCCTGCGACGGACCGTAGAAGAAGTTGAGATGCCGGGTCTCAATCTTCACGCGGTGCGTGGGCTGTCCCGTTCCGTCCGCAGCGGGAGAGGCGTTCCCCCCCGGAGGCTGCTGAGCGGCCCGGTCGTTCATCAAGGCTGTGAATGAGTTGGCCATGAAGTGCTTGTTCTACCAGCGGAGTTTCCGCTGGTATCGGTTGCGAACGTAGATGGCGACTCCATTCAGCGCCAGGAGCAGACCCAGGAGGACCAAGATCCCCGCAGCTGTGACACCCTGAAACTCGTTCTGAGCCTGTCCCACCCAGTTGAAGATCTGCATCGGCATGACAGTGTATCGGTCGAAGGGTGCCTGCAGCAGTCCAGAGGGGTTGGCCTTCAGGTCGGCGAACGAAGACACCCCGCCCGGAGCGAAGCGGGCGAAACCCACGGCTCCCACCACGATCAGCGGAGCTGTCTCTCCGATGGCTCGGGAAATCGACAGAATGATGCCGGTCAGGATTCCCGGAATCGCGGCCGGAACGACCTGATACCGGATTGTCTGCCAGCGGGTCGCTCCCAGGGCCAGCGAGGCATGGCGAATCGAGGGCGGAATCGCCCGCAGGGCTTCCTGCGTAGCGACAATGATCACGGGCAGGATCAGGAGCGACATAGTCATGGCTCCCGCGATCAGGGTCTCACCGAACGGGAGTGGAATGTTGACCCCGGCAATCGTGATCCCTTCGATCGCTTGTCCTGTGATCCGAGCGATCAGTCCCTTGTGAGAGAACAGATCGAACATCCGCACAAACACCGTCAGCCCCAGGATGCCGTAGACGATCGAGGGCACACCGGCAAGGTTGGACAGGTTGACTCGGATGAAACGCACGACCCAGGTGTCGCGGGCGTACTCTTCCAAGTAGACCGCCGCACCGACTCCGATTGGAATCGCCATGCCAAAGGTCAGCAGGATCATCCAGGACGAGCCGATCAGACCCGCCCAGATTCCCGCTCGCTCAGGCCGCTGCGAGTCGAAACTGGTCAGGAACTGCCAGTCGAAGTACCCGACCGCCTTCCAGACCACGGTCGAGACCAGCAAGCACAGGATCCCCAGGCTCGACCAGGCTGCGGCTTTGCAGAGACCGGCGAAGATCACTTCCTGCGGACGGAACGCCGACTTGCGGGTCAAGGCGGCCCGCAGATCGGTGGGAGGAGTGTTCAACTCAATGATACACCTCCCGATACCGACGCATGACTTGATGCGAGATCACGTTCATCAGGAACGTCATCACGAACAGACACAGTGCCACCGCATACAGACTCTTGTACTCGATGGTCCCCGAGGGAGTGTCGCCCTTGGTGGTGTTCACGATGAACGTCGTCATCGTCTGAATACTGCTGAGCGGGTTGAGCGTCATTCGCGGAGAGTTCCCGGCGGCGATTGCCACCAGCATCGTCTCGCCGATCGCGCGGGCCAGGGCCAGCAGAAACGCAGCCACGATCCCCGACAGGGCCGCGGGCACAACGACTTTGAGTGAGACGTCGTACTTCGTCGACCCGAGGGCGTAGCCAGCCTCACGGAGGCTGCGAGGCACCGCTCGCAGAGCATCCTCACTCAGGGAGCAGACCATCGGCATGATCATCAGCCCCATCACGATCCCAGCGCTCAAGGCATTCGTGGCGTCCACCTCGAATCCCAGCCAGCGATGGAACACGGGCTGGACGATGTACGGAGTCACGAAGATCAGAGCGAAGTAGCCATAGACGACAGTCGGCAGCCCGGAGAGTACCTCCAGGATCGGCTTCACGATTGAGCGCGTTCGCGGGCTGGAATACTCGGCGAGGTAGATCGCACTGAGCATTCCCATGGGAAGCCCTACCAGGGCGGCGATGAATGCCACCAGGAAGGTTCCGCAGACCAGCGGCAGCACTCCGAAGTGCTTGATGCTGAACGTGGGGGTCCATTCCGTGGCTGTCAGGAACTCGACGATCGAGACCTGAGCGAAGAACGGTTTTTCCCCACCGAACGGGATCACGGTCTCGATCAGCAGCACGACCAGGATGGCTGCGGTGACGACGATCGACACCGTCGAGCAGGCAAACAGCACCGCTTCCACGAACTTCTCCCTCAATCCGACCCACGAGTAGCGTCGGCTGAGGGGAGAACCCGTGTTCGCGAGATCGTTCTGTGGAGGTGAATTCACGAGCGGATGACTGAGCGGTGAGTTCAGGGGGCCATCGAAGGGACGACCCCCTCACACTCTGCAGAGGACAGGCTACTTCCCGGACAACGCCGCGTCGAGCTTCTCGCGGGCCACCTTGAGCTGTTCATCGCTCATGCGGACCGCCTTGGCTTCCTCGACGAGCTTCTGGCCAGCGTCCGAGAAGTAGAACTTCAGGAACTCGGCCACGTGCGGCTTGGCTGCAGCCTGCTTCGTCACGTAGATGAACAGCGGTCGCGACAGCGGTGCATACTTGCCGGATCGGATCGTCTCCAGATCGGGCGAAACGGCATCAGCTGCGTTCTCCGTGTTGGAGATCGCGACCGGCTTGACCTTGTCCGTGTTCGTGCTCAGATAGGTGTAGCCGAAGTATCCCAGAGCTTCTTCGTCCTGGGCCACGCCCTGCACCAGGACGTTGTCCTCGGTGTTCTGCTGATAGTCGGAGCGGCTGGACTTCTTCTTGCCGACCACAGCTTCCGTGAAGTACTCGAACGTGCCCGAGTCGGTGTCGGCCCCGAACAGCTTGATGCTGCGGTCCGGCCAGCTGGGGTCAATTTGGTTCCACTTGGTGATCTTGCTCTCAGGCTCCCACAGGGCCTTGAGCTGGGCGACGGTCAGTGCCTTGCACCAGTCGTTCTTGGGGTTCACGCAGACCGACAGTCCGTCGATCGCGACCTGCAGCTCGACCCACTCGATGTTGTTCTTCTTGAGTTCTTCAATCTCGGTTTCGGAGATCGGGCGGGAGGCATCGCAAATGTCCAGCTCGCCGCGGACGAACTTCTTGAAGCCGCCGCTGGTGCCCGAGGTTCCGACCGGCACGCGGACTTCCGGGTGGAGTTCGCTGAAGTCTTCAACGATCAGCGAGGTGATCGGAGCCACCGTGCTGGAGCCGTCCACGGTGATGTCGCCGGAGAGCTTGGCTTCCGTCGAGGGAGCAGCCGTTCCGGTCCCTTCAGCAGGGGCCGCAGCGGGCGTACCGCCAGCGGGACCGGTCGCGTCATTTGTCTTGACTTCGCAGCCCGAAAGGACTGCCGCAAAAAGAGTTGGGACAACCCATCCAAGTCGACGCATCTGTGCCTAGCTCCAGAGTGAACGCGGGAACAATCCGCTCGCAAGACAGTACGAACGTATTGTTAAGAAGTAAACATTACGAGTGTGAAGAATGAATGAAGAAGAGGCAATCATTCGAACATTTTTCGGATGAGGTCCGCCGCAGGGGACGCTGCCAATTCCCCACAGCGGCATCGATACTCGATCTAATTCTTAGACTCACTGCGAGGCGAACGGCAATCCGATCGCCCTGACCACAAAAGATCGTGAAAGGTCGTTCTGTTATTTGAACTGTGCGGAAGTTTGACACTCACCTTGATCTGGATGAGGACTGTCCGCCAATCGAGTCTTCGACTCGGTCGTACGAATCTCAATGGAGAACAGCAATGGCGGCACCTATCGCATCCGGTCCCACTCAAGCCTTCCGTGAACAAGCGGAACATCATGTTCAATCGACTCTCCAGCAGATTTCGGATCTGGTGGCTGCCCATCCCAATTTGAACCTTGAGGCGGCAGCCGCAGCTTCGACAAGCAGTTCTTCCGCCAAGGTCAGCTTTGGCGGGCTCCTGTTTACCGTAGTCACTGGGGAGTTCAGCTTTGCAGACGGGACCTCGCTGAATTTCAGCGGAAAAGGCGGGGGTCTGAGTATTGGAGGCGGCGTTTCGTGGGGAACGCTCAGTCTCAATGTTCCCCCAGCTCAGCTCAAGGGCATGGGTGTCAATTTTCAGTACTCGATTCTGACAGCACTCGTGACAGTGAATTTCTGGAGCTACGACACCGGGGCCTATCTGGGCGGCTTCATCGGAGGCGGTGTCAACATCGGTGGGGGCACCGGTGGAGGATACGGTTCCTTCTAACCAGCTGTCATGTAACTCGGATACCACGCTCATCAATCGATGAGCGTGGTAATTCACAAAGGCCTCACCGAACGAGTCGGCTACCCCAGCTTGCGGTACTTGACCCGGTGCGGATTGTCCGCATCGGCCCCCAGCCGTTCGTGCCGGTTTGCTTCGTACAGCTTGAAGTTCCCCTCGAACCAGTAGACCTGGCTATCACCTTCGAAGGCCAGAATGTGCGTGGCGATCTTGTCGAGGAACCAGCGATCGTGCGAGGTGACCACCGCGCAGCCGCCGTAGTTATTGAGACCTTCTTCCAAGGCACCCAGCGTTTCGACATCGAGGTCGTTGGTCGGTTCGTCCAGCAGCATCAGGTTGCCGCCGGTCCGCAGCAGCTTGGCCATGTGAACGCGGTTACGTTCCCCTCCCGACAGGTCGCGGACGAACTTCTGCTGCTCAGCTCCCTTGAAGTTGAACCGGTTGCAGTAGGCCCGCGCGTGGATCTTGGTCTTGCCGATCTCGATGAAGTCCGACCCGCCGGAGATTTCCTCGTAGACGGTCTTCGTGCTTGAGAGAGCATCGCGTGACTGATCGACATAGGTCAGGTCGACGGTCTCGCCGATTCGCATCGTACCGCTCGTGGGCTGTTCCAGTCCCATGATCAGGCGGAACAGTGTGGTCTTTCCGACCCCGTTCGGGCCGATCACGCCGACGATCCCTCCGCGAGGCAGATCGAAGGTCACGTTCTCGAACAACACCCGGTCACCATAGACCTTCGAGAGCCCCTCGGCACGCAGCACGAGTTCACCCAGCGGGCGCGTGACCGGAATCTGAATGTCGGGTGCTTCGTCGCGGGCGTCGTACTGCTGTGCCTGCAACTCATCGAACCGCTGCAGACGGGCCTTGTTCTTGGTGGCCTGGGCCTTGGGGCTCATGCGAACCCACTCGAGCTCGCGCTTCAGCAGCCGCTGCCGCTTCGATTCCTTCTTCTCTTCGACCTGCAGGCGGGCCTGCTTCTGCTGCAGCCAGGAGCTGTAGTTCCCTTCGAATGGGAGTCCGCGGCCCCGTTCCATTTCGAGGATCCAGCCCGCGACGTTGTCGAGGAAGTACCGGTCGTGGGTGATCGCCACGACGGTCCCCTTGAACTCGTGCAGGTACCGTTCCAGCCAGCCGACCGAGTCGGCATCCAGGTGGTTCGTCGGTTCGTCGAGTAGCAGCATGTCCGGGTTCTGCAGCAGCAGCTTGCAGAGATAAACACGCCGGCGTTCACCCCCCGACAGGACTCCACACTTCGAGTCCCCCGGCGGCAGCCGCATCGCGTCGCTGGCCACTTCGACCATCCGGTCGAGTTCCCACAGGTTCCCCGCGTCGATCTTGTCCTGCACGGTGGCCTGCTCTTCGAGGAGCTTTTCCATCTCCTCCGGTTCCATCGGCTCGCACAGCTTCTCGTTGATCTCGTTGTAGCGGTCGAGGATCGCCCGCGACTCAGCCACACCGGCCTGGACCTCTTCATCGACGGTCCGGTCCGGATCGAGCCTTGGCTCCTGCGGGAAATAGCCAATCTTGATGTTCTTGGCGGGACGGACCGTTCCTTCGAACGTTTTGTCCTCGCCCGCCATGATCCGCATCAGCGTCGACTTCCCCGACCCGTTGTCCCCGATCACGCCGATCTTGGCGCCCGGATAGAACGACAACCAGATCTCCTTGAGGATCACGTCCTCATCGTAGATCTTCGTGAGGTTCTCGATCGTCATGATGTACTGCGGGGCCATGCTCTGCTCCGAGGTTTGGATCGGGGGAAACCGATCGATTCCGGGCCGTGATTGCACTCACGGGAGGGCGGCAGATTAACGGCGAAACGCGCGAAACTGAAGTTTACGACCGTACGGGGAGTTTCGAGGGAGTTCCGTGTCGGCGATTTCTCGGAAATCGCTGAAACTCACAGGACTGGCCAGTCGAGCGTTCAATCGGCGATCCATACGTCACAGAATTCTGGCGTCTCGGGGGGAGAGGGGACCAAGAAGTTTCTCTCAATTCACCCACCAGGAACCAAGAACGAAGAACTTCTTCCCCATTCCCCCAGTTTTCACACTCACCGCTGACGCCACAACACCTCGTCGGAGATTCCGAACTGTCTGGCCGGATCGGCAATGTCCTCTCGAAACCGCCTGGCGTCCTCGGGGTAGCCCTTCGTCGGTTTGAGCCCCGGAACCCGCTCGATCCAGTAGCGATTGAACATCTCCATCGAGACTTCTCGAAGATACTTCGAGAGGATCGATGCCGCAGCTGTCGGCAGGTGCTGCTCGGCGCGGACCTGAAACCGGACTTCTCCGCCGCGAATCTTGTAGGCACTGCGATCAGCCGATTCGCACAGCCGGGGAATAAACATTTCGTTGAAGGCTTCGCTGAGCGCAGCTGAGTATTGATTGCGGCCACCATGCTTGTCGCAGATCACGAGCGTCGGCACTCCATCAGTGGGCCAGTGACGTTCCAGCAGTGCCAGCGTCGAGCGCGTAAGGACCACTCCTTTGCTGCCCGCCGCTGTGCATTCGCGATTGAACCGGGGCGTTTCGACCAGGTCGCTGGCCAGCGACTCGATCACCACACCCGTCCGAATGCAGACCTCGCGTAGCTGCGAGGCCAGGCGCTCCACATCACCAATCGCTGCGGTATTCGGCAGTTCCAGATCACCTTCGCGGAGCCAGGGCTCTCCGTTGCTGCTGCTCAGGTCGATCCCGGCCAGCCGCCGAACCAGAGCCGAGTAGCTGCGCGGGATCGGACCGGTCTGGGCCAGCAGGGCCAGGGCGCTGGTCTCCAGGGAGCCGATTCCCTTCGCGGGGGTGTAGACCTGCTTCGAGTCGGCCACATGCAGCCGCGTTCCGCCGACTGAGGATTCGCGATCGATCGCGTCGCGCAAGATCTCATACAGGTCGGAATCGGCAGCCGAGCCGGGACCTCGCCAGGCGGTCACACTGATCAGCAGCGGGCCCAGGTTCGGACCGTAACCGGCTTCATCGGTACCCATCCAGCGGAAGGTCTTCGGTGGCGGGGCCATGGGAACTCGATCTCGATCAGATGGAGAGCTTGCATCTCGGCACGTCGGGCGAGCCCGACGGCTAACGGCTGCAAACTGAAGCGAGAACGGCTCCCTCTCCCGGGGGAGAGGGGAGAAAGACGGTGTTCGTTAATCCTGGGACTTTTCCATCCAGACATCCATGCATTTACTGTCGGGCATTCCGGTGCCGTGGGTCTCGCCCCCCATCAGCTGGCAGGACTGCATTCCGTAGCTGATGAACAACATGCCGGCGGGGAGTTCGTCGCCTTTGGAGGCTTTGATCGGGACGACGATCTGGCCCAGATCGCTCCAGACCCGCACCTTGTCGCCCTCCTTCAGGCTCATCCGCTGCATGTCTTGCGGGTTGACCTGCAGCGTCCCGATCTCGTCGAGGTACTCGTCCGTGTACTTCCCTTCGTTCAGGGCCGTGCCCTGTCGACTGGTGCGTCCGGGAATGAAAATGAACTGTTCCGGCATGGGACTCGCGATCTGAATCGGGCTCTGGCAACCGCTGTTCGACTCATTGTGGGGATTGAGTTCCTTTCCGCAAGGAACCCGCTGGTCTCACAGAGCGAATGGCGACATTCACGGCTGCTTCTGCAACACCAGCGTCGACTGCACGGTCAGATCGACCAGCAGCTTCCGGATATTGAACTCCCCGCCGCGAAACGCTTCGGTCCGCTGGTCCAGGAACTCGTTCCCAAAGGCCCGCACCGGCTGTTTGGCCAAATGATGGAACAGCTGCTCGACGAATGCCTCGTGGCACTCTGGGCTGGCGATCAGGTAACTGGCGAACTCCTTGGGGGTCGCGAACTTCGCCTCGTCCCCGGTGCGACTGATGTAGCTGCCCGAAGCGTCGATCGGCTTGCCCTGCTCCTCAGTTCGGAAGCGACCGATTGCGTCGAAATTCTCCAGCGTGAACCCCAGCGGGTTAACCATCGCGTGACAGGTCTGGCACGCCTGCGGACTGGTCTGGATTGCGACTCGTTCTCGCGTCGTCAGTTCTGGATTCAGGTCCGGAGCGAGCGGAGCCACAGCCACCGGCGGAGCTTTCAGTCGCCGCCCCAGCAGCCCGCGCGATACCCACACGCCGCGATGAATCGGGGAACTGTTTCGCTCGTAAGCCAGGCACGCCAGCAGCAGCGGATGCGAGAGGATCCCCGCCCGCGACTGAGCCGGCAACGCGACCGGTTGAAAGGCGGCATCCCCCGCCAGATCGGCTCCATACACCCCAGCCAGTCTCCCATTCAGAAAGAGCTGATCCGATGAGAGCAGCTCGCGGAAATCGCTCGACCGCTTCCAGATCACCTCATCGACAAACAGGTCCAGCGAGGTCCGCAGGTCAGAGACGATCTCGGGAGTGAACTGCGGGAACGCCTGCGGGTCTTTGCTCAACTCCTGATGGTGGTCCAGTCGCAGCCACCGCACGATGAAGTCGCTGACCTTGGTCCGGGCCTTGGGTGATTGCAGCATCCGTTCCGCCTGCCGCGTCAGCTGGTCGGCCGTCTGAAGCTGTCCACGCCCCGCGGCATCGAGCAGCTGCTGATCGGGGATCGAATCCCACAACGAGAACGCCAGCCAGCTGGCGGCATCAAAGTCATCGAACGCGCCCTGGTTCACTTCCCGATAGAGGAACCGGGGCGACTGCAGGATCATCGTGATCGCGCGGCGCGTGGCTGTGTCGATATCGACCCCTTCGGCGAAATGCCGCGTGACGTAAAACTGCTTCTCGGCATCATCAATCGGCCGCCGCACGGCCCGCGCGGCGAACTTGGCGCAGAACTCCTGAACCTTGTGCGAGCGATCGCCATCTTCCGGTTTGGACTTGCTCAGTCGATCCAGATCCCGCACGACGGTCGCAGCCGTTTCCAGGGCGGCCGCTGTGGTGGCCTCGTACCATTCCTTGGAGACCGCGCTGCCGCGATCGTATCCCCGGCTGCGATCATCCGGCGGGAAGGGGGTGTTGAGTACGAACGACCGGGGGCTCCACTGCGGCGAGAGATACCGCTGCGGGATCACTTCGACCGGGCGATGCGGCAGCTTCCACTTCAGCCGAATCGAGGCGGTCTTCTCTTTGGCCTTGAAGAACTCGAGTCGCAGACGATACGCCCGCCCAGCCAGAAGCCGCATCGAACCGGTGTACTCCTTCTGGTCTCCCGACCGGACCGAGGCATCGATCAGCGGCGTCTCCTCATCGTTCAAGAAGAACCGCCCGCCGTTTTCGGTCTCGACGATGAAGTCGTACAGCCCGGTCTCGGGGGCCAGCAGCGAGCCTTCCCATTCGATCGAGAATTCTTCCTTGTTGTCGACCAGCGGATCGGGGGTTCCCTCGCCGAACTCGAAGTTGACCTGCCCGTCGTTCCGCTCGATGACGCGCGACTCTTTACGTCGTCGTCGCTCCTTGTAGTACTCGGCCTTCAGCCCGCGCGACTCATCGAGACTGTTCTCTCCGTAGAAACTCTGCAGGATGTCCGTGATCGCGTTCTCGTGCTGGCGCACCGTCAAGTGCGACAGCTCGACCCGCGCGGGGCGGTTACGCTCCTGGGCAATGATCGAGTAGAACGCCTCGTGGATATAGGCAGCCACCTTCTCGGCATCGGCCCCGACACACTTCTTCGGATCATCCTCGGGCATCGTTTCGTCGATCAGAGCGGTCAACTCCTTGAGCGACCGATCTCCGATCAGCTGAGCCGGGACCTTTTCGGTCCCTTCCCCCTGCGCTCCGTGACAGCGGGCACACTGCTGTATGTAGAGCTGTTCGCCGGTTGAGTCTTCGGCGACCAGCTGAGCTGTGATCAGATACGAGAGTGCCAGAATGCCGAGTTGACTTCGCATGGCGGGGCTCCGAGGAGCAAGGAGGTGGGAACTTCATATTCGTCCCGAGCTGCGGCAGATTCAAGATTGGTGGCAGGAATTCCACCACAACGCGGTAGTTTGAACATTAGGCGTCGGGCTTGCCCGACGTGCCTCGTGAGTAACCCGGAAAACAAAAAAAGCAGCGGTGACAGATGCAAAGGCTTCTGTCACCGCTACGGGGGCCCGCATGCTCGACGAACATTCCAGGGAGTAGAGATTTCTGCGGGATATGGCCATCCACCCCGCGAATCCTGACCCCCACGGCTCAGCGAGTTGCGTCTGGAGGAAATCTCTCAGAGAAGCGATTCATTGACATGACCTCTAGAGGTCATTTTGCCCAGATTCTGCGAGATTTCTGGCGTTGGAGCCGCTCGTTCATTTACCTCCCTG
>JBIIOI010000077.1:0-22767 GCA_044337025.1 Planctomycetaceae bacterium
CACGTCGTTCTGGCTGACGGATCGGTCCGCTTCCTGAGCGAGAACCTGGACTGGCTCGTTCTGAAGCGCCTGGTCGGTTCCCAGGACGGCTTCGTGGTCGGCGAGTTCTAATTGACTCTTGAGAGATTCACCCGCCGATCACTCGGCGGGTGGATTTCTCTTTGTGTGGCCATCGATCCGTCGCTCGACACTGAGTTTGTCAGCTGCGAGTGCGGTACAAAACACCTGAAGGGGATTCCCGTGCGATTGCTGAGTTGTGTGTTGTTGGCCTTGGTGGTGGGTTGCGGAGGTTCGGTCACTCCGACTTCGGAGCCTGTCGATATCTCCGGCGAAGTCAAGGCGTCCGGCAAGCCCGTCTCGGGCGTCAAATTGAATCTGCAGCCCACCGGTGATGGGCTGCCGGCGGTGATCGATGTCACCGATGGCAAGTTCACCGTCAAAGCGATCCCGGGGAAGTACACCTACTTCATCTCGGCCGGGAAAGATGCCGCCGCCCTGAAGAGCATCCCTCAGAAGTACCTTGAGGGCTCCCTGGATCGGCAGCACGATGTCGCCTCCGGCACAGTACTCACTCTGTCACTGGATTAAGGTCCTGCGGAATCGCAGCTCTGTTGGAACTTCGCCAGCCTTGGGATCACCCAAGGCTGGTTTTTTGGTTTTTCAGGAATTGGCACATGGGCGAGACGCCCATGCTGCGCTTTTTCAGGGCTCCCGGCAGGCACTTACCGTGCGGCGGCTGCCAACTTCGGTTTGCGTTCCTTCAGCGGAGGCATCCCAAACGCCTCCTCGACCTTCTCAGCCGCGTGGGCCAGCTTGGCGACGAGGCGGACCTGGATCCCCATCACTCTCTCCGCCGAGAACCGCGTTGCCCCGATCAGCCCGCCCAGGTCTTGCAGGTCCGGCACCACGGGCAGCACGTAATCCTTCAGCGTCTGGCTCTCGTCTCCGTGATCCAGCGGGTACATATAGTCCTCCATGTCGTCCTGAAGCGATGTCAGCCGCGTGTGCAGCTTGCGCATCTGGTCCATGATCGACTCATAGAGCGCATTGCTCTCATCGGTCTCCAGACGCGACAGCAACGCGCTCAATCGCCGGTAGACGATCCGCGTCGGTTGCAGATCATTCACGATCGAACTGACCACGCGGGCATCGCCCAGTATGGCAACAATCTGATTGCACAGGGACTCGCCGTTCTCAATCTTGTTGTAGATCTGTGGCAACTGCAGAAGCTGCAGGGCCGCCGTGAGCCGCGCGGTCGCCAGCTCTTCAAACTCCAGCATCTTGGAAGCGAGAGCCTCGACTCCCAGGCGGGCTCGCCGCACCGTCTCCTGGATGACCTTGCTCTTGTTGCTCGGCAGCTGAAACTGATCGGCCTTCACAGAGATCCCGCATTTGGAGATCACCTCAGCCTCGCTGGAGAGCAGCAGCTTCGTCTCCGCCAGGTCATAACGCTTGGTCAGCAGATCGTACTCATCGACCAGCGCCAGCATCTTCTCCCGCGAGGCCCGCAGCGTGGCTGCGGCGGCGCGGGGATCATCAAGCGGACGCGTAACCGACTCATCCAGAATGAGCGCGCGGAAGATCGGGATGTGGGCCTGAAAGTACCGGTCCAGAGCCTTCCCCGCTTCGACCTCGGCATCCCGACGGGCGATCATCGTGCTGACCGGCTTGAGGAGCGACTTCTTGAAGTCCTTCTCCAGCACCTCTTTGTAGTACTCGGTCGTGAAGATCTTGCACAGCTTCTTGAAGTCCTGAAACAGCGCTGTGGCAGGGATATTGCCTTCCAGGACCATGATCCCCGGGTCGTTCTCCTGACGGGCCCGGGCAATCCGGTCGACGTTGGTCGGGTGAGTATCGAACCAGCCGGTCTGCTCGTCACGCTCAAAGGAACGGACCTGCTTGCGCAGCTCCTTGGGGATCAGAGGGACCGAGCTGACCACCATTGCCGGAAAGTCGTCGGGCAAATGCCCCTCCGACAGCAGCTGGGACATGTGATCGAACGTCATCATCTGCGCCAGATTCAGATCCGTAATCCGGCGACAACTCGTGGCAAAGGCCGCACTGCCCGCCACGCGGATCTCGTGCAGGTCGGCATCAAACTCCATCTGCCGCGACATCCAGCAACTGATCCCGTGCCCTACCCAGGCCACGGCGGCCAGCATCAGCCGGGTCAGCCAGACAAAGAAGATGGTCATATACACGAATATCCCCAGACGGATCGGCAGATTGTCAGCCGCCTTCCGCAGATACTCATCCCAGCTGTCTCGTTCGTAGGCGGCGCGAAAGAACCAGCCGTTGATCGTCGCAATGATGTAATAGGCCCGCATTCCCGCGCCCTGCGCGAAGTGCCCGAACTCGTGAGCCAGCACTCCCGTCAGCTCGCGCAGCGACATCCCGGCGACCAGCGGCAGACCGATCGTCAAGGTCATGTCATTCCGCAGCAGACTGAGCATCCCGAGCCGGAACGAGGCCGAGGCGTTCACCTGAGTATTGACCCGGATCGACTTCGGGACCGGAGACCGAACGATCTCGCACAGCTGGGCGACATACTCGAACAGGAACGGTTCCGCGGACTCCTTGAGACGCTGCGGCGTGGCTTGTTGCGGGTCGCCCGCGAACCACGGCTTGATCAGAAACAACAGCAGGATGACGCCCACGATTAACGTCAGAAACCGGACCCACGGATCCCACTGCGCGATCGGCGCATGCACCCAGACCCACCAGATCGTATGCCCGATCAGCCCGATCAGCCCCAGATAGAGCAGCGGCAAGATCAACATTGCGACAGCCGTCACAGCCAGACCGACGCGGTACAGCGCTGAGACGGGAACCGGTTCGATCGGCTTGGTCAGTGCTTTCAGAATCTCCGCCCGAAGAGCCTCGGGAGACCGCTTTGAAGTCAGCTTGGACATGCGGGACTCAAGCAAGAACGAAAGTCTGGTGACGGACTCGCATTACGGGGGAAGCATCGGGCAGGGCGTTAGGGTCGCGTCGCGCGCGAAGGGGGACCGAACTGCGTGGGCGGCCCCATGTGCGGAGGCGGCCCGAAATTCGGCCCCCTCGGAAACGGCCTGTCCCGCTGCAATTGCTCCATCTGCTTCCGCATCCGTTCCTGGACATCGCGCATCTGGTTTTGGAGATCCGCCGCATTCGCGGGTGCCAATGGCTGATTCGCCTGGGGCGGGTGTTCATCCACCTCGACAAACGGAGACTCTTCCTGCTCCGATTGAGGGACCGGTCGGGTCTCCGTATTGGCAGGTGGAGCCAGATTCCTGGCAGTGAACGAATCACGCAGGAACGACTCCTGGACGGTGTCGTGAGGCAGCGACTCGAGGCGGCTGGGCATTGTCATTGCCGGGAACGAGGGCGGCAGGCTGGGCGCCATCCGAGAGTTCCCAGCTGCGATCGGTGCCTGAGCCTGCCCGGTCCGAGGATCGATGAACAACAGCGAGATCATGGTCCCCAGCCCGATCACGACGCAGATCCCCCCCACAGTCCGGGTCATCAGCTGCGACCACGTGACATCGGTTTCGTCATTCTCGACGGGACTTTCCACCGGGAACTCGGGCTCGTCCGGATCGACTTCGTTCCCGAGGCAAACTTCAAACTCCACATCACACGATTTACAGGTCAACCGCTGACCAAGTCGCTCCTCGGCCAGGGAATACCGACGCCCGCAGATGTCGCAAGCCACCAGCATCATGAAACGCTCCTCTCCACAGGTCGCAATTCCATGGCAGTATGCCACCGGTAACCCCCGCCGGGCAAGAGAGGACGCTCAGCGGACTTTTTTCAGGAGCGGCACGGCGTGAGCCTGCCGAGTGGGTGGCCAGTCTCTTGGATCGCATTTGTGTTTCGAAAGATTCGGCAGGCTTACGCCATGCCGCACTCGGGGTCGAGCCGCGGAACGCTACTCCGCATCGAGCCAGTTGTCCCCGACCTTCACATCGACAACCACCGGTACATTGAGCGGCAGCGCGTTCTCCATTTCGCGCTTCGCCAGTGCGACCAGCGACGGCACGTCCGCTTCCGGCGACTCAAAAACTAGTTCGTCGTGGATCTGCAGCAGCATGCGGGCCGGGTGATTGGCCTCGCGCATTTTGGCCCGCACGTTGATCATCGCCTGCTTCACCAAGTCCGCAGCTGAGCCTTGGATGACCGTGTTGACGGCGGTGCGTTCGGGCATGTTGAGCGTGCGGAACCGCTTGGGGCGGATGCCATCGATCTCGCGGCGGCGGCCCATGATTGTGGTCGCATAGCCGCTTTCCCGGACGGTTTCGAGGGTCTGGTTCATGAACTTCTCGACCTCGGCGTAACGCTTGAAGTACTCCTCGATAAAGGTGCTGGCGGCCCCGCGTTCGATGTCGAGGGCGTTTGAGAGCCCATAAGACGTCTGGCCGTAGATCACGCCGAAGTTGACCGCCTTGGCCACGCGGCGCTGGTCGCTGTTGACCTGGTCCTGCGGGACGCCGAAGACTTCGCTGGCCACGCGGCGATGGATGTCCTCGTTGTTGCGGAACGCCTCCAGCAAGGCCGGGTCCTGGCAGAAATGGGCCAGCATCCGCAGCTCGATCTGCGAGTAATCCAGACAGACCAGCTTCCAGCCCGGCTCACTCGGGATAAATGCTCGCCGGACCGCACGCCCTTCTTCGGATCGGATCGGGATGTTCTGCAGGTTCGGATCGTTCGAGGCCAGCCGCCCCGTGGCTGCGGAGACTTGGCTGAATGAGGTATGCACCTTGCCGTCCTTGCGGCTGACCATCGTCGGCAGCGAGTCGAGGTACGTCCCCTTGAGCTTCGACAGATGCCGATGCTCCATCAGCTTGGCGGGAAGCGGGTGCTTGGCGGCCAGCTCTTCGAGGACCTCTTCATCGGTACTGGGGCCGGTCTTCGTCCGCTTGATGACTGGCAGATGCAGCTCGTCAAACAGGATTGTCGCCAGCTGTTTCGGCGAGTTGAGATTGAAGTCGCGCCCCGCCAGCTGGTGGCACTCGATTGTCAGCTCATCCATCCGTTTCTCGGCGTGGACGCTCTGGCGTTTGAGTTCCTCGCTGTCGATGCGGACGCCGTGATTCTCCATCTCGGCCAGGATCTTGATCAGCGGTCGTTCGAGGTCCCAGTACAGATCCCACAGCTTCTGCTCATTGAGTTTCGTCTCGATCAAGTCGGCCAGCTGCCAGGCGAAGTCGGCGTCCTCGCTGGCGTACTCGGCGACCTTGGCGACATCGACCTCGAACATCTGCAGCTGGCGTTTCCCCTTGCCGATCAAGTCGCTGGTGGGAATCTTCTCGCGGTGCAGGTACTTCTTGGACAGCTCATCGATCCCGTGGCTGCGGGCCCCGGCGTCGAGCAGGTAATCGCCGATCATCGTGTCGAGACCGATCGTGGCGATCTCGACGCCGTGTCTCTGCAGCACGCGGTAGTCGTACTTGATGTTCTGATTGAGGATCGTCTTCGCCGGGTCCTCGATCACCGGCTTGAGGGCCGCCAGCACTTCGGTGCCCTTGAGGGTATGTGTCCCCCGCGGTCCATCGACTGGGATGTAGTACCCGATCCCCGCCTGCCAGCAGAACGCCCAGCCCACGATGTCGGCTTCCAGCGGGTCGAGCCCAGTCGTTTCCAGATCGAGGACAAACCGCGACTGCGACTTCAGGTCGGTGAGGAACGCCTCGAACTCGCCCTGCGTGTGGATCGTCTTCCAGTCGCGGGGGATGTCTTTCGAGGACTGGATCTTCGTCTCGTTGACCTTGGTCTGGGCATCGGTCGAGTAGCGGCGGAAGCCGTAATCGGTGAACAGCTCCAGGAGCTTCTCCCAGTTGGGCTCCTTGAGACGAGCATCTTCCCAATCGAGTTCAATCGGCAAGTCGCGATTGAGCCGCACCAGCTCGCGGCTCATATAGGCCTTATCGGCGTAGGTCTTCAGGTTCTCCGCGACCTTCTTCCCCTTCACCTTGTCAGCATTGGCCAGCACCTGCTCCAAGGTGCCGAACTCCTGCAGGAGTGTCGTGGCCGTCTTGGGCCCGATCTGCGGGATGCCGGGAACGTTGTCGACGCTGTCACCGACCAGCGACTGAAAGTCGACGACCTGGTCCGGCCGGATCCCCCACTCTTCGAGCAGGTCTGCCTCGTCATAGAACCGCTTCTTCCGAATCGAATAGGTCTTGATCTTGGGCGAGATCAGCTGGCGGGCGTCCTTGTCGTTGGTGACCATCCGCACGTCCATCCCCGCAGCTGCGGCCCGCGTGGCGAGCGTGGCGATCACGTCATCGGCTTCCCAGCCCTCGACGATGATGACGGGGATGTTGTAAGCCCGGATCAGGTCGAGTACGAGGGGGATCTGCACCTGCAGGTCTTCGGGAGGAGCTTCCCGATGAGCCTTGTACTCGGCATAGATTTTGTCGCGCTCGGCCGGCCCCTTGGAGTCCATGGCACAGATCAGATGCGTCGGTTTCTTGTCTTTGCGGAGATGCTCGATATCGCCCGTGAAACCAAACAAGGCATTGGTCGGCTGCCCACGCGAGCCGGTCATCGGCTGGCGGATGGCGTGGTAGACCTGAAAGACCAGGGACAGGGTATCGACGATGTAGAGCGTGTCGCTCATGATCACTCCGAGACAGCGGCGGGCACTCGGAAAGGATAGACGATTGAGAGGGGAACTGCCTCCGCGCTGGAACGGTCGAAACCAGTGCCCCTTGTCAGGGGGTGGCACTGCTGGCTCGCCCAGCAGTGCCACGCGAGAGCGGCTCGTGTGTGATGAGCCCCGTCAATTCGGAAAGCCGAATGCGGTGACAGTCCTATGTATCCCTAGCGATCCATGCTCGATCAGAGCACCTCCAGCGGGCACTGCTGGACAAGCCAGCAGTGGCACCCGTGCGGAACGGCAGCGAGACGATTGACTGGTAGTCGATGCCCCCCTCGTCCGACACTCCAGACATGCAGCTTGGAGGTCCTGCGAGTTCATCTAACTCGATTGCCGAATCTTCCCAAACGCCTCAAGGGCTCGGGCCCGAGCTTCGGCGTGGTCGACAATTGGATTCGGATAGTTCACTTCCAGTTCCACGCCGGCTTGTCGTAGCACATCGGGCGAGGCTGTCCAGGGCTGGTGAATGACTCCGCTGGGCAGCTTAGAGAGCTCGGGCACCCAGCGGCGGACGTAATCGCCCGCCGGGTCGAACTTCTCCCCTTGCGTCATCGGGTTGAAGACTCGGAAATAGGGCGCGGCATCGGCTCCGCAGCCGCCGATCCATTGCCAGCCGAGTGTGTTGCTCGCCAGGTCGGCATCGACCAGTGTGTCCCAGAACCAGCGAGCCCCTTCGGTCCACGAAATCCGCAGGTGCTTCGTCAGGAACGAGCCGACGATCATCCGCACCCGGTTGTGCATCCAGCCGGTCGTCCACAGCTCGCGCATGCCGGCGTCGACAATCGGGTAGCCGGTCTGGCCGCGCTGCCAGGCTCGCAGCTGAGCGGCGTGACTGGCCCATGGAAACCGTTCAAAGTCGACCCGCAGCGGCGCGGTCGGTGTCCGGGGGAAGTGATAGAGGATGTGGTACGCGAACTCCCGCCAGCCGATCTCACGCAGGAAGGTCCGGGCATCTTCGGGAGGGTGATTGGCAAACGCCTTGTGAACTGCCGCCCAGATTTGGCGGGGGCCGATCTCTCCGAAATGCAGATGCGGTGAGAGCTGCGATGTGCCGCGCGTTCCAGGGATGTCGCGCCCCTGGCTGTAGTTGGCGATCGCATCGGCCAGGAATTTTTCGAGCTGGGCCTGGGCTCCCTGTTCGCCGGGTTGCCACTGCTCAGAGAATGCCTTGTCCCAGGGGATCTTGGGGAGGAGGTTCCACGACGAGAGAGGTTCGGAACGCGGCGGCGAAGAGGGCAGGGGAGAGGAGGGCAGAAATCCGACGAATTCTGCTACGGGTGGCTTCGCGCGGCAGGTCTTCCAGAACGGGGTGAAGACCTGATACGGCTTGCCCGCCTGTGTGGTGACTTCCCACGGCTCGAACAGCAGCGAGGCGTTGAAGCTCTCCGCCGCAATCCCACGCTCCTTCAGGGCCGCCTTCACCTCGGCGTCGCGGCGAATCGATTCGGGCTCGTACCGCCGATTCCAGAAGACAGCGTTTGCACCAGTCTCGGCAATCAGCGCGCTCAGTTGCTCCAAGGCGCCGCCGGATCGCAGGATCAGTTGCGAGCTGCGCTGCCGCAGCTGAGAATCGAGCGAGCTCAACGAGTGATGCAGCCACCACCGGCTGGCACTCCCGGCGGGCCAGTCACCCTCATCTCCGGGAGTGTGCAGGTAGATTGGAAACACCGAGCGATAGCGTTTGACCGCTTCGCTCAAGGCCGGGTTGTCAGCCAGACGCAAGTCGCGACGGAACCAGACGATCGCAGTCGAGGGGGAAGTGGGCATGCCGGATTGTTGTGCTGCCAATCGATTGGACCAGAAGCCAACAACCAGAGCAGATTCAGATTTCGTCTTCAGTCAGGAGAATGGAACGCTAATCTCCACTGATCAACGCTCATCCAGAGAGAATTCGCTCTGACTCCGATTAGCGTTGATCAGTGGAGATTAGTGTTCCAAGCCCCCTCTTTCCGAGTCCAGCAAGGAATACCAATTCTGAAGCTGCTCAAATAACGGCTGAGTCGCCCGTTTGAGATAACATCGCCCCCGCGCAAGCGGCTCGGCAGGAGCCTCGCCCTCCCGACCGAGCCTCGACTGTGTCACTTCTGCAAAGGCAGCAAGGCATCAGCGAAGGCTTTGCCCATCTGAGCAAATATCTTGGCACTGCCCCAATAGTGGTAGCCGCCATTGGAAGCCCCTTTGAGGACCTCCTTGTCTTTGGATGACAGGACTTCCTCCAGGGCCAGGTCGAGCCTCTTCTGGTCGGCCTGAGTGATCCCCTCGATCCGCACATCGATCGCGGCATAATGGTCCGGAGAGTTCTTCCCATACTGGTCGTTGGCATAGACAGCCAAGACGTTCTTCCCCTTCTTCAGGAACTTGATCTCTTCTTTGTCGAGGACGATCGATCGGTAGTACGGATTGTCCATCCACCAGATGTAGGTATGAATCGGATGTCCATTCAAATAGACCCGGAATCCTTGCCTCGCCAAGACTGCGATGCGATACGACTCGCAGTCCAGCTCATCCACCTCAAAGGTCGTCCGCATCAGAACGAATTCGCCATCCCCCCATTTTGAGGGGAACGTGTCCAGGGTCACTCCGCTGTGATTCCAGACGCCCTTTCCGATGGGGGCCGGGCCAGCTGTCCATTGGCTGTCATCGAAGTCGGGCTGGTACCAGTTCTCCATCCCGGCGGGCAACTTGATGTCGCGGAATCGCCGGTCCTCATACTCTTCCAGCTTGTCCTTCTGCTCCGTGGGGGCAATCGTCATGAAGCGCCAGCTCCGCTGCTCGGGGAGCGGTTTCCCCAGCGGCTTCCAGTAATTGTCCCACTTCCAATCTTTGTCGAAAGTGCCATCCTTCTTCAGGGTGTGAGCTGTATTGAGGATTCGGTTGTACTCGTCCTGCTTTGGCTGAGCAGCCTCAATGGCATAGTCCCAGAAGGGAGCCGTCTCCACAGCGATCACATTGCCCTGGAACTCGGGCAAGCTGGCGGGTGCGGCCATCGCCTTCCGGAACACTTCATTGTCGCGTTCACCGCCGACTCCCAAAACGCCGATCACGAATGGCATCTTCGGGGCCGAAAGGTCTTTACGCACGTCCCGTATGAAATGCGCCAGCAGACGCGAGTACTCGTCGTACTTTCCCGGCTTGTCCGGGCCGGGATAGGTCGTCCCATCGACTAGATCATTAAAGCCCTGCAGCCAGACAAAACCGGCCAGTTCATAGCCAGCCTGCTCGTCGTATTCCGGACAGACCCGCTTGATGTCCTTGGTCACTTTCTGCACATGCTCAATCATCATGCGGTAGAACACACCCGAGGCGGCATCCTTGTCGTCCTGCCATTTCTTTCGGTCCTCGGCTTTGGGGATCCCGTGGGCGCCCTGCGGGTGATTGTCCCACAGCTCCTGAATCTCCTTCGGCAGCCTGTAGGGCCCGGCACTCGGCGGACGAAATTCGGTGTTGAGCGACCGGCCGCCCCAGGCGGTCTTGATAATCAGAATCGGCTCCTTGAGCTCCTTCTCCATATAGATGCCAAAGGTGAACTCGGGGCCGATCTTTCCGCAATCCTTCGTCGGTTGATCTCCGCGTGCTCCAAAGCCGGCGGTCAGCTTCCCCAGCCCCTCGCCATTGGCACTGCCGTCGTACGGGCCCGTCAAATACGACATCCAGACCTTGTCGCAGACCCGTGGCGTTCCATCGGGATTGCGCATCTCCTTGAGAATGGGTGCCGTTAGCGGATCCTGACCGATGTAGTCAAAGGTGCGGATCTCGGCATGCCCCTCCATGTTGGACTGGCCAGCCAGAATGAAGACCTTCAGCGGTTTGGCCTGCGCGTCCGTGGACGAGAAGGCCATGATCATGGCGATCACACTGAAGATTGCGTTCTTCATCTTCGGCCTTCTTTCGGAGAGATGAGTTGCAGGATCAGTACGAAGGGGGAGCGCAATCGCAATCGCGGTCCCTGCGTTTTGAGGGGCCACGACGGAGATTCCTGGCAACCGGGTGAGTCACTCTCGCGAATCGATCAGCCGCAGGGCGCTCGCCCACGGTTGTCGCGAACCGGACGCTCGCGCGTTCCGGCTGATCCCACCACTAGTCATTCCCTGGCGTCCAGAGCTTCTGACCTGTGGGAGCGTTCGCCCCGGACTCGGGAGTCCACAGCCCGCCCGATTCGCCGGGCGTGACGATTCCCTGATCCCATGGTCGTTCGAGACCCAGCTCTTCGGCGACTCCGGTCATGATCTGGCGCAGACGCGGCAGCTTCGAGCCGTACACATGCCACAGCTCGTGGAACAGCTTCTGCTGCCGTTCCTTGTCGCCCATGACCAGTTGCAGCTCGCGGAGCTTCCACTCGACCATCCGCTCGAAGCTGTTGGGGAGCTTCTCGACGATCGTACGGGCTTTGTTATTCCAGGCGAGCGATTCTTCGTCCAACAGCGCCCGAGAAGCCAAGTCGGCCAGACTGCTCAGGATCGTGATCCGCTCGTTGTCGTCCTTGAACAGGCCATCGCGAGTGTCGGCCCAGGTCTTCAAGGTCACGTAGCTGAGTCGTCCCAGCCGTCCCAACGCGGCCCGCTGAGCCACAGTCCGGAACTGCTCATCGGTCAAAGACGACAGGTCGATGCGGCGAAGCTGAGACAGACTCATATTCTGCAGCGACTGATTGTCAGCCACCGTGACGCGCGTCGGTTCCGGAATGCCGAAATCCTTGCGGAGGGCATCGACCGGGGCGAACGCCTGCATATCGTCAGCGACCCCATCGAGGCACTCGATCGCCGCAGCCAGTCGCAGCTTGTAGGCCGGATCAGTTCCGACCTGTGCAGGGGTCTTGCCATCAAGCGCCCGCAGTGGATGGTTCTTCCAGCCATTTTCCCAGCAGTTGGCCAGGAACTCCCGGCGAGCCCGGCGGCGCTCGGCCCCCGAGACGGTCCGCGGGATGTAGTAATCGAACGTCATCGGCTCATCATCGGGCCGTTCGGCTCCGACGATCTTGCCATCTTCAGGGTGATCGGCCGACTTGAAGATCAGTTCCCCGCCAACCGACTTCAGGACGTCTTCCACCAACTTGAGCTTGGCCCCTTCGAGTCCCGTCGTCAGCACGCGTGGAGGGAGAGACTTCTCCGGAACCGAGTCGAAGACCGAGACTCGACCGACAATGCGGGACAGCTCCGACAGCGCCAGGCCATCTTTCCACTCTCCCGGAACCCGGTCGAGAACCGCATACACCCCGGCGACCGGCTGGACTTCCTCTTCTGACGGCTGATGGGGCAGCTTGATCAGCTGGGTGGAGCCATCCAGCACCGTCAACAGCTTGGCGACATGGTTCGTGTCGTGGAAGACCGTCCGCAACTTCGTGCAGTGATCCGGCACGTTGCGGTCGAGTTCCTGAGCGAGGGTCTCGGTCTCGACCGCGACATCGAAGTCGGATTCGAGTTCCGCGGACTTGTGCAGAGCGACCGCAGCAGCGGCTTCGTTCCCATCCCACGCCTGAAACAGACCCACGAGCCGCCACAGAGCCGACGAGTTCGCGTCGATTTCGGTGACTTCGGCAAGTTGAACTGCCGCCTCGCCCCAGCAGCCAACCGAAGCCAGACGCTGAGCCTTGGTGACCTTCTCCGCAGCCGCTTCGGGCGGAGTGTAAGGCGGAATCGACTGACCACCACGGAACGAGAACGGGACCGTTCCGTCGGTATCGAACTCCATCAGGTGTTCGAGCACTTCGCGGTGCTGGTTCTCGTTGCCGAGCTGGAGGGCCATCACCATGTGCTGGCGAGCGGCCATGAACTGGTCGAGCTGCCAGTGGTACTCAGCCATGTACTCGGCCAGACCGGCGACGATGATCGGCTCGGCAGCGATCGAGAACCGGAACGCGCGGCGAATCGCCTTGCGCGCTTCAGGTAGCCCATCCGCCTGCAGCGTGGCCATCGCATAGAGGGCGTTGGCGCTGGGGTGATCCGGCTTGTTCCGCAGGAACGTCAGCAGGACCGTCTTGGCCTCAGCGGCCCGGTCATCGGACAGCAGCGAGGCCGCCTGACGAGTCACCACCCACGGATTGTCTCCGTGCTTCTTGGCGACCTTTTCCAAGGACTGCAAAGCCATACGAGGCTGATGGTTATCGATCAGCTTCTCGATCTTCTCCATATCGGAAGAGATCGCGAGACAACAGAACTTGAGCTTCTTGCCGCTACCGCAAGGACAAGGTGCGTAAGCATCCAGTGGCATCCGAGGATCCTTCTCCGCCAGGGGGCGTCATCGTTCAATCCCGATCGCCTGGAGCGATCAGGACTCGGGAAGCTGGGAAATCTATCTGATCTTGGTTTTCTCGGACAGCGTTCCTGCCTGTTTGGTCCGGCAGGTCCACAAATCCCAAGCCACCCGGAAGGCAATCGTCACTCGGCCTTCACCGTGGCCAGGTCCAGAAACACCACAATCGACGGATTCCCCACCGGGGCATAGTGTCCTGTAAACGTCAGTCCGCCGGTCTCGTGATTGACCGCAAAGACCGTCATGTTGTCGGCTCGCTGGTTACAGCAGTACAGGAACCGGCCCGTCGGGTCAAAGTTGAAGCTGCGAGGGTAATTGCCACGAGTTGGGACATCATCGACGAACTTGAGAGTCCCGTCGGAACCGACTCGGAAGATGCCAACCGTGTCATGCAGCCGGTTCCCTGCATAGACGAACTTGCCGTCCGGAGAGACCAGGATTTCGGAGCAGAAGTTGCTTCCCGCGTATCCAGGGGGCAGCGTCGAGATCGTCTGGCGGGCCTTCAGGCGGCCTTTCTCGGCGTCGTAGTCGAACAGCACGATCGTCGAGCCTTCCTCCTGAATGCAGTAAAACCACTGGCCATTCGGGTGAAAGTGAAAGTGCCGCGGCCCATCGCCGGGCGGCAGAGCGACCGTCGGCGGGTCGTTCGGCAACAGCTTGCCCGCCTGGGCGTCGAACTTCCAGACGTAGATCAGATCCTGCCCCAGATCGACATGCAGGACAAAACGTCCCGACGGATCGGACTGGATCATGTGCGCGTGCGTGCGGTCGTGACCGCTGAAGGCAAAGCTGCCCGGAGGTGCATGCGGAGCCCGCGTCGGCCCCAGCGGGCCCTCGTCGTTCTTGACATCACTGGCGGGGCCCAGGCGACCGTCCTCCAGAATCGGCACGACAGCCACTGAGCCGCCAAAGTAGTTCGCCACCAGCAGGAACTTGCCCGACGGGTGAATGCTCACATAGGTCGGTCCCGCTCCGCCAGAGGGTGCGGTGTTGAGCAACTCCAGCTTGCCAGACTTCACCGCGAAGGCACTGACGGTCCCGGACACCGGATCGCCGACGCGATCGGTCTCATTCGCCGAGTAAAGCCGCGTTCCCGCGGCATTCAGCACCAGGCAGCTCGGACTGGTCCCCAGTTCGTAGACCCCGGCCGGAGTCATGGCTCCCGTCGTGCGGTCGACTTCAAACAGGTGAATCCCCCGCCCATTGCCCGGCGGCAGGTCGACTTGCGTCGGCAGCGTGTCTTTCAGCGGGGAACTGAAGGTCCCCACATAAGCCATCAGCGGGGCCGGAGGGGCGGCAGCCTGCAGTGAGCTTCCCAGACCGGCAAGGGCTCCTGCGGTCAGCGAAACCGAGAGAAACTCACGGCGAGAAGACGAAGAATTTGGCATGGGAGTTCGCCTGCGAAGAGGGATGTGATCCATCGGAGATGCCAGATACCTTCGCGGCCCGAGAGCGTTGATTCAAGTGAAGAAGTGGAAATCCGATTCGGGAGGGCGAGGCTCCTGCCGAGCCGCATGCGCGGTGTCAATTTCCTTCTAAGGTCGCGGCTCAGCCGTTTGGATGAAATACGTCTCCGAAACTGTTCTAATCCCAAGCCCACATACCCTCACGAGATCGTCCAGGAACCTACATGTCCGCCGCCGAGTCGCCGCTGGTCGGGATCATCATGGGCAGTCAGTCCGATTGGGACACGATGCGCCCCGCGTCCGAGATTCTGACCGAGTTCGGAGTCCCGCACGAATGCCGCGTCGTGTCGGCTCACCGGACACCCGAATGGATGGTCGAGTACGCTCAAACTGCCGTTTCACGCAAGCTGGAAGTGATCATCGCCGGGGCGGGCGGGGCAGCTCACCTGCCGGGGATGGTGGCCTCGCTGACGACGCTGCCGGTGCTGGGAGTCCCCGTCGGCAGCAAGTGGTTCCACGGTGTCGACTCGCTGCTGTCGATCGTGCAGATGCCGGGCGGTGTCCCGGTCGGAACACTCGCAGTCGGTGAGGCGGGAGCCAAGAACGCGGGGCTGCTGGCGTGCCGGATTCTGGCGGGCAGCCGTCCCGAGCTGCGAACGAAACTCGAAGCGTTTCGCCAGACACAGTCCGACAAGGTGATGGGGCAGGTGTTGTCATGAGTGCGGCCTTGGCTCCCGGTTCCGCGATCGGAATCCTCGGCGGCGGACAGCTCGGTCGGATGCTGGCCTGGCCCGCGCGTCGCATGGGTTACCGCGTTGTGATCTTCAGTGACGAGGCCGACGGCCCCGCAGCTCAATGGGCCGACCAGATCGTTGTGGGCGGGTTCGATGAACTCGACAAGGTGTCCCAGTTCGCCAAGCTGGTCTCGGTCGCCACGTTCGAGACCGAGCATGTC
Organism: Planctomycetaceae bacterium; assembly: GCA_044337025.1. Classification (GTDB taxonomy): domain Bacteria; phylum Planctomycetota; class Planctomycetia; order Planctomycetales; family Planctomycetaceae; genus TH-plancto1. The sequence continues at coordinate 15,251 of JBIIOI010000077.1, forward strand.
CCGCTGCCATGCGTGGACGAGGTCCTCAAGCACACTCGCGTCCGCCCCAGCCGCTGTGTTCTGGAAGTGGCCCAGAACCGCCAGCTGGAGAAAGAGACGATTCGCCGACTCGGCGGCCCGTTGCCAAAGTTCACAACGATTGATCCGGCTCAAGGGCTGGTCCAGCAGGTCCACGCATTCGGGGTGCCGTGTGTCCTCAAGACCACGACCGGCGGCTACGATGGCAAGGGGCAGTGGCTGTTGCGCGAGCCCGCTGATGTGGCCAAGGCCGCTCTGGAGCTGAAGGGCCGGGCGTCGGTTCTCGAAGAGTGGATTGACCTCGAAGTCGAGTGCTCGGTCATCGGTTGCCGCAGCGAATCGGGCGAGGTCGTGTTCTACGGCCCGATCATCAATCACCACAGCCACCACATCCTGGATGTCTCGATCTGCCCGGCCGATTCGCTGTCGACATCGATCCAGAATCAGGCCCGCGAAGTGACACGCATGCTGATGGATCAGCTCAGCGTCGTCGGGCTGCTATGTGTCGAGTTCTTTGTGACGCGCGATGGCAGGCTGCTCGTCAACGAGCTGGCCCCCCGTCCTCACAACTCGGGACACCTGACGATCGAAGGGCACGTGACCAGCCAATTCGAACAGCATGTCCGCGCGATCTGCGGCCTGTCCCTGGGATCGGTCGAACAGCTGCGCCCGGCAGCCATGTCGAACCTGCTGGGCGATTTATGGGCGGGCGGTGAGCCAAACTGGAACGCAGTCAGCGAATTTCCCGCCGCCAAGCTGCATCTCTACGGCAAGCAGGACGCCAAGAAGGGCCGCAAAATGGGCCACATCACAGCCACAGCCGAGACGACCAGCTCCGCGACCGAGGCGGTCATCGGGGCTCGCGATCGGCTGACAAAATGATTGTCGCCTTTCGCTCTGCGAAAGAGCGTTCGCGGTGTGACATCGATACCCCTCATCGCAGAATTGCTCTGAATTCATGGGCTGCGCGAGGGGTGGCCTGCTCCGGCCACCGGGCGACCAAACAGACCTCGCGGTAACTCGCACCTTCTTCTATCTTTCCGCACGTTGTCGGGCTTAGGCCCGAGGCCACCGATTCGCGGAACAGGAAGACCGGCATGAGCACGGAAACGACAGCCCAGCGGCAGATTCGCCGCGCGACAGAACTGTTTGAGTTCGTTCGGACTCGTTTGAACTCCCCGATCTCGATCCGGCTCTGGGATGGGAGTCTGGTGGCATTGGGAGACAACCCACAGCCCGGCATGGAGGTTGTTATCTCCAGCCCCGGCGTGATTGCCACGCTCCTGCGCAGTCCGCGAGTTGACACGCTGATGCGGCTCTATGCACGGGGAGCGATCGATTACCGCGGCGCCGACCTGGTGAGCTTCGTCGAGATCGCCCGCGTCCGAAACTCGCGGCAGAAGATTCGCGGCCTTCCGCTGATGATGCTGGCCAAGTTCGCCATGTCGTTCCTCTTCGCACGCGGAGAACCGACCGATGTCCGTCACAGCTACAGCGGCGACGAGACGGGACTGCACCGCGAACAGAAAGAGAACCAGGACTTCATTCAGTTCCACTACGACCTCAGCAACGACTTCTACAAGCTGTTCCTGGATGACCAGATGGTCTACAGCTGCGCCTATTTCCGCGACTGGAACGAGACACTGGAACAAGCCCAGATCAACAAGCTGGACATGATCTGCCGCAAGCTCCAGCTGAAGCCGGGAGACCGGATGCTGGACATCGGCTGCGGCTGGGGGGCGCTGATCTGCCACGCGGCCAAGCACTATGGAGTTCAGGCCCACGGGATCACGCTGTCCAAGGAACAGCTGGCCCTGACCCACGAGCGGATCCGCCGCCTGGGCCTGGAAGGTCAGGTCACGGCGGAGTTGAAGGACTACGCCCATGTCGAGGGGCAGTTCGACAAAATCTCGAGCATCGGGATGGTCGAGCATGTCGGCATCGACAACATGGCGGGTTACATGGCCAAGGTGAACTCGCTGCTGCGGGACCGCGGGATCTTCCTCAACCACGGAATCACCCGTCCCGCCAAGAAGACCGACAAGGCGTTCCGCAAGATGCGTCCCGAGCGGCGTCTGCTCGCGAAGTACATCTTCCCCGGCGGCGAGCTCGATCATCTGGGGCACATGACGCAGTGCCTGGAGTCACAGGGCTTCGATGTCCACGATGTCGAAGGCTGGCGCGACCACTACTCGATGACGTGTCGCCACTGGAGTCAGCGTCTGCAAGCCAATCGCGAGGAAGCGATCCGGCAGGTCGGCGAGGAAAAGTACCGGCTGTGGACGCTGTACCTGGCTGCGTGCGTCTTTGTGCTGGGTGAGGGGAACGCCCGCATCTATCAGACGGTGGCCACGAAGCACAAGCAGCGTGGGCTGACCGGGATGCCCTGCACGCGAGAGCATCTGTACCAGCCAAGGCAGACTGCGGCTTCGGAGGTCGAAAGACGAGCGGCCTGAGACAGTGAGTAAGGCACGTCGGGCGAGCCCGACGGCTAACAAGTCTGTGAGCAAATGAAAACGGGAGCCACCGCATCGCGGTGGCTCCCGTTGTTCGTGCCGACTGAGCGACTCCGAAACGTTAATCGTTTCGCAGACGCAGTCCCAATTCGGTGAGCTTGGCCCGGACTTCGTTGAGCGAAGTCACACCAAAGTTCTTGGCTCCCATCAGTTCGTCCGGCGTCCGCTGGCACAGCTCGCCCACGGTCGTGATGTTGAGCCGAGTCATGCACTTGCGGCTGCGGACCGACAGGTTGAGATCGGCGACCGGTGTCTGCTGGACAGCCTGCTCTTCGGGAGTGAGGTCGCGGAAGTCCGGAGCGGCATCGCGGGACTTCTCGTGGATGTTCTGGCCGACCTTCAGGCCGTGCAGAGCCATCAGCTCGCGCACTTCCTTCAGCGAGGTCTCGCCGAAGTTCTTGCCAGCCAGCAGTTCGGCTTCGGTGATCTTGGTCAGATCGCCGAGCGACTTGATATCCATCCCGGCCAGACAGTTGCGGCTGCGAACCGATAGTTCGAAGTCGGTGACCGGACGGCTGAGGAGATGCTCCAGCTTCTGCTGCTGCTTGAGCGTCTCTTCGTCGTAGAACATGCTGCTGGTGGCCTCAATATCCTTGAGGTACAGCTGGGCCCACTCGTTGTTCGGGTCGTACCGCAGCACGCGCTCGAAGCAGTACTGAGCTGCGGCGTAGTTTTCCTTGTCCTCGTACAGCAATCCCAGGTTCAGCAGGGCACCGAGGTAGTACGGAGGCTTCGACAGGCAGCGTTCGTAGAGCTGAATCGCCTCGTCGTCGTTCCCCTGGCGAGCCGCCTGGAGAGCCAGTGCGAACAGCGCCCGCTGATGGTGCGGGTCCATGTCGACCGCACGTTCGAAGTACTCGATGGCTCCGTAGGTGTCACCCCGGTCGGCCATCACGCAGCCCATCTGGTAGGAGTACTCGGCCTGCCGAGCCCCTTCCGAACCGGTGCTGCGAATGATCTGTTCCGCTTCGTCGAGACTGCCGGTCTTGCGAATCTCGCCCGCCTTGCGAAGCGTGCATTCGACCTTGTTTTCGCCGAGCTTGATCGCCTCGTCGAACTCCTTGGCCGCATCCGCGTGCTGGCCAATGGTCGACAGGGCCTGACCCCGGTAGTAGCGACCGGTGCCGTCTTTACAGCTTTCCAGAAGTTCGGCAGCCTTTTCGGCCTGACCCAGGAAGAAGTAGCCAATCCCGGCCCGGACCTTCATGGGCGGGCTGTTCTCGTGCTGAACCTGCTCCACGGCGCGGCGAAACTCAGCGGCACCGGGGCCGCTGGCGGCACCGAGCACTCGCTTGATCTCGTCCCGACCAAAGGACGGGCTGTCTTTCAATGTCGCGACGATATCCAAAGTGGGCATCTCCGAACTCCCGAATCACCGACCGCACAAGGCGTTACGTCCGCCATGGCGCTGCAAGAACGACCGAATTGAGGAGGTTGGGTGAATCCGTCACCGATCCCCGAAGTCGGGCACAGTTTTCGCAAGTGGCAGAAGATAGCAGAATCGGCGAAAACTGCAATTGGACATCAAGTCGCGGGGCAGTGGGGAATGGGCAGTGGGCAGTGGCCACTCCCCGGCTCCGCTTACTCGCCCCGCTCCAAACAGCCCGATACACTGGCCTTTCGTTGAATGCGTGGTGCGTTCCAGCCATTCCCTTCGCAAGGTCTTCTCATGAGCAAGCAGTTCAATGTCGCGATGGTCGGTCTCGGATTCGGGGCGGAGTTCCTTCCCATTTACAAGGCCCACCCGCTGGCCAATGTTCAGGCCCTCTGCCAGCGCAACGAAGAGAAGCTGAACAAGATCGGCGACCAGTTCGGCGTCGGCACCCGCTACACCAAGTACGAAGATGTGCTGGCCGATCCGAAAGTCGACTTCGTTCACATCAACTCGCCGATTCCGGACCATGCCTGGATGAGCATGGAAGCCCTCAAGGCCGGCAAGCACGTGATGTGTACCGTCCCGATGGCCACGAATGTCGCCGACTGCGAAAAGATCTGCGATCTGGTCGCCAGCACCGGCAAGAAGTACATGATGGCCGAGACGGTCGTCTACAGCCGCGAGTTCCTGTTCATCAAGGAGCTGTACCAGAAGGGCGAACTCGGCGAAATCCAGCACCTCGCAGCTTCTCACCCCCAGGACATGGACGGCTGGCCCGATTACTGGGAACGGATGATCCCGATGCACTACGCCACACACGTCGTGAGCCCGGTCCTCGGCCTGATGAACAAGCGGGCGGAGTACGTCAGCTGCTTCGGCTCCGGAACCGTCCGCGAGGACATCCAGAAGAAGTCGGGCAACAAGTTCGCCGTCGAGAGCTGCCATATCAAGCTGAAGGACAGCGACCTGACCGCTCACGTGTGGCGCTGCCTGTACGATGTGGCCCGCCAGTACCGCGAGAGCTTCGACGTGTACGGCACCAAGAAGAGCTTCGAATGGACGCTGGTGGAGCACGAACTGCACGTCATCCACACCGCCAAGAAGCCCGAGCCCGAGATCCCCTCGAAGGTCGAAGTGCCCGACTACGCCCACCTGCTGCCGGAGCCGATCCGCCGGTTCACCAAGCCTAGCGAAATTCACGACGCCGAGCACCTCAGCTTCCTGCAAGGCGGCGGCCACGGCGGCTCGCACCCGCACCTGGTCAATGAGATGCTCAATGCCCTGGCCCAGGACCGCGACCCGTGGCCGAACGCGACGTTGTCTGCCAACTGGACCTGCGTCGGCATCCTCGCCCACGAGTCGGCCCTGAAGGGTGGCCAGATTGTCCACCTGCCGGAGTTCACGCTGAAGTAGTCCCAGCCTCATCAGCCGCCGGGCGCTAGCCCCCGGTTCACTTTGGGCTGGAATTCATTGTCATCTGGAAACCGGACGCTAGCGCGTGCCGGCTGATTCGTCGCTTCTGAACGATCAGCCGGTACGCGCTAGCGTCCGGTTCCTGTCATCAAGCGTCAAGAATATGCCGCTCGATCGCGACCCGCTGGCGTACTTCATCACCTGGACGGTGTACGGAACTCATTTGCAGGGCGCCTCGACCGGCTGGAAAAAGGTCGGCTCCGGAGAACAACTGCCGCAGCCGCAATTGGAACAGTGGCGCCATGAGCGACTGAACCATCCCATTGTATTACTCGACGCCGATCAGCGAACAGCTGTGGAAACCGAAGTCCAGCGGCACAGCCAGCATCGCGGGTGGAAGCTGTGGGCTTGCCAGGCGCGATCCAACCATGTGCATACAGTGATTACAGCGAGCCTGGTTTCCGGACGAGTCGTGCGAGATCAACTGAAGGCGAATTGCACGCGAGGCCTACGAGAACGGTGGACAGTCTTTCGCGATCGCCCGGTCTGGACACAAGGTGGCGACTGGAAATGCTTGAACACCGATGAATCGCTCATCCGGACAGTCGACTATGTCTTGATAGCCCAGGACCGAAGAGAGCGAGACCACCTTTCTCCCGATGAGAATGGCCGACCAGAAACCGGACGCTAGCGCGTTCCGGCTGATCCAAATCAGCCGCCGGGCGCTAGCCCCCGGTTCAAACCGATCATGGTTCGAACGGGCCATCTATTGGAAATGGCCCAGTGCCCGGTATCATCTCCTGCCGGGGAAGTTGCAATACCCGGACTTACCTCGAATGGCTCCATACACTCCGGATCTGTTGGGTTAGGCTTCGGGGGAAGTCGAGTGTTTTCCATTTCACCATTACCTGACTGACCACGCCCATCGGGCACTGCTGGGCAAGCCAGCAGTGCCACCCGACACCAGGCACCCGGCGCTCCTGGGGCGGGACCTGTCGCGTCGCGTGCCACGGCACTGTGAGCGCTCCCAGAGCAGTGGCTCGCGACGGGGTGGCCCAGGCATCGCTTTGGATGTCTGGGTTGCTGAGCCACAAGAGGATTTGCAACAATCGCGACGGATCGGCAACACAACAACATACTCAGTGTTTCAGCAGCATCTGGGGCATCCCCTTCGTTCGCGGCGCAAAGGACTCTTGAGGGTGCGGAGATGATTACCAACGATGTCGAGTTGGGTCAGACGATGGACCAGATGGAGCGCATGTATCGCGCCATCGCAGCCCTCCGACGGGAAGTTTATCCCGCCACCCCCCAACAATTCGCCCTCATGGCAGAAGGCCCCTTAGATGAACTGGCCCGCCTGCAGGAATTGATCGATACCTACACCGGCAAGGCCGAGTTGATGGAACTGATCAGTGCCAGCGACGACCGGTAACAGCTTGGTCATCGGTTGGAAATGGTCGAGTGGCCGGTACCATGTACAGCCGAGGACACCCAGACTTGGCTCGACTGTTTCCAATGCCACCGGAACAGGTGGGATCGGTCTTGGGGAGCCGAGGGTTTCCCATATCACCATTCCCTGACTGACCACGCCCAGCTGCCACTGCTGCGAATCAACCAAGGCACCCCTAGTGGTCGAATCGAACTTCACCGCCCGATACTCTTGCAACCGGACTCACCGGATATTCCCGATCTATTCCTTTTCTACGGGCTTAGGCGGGATGTCGAGATTCAGGAAGCGAAAGGGGACCGTCTCCAGTCGGGACTTGGTGTAGACTTCCAGCTGCAATCTTGCAGTGGTCGCGTCTTTGCTCATACTCAGCGTATAAGATCGTGAGCCATCCTCCTTGTCCGAATAGAAGACGGCGACATCGGCTTCTTCACCTACTAACAGTGACGGGGGATGATAGATCAGATTGTCGGGAGACTTCAGATTGATGCTGAAATGCTGATATTCCCCATCTGGTTCTCGAGGCTCAGCTGTGTATGCGAGAGAAATGTCCATCCGTTCGAGTGTGGGATGTACCAAGTCATGGGTCCCGCTGAGTTGCAGATCGGGGAATACTAAGACCTCCCGTTCTTCCACAACAAGCATCGCTACCTCACCCGATAACTCCTGAACTTTGGATAAAGATTCGTCTGGAACGGAAAAAAGAATCTGACACTCAACAGGTCGCCCCTGCTCTGATGTATTACTT
>JBIIOI010000078.1:0-22713 GCA_044337025.1 Planctomycetaceae bacterium
ACGGGCAAGGGACCGTCAATAGTGTGGTGTTTCGCGGGGCTCCGTTCGGGAATCTGAAGCCCTACGGATTTCGCGACGCGACCGATGGAACCTCAACGACGTTGCTGATGGCGGAGGTGCTTCAAGGGAACGGCTCTGACCTGCGAGGCTTCTCCTGGTGGGGCGATGCCTGCGAGTTCACCACGTACCTGACGCCCAACTCGGCCTTGCCAGACCGCATCTACACGATCGGCTTCTGCAACAACCAGCCGGAGAGAAACCTGCCTTGCGATGTCGCGACGACAGCGAACCCGACGATGTTTGGCTCCCGCAGCATGCACGAAGGCGGCGTGCAGGTGATCATGTGTGACGGTTCGAGCAAGTTCGTGTCCGAGAACATCGACCTGAATACCTGGCGGGCGATCGGAACGACGCAGGGCTCGGAAGTCGTAGGAGAGTTCTAATCCAACTTGGCCGTCCGGATGAACAACGCCCCTCTATATCAGGAGAGGGGCGTTCTCCGGGCAAGTCGTTCTACCCGAGCGAACTATTCTGCCACTGCCGAGGCACACGCAGCCTGAAGTTGCTCGACCGCAGGAGCGAGCGAAGCACTCCGGCGTTTGACCATGCGGACTTCATTTCCCTGGTCGTTGTATTCAATCGAGTCCGTAAACGAACGCATCAGCAGGATGCCGCGACCGCTGGCCAACTCGATGGCATCGTCTTCGGTTGGATTGCGAACTTTATTGACATCGAATCCCGGGCCTTGGTCACGGATCGTGAAGCGAGCATATTCCCGCGTGTATTCCGCGATCAGTGTGACACGGCGGCTGCGATACGGCTCCAGCTGCTTGCGTTCCAGGATCGCCTGCTCGAATACGTCGCCTTCCATTTCGCGCAGCTTGGAGCTGACTTCCAGATTCCCGTGGATGACGGAGTTGAGCAGGGCTTCTTCGAGGGCGACCTGAATTCGCATGCGATCCCGGTCATCAAGCAGGCCGAACCGGTCACAGTTCTCCACGAGCAGCGTGACAAAGTGTGGCACGCTCCCTTTGTCATTGTCGACGATGAAACGCAATGTCTGTTCAGCGAGGGAGCCTTCGACAGCGGCGCGGGTGCCGCGGCTGGCCGCTCGCTCGATGGCGCATTCGAGAGGAAAGAGCCACTCCGCAGGATCACTGTCTTTGGAAAAGACGAGTTCCGCCCCGTCACGAGCCGCTTGAGCGGCCGACTCAATCGACAGGGAGCGGGTCACGACGAAAACCGGAGTATTCCACTGTCGTCCGCGAATAGTGGTCAACAGGTCGCGCCATTCGCCGTCGCCCAGGTCGGCCTCGGACAGAACAGCATCGACGGGGTGCAGACTGAGACGGTCTCGGGCCTCTTCGTACGAAGCTGCGCCCTCCACGGTCCAGCCTTCTTGAATTGAAAGCCCAGCCCGGATCGCATCGCGATCTTCGTGAGTCGGGTCAACATGGAGGATGACGGGCATCGACTGGCTCCAGTCACAACCTGGGTCGGCGAGCTGCAGAACCAAGGGAACCGGTTTTCGGAATGACTCGTTGCAGAACTGCCACCACACTGTGGCAGATATCCAACAACGCTACCGCACGACCGAACGGCCCAACGAACGCGGGAGAACTCCCACCTGAGTATGCCCGGAATCGGGACCGTTGCCAACAGAACGTAACGAAAAGTCCGGTTGTCCTGATGAATTTCTCATGAGAGATTTCCGAGAACTTTGCCTGGACCTTCATTCAGGACCGTTCCGGGGATCCCGGGACTTGAGCCGAAGCGATTTCTGGCACCCTGTTTCTCTTCGACTTCGAGAGGCGGTGCGGTCGTAGCGAACTTGTGGGGACTCCGGATTTTTCTGGAAAAGCCAGCGGGAACATACGATGCTGTACGAGACACGGCGGCGCATTCGCTGTCTTTCCCCGCCCCTCCCTGACTCTCGCCCCAGGTCCAGCATGCAACGCGTTGTCGTCGCAGTCATGGGATTGTTGCTACTGGCGCTGACCGCCTGTGCTGGGGAACTCCAGCTGAAGAATGGGCTGGTCTTTCGTGGCAAGGTCTTGGGGGTGAATGATATTGCAGTGTTTGCGATCAACGCCGTCGCGAACCCCAAGAACAACCCCGCCGGGTGTCCAATCTGGGTCGTGGACGACGGACCACGTCGGCTGTGTGTCCCGGGCCGGCAGGCGGCAATCGTCGATGACGGGGTCGACAAGATCGATGCGCGTTCCATTCTCCAGATCAAGCAGATCCGGACCGGGCAGTCGATTGGCCCGACTTCAATTGGTGGCTTCTCCCGCATCGAAGAGTTCGATGAGCATGGCCACGGGATGGTTCAACTGAGGACTCCGCGAGGCCCCGAGGATATCTACCTGGGAATTACTGAACTGCGACCGGACTACTTTACGGTGCAGGGGCTCAGCCACGATTGGGAGTTTGCGAGAACCACCCAGTCGCTCCCGATTGAGACGCTCGATCGAATTCTACGAAGCCGACTCGATCCCCAAGACCCGGAGGATCGGCGGCATCTGATCGTGTTCTATGAACTGGCTGGCCGCTACCCCGCAGCCCGTCAAGAACTGCAGCAGTACGCGCTCGACTTCCCGTCCGAGAAGGCCTGGAGCGACGAGGCGCTCGCCCGGATGAATGAACTCGACGCCCAGCGGATTCTGCATGAACTGCAGCGGCGTCAGATTGCCGGGCAGCATCAGCTGGTCGATCAGATGAGTCAGGCATTCCTCAAAGAGGAGTACCTCAGCACCCCGGTGCGTGGCCAGGTGGAACAGATCATCCGTGACTACACCCTCGCCCGCGAGCGGCGTGCGGCTCTGTTTCTGCAACTCGACATGCTGCAGGCCCAGCTGCCGATGGAGCAGGCGATGCCGCTCAAGCCGCTGCGCAGCCTGATGGAGGAAGAACTGCACGCGGTCGAAAACATGGATCGACTCGAGGCCTTCGAGCAGTTTGCCGATTCCGATGACCTGACGGCGGAGCAGAAGCTGGCGCGAGCCTACTCCAGCTGGGTGGTGGGCCCCACGTACGCGACCGAGTCACTGGCGTCGGCTCAGCGCATGTGGGAACTGCGATTCCTGATGCTGGAGTATCAGCGGACGGCCGACTCGCTCCGGCGGGCCGAGATCGTCAAGAAGATCGAGGAGACCGAAGATTTCTCCGTGGAGCTGCTGGCTGCAATGGTGGCGTTCTTGCCCGTGTTGGAAGATGGCGAGCCGATCGTCTCGGGGGTTCCGACCACGATTGAGACGGCCGATGCGGCGGGTGATCTGATTTCGTACTCGGTCGTGCTGCCGAAGGAGTACAACCGGGCTCACACCTACCCGCTGCTCGTGGTGCTGCACGATGGAGGCAAGGAGCCTGAAACCGAGGCACGCTGGTGGGCCGGGGACGCCGAACGCGAGGGACAAGGCCAGCGGCGGGGATTCATCACGATCGCTCCCCGGTATGCGAAGCCCAATCAACGTGGCCATGAATACGACGAAGCGGCTCACAAAGCGGTCCTGGGCGCGATGCGGCACGCCATGCGCAGCCACCGGATTGATGCCGACCGCGTGGTCCTGGCCGGTCATGGAATGGGAGCCGACGCCTGCTTCGACATCGGCATGGCCCACCCCGACCTGTTCGCGGGGGTCGCCCCGATCTGTGGCAAAAGCACGAACTACTGCAAGTTCTACTACTCGAATGGGCTCCATATGTCCTGGTATGTGGTCGCGGGTCAGCTGGACCGCGATACCGTGGCGGAGAATCAGCGCGATCTGAATCGGTACTTCAAGGCGGGAATCGACATCATCTACTGCGAGTACACGCAGCGCGGATTCGAGAGCTATTCGGAGGAACTTCCACGGCTGATGGACTGGGCCGAAACGGTTCGCCGCAAGCCGCTGCGAAACTTCATGGATTTCGAAGCCAAGACGCTCCGCAGCTTTGACAATCGATTTCATTGGATTCAGTCCGGAGCCCTGAAGCCGGAGCTGTTTCAGCCGATCGTCTGGACGAGCGGCCAAACCCCAAGGCGGGCTCTCCCGGTCACCGGAAAGGTGACGAACGGGGGCACGATCTATGTGACCCATCCGGGCGATGCGGTGTCGATCTGGCTCTCCCCCGAGATGTTTGCTCCCGAAAGTTCGCCGTTTGAGGGCCGAATACGGGTCCACGTCAACAAGGTTTCGGAATACAACGATCCCGTGAAACCGAGTGCGGCTGTGCTGCTGGACGACCTGCTGGCCCGCGCGGACCGCAAACGAGTGTTCTGGGCCCGGCTCGATTTGAGATAGGGAAAGCCGCCATCTTCAGGCCAGCCCTGCTCGCGATTGGCTCGGCGGACGTTCCTTCGGACTCTCAGAAAATCCCTGGGTTACAACCCCGGGGCTTTTTCATGAACTCCCGATTTGGAGTACACTCCCCCGCTCGCAGTACTGGCCTTTGGCACGTGGCCAGCCAGGAACTTGCGAGATCGCTGGACCGGTTCGAACATGGCTGTACTGCTGCAGATTCGCGACGCTCACAAGAGCTACGGCTCCCAGGTCCTCCTGGATGGGGCCGAGGCGTCGATTACGGACGATGGAAAGGTCGGCTTCGTCGGTCGCAACGGAGCGGGCAAGAGTACGCTGCTCAAGGTCCTGCTCGGCGAGGAAGAACTCGAAACCGGCGATGTAATCCGGCATCCGCGTCTGCGGCTGGGGTACCTGCGACAGCACGACCCGTTTCAACCGGGCGAAACCGCGCTGCAGTTCCTGATGCGGGACAGCGGACAGCCAGACTGGAAGTGCGGCGAAGTGGCCGGGCAGTTCGAGATCAAGGGGGATTACCTCGATGGTCCGATTGCAAAGCTTTCCGGCGGGTGGCAGACCCGCGTGAAGCTCGCGGCGCTGCTGCTGCACGAACCGAACCTGCTGCTGCTGGACGAACCGACGAACTTCCTCGACCTGCGTACGCAGATTCTCCTGGAGCACTTCCTGCGGAACTACAAGGAGGCGTGTCTGATTGTCTCGCACGATCGCGAGTTCCTGCGGGCAACATGCGACACCACTCTCGACCTGACCCGCGGCAAGCTGACGATGTTCCCCGGCAAGATCGATGCGTTCCTGGCCTTCCAGGAAGAGCGCAAGCAGACACTGGAGCGGACCAACGCCACCGTCCAGATGAAGATGAAGCAGCTCGAGACCTTCATCGCCAAGAACAAGGCACGGGCCAGCACCGCGGCCCAGGCCCGCAACAAGAGCAAGCAGCTCGAACGCCTCGAAGTCCACGAGATCGAGTCGGAAGAGCCGACCGTCTCGATCCGCCCGCCACAGGTCGAAGCCCGCAAAGGCACAGCTCTCCGCTGCGTTGATCTCTCGATCGGTTACGCGGATCGTGAGATCGCCAAGGACATCAGCGTCGATGTCGATCACGGCAGCCGCGCCGCCATCGTGGGGGACAACGGACAGGGAAAAACCACCTTCCTGCGCACACTGGTCGACTCGCTGCAGCCAATCAAGGGCGAGGTCCGCTGGGGACAGGGTTGTAAGATCGGCATCTACGCCCAGCACGTCTACTCCAGCCTGCCGCCGAAGCAGACGGTCTATGAGTACCTGGAAGAGCATGCTCCCCTCGGCACCAAGATGCAGGAGATCCTCAACGCAGCAGCATCACTGCTGTTCCGCGGGGACCATGTCTACAAGAAGATCTCGGTGCTGTCGGGGGGCGAACGCGCCCGGCTGTGCATGGCAGGGGTGATGCTCAGCCAGTGCAACGTCTTGATCCTCGATGAACCGGGCAACCATCTCGACGTCGACTCTGTCGAGTCGCTGGCCGAGGCTCTGCTGTCGTTCAAGGGGACGGTGATCTTCACGAGCCACGACCGGCACTTCATGAAGCGGGTCGCCTCGCACATCATTGAGGTCCGCGATGGCCGCGTCGTGAACTACCACGGCGACTACGAGGCCTACCTCTACTCGGTCAACAAGGAAATCGAAGAGGGCGAACGCGAACTGGCGGCGAATCGCCTGTCGAAGGCTCCCGTCCAGGCCAGCAAGTCGACCGTCAAAGCCGAAGTCAAAGCCGCCAAGCGGAACGAGCGTGATGTCCGCAAAGAGCTGAACACCACGGAAAAGCTGATCGCCCGTCTGGACGGCGAGAAGAAGAAGCTTAACGAAGAGATGCTGAACACCGCCGACGCCAAGAAGGCGATGCAGCTGCACGAGGAGATCACCAAGATCGCCGCCCAGCTCACCGAAGCCGAAGACAAGTGGGTCGCGCTAAGCGAAGAACTCGCGGACGCGTAGGGGCGAAAGCCGCTGCAGGACATCCGCGTCAGTCGGGTAGCTCGTCGGCAGCACGGCTTTGAGCGGGATCGGAACCTCGTCCATCCGGTAGCCGGTTCCCTGGCTGTGAATTCCATACGTCGCAGTGGTGAACCTGACGGTGGGCGTCCAGGGGATCTGAGCCGAAGGTGCGTCGAGCGTGATCGTGGGGATCGTGGCCAGATACTCCAGTGCTTGTGGGGTGAAGCGGCGGAGCCCGAGCGTGCCGACGAACAAAGCCGAATCGACTTCTCGCCGTTCACAGAGGTGCAGAGCGGTGAATTCACCGGGGTTGTAGCGGGGGTAGGTGCGAGCCAGACTCACACTGAAGGGGTAACCCGTCTGCCAGGCGAGCACGGAGTCGGCCCCGGTCACATCCCCGGACCCGCGCATGCGGCGGGCGCAGAACCGAGTCTGTGCATTCAGCTCCGTGACCATCCGAAGCAGAGCTTCGACTGTCTGATGCCCCTGCGGGCTGCGACTCAGGCCGAATCCAAAGAAAACGACGCCGTACTTGCAGCCTCGCATGCGCTCGCTCAACTCTTCCAGCGTGGCCCGCGGGACGCCGCCGAACTCGTTGCCGGTCAAGGGCCGGTCGTGAATGAGCATCCTCAGAGCGGAGAGGACTTCATAGTCCCGATACTGGTCGATGCGAATGAACTGATCGGCACTCGGAACCGTCTCGGTGACTTGAGAATCCAGCACGATAATGGTGCGGTCTTTTCGCCCGTTCGGGAGGAACTGACTCGCGGGCTCAGCGGAGTATCGCTCCAGATGGCGAGGATGCGTGACCGCCGGATTCGTGCCCCAGAACAACACGAGATCCGCCCGCGTGCGGGCCTCGCCGAGAGTACACGTCGACTCGCCGACCGACTGCACCGCCATCACCGAGGTGCCGTGCCCGAGCGATGCCGTCGTGTCGATCGTGGCGCCCAGCTGATCGGCCAGTTCCACGGCGGCGCGCTGCCCCGCCGTGCTGCTGCGGGACAAGCCATAAATCAGGGGCGCGGTTGATCGCGATAAGATCTCTCGCGCAGCTGTCAGAGCTTCCTCGAGCGACGCGGGCTGGCCTTCGATTTCTGCCACCGGACGCAGCAGGGAGTTCTGCTGCAGGAACCAGGGCTCAGCCAGTGAACAGGCCCGCTCCGCGCGCACGATGCGATCATCCTCGACGCTTACGGTCAGGTCGTCACACAGACATGCACAGACCGGGCACGTGACGTTCTGAAATTGCTGGATCGCCAAACTGGGGACTCTGAACTGTGGAGAGAGAACTACCAAGTGACCCAAGGCTGTTCCTTACGGAAGCATCCCCGATCGCGTGCCCGGTCGCAACCGCAGCGAGGTTTTCCATACACTGCGGTTGATCCCTTCGTCCGGAGTTGTCCATGATGATTCGCTGGCTGGCTGTTCTGTTTGCTCTGGCGTCGACCGTTCACGCTGCGGAGTACGATCTCGTCATCTACGGCGGAACCTCGGCCGCTGTGACCTCGGCGGTCCAGGCGAAACGCATGGGAAAGACCGTCGTGATCGTCTGTCCTGACAAGCACCTGGGAGGACTCTCGGCGGGCGGGCTGGGATTCACGGACACCGGCAACAAGGCCGTGATCGGCGGTCTGGCCCGCGAGTTCTATCACCGGATCTGGAAGCACTACGACACCGAAGCTGCCTGGAAGTGGCAGAAGAAGTCGGAGTACGGCGGCAAAGGGCAAGGAACTCCAGCCATCGATGGAACGCAGCGCACGCAGTGGATCTTCGAGCCACATGTTGCCGAGCTGGTGTTCGAGGACCTCGTCAAGGAATACTCGATTCCCGTTCATCGCGATGAGTGGCTCAGCCGCGAGACCGGCGTGAAGCTCACAAGCGGACGGATCACCTCGATTACGATGCTCAGCGGCCAGACCTACTCCGGCAAGATGTTCATCGATGCGACCTACGAAGGGGATCTGCTGGCCGCTGCCGGATGTGACTACCATGTGGGGCGAGAAGCGAAGTCAGTCTACAACGAAGAGTGGAACGGAATTCAGACCGGCGTGCTGCACCATAAGCATCACTTCGGAGCTGTGAAGACCAAGATCAGCCCGTACGTGATTCCGGGCGACAAGGCCAGCGGACTGCTGCCGCGCATCAGTGCCGATCCCCCGGGCGAGTATGGTGCCGGGGACAAGCGAGTTCAGGCCTACTGCTATCGGATGTGCCTGACCGATCATGAGCCGAATCGCGTCCCGTTTCCCAAACCGGAGGGTTATGACGCGAATCAGTACGAATTGCTGCTGCGTGTCTTGGCAGCGGGCTGGCGGGAGACCTTTGAGAAGTTCGACCCGATCCCGAACCACAAGACCGACACCAACAATCACGGTCCATTCAGCACCGACAACATCGGGATGAATTACGACTACCCCGAGGCGACCTATGAGCGCCGCCGCAAGATACTCCGTGAACATGTCACCTACCAGGAGGGGTGGCTGTACTTTGTGGCCAATGACCCGCGCGTGCCCGAAGATGTCCGCAGCGCGATGTCGAAGTGGGGACTGGCGAAAGATGAGTTCGTTGACAACGGACACTGGCCGCATCAGATCTACGTACGGGAGGCCCGGCGGCTGATCGGCTCATTCGTGATGACCGAGAACGAACTGCTGAAGAAGAAGCCGACTCCCGATTCGGTCGGCATGGGTTCGTATACGATCGACTCGCACAACGTTCAACGGTACGTGACCTCGGATGGCTACGTGCAAAACGAGGGGGACATCGGCGTCGGACTGCGCGGGCCGTACGAGATCGCCTATGGATCGCTCGTCCCGAAGCGGGAGCAGTGCCAGAACCTGCTCGTGCCGGTCTGCGTGTCGAGCTCGCACATCGCCTTCGGTTCGATCCGAATGGAGCCGGTCTTTATGATCCTGGGCCAGTCTGCGGCGACCGCAGCTGGGATGGCCATCGATGCCGATCAAGCTGTGCAACAGGTGCCCTACGCGAAGCTCAAAGAACAGCTCCTGAAGGATGGCCAGGTTCTGGAGTACACCTCGCCGGTGACTGACGATCACTCTCCCCGAGGCCGTGTCGCGGTGGCTGACCTGCCGGGCGTCGTGGTCGATGATGCCGAGGCTCACCTGACCGGCGAGTGGTCGAGCAGCAGTTCCACGGGCCGGTATGTGGGCAACTCTTACCGGCACGACGGTCATGCTCCTGATGGCCAGCACTCGGCCCGATTCGAGGCCAAGCTTACTAAGTCCGGCATGTATGAGGTGCGAATCGCCTATTCTCCCAACCCCAACCGAGCCACGAACGTGCCGGTGACAGTGACCTACCGGGGCGGAACGCGGAAGCTGACGATCAATCAGCAGAAGGCTCCACCGATTGACGGGCTGTTTGTATCAGTCGGAAGTTTCGAGTTCTCCCGCGAAGCTCCCGGCACGGTGGAGTTCAGCAATCAGGGGGCCGACGGGCATGTGATCATCGACGCGGTCCAGTGGCTGCCAGTCAGCCCGTGAGACCAATCGATTACCCACTCGAACTACGCAATGATCTCGGAGATCGGCTTGCCAAAGTCGATGTCCAGCCGTTTCCGTCCCGGGATCTCCATCCGCTGCGAGTCGAGACCGAGTTGGTGCAGAATCGTGGCGTGTATGTCGGTCACATAGTGACGGTTCTCGACAGCGTGGAAGCCGATCTCGTCGGTCGCACCGTGAGCGATACCGCCCTTGATTCCTCCCCCCGCCAGCCAGACGCTGAAGCCGAAGATGTGATGGTCGCGGCCATCGGAACCTTGCGATCCAGGTGTCCGGCCGAACTCGCTGGCAAAGACGATCAGCGTCTCATCCAGCATCCCGCGCTGCTCCAGGTCCGCGATCAGGCCAGCGACTGGCTGATCGACCGCCAGCGCATTCCGCTCGTGATTGGCTTTCAGGCCTCCATGGGCGTCCCATACGCCAGCTCCTCCGGCTCCGTGCTGGACTTGAATGAACCGGACTCCGCGTTCCACGAGCCGGCGGGCCGCCAGCATCTGCATCCCAAAGTCGCGGCATTGCGGCTTGTCGAGACCGTACAGCGACTGCGTCTGAGCGGTCTCCTGCGAGAAGTCGACCGCTTCGGGGACCGACCGCTGCATGCGGAATGCGAGTTCGTACGAGGCGACGCGCGCAGCCAGGGCTGCATCGCGAGGTGATTCCGCCTGCCGCACCGCGCTCAGCTTGCGAAGCAGATCAGCCCCCACGGCCTGAGCCTGGGGCGAGAAGGGGCGCTCCGCCTTGGCAAAGTCGAGTGGGTTGCTGGGATCGACGCGCAGGGGCACCGCATCGTGAGCGGGACCCAGATAGTGCCCATCCTTCTTGTTCCAGTACTCGCGATTTCCCATCGAGATGTACTGCGGCAGATTGTCGTTCAGCGACCCCAGCCCATGATGGACCCAGGCCCCCAGATTTGGGAAGTCGCCATCGTTCTGATGTCGACCGCTGTGGAACTGGGCCTGGGCTCCGTGGTTGCTGTCGGTCGTCCACATCGAGCGGACCACGGCAATCCGGTCGATTTGTGAAGCCAGATGCGGGAACCAGTCCGCGACCTCGATCCCACTCTGTCCATGTTTGCGAAACCCGACCTGCAGCGGGTAGAGCGTGTTCCGCTGGTTCCCGTTCGCATCCGGCACGACCAACCGCTCAATCGCCAGCTTCTTGGGATCCTGAGTATCGGCGAAAGGCGTCTCGGCGATCGTCTTACCCGCGTACTTCGTCAGCATCGGTTTGGGATCGAAGCTCTCCATGTGGCTCATTCCGCCGTTCATGAAGAGCCAGATGACGCTCTTGGCTTTGGGGGCAAAGTGTGGCTGTCCGTTGGGTGGCGTCCAATGCTCATCGGCTCCGAACCCGTCACGGTGCAGCATCGCCCCCAGTGCGAGCGAAGCGAACCCCGAGAGAAATGACCGTCGCGGCCTGGAACCGGTGATGAAGTCCAGCGGCATGGGAACTCTCCTGAGGGGAACCCGTCAGTGGGTACGCGAAAGATACTCGGAGGAACGTGGGATCGTCATTGTACTGTCTGACGCAGCTTGTCGGAGCCAGCGATCTCGCAACCACAGAAAGATCCCCAGCAGCGCCAAGGCCAGCCCCAGCACGCTCGGGCTGAATCCAGCCCACCAGATCATCCCCATCCCGATCAGCGAAGCATTGGGGCGAGCGGCGATCCGTTCCGGGACCTGAAAGCGGCGGAACAGCTTTACGAACCACATCAAGATTCCCAGTGAGACCAGTGATGCCAGCGTGGCAGTCAGCCCCAGCGCCCAGCGGCGGTCCAAGAGCGTGGGCCCCGAGACCAGGGTCTCCTGCGAGGCCCGGAGCCACAGGCTGCGCGAGTCCCCGCACAGGGCGATCGCCGCATCCAGGCCGATCTCCGGGGTCACGGACGGGACTTCCTTGACCGGGGAACTGATGTGGGAACCGCTGCTGGTGAACTCCTTCCAGCGCGATTCGATCTTCTGTCGGCGTTCCAGATTCTGAGGGCTCAAGTCGGCGACAGCGGAGAGCTCGTTCCGGCTATCCGCCAGATGATGCATCAAGGGGCCATCGACCCTCCAGGGGGCTCCGCGAAACTCCGTGGTCGCGTTGAGCATCGCCTCCGTCCGAGAGAGCCAGTAGTCGGACTGAATCTGGCTGCGGTTCGGCTGCGCAGTCAGGACGTACTCCTGATAGGGGGGCACGACCGCCCAGCGATGGGCAGGCTTTTGGGTTTCGGGGAACTCCAGCCAGTCTCCGGAGATCGGGGCTCGGGACTGAGGCACTTCCCACCACACGATCACTTCGTGAGACAGATCACTGGCCCGCGCGGGCAGACGCACCGCTTGATCGGCGGTCTGAATCTCGCCATTCACCGAGATCGCTCGCACATCCGGCTTGGAGGACTCCGGCACTTTGAGTGTGACAGCTCGTTCCGAGATCAGCAGGTACTTCGTGGTTCCCATCAGGGACGGTTCAGTACTCGTAAGCCCCTGATCCATCCAGACCAGTGACTCTGCCCACAGGAGCCGGGCTGTCGAGTCGTCGGAGAACTCCTCGATCGCGACCGGTTCCAGGTTGCTGGAGTAGAGGTCCAGTCGCGACTCATTCAGAACTTGAGTCCACGTGGATGGCCAACTGGTCGGAGCTTCCCCGGCGACCGATGCGACCGGTCGGATCGGCCGGTAACCAGCCCCCTTGGGCATCGAGATCCAGGCCTCGGTCCAGCGAACTCCGGACAGCGTAGGCAGCGGCAGATGCGCACTGGCGAGTTCCTCCGTGTTCCAGATGGCCGAGAGCGTCATCTCGGCCGGCCGGGTCGAGGTCGATTGCGGACGCCACTGCAGCCCCTTGCCTTTGGCGAGTTGCCGGACGTTCTCGCGTCGATTCGCCGGTCGCAGGTCGATCAGTCCAGGGACGTCCCATTGAATCCGAATGGGCTGCGATGCCGGAAGTTTGTCCTTCAGCTGAGTGCGAATCGTAACGTGCCATGACTTCTCGTCGCGTGGACGCAGATCGATCCAGGCCCGGGCCTGTCGCACTTCCTGAATCGGGTTGATTCGGATCGAGCGAGGCGCACTCAGCTCACCCGAGCGATAGAGATAGTCTTTGTCGACATCCCCGCGCGTCGTTGCTCCTTCTCCTTGAATTGTGGAGGTCACGCGCGGCGTGTGCTTGATCGCGGTCGAGCTGTCGATGGTCAGCCCGGAGAGATAGGTCGCTTCGGGAGGAGCCCAATCCCCCGGTTCTGTGGCCCAGCTGCCCTCAATTCGGACTGACTGAACGCCCGGCTGGCCATCCCGAATGGTCAGGTGCAACTGGCGACGATTTCTCTCGGGGTCGTGAGTACTGGTCCAGCGCAGCAGTCGCTCGGCCCCATCCTGCAGGACACTGGCCCGTTGAATCTCAATGCGAGGATCGATGACAAACGTGTGCTCGAACGGAACCCCCTGGTTGGACTCGATCTTGCCTTCCAGCAGCCAGCGCGAGCGTGGCAGATCAAGAGTCAACGTCTGCTGCAGCTGAGCCCGCCCCGTGGCTGTCATGGGCGATGTCGTCCAGACCGGCCCCTCCCCCCGGCGACAGGACCAGGCCAGATCAGGAACCTGCCAGACGATGCCGGAGAACAGCGAATCCGAAAACGCCTGCGGCGAGATCGACGAGACACCTGCGGTCTGGTCGCCGGCCCGAATCTGGAGGTCCGGCTTCGCCAGAACTCCGATCAGCGACTGATCGGCACCGGGAATCGAACTGATGTTCTTGGGGGCCGCCCAGAACGGAGGCCACATCTGAAAGCCATCGGGGCTGCGCGCAAGAAAAGAGATGATCTCGACGGGCTCGACTGCAGGGGCACTCTTTCCCGGCTGCAAACCGAGCGTGATCGACACTGCGGCCGGGTCGGAATAATCGACCTCGGAATGCGTCACGGAAGCTCCGCGGATGGACTGGACCAAGACCGTCCGGGGCAACGACAACTTCACGACTGCGGGACGAGTCGGATCGACCAGCTTGGCCAGTACGCCTGTCTGAATCCGCGCTCCCAGCGATCCGCATTCCACGAGCGTTCGCAGCCCGACATCGGTGAGATTGTCTTCGGGAGCGAGCTCCGTGATCTGCGAGGCCAGCACAATCTGCTGCGCGGGTCCGATCGGTGTCGGATCCGATGGCAATGCGGGAACGGGGATCGATCCGAGAGTCAGTCTCCAATCCGAGGGGAGCGCGATCGAACTCTCGGGAAGCGGCGGAATCGTGCCTGAGTACAGTCCTTGTTCGGCTCGCGCATCGGGCAGCGGTCGGAACTTCAACTCGACCGTGCGAAGTCGCGGTTCGAAGGGAGAGGCCGTCTGCGCACTGGGAGGTGGGGGCGGGGTCTGACCATTGGACGCTGCCGGAGAGTCGCTGGTCAGCGGCATCACAAATCCACGTCCGTCGGAGGCCGGAATCAGACGGACTGGCTGACCATCCAGAAGGCCTTCGACGCGTTCCAGCGAGACTCCCTCCAAGGGGATCTTCAGTGGGGCCGGGGTCTCCCCGAACTGGTACAGGCGAAACTCCGCAGTCATCACCGGCGAGCCCGCATTCGACTCCTCCAGACGGTACTGGCTGCTGCTGAGAAGCCAGTCAACACGAATACTCATCGCCTGAAAGGCGTCCCAATCCTTGCGCAGAGAGCTGTCGAAACCGATTGTGTCCTCCTCACCGGGCACCTCGAAGTAGGTGACTGCGGTCGACACCGTGTCGTCCTGCCCGATGCTGCTGGAAACTCCGGTCGCGACGATTCCCACCGCCACGACCAGACCGCCGGCGACCGAACTCAGAGCTGCAATTTTGCTGGGTGATCCGTTCCTGGCGGTCAGCCAGTCGGCCCCGATGGCAAAGCGGCGGGGAACCAGGATGGCCAGCAGACTGCCCAGGAAACCGCCTCCCGCGATTGGGGCGTACGGCTCTCCGACGAACACTGCCAGAACCAGAAACACACCGCCGAGGAAGATCCAGCTCCGGCTGAACCAAGCTGTTCGTGCCCGTCGGAGCCCGATCCCCACTGCCAGCAGCAGCAGAAACGCGACCCATGCCAGTCCGTCGGAGATCGCCGTATTCCAGGTCTTGAGCGGGAAGTCGTTCGGGATCTGAGGAGCCACAAACCATAGGTCTTCCCGGCGCCCGGCAGCTTCGTCCCGATTTGTGCCGTTGATGAGCGATTGCCAGTCGCCTCGATCGAGCGGATTGAAGAGCGACTCTCCACGGGCGCGCGACAGCGGCCCCAATAGTCTCTTCCAAATCGGCGGTTGTTCCCGTGGAGTGGCTGCGGCTGTCAGCGGCAGCTTGTACAAACGCCGCTGCGGATCGAGACTCACGTGCCAGACGAACTCGGTGACGAAGCAGTTGATCTGCGGAAAACTCATCGGATCCCGCGCGACGATCCAACCCGACTGAGCGTCCGTGCGATACTCGAGCACGAAATCCGAGACCGGCTCCGGAGACTCTCGCAGCAACAGCCGCGTGTCCTGCCGGACGAAAGGGATCTCGACGTCTTTGGCAGTGACTCGAATGGGAGTCGCAGCCAGTGGCAATGAGAGCTCCAGCTCTTCCAGATGCACGGGTTGATTGAGGCGAAAGGTCGCCCGATGAGTGTGGGAACTGGCGATGCGGGTGGTCGTGGTACTGAGTTCCACATGGGCACTGCGAAGCTCGGTCGTGCGCGGGGTGGTCGGCACACCGGGCAGGTCTTCCGACTCTGTAAACGTCATGCCCGCCCGCTGAAACTGGGGATCGGAATCGTCACCCCAATCCGCGATGCGAATCCCCGTTGGGACTGCAGGAACACCAGGCGGCTCACCCCAGTTGAGACTCAGCAGCAGTTCCACATCGGGTGAGTCATTGTCGAGTTCCGCCGAAGTCGGCGAACTCTCACTCAGCTCCCAGGGAGCCTGATCCCACAACACGCCGTGCGCGAAACAATCCGAGGCTCCCACGATGCGCGGAGCCGGAAGACGACGCGGCCCCTCTCCGGGAGCTTGCGGAGTCGACTTGAGGTCCACCAGGACGGTGCAGTCTCGATCGGTTCGAATTGGCTGCCGCAGTTCCAGACCGATCAGCTGATCCCCGCTGCCCGACGGGCTGATGTGCCAGGCTGCCGGTGTGGTCTCGGAGGCATCAGCGATCTCGATCGAGATCGGCTCCCAACCCGCCGGGAGGCGCAGCTGAGGCGAGTACAGTTCGCCTTCGCGGGTCGACATTCGCACGCGAGCCCGGGCACGCGGCGACTCACCCTGCATGTCGGCCAGGAATCGCACATCGCCGGACAACACCGGCAACGGTTCCCCGACATGCACCAGCATTTGGCAATCGGGCTGCAACAGCTGATAGCTGCGAAACTCCTTGCCGGACTCTTCGGTCTGCAGAGACTGGCGCAGTCCCTGGGTTTCGATCGATCGAATTTCCAGGGGCCGATCGATTTCGAGTTGCAGCGTCCCTTCCTGCAGGGTGGCATTCAGTTGCTGAATTCGCGGCAGGGGAAAAGCCTTCTCCGAACTGCGTCGGGCTTCGGCGAGCACCTGGATGCTGACTCGCTGGCCAGGTGACAGGGCTCGAAGCGGAATGCGAACCTGATCGATTTCGCTTCCCAGATCGCGTTCGAAGGCGATCGGGATCTCATTCGACAGCATCACATTGAAGACTCGCAGAGGCTTGGGAACTCCCAGGATCAGTTCCGAGTCGCGCGCACCATCGACCTGGCAATCCAGATCCGCGCGGAGCCGGATCAGGTCATCGGTCGTTGTCAGCCGATAGACCGTATTCTCGCGTACCAGGATCCTGGAAGCCCCGCTGGGACGAGCAGGTTCGATTCGCAGCGGGACGGTCTGCTGTCGCCCCAGGTCGAAGGACCAGATCCTGCTTCCCGTGGAGCCTTCAGCACGGACCTCAGGAGTGAAACCGCTGACATGGGCTTCCCAGCGAGCCGGGAGTTCGATCTCGATTCGCGACGCGAGAGCCCGAGGCAGCTTGAGATCAAAAACCCGCGACGAGAGCCGCTCCTCGCCCCACTGCGACCACTGACCTGCCAGCTGACGTTCTTCGCCCTCGCACCAGAGCTGCCATTCGCCCGAGGGGTTGAGCCCGTGGATGGCGGCCTTCTCGCCCGCCCGGATGTCGGAAATCGCGAGCGAACTGGTGCCCAGATTCAGAAAGCCGGGTTGAGCATCCAGGTGATGCAGCTCCCAATACATCCGCCCCGACAACTGACGGTCGCCTTCGAACCGGGCCGCATAGGTCGCCTGCAGAATGACGGGGGCCTGCGGTCGAACGGCGGAGGACGCCAGGTAACGCTGAAATCGTTCCCACTCGGGCCGCAAGGTCGTGATCCACGAATCGGCAGATGCCTCCCAGTTCGCAGGCGGCTCGATCTGTTTCCATTCGATCTTGCGGTCCTGCGCGCTCACCCCGCGCACCAGGATCAGCAGCGCGATCAACCACCAGATGGCCCGTGAGCCTAGCTGCCTGCTCTGCGGCATCACGATCCTCGGACCTCCGAAGGATGGGGCTGATACAGAGCGGTTTGAGCGATCGGATGACTGGGGGGCCGTGCGACAGAACTGCCCCGGGCGGGGGGGGCCGCTTCATAGCCTTGAGAGACTGGGGCTGCAGGCACCGCCGGAATCGAAGGCAATGCGCCCGGCATCGCAGGCGTCTGGAAGATGGCCACTGGCCGCCGGGACTTGAGATCGACCAGCGACGCCAGAACCGCCAGCACGATCCCCAGGATCGCGGGCTGCAGCAGTAGCTGGATCGGCTCCAGGAACCACAGGCTGAGCAGACTGACTCCGAATGCGACAAGCAGCAGCGTCAGCATGTTTCGCGTGGCAGGGAGGTTCCAGAACAGGAATCCCATCGCCAGAGTCATCCCGGCTCCCAGGAGCAGAATCAGCGTTCGGCCCATTGATTGAAATCGGGGCATTTCAATCCGTCCGATGCTGCTGTAAGCGTACACCTGCGACGCGTCATTCAGAGACGTCAACGCGGAGGCTTCGACAAACCCTTCGCTCCGCTGCTTCACGTAGCTCGCCAGAGGCTGGCGGGCCCAGACCAAGCCGCTCCGCTGCCAGCGCTGCTCCGCAGTGAGATCAGATGGCCCGATAAACAGATGCTGTCCGGGAGGCAACTCCAGCTCCCACAGCGAGTGGACGATCGAAGCATCGGGGGGCAGCGTTGGCAGTCTCGCTGTACGCAATTCTCGTGGCGAGAACCGGGATTCCTTCAGCGAGCGGTACAACACAGCCAGCCGAATCCCCTCATTGACCGCCGGGAGTCGAATGGAGACCTGCTCCGGATGGCCGGCTTCGAACTGGATCTGGCCGCCAGTGGTGGAAAGATTCTTTCCGTTGCAGCGCACGGCGAGGAGTTCGGAATCGGGCGGAAGCGTCAGCGGTAACAACCGCGCCCCCCCCGACCAGTGAAACTCGCAGACCCCTTCGATACGTCCGAGGGCATCATAGCGTGTCCGGTAGAATGCCTGATCGATGCTGAACCGCGGCGCCGTCGCCTGCTCGGCTTCCAGGATCACCGGAATCTGGGTCCCTGACTTCGAGACCCAGACCAGGGCATCCGGAGCTGTCGGAACAGGTTGCCACTCGGTCGCCGCAGGAGCAACTCGCAACGGTTCTCCCTCGGGAATGCGGGTTCGAATCACCGAGTAGGTCGCGTCGAGGGAGTTCAGAACGGGCACCGCAGGGGCCGTTTGACTGGCGAGCGGTAACGAGTAATCGAGTGTCACCTGCACGCGACCGACGCGCGGATCGGTGAACGGAATGGTGATCACTCCGTCCCGGACCTGAGGCACCACGCTGACTCCATCCACGGTAATTGCCAACGCGGCGCTGTCCGGATCGAACAGACCGGCCAGCGATTTCGGCAACTCCAGTTGAACACCGCTCGCCCGGCCAAACCGGATCAAATAGTTCACGGTCTGCTGGACCCGGACACGGCCACTGGTGGCGCGTCGCAGCTCAATTTCCGTCTCTGCCTCGATGGTCCGCGACTGGGCTTTCCATGCGAGGTCGACGCCCTGTCCATCCGAGGCCAGACTCATGGACCGACAAACCTGCGATGCCAGATGGACGGGTGTCCCATTCAGCTTCTGCGGGTCGATCGGTGTGGGGGCAATCACGTTGCTCTGAGCATCCAGGACGGTCACGTCAAACTGATCCTCTGCCGCGATCAGCAGATCGGGGGGCAGCGTTCGAGCTCCGGTGATGGTCGGCAACTGAAACTTGGCTTGAGACTGATTCGTGTCGAGGACACGACTGAATCGAACCGCCAGTTCGAAGGCTCCGGTGCGCGGGGTCTTCCAGCTGACGCGCAGCTTCCCCTCGCGGCTCAGTCGATCTCCATCGGCGGGGAGGAAAGCGTCGCCCGCAATCGATGCCGGATCGAGTCTCCACCCCTGCGACATCGCTTCGGGCCAGACGAACTCGACGTCCTCGATCGATCCCGCGTCGGTCTGGAACTGGTAGGTCTGGTCGAGCGACAGATTGGCCCCCCCGATGAACAGCAGGGATCGCGAACGCGTCGAGAACTTCGGAACGACCTTCTGGACCGACCACTCGATCCGGAAGGGCTGCTTGGTGTATTCGAAGACCTCCGCCACCTGCGGAGTCGAGGCGGGGGCCCGGCGCACGAACTGACCGGGACGCGGCACCATCTGGTACCCGGGAAACTCCTGCAGCCGGATGCGACCGCTCTGGTTGCGAGCATCGGGGACGGTCAGTCCGTCAAAGGGCAAGGTCCCCCCGCCCGCCACAAAGGGGATCGCCATGACCCAATTCAGTTCAATCCGCTCGCCGCCCCCTTCGCGAAAGGTCAGCTTGCGCCAGCCAGGACGCCCGGCAATCGGCTCGTGGCTCTTCAGCATCGGACCCGAAACATCTTCCAGGTCGAAGCCCTGCGGCAGCTTGACTTCGGCGACCTTTACACTCGCATTCTCGGGGATCAGCACCTGCTCGGCCTGGGCGATGACGCGATCTCCGTCCCGATGCAGAACGAACGAGTTCGTGACCTGGCGAAATGCCGTTTGAACCTCGGGCGGTTCGCTCCAGGTCAGATCCAGTCGCGGCCCGCGCACGTTGGCAGTGATTCGATTGCGTCCCGACTCAATGTCGTTCGAGAGGATTGTCAGTTCGCGATTGCCACGCAGAGCGACCGCGGCGCCCGGAATCGTCAGCTCGACCTGGGCATCAAATCCGGGCGGCATCGTCGGCAGGGACAGGACCAGCTGTCGCCCCGCCGGGGATTCCTTGATCGGCACCCACATCGTCAGCTTCAGATGGTGAGTCCCATAGCCACTGAATCGCCAGACGATCCCATCATCCACCGGGGCGTCGACGATCGGACCTTCCCGCCCGGGGCCGACGTACTCCTTTTTGAGAACGTGAGCCTGCTGCAACCGGAGCGGCACATCGTGGTATCCGCCCTGATCACGGTTCACGTCGACATCGATCTCGGCGGTGATCGTGGCCCGGTCGCCTGCGACCTGCCCCACCAGCGCCAGGCGAGCCAGATGAAACGCCGGAATCCCATCCGCAGGGACAGCTGCTCCTGCCGGCACCGCATCGCCGGACTCTTTCCCCACGGGCTTGGTTGCCTGCCCCCAGGCCTCAATCGGACAGGACCACAAACACAACCCCAGCCACAGTACCGCTATCCAGCGGTATCGATCCGGCGTCTCGGTTGGAATTGGTCGCGACATAGGTTTCTCAGAGGACTCGGCGATCAAGGATTCGATTTCGAATCCCCGCGCAGCTTCCGCAGGCAGAGGCGTCCAGTAGTGTCGATTTCCGACGAGCGCGGAAATCTGGGGTGAGTCCGTATTCTAACCGACAGATAGGGCTCCTCCCATGGGAAATGCGAAAAAGGGACGGTTAGATGGTTACCCGCCTGACTCCCCTCTCCCGCCGTGAGAGCCCGAGAGAGGGGCTGGGAGCGAGGATGTTCGCCGCTCCAGCGTTCTTGCGACTCGCGCTCATTCGATTCCGTGGCTGACAACTCGGCGGCTTTGCAATACGATCTCGGTCGCGCCGGATTCTCTCCAAGCAGCTGCGTCCTCTTTTCACGGTCACTCCATGTCCGACACCCAGATCCAGTCCGATGCCGCCCGCCAGTCGATCGCCAAGCTGCAGGCCGCCTACAGCTCGATCCGGGAGCAAATGTCGCAGGTCATCGTCGGCCAGTCGGAGGTGATCGATCAGTTGCTGATCTCGCTGTTCAGCCGCGGGCATTGTCTGCTGGAAGGTGTGCCCGGGCTCGCCAAGACGCTGATGATCAGCACACTGGCTCGCACGCTCTCGATGACGTTCGCTCGTATTCAGTTTACGCCCGACTTGATGCCGGCCGACATCACCGGAACGGATGTGCTGCAGCAGAACAAGACGACCGGCGAACGCGAGTTCCGTTTCATCCAGGGCCCGCTGTTCCACAACATGGTCCTGGCCGACGAGATCAACCGCACCCCACCCAAGACGCAGGCGGCTCTGCTCGAAGCGATGCAGGAGCGGCAGGTGACCGTCGGTCAGATCCGCCATCAGCTGGCCGATCCATTCTTCGTGCTGGCGACTCAAAATCCGATCGAGCAGGAAGGAACCTATCAGCTGCCCGAAGCACAGCAGGACCGGTTCATGTTCAAGGTCTTCGTGAAGTACCCGTCATTCGCGGAAGAGAAGCAGATCGCGATTCAGACGACCGGCGGCAAGGGAAAAGAGATCACTCCCGTGCTGAGCGCTGCCGAGGTCCTGTCGCTGCAGGCCCTCGTTCGCGAAGTCCCGGTGACTGATCATGTGGTGAACTATTGCCTGGCCCTGGTGCGGCAGACCCGCCTGAACCAGCCCGAAACGCCGAAGTTCATCACCGAATGGCTGAGCTGGGGCGCTGGTCCCCGCGCGGTGCAGTTCCTGCTGCTGGGAGCCAAGACCCGTGCCCTGCTCCAGGGCCGCACCCACGTCACGACCGAAGACGTGGCTGCGCTCGCGGCCCCCGTACTGCGGCACCGCATCGTCGTGAACTTCGCGGCCGAGAGCGAAGGGATCACGACCGACACGGTCATCGAACGCATGATCGCCGAGACCCCGAACAAGGAAAGCGATCTGAGCCGCGACCCGAGGTTCAAGGGAATGTTCGCGGCGTAGGGACCGAGAGTCGATGGACGGCAGACGATGCTAGGAACAGCAAGAGACTATTTCGAAACCGACGGTTCTGGCGAGGCTGGCATTTTTCTTGCCTGTCGATGGGATTTCGTTGTTGAAGCACAGAACGTGCAAACGCAAGAAATGACAAAGCTGGATGTGGCACGTAAAGCGATGTTGTCCACCGAATCGGGCAGTATTCACAATGCATTCTACTTTCCGAGCGATCTGCCAAGAGATGCTGTCGCTGGGGCTCTTCGTGGGGTAATTGATAGGTATGCAGGAAGTGCATTTCTAGATTTGCCGCCAGCACTGCCACAACTGTCATTCGGGCCACATGGTGACCGTCACTTGGCAGTGCGCCGTCTTGTAGACACACGCTTGTTGGACTTCTATTTGGACGTCGAAGTTGACAACAACGTCAAGAACGAGTTGTACTCGTACGGAGATCAGAACGGGGTCTTCGTTCGCATTCGCGATCAGTCATACGCCAGGAATCGCAACATGAGAGCTCGCCCTGCTTATTTCATCTGCCATGACTCTCGAGATAAAGAGTCTGTGGCGACACCTTTGGCAATCGAATTGGGAAAACAGCTTGGCACCATCTGGTACGACGATTTTTCCATCCGACCGGGAGATTCTCTTAGAGCCGGTTTCAAAACCTGTTTGCAGGGCTTTCAAGCGGGTCGCCGCCGGATGGTCGTTTTCTACAACCGTCTGAGCACGATGACCATGCAGGCGGCATGAACGAGGCCTTGGAACAACGCG
>JBIIOI010000079.1:0-22686 GCA_044337025.1 Planctomycetaceae bacterium
ATACCGCCCATAGGACGGAAACCACGACAGCGTGATGAGCATGACTGAGCACTCCTTTGCTCAACACTCATGCAAATGCCTTGCCAACTGAAAGTTGTTGTGGAAGGGTTTTGAAACCGGCTCTACTCAGATGGTAGCCGACTCCACCAATATAACGCAATCCTTCGAAAGTCGGACGGGAGGCATCCGACGGTCGCTCAGTGAAATGTACAGCCTCTGCGGGTTACGTGACTCAGAGTACTTTTCTCCGGCGGCGAAGCGGAGCTTAGAGGATATGCAGTCCCAAACCGGAGTTTGCGACTGAGTGAATCTGTGACGCTCTTTCGCAAAGCGAAAGGCGACACTACTCCGCCTTGAACTCCAGCGTCAGCAGCAGGTCCCCGGTCTCGACCGCATCGCCCGGCTTCACGCGGACGTCGCGGACGGTCCCATCGCGGTCGGCGTAGAGGCTGGTCTCCATCTTCATCGCTTCCAGCGTCAACAGCTTCTGGCCCTTGGTGACTTGCTCACCGGACTTGACCGGAACCAGCACGACCATGCCGGGCATCGTGGCGCCGATTTCGGCGGGGTCGTCCGGGTCGGCTTTGGCGCGGGCGGCCTGGGCGGGGGCAGCTGTGGTGTCGGTGATGGTGACGTCGCGGGGCTGGCCGTTCAGTTCGAACGAGACGGTTCGCGTGCCGTCCGGATGTGGGATGCCGGTGTTCAGGTACTTGATGAACAGCGTCTTGCCGGCCTCGATGTCGACGGTGATCTCATCGCCCGGGTGCATGCCGTAGAAGAAGTTCGGCGTCGGCAGGTGGCTGGTGCGGGAGTACTTCTTCCGGTGAGTGGCGTACCCCTCGAACACCTTGTTGTAGAGCAGATACGACAGCGTATACCGCCGCAGATCGACCTCTTCGAGCGGCTCGCCATCCAGCAGCTCCAGCACCTTCTTGCGGGCCGCTTCGAAGTTCGCGGGCGGCAGCTCAGCTCCGGGGCGGCCGGTGAACGCCTTGCGATCGCCCAGGATGCGCTTCTGCACCTGAGCGGGGAATCCGCCGGGTGGCTGTCCCATCGCTCCGCTGATCAGGTCGATGACCCCTTCCGGGAACGACAGATCGCGCGCGCCGTGCAGGACTTCTTCGCAGGTCAGATTATTGGCCACCATGAACAGGGCCATATCGCCGACCGACTTGGAGGTCGGCGTGACCTTCACGATGTCGCCGAACATCTGGTTGACTTCGGCATAGAGGCGGCAGACCTCGGCCCAGCGATCTTCCAGCCCGAGCGAGCGTGCCTGCTCGAACAGGTTGGTGTACTGGCCCCCGGGCATTTCGTGGTTGTACAGGTCAGCTGTGCCCGCGAGCGGGTCGCTTTCGAACGCGGTGTAGAACTGCCGGACCGACCGCCAGTATTCAGCCACTTCGTCGAGGGTCTTGGTATCCAGACCAGGATCACGCTCCTGATACCGCAGCGATTCGCACAGCGTGTTGAGGTTCGGCTGCGAGGTGCCGCCCGAGAGCGGAGCCATCGCGCAGTCGACGATATCGACGCCCACATCGGCCGCCCGCAGGTACGATGCCGCCTGAATCCCGTTCGTATCGTGCGTGTGGAAGTGGATCGGGATGCCGATCTCCTGCTTCAGCGTCTTCACCAGCTTGGCCGCAGCTTCCGGCTTGCACAGCCCGGCCATGTCCTTGATGGCCAGGATGTGAGCACCCATCTTCTCCAGCTCTTTGGCCAGATTGACGTAGTACTTCAGATCGTACTTCGTGCGGGTCGGGTTGGTGATGTCGCCGGTGTAGCAGATGGCAGCTTCGCAGATGCCGCCCGCTTCACAGACCGCTTCCATCGCGACCTGCATATTGGGAACCCAGTTCAGGCAGTCGAACACGCGGAAGACATCGTTCCCGCACTGGAACGCTTCTTTCACGAACTCGCGCACGATGTTATCGGGATAGTTCGTGTAGCCGACGGCGTTTGAAGCCCGCAGCAGCATCTGAAACAGGATGTTCGGGCAAGCGGCCCGCATCTCGGCCAGCCGGTCCCACGGACACTCCTTGAGAAACCGCATCGTCGTATCAAAGGTCGCTCCGCCCCACATCTCCATTGAGAACAGCTGGGGCAGCTTCTCGGCATAGGCGGGCGCGATCTGCACGAGGTCGAACGTCCGGACGCGGGTGGCCAGCAGCGACTGATGCGCATCCCGGAAGGTGGTGTCGGTGATCAGCAGCTGCTTCTGATCGAGAATCCACTGCGAGAGCCCCTTGGCTCCCTTGTCGAGGAAGACCTGCCGGGCACCAGTCGGGAGCGGGGAGGTGTCGCCCGCCGTGCGAGACGACTTGGGCAGCGGAGCAGCCACCGACCGCTTGGCGACAGGCCGCCCCTTCACGAGAGAATTCTGGTTGACGATCACATCACCCAGGAACGACAGCACCTTGGTCGCACGGTCGCGGCGCTTGGGGATCGTGCGCAGTTCCGGCGTATCGTCGATGAACCGCGTAGTACACAGCCCCTCGATAAAGGTCGGGTGGGCCAGCAGGTTGGTCAGGAACGGGATGTTGGTCTTCACGCCGCGGACGCGGAACTCAGCCAGACAGCGTTCCATCTTGGAGATCGCATCGACAAACCGCCGACCACGGGCCGAGACCTTGACCATCATCGAGTCGTAGTAGGGAGTAACCACTGCTCCGGAGAACGCGGACCCGGCATCGAGGCGAATCCCCATCCCGCCTGAGGAGCGATAGTGAGCGATCCGGCCATAGTCGGGAGTGAAGTTGTTCTCGGGATCTTCGGTCGTGACGCGGCACTGAATGGCGTAGCCGATCGTCTTGATGGCGGCCTGCGAGGTCATGCCGATATCGGGATCATCGAGGCGGCGTCCCATCGCGATCAGGATCTGCGACTTCACAATGTCGAAGCCGGTGACCTCTTCGGTCACCGTGTGCTCGACCTGGATACGCGGGTTGACTTCGATGAAGAAGAACTGGTTCGAGTCGGCATCGACCAGGAACTCGACAGTTCCGGCGTTCTCGTACCCGACCTGGTTTCCGATGTCGACAGCGGCTTTGCACAGGGCGTCGCGGACTTGCGGGTCGAGGTTTGGAGCCGGAGCGAGTTCAACGACCTTCTGGTGCCGCCGCTGGACCGAGCAGTCACGCTCGAACAGGTGGACCAGGTTGCCGTGCTTGTCGCCGAGCAGCTGGACTTCGATGTGCCGGGCGCGGCGGATGTACTTCTCGATGAAGATGTCGGGGCTGCCGAAGGCGGTCAGCGATTCGCGGCGGGCCGTTTCGTAGCTGGCGACAAACTGGTCTTCAGACTCGACAACGCGCATCCCGCGGCCGCCGCCGCCGTGGGCCGCCTTGAGGATCACGGGGTAGCCGAGCTTCTTGGCGGCGATGAGGCCTTCCTGGGCATCCTTGAGCGCGTCCTCGGTCCCGCTGAGGATCGGTGCCTTGGCCAAGATCGCGATCTTGCGGGCGGCTGTCTTGTCGCCGAGAGCCTCCAAGTGCCGCACCTGCGGACCGACGAAGATGATCCCCGCCTCGGCGCACGCCTTCGCGAACTCCGGCTTCTCCGACAGGAACCCATACCCCGGGTGGATCGCATCGGCCCCCGCCTGCTTCGCAGCTGCGATGATCGCGGGGATGTTCAGGTACGACTTGATCGGCTCGCCGGGGATGCCGATCTGGTAAGCCTCGTCCGCCTTGAAGCGGTGCAGGGCGTACCGGTCCTCGTGGGCGTAGACCGCGACCGTCCGGATTCCCAGCTCGTGTGCAGAGCGGAAAACGCGGATCGCGATTTCGGACCGGTTGGCGACAAGCAGCTTAGTGATGGGAGGCATGGTGAGAAGTCGTGGCGAGACCGCGCGGAGTTTGCCCGCGAGCAGCTAGGGGGCGGAGTATTCTGATTCCGAGGATAGTCGACCCGCAAGGCAGCGGCTGTGGAAACGAGCCCTGCAGGTGTGCGGAATGGCGTCTATGCTGGTTGTTTGGCAGCCACCACCTTGTAGGTGCGGGCCTCCAGCACTTCGACATCGGTGAACAACTGCTTCATGCGGGCGACGAACCAGTCGATTTTCTTGGTCACCATCATCACTCGGCCCCCCGGTTTCATCGCCGATTTGGCGGCCTGCATGAAAATCTCGGCGATCTTGTAATGCGAGTAGTACGGGGGGTTCCCGAGCACGAGATCGTAGGTTCCCGGATCGGGGACTTTTCCGCTGGCATCCAGCACCGAGGTCACTTGCGGCGTCCCATTCAGGGCGGCCCCTTCGGCCAGACACTGAACCGCGCGGGCGTTCGAGTCGACTCCGACTGCACTCACCCCTTCGGCCCGTTGAACCGCAGCGAGAGCCAGCACTCCCGAGCCGCACCCGATGTCGAGGACCTTCTCGCCCGGGTTGACCACCATCGTGTCGAGAATCGCCCGCGAGCCCAAATCCAGGTGCCGATGGCTGAAGACTCCCGGGCGGGAGACGGCCTTGATCAGATGGCCCTGATCGCGGAAGGCAAACTCGCACCGCAGGTCACGCGGCCGTTTGAGTTCCTCTTCCTTGATACAGCGGTAAACCACTCCCCGGCGGACCGGGATGCGGGCGATGCTGCGGAAGATCTTTTCGAGCTCGTGACAGAGCCAGGTGTCTTTGGGATTGTCGACAGCGGTCAGCAGTGTTCCCCCGCGAATCAGCCGGTCGTGCATCTGCTGCAGCATGTCGCGGGTCAGTTCGGCCTCACCCCCCTTGCTCACGGGCAGGGCGGCGAACTCGACCTTGCGATCTGGCAGGTCGGTCCCGCACACGAACGACACCTTACGATGCTGTCCGTGGTCGTACTCGCGGGAATCGTCGGCGAGATATTGGTCGAGCAGGAAGCAGGTCACCTTCGACTGCGGATTCAGATCGGCCAGATGCGTAGCCAGCTGTCCCCGCCCGAGCGTCGTGCAGACGGCGGAATCGGAGCCATACTCGCGAATTTCATTGAGCAGCAGAAACTCCGCGTCTGGGACACGGAGCGTGAATTCGGCTTCTTCGAAGTTCCCCAGGGGGAGAACAAGATCACTGCGTCGGCGGGACATAGGGCTCCAGAGCTGGAAGAGGCGAGAATGGCGACAAGGGATTGTACCGCCGCAGGATACGGGGTGCATTCGCCAAATGGTTCTCGGCACCAGCTTCCCGAAACTCATTCGCAAGGCCGCCAACTTCGGCAAGGCGGTCGTGAAGCACGTCGCCGATGGCGGGAAGCATGTCAGCGAGGAGGTCTATCTCGCTCGCCTTTCGGTCTGTGCCAACTGCCGGTCCCTCGATCCCGAGCGGATGCGCTGCCTGGAGAAGTCCTGCGGCTGCCGCCTGAAAGTCAAAGCCCGCTGGCGATCGGAATCGTGCCCGCTCAAGAAGTGGCCGAGTGCCTAGGCCTAACGTCACCGATCAACTGAAGGCAACGATTGATCATTCACCTAAATCACTCCCAATTCGCCACTCGCTTACATCGAATCGTTCACACTGCTGGTCGATTGCGAGTAGACGGATACCATCAACGCAATCTCAAATTCGTGTAAAAGCGCAATCAACTCGTTCGGAAATGTGTTGTATTGACCGAGTGTGCTTTGAGGGAAATCCCAAGAGAAATCGATGACACAATGGCAACCATCAACATCTCGCCGAATCCCCTCGATCAATGGTCCAATTCGACGAAGGTAGTCACGAGCTTCGTTGATCTGTACAGGAACCGAATCACCATTGGCGTCTGAAATCGTCAGGTTGTAGGTCGTGTCATTGTAGCCATCGTTTGGATTCAGACGCCGTCGTCGTACAACTTGTGCTGACTCGACAAACGGAAGTCCACTCTCGAGGACACGCTTGTTGAGTCGATCTCGACTACCACTGATTCGTATTACTGCGGGCAAGTCAATTTCCCAAGAGGGCGAGCAGGAACACGACCGCCGAACTGCTGTCGATCATCTGCACAGCTTTGCGGTGTCGCAAGGACTTGTCAAATCTTCGACTCTCTGCCCCCAACCCCTCACCATGATCACCGTCTCCGAGAAATGGGACAGCCGCGAAGGGACCACCGGCGATGGTGCCACATGGCCGGTTCAGGTACAGCGCCGTGTTAGGCGTTCCTCGAATCCCTGGCGGATGGCCTCGATCTCCTCAGGGTATAACTCCGGGAACTCGAATGGCCACTCCGACGCCATGCCCGCCAACACATCCAGCCAGTTCTGGAACCCGGCAAGTTCGACCAAGTTCCGGGGCAGGTACTGATGGAAGGGGAACGTCCCCGACACCGCCAACCAGTCAGCGAACCCCGGCTGGCCCGGCCACCACGGATCCTCCCCCGGGTCACCCAGGTCGCACGACAGGAACAGCCGGTGCCCGCGATGCCGGGCGGCAAACGACCAGACGACGGGCGTTAGTTCCCGGATATACGGCTGGTCGGGCACGTCGCCCCCAAGTGCCGCCTCGATTTGCTCGGCCGTGACCAGCACCTTCTTGCACAAGCTGCCCAGGTCCACAAGCGGAAAGGGCGACTCCGCGAGCGGCGGCAGGTCGGCGTACTGCGCGGTGTCGAAGTGGGCCTGGATGAGGAACCGACTGGCGTCCTCGACTGCCCCCCACTTGTGTAGGTCGATGAACTCCCGACAGTCACCACAAGCGAGGTGGAAGTCGACACCCATCCGCGTACGTTCCTCTCTTCGCCTAACAGGTATTCGACCGCAGAAGTGCGGTCGAGCTTCTCCGTAGCTTTGCCGTGTCGCTGGGACCTGTCAACTCCCTCCTCAAGTCTCCCGACTCACTATGCCGATCACCGTCTCCGAGAAATGGGACAGCCGCGAGGGAACCACTGGCGATGGTGCCTCGACCGATCTGCGGTGCATCGTCCGGCGCACGGATGATGACACAGCGGCCCGTGATGCGCTCGTGGCGAACTCGCCGGCGTTCTACAACTTGCTGATCCGGCAGTCGGCCTATATCGCTCGGCTGGGCGAGGAAGACGCCGCAGGATAGGAGGTTAGGCCGAGCGATTCCTCGAAGTGGAAATCGGAATTGCGGGCGGATACGATGAAATCCTTCGATCCGCAACCACTGGGGACCTCTCATCATGGCTCTGAAGGGCAACATCAACCACTCCGCAGTCTTCTGGTGCTTCAATATCGCCGGAGAGCTGTGGGATATCGAGAAGATGTGTCAGGTCTCCAAGAGCCTGGGCATCAAGTCGGTGGAAATCACCGGCCCGGATGAGTGGCCCACGATCCAGAAGCATGGGCTGACCTGTGCCCTGGCTGCGAACGGAATGCCCGGGGCTCCGTTCATGAAGGGGCTCAACAATCTGGCCTACCACGACCAGGTGATCTCGACGACCGCCAAGCGGATCGAAGAGTGCGCCGCAGCCAAAATGCCGAGCGTGATCGCCTTCACCGGCTACAAGTGGCGCGATGCCGAGGACCCCAGCAGCGGCGAAATCTCGTTGCAGGAAGGGGCCGATAACTGCGTGGCGGGGCTGAAGAAGCTGGCCCCGATCGCGGAGAAGTTTGGCGTGAACATCTGTCTGGAACACCTCAACACCCGTGACGGCAGCCACCCGATGAAGGGACACCCGGGGTATCAGGGTGATGACGTCGACTACGTGGCCAACATCGTCCGCCGCGTTGGATCACCGCGGGTCAAGATGCTGTTCGACTTCTACCACGTGTCGGTCATGAACGGGGACTGCATGCGGCGGCTGGAGCAGAACATCGACGTCATCGGCCACATCCACACTGCGGGAAACCCCGGTCGCGGAGAACTCGACGACACCCAGGAAATCAACTTCCCGCCCCTGATGCGGAAGCTGGTCCAGCTCGGCTACAAGGGCTATGTCGGCCACGAGTTCATTCCAACTCGCGACCCGCTGACCGGTCTGCGCGAGGCTGTCGAACTCTGCGACGTGTAGTCAGCGAACAGGCAACATGGTCCACCAGCCCCAGGCGTCTCTCTCAAGGCGACGCCTGGGGCTTTGTGCTTAAACGAGGGCCCATCTCGACCGCAAGTCGCTCAGCAGCCGGGACTTGCAACACATCATCAGAATGGTGAATAATCGATTGAGATCGCCGTTCTCAGGGGATCATCGTGTTGCAACATCAAATTAAAGAGTAGAATGCTGGGCGGACTCATCCGGCGCGGCAGAGGGGCAGAGTTACCGACATGGCTCAGGACTGGTACTACAAGCTTCTGGGGGAAGAGACAGGACCACTCACGTTCCAGGCGCTCCGCGAGCTGGCTGCGGACGGTCATTTGGCTCCTGAAGACGAAGTCCGCAGTTCCACTTCGCAGTGGAAGCCCGCAGCGGAGATTCCGGAACTGCTCCAGGCTGGAGACGTCGACGAGCCGGAGCTGGCGACCGACTACGATCTGGATATGCTGCTGACGCCATCCTCGGCACCAGTCAAAACATCGAGTAAGCGTCAGGCTCTGGACGCAGCCAAGGCTGCGGCGAACGCTCCCCCGCCGCGCTGGTACTACAAGCTGCTCGGCCAGGAGATGGGCCCCGCGACCGAAGAAGAGATCCTCGAGCAGATCCAAAACGGATCTCTGCACCATGACGACCTGGTTAAGGAAGGGCTCCAGGGAGCGTGGATTCCCGTGGAGAAGGCCAAGCCGTTTTCCGCAGCTGCAGCCGCCATGCGGCCCCAGCCGGAATGGTACTGCCGAGTCCTCGGGCAGGAACTGGGCCCGATGTTGTTCGATGAACTGGAGACGATGGCCAAGTCCGGAGCCCTCAACGCTGATGACGAAGTGCGGCACGGTGCGGAAGCTTGGGCTCGGGCGGACCGCACACGGGGGCTGAAGTTCTCCAAATCGGTCGCGGTGGTGGGTGCGTCCCACGACCGCTCGGCGACTTATGTTCCGTTCGGCGACGACGCCAGACGCAAGGAATGGTACTACGAGATCCTCGGCCAGGAGATGGGGCCGATCTCGTTTCAGGAGATGCTGAAGGCCGTCGGTGCCGGGACATTGGCCTTCGAAGACAAGGCCCGCAAAGGCAAGGCGGGTGCCTGGAATCTGGTGATGGACGTGCCCGGGCTGGTCTCGACCGATGCGAAGGCCGCTTATCTGGCGGCCAAGCTGGAGGCCAGCCGCCCGAAAGCACCACCGCCCGCTCCCATCTCGAAGCAGGCTCCCGATCCCGCTCCCAGCCCGGCCCCCACGCGTTCGGTCATTCCCGACGTGGCACCGACTCCCTCGGTGATCCCGAGTACACCCGCGACGAGTGGGGCCAGCTCGGGGTACTCCTCGGGAACAGGAGCGTCTTCAAACACCAGCTATGGGGCCGGGAACTATGGAGCCGGCATGGGGGGCATGTCGCCTTCGAAGGCGACTTCCCCGCCACCACCGCCGCCTGCTTTCAAAGCCCCCAAGAAGTCCAGCGGCCCCGCCTTCGATTTCGGAGCGATGTTCAGCGGCTTGAAAGATGTGGCCAGCCCCAAGGCCCTCGGCGCCGTAGCGGCCTTGGTCCTGGCGGGTGGGGTGATCTATGCCACGCAGTTCGGCTTCTCGTTCGGTGCCGCCGGCAAGGCCGAGTACGCTGAGGTCAAGCAGATGTATGCCCAGCTGGAACCGGCTATCAGCAAGAAAGACACGAGCGCTCTGCGGACCTTCATGGAGCAGAACAAGAGCAAAGTCGAAAGCCTGAAGAAGAAGATCGAGGCTCAAAACCCTGGTTCGGATCGTCGTCTGCTCCAGCTGATGTTCTTCGCAACCCGAGATCATATTCCTGCGATCTGCGCTGGCGATGCAACAGCAGAAGCTCGGTTCAAAACCCTGAAAGCTGAGATGGCTGAAGCCGCCCGGCTGGCGGGTGATTCCAAGTAGCGAGATCGCGTGCGTTGGATCGGTCCCGTCATCTGTCTGAGTCACTATGCCTTCTTCGTTGCTGGTTCAATCGCTCGCCAAGACATTTCCCTCCGCAGAGGGCGAGGTCGGCGTTCTCAAGAACGTGAACCTCAGCGCGTCGCCCGGAGATGCGATCGCCATCACGGGACCGTCGGGGACTGGGAAAAGTACGCTGCTCTACATCATTGGGCTGCTCGATCATCCGACCTCGGGGCAGGTACTTGTGGGGGATCAGAATCCGCACACGCTCGATGTGGAAGGTCAGGCCCGGTTCCGCAACTCCACCATCGGCTTTGTCTTCCAGGATCACTTTTTGCTCCCGCAGTGTACGGTGCTGGAGAACGTGCTGATCCCGACCCTTGCTCAGGCAGGAGCGGGAGCGGCCCAGGAGCAGCAGGCCCGCCAGTTGCTTGATCGGGTCGGCCTGTCCCACCGGATCACGCACTTGCCGTCCCAGCTGTCGGGCGGCGAGCGCCAGCGCGTGGCTGTGTGCCGATCGCTGATTAACAGCCCGCAGATTCTGCTGGCCGACGAGCCGACTGGAAACCTGGATCGCCGGACCGCCGAGACGATCGGCGAACTGCTGCTGGAACTGGCTCGCGAGCAGAACTCGATTCTGCTGTGCGTGACCCACAGCTCGGAGCTGGCCGCCCGATTCGCCCGGCGATACGAGCTGGTCGATGGTCAGCTGGCGGCGGTCTGATCCCTCAAGTCACCGCTGCGCGGGACTGGACTTCACCGCGCTCGCGGATCGCTTGATCGATATCGGCCAGGTCCTCGGGACTCAGAACCAGTCTCATCGCGGCAGCCGATTCGCGAATCTGGTCGGGGCGTTTCGCTCCGCACAGGGCGGCAGTGATCCCTGGCCTTTGAATCGTCCAGGCTGTGACCAGTTCAGCCAATGTACACAGGTGCCGGGCTGCAATCGGTCGCAGCTTGTCGAGGAAGTCGTGCGTCTTCGTCCACTGCTCCCCTTGGAAAACCGGGTACTTCGCGCGGCCATCCTTCGGGTCCCAGACATGGTCGCGGGAGAGCTTCCCTGCCAGGAACCCCTTCATCAGCGGCCAGTAGACCATCACGGAGACATGGTTCCGCTGACACCATGGCAAGCGCTCCTGCTCGATTTCCCGCTGGAGCATGTTGTAATGCGGCTGATCGGCCGAGATCGGACAGACTGCATGAAACTGTTCGTACTGCGTGACCTGATGAAAGTTCGAAACGCCGACGGATCGGACCTTACCAGCTTCGAGTAACTCTCGCAGCGCTCCCGCCGACTCAGCCACGGGTACGTTCGGGTCGGGAGCATGCAGGTAGTAGAGATCAATCGCCTCGACTCCGAGACGAGTCAGGCTTTCATCGCACTGCCGCCGAATGGTCTCGGGCCGTCCGTCCTTGACCTGCTTCTGATCCCGGCCCCAGGCGATCCCGCACTTGGTCGCGATCACGACTTCCTGGCGATGAGGCCGCAGCACCCGGCCCAGCATTTTCTCACTCTCTCCGTCGTAGCCGTAGCAGTACGCCGTATCAAAGAAGTTGATCCCCGCATCCAGTGCAGCTGCGATCGTGGCCAGGCTGTCGGATTCTGTCACGCCGATGCTGGTGATCCCGGCGATCGGCCAGCAGCCCATCGCGACAGGCGAAATCCACAGGTCGGTCGTTCCGAGGCGTCGGCGTATCATGGGAGATCCTGGTCACTGGCGATGTCGTGGAATTCTCTCGACCGGCACCAGAGATCACAACCAGCGAGATACGGGGCACGCAGTCCGCAACAAGCCCAGCCTTGCTGGGCCTCACGTTGGCTCGGTATCGTCGATCTGGGGCAGCACGTTCCCAGTTGATGGTCTGGTGAAACCCTGGTTTCGCTGGTCTGTCCCTTCGCGGTAACCGCGAGGCGTTTTCTCACCCTGATAGAATGCAGGCCTGAGCTGCACTCCGCTTTCGCGGAGAATTGCTCACGCGTCACGAGTCTGGTGGGAGCGTGCTGACCCCGCTTCTTTGATGTGACACCATGGACGAGGTTCTGGCCAAGTTGCGGGCGATCCTCCTCGGAGGTCCCTGGACCCCGCTGGGCGCCATCGAGCGCGTCCAGGCCGCGGCCCGACCCAAGAACTGTCCGACCCGTTGGCTCCGGCCCCTGGTCCGCCGCCTGTTCCTGCTCTGGCCCGAAGGGCAGCCTCCCGATCGGCGCCTACTGAGTCAGTGGCTCAAGGCGAGTCAGCCACTCCTCAAGTCTCTGCAGGCAATCCAGCCGCCTCCGAACCTGAGTCTGACTGCGGCCCTGACCCCGCGAATGAGCCCCGTACGTGATCGGTTTCGTGAGTGGCGGCTCCCCGACCTGCCGACTCCCCTGGCATTGGCCCAGTGGCTGGGAGTCAGTGCATTCGAAGTCGACTGGCTCACTCGAACCCGCCGCTCGTCGTCTGGCTCCCCTCTCCCCCTGGGAGAGGGGCCGGGGGTGAGGGTGCCCGCTCGACACGCGACACGACCGAACCAGCATTACCTCCACCGCTGGGTCCCGCGCCCCGGTTCACCGCGTCTGTTCGAGATCCCGCGGCTGCGCTTGCGCCGGATTCAGCGCATCCTGATCGAGTTGTTCGCCGCGATCCCGGTTCATCCGGCTGCCCACGGTTTCGTCCCTGGGCGCTCTGTGGCCACCGCGCTGGCTCCCCATGTCGGCCAGGCTGTGGTGCTGCGGGTCGACTTGCGGCACTTCTTCCCTTCGATCCGCCGAGGCCGGGTGCTGGCTCTACTCTGCGATGCCGGGTATCCGCGCGATGTGGCAAGCCGGATTGCGAGGCTGGTGACGTCGACGGTCCCTGACGAGGTC
The DNA here is from genome assembly GCA_044337025.1 of Planctomycetaceae bacterium. Classification (GTDB taxonomy): domain Bacteria; phylum Planctomycetota; class Planctomycetia; order Planctomycetales; family Planctomycetaceae; genus TH-plancto1. The sequence goes on from JBIIOI010000079.1 coordinate 12,681, forward strand.
CTCGAGCAGGCCCGCCCCCTGTACAGCGACGCGACGCTCGAACAGCTGCGGTTGAGCCTCTGCCAGCCCCATTTGCCGCAAGGTTCCCCGACCTCGCCGGGGATTGCGAACCGGATAGCCTTCCGCATGGATCAGCGGTTGACCGGTCTCGCGCAGGCGGCGGGGGCGAACTACACGCGTTATGCGGACGACCTGATCTTCTCGGGAGACCAGCGTTTTGCTCGTGGTCTGGATCGATTTCGCGAGTGGGTTCTGGCCATTGCCATTGACGAAGGTTTCTTCATCCGCCGCACGAAGACCAAGGTCATGCGCCGCGGAGTCCGCCAGTCGGTTGCGGGGCTGGTCTTGAACGACAAGCTCAACGTCCCGCGCGCCGAGTACGACACTCTGCGGGCCATACTCCATAACTGCATCCGGAACGGGCTGCAGTCGCAGAATCGCGACGAACATCCGGACTTTCTTTCTCATCTGCGAGGTCGCGTCAGCTACATCGCTGCGACCAACCCGCAGCGCGGCGAGAAGTTGCGACGCCTGCTGGACCGGATTGAGTAGAGCCTGCAGAGCCTCCCCCAGCCAAACCGGATGAACCGGACCCGTGTATTCTGTGTCCGGTACCGTTAACCTTTGCGTTCCAGAGCGACCTGCTCCTCACTCCCACGCCTTTGACTGACCGTTGCCCGTGTCTGAACTCATCGAACCTCGTACCCTCAAGGGTTTCCGTGACTACCTGCCCGACGTGATGATCGTCCGCGAGCAGCTCATGGAGACCGCCCGCCGCGTCTACCGCAGCTATGGCTTCAGCCCGATCGATACTCCGGCACTCGAGTACGCCGAGATTCTGGTCGGCAAAGGGGGCGAAGAGTCCGACAAGCAGCTCTATCGGTTTATCGATAACGGGGACCGGGATATCGCGCTGCGATTTGACCTGACGGTTCCGTTCGCCCGGTTTGCGGCAGAACACCTGAACGAGATCGGGACCCCGTTCAAGCGGTATCACATCGCTCCCGTGTGGCGCGGCGAGAACACCCAGCGCGGGCGGTATCGCGAGTTCGTGCAGTGCGACTTTGACACGATCGGCACCGACTCGAACGTCAGCGATATCGAAACGCTGATGGTGATTCATGACCTGATGAAGGCCATCGGCTTCGAGCGGTTCACGATCCGTGTCAATCATCGCATGCTGCTCAACGGAGTACTCGAGAACCTCGGTGTGGCGGACAAGTCGGTCGGCCTGCTGCGAGCCCTCGACAAGGTTCTGAAGATCGGTCGCGAGGCGGTCATCGCCGAGATGGTCGAGAAGGTCGGCGTCAATGCGGAGCAGGCGGCGGGCGTGCTCGACTTTGCCTCACTGAAAGGCACCAACCTCGAAATCCTGGACGCCGCCGAGAAGCTGGTCGGGACGAACGAGCGCGGACTGGAGGGGGCTGCGCGGCTGCGACAGCTTCTCACAGCGTGTGATCGGTCGGGGATCTCCAGCGAGCGGATCGCGCTGGACCTGTCGATTGCTCGCGGGCTGGATTACTACACGGGGACAATCTACGAGACGTTCCTGGGAGACCTGCCGGGGATCGGCAGCGTCTGCTCGGGTGGGCGATACGACAACCTGGCGGGGCTGTTCACCAAGACACCGCTGCCCGGCGTCGGAGCCAGCCTGGGACTCGACCGGCTGCTGGCGGCGATGGAAGAGCTGAAGCTGGTGTCGAAGGTCTCGACCCCGGCTCCCGTTCTGGTCGTGCATTTCGACAAGGACAAGGCGGCCGAGTACCTGCGGATCGGACGCGTATTGCGGGCTGCCGGAATCGGGACCGAGGTCTACGCAGCTGCGAAACCGATGAAGAAGCAGATGCAGTACGCCGATGCCAAGGGGTTCCGATTCGCTCTGATCGCTGGCAGCAACGAGTTCGACAAAGGCTGCTGGATGCTGAAGGATCTGGCCAAGAAGGAACAGCTGGAAGTTCCCGAAGCTGACCTGATCAGCACGCTGCAAGGATTGCTGAAGTAGGTTTGGTGCCAGCGAGGAGGAACTGCCGTGCCGCAGGTTGAACTTCTCGGGCTGGCGCAGCGCTACGCGGGAACAGCCTCGGCAACGTGCTCCGGCGGTACTCTGGGTGAGGCCCTGCGCGATCTGGCGGCGCAGTTCCCCAGCTTTGCTGCGCGATGCGCGGCGGGTGAGCTGCTTCCGGCGGGGCTGATTGTCTGCATCAATGAGCGCCGGTTCAGCCTGGACCCGGCAGCGACGCTCTCGGAAACGGATCGGCTGTTGATTCTCAGTGCCGATGTCGGTGGTTAGCTCCCTCCTTCCCCCTGGGATGGAGAGATCCAGTACCAACTTCCTGGTCGGTCTACTAAGCTGAGGGCATGCTTCAGCGCTGGCTTCATCTGTGGTTGCTTCTCGCCTGCCTTCTGGCCTATTTCTGGCCCAGGATCCTGGGAGCAGAAGCTGTCGATCCGTTTCTGCTGTCGGCTCCGTGGCTGACGTGGTTGATTTCCGGCACGATGTTCTGCGTCGGGTGCCTGCTCCCGCGTGACGAAGTCGTGCAGGTCGGTAAGAAGTGGCCGACGGTACTGCTGGGTACCTGTGTCCAGTACGGTTCGATGCCGCTGCTGGCCTGGCTGGCGGGAACCTTGCTGAAGCTGCCGCAGGATCAGTTCATCGGCCTGATGATGGTCGGCTGCGTACCGGGAGCGATGGCCAGCAACGTCATCACCATGACCGCCAAGGGGAACGTCAGCTACTCGGTCGGACTGACAACGCTGGCGACGATCGTCTGTCCGATCGTGACGCCGCTGGCGCTCTATCTGACCTTGGGCAAGTTCGCGTCCGCCGAAATGCTCATGACAGCCAGTTTGAGTCTATTTCGCGAAGTGGTGATCCCGGTCGTTTTAGGCTTTGGCCTGTGTCAATACTTCCCCAAGTTCGGCGAGAAAGTCCGCAGTCCAGCCACTGTGATTGCCAATCTGGCGATCCTGTGGATCATCGCCGTTGTGGTCGCCAAGGCTCGCAGCGAGTTCAGCAGCCTGACCGTAACCCTCCTGCTGGCGCTCGTGCTGGTCAACGGGCTCGGCTACGCCGCTGGCTATTGGGGAGGCAAGGCGATCGGACTCGATGACGCCATGCGGCGAGCGCTGGCAATTGAAGTCGGCATGCAGAACGCCGGGCTGGGAGCCAAGATTGCGGGCGACCTGTTTCCCGAGGCCAAAGGGGCCGGGATTCCCTGCGTGCTGTTTGCGTTCCTGTGCGTCTTCAGTGCGACGCTGCTGGCCCGCTGGTTCTCCAATCGACCGCTGTCGAGCTGACCAGCTTACTCACCCTTGAGCATGTCGTACTTGCGCATCTTGTTGTAGAGCGTGACGCGGCTGATCCCGAGGTCGCGGGCAGTCTTGGTGCGACTGAAGCTGTTCTTGAAGAGCGTCTGCTCGATGATCTCGCGTTCGGTCAGAGCGACCTGCCGACCGAGGGTCACATCGTGCGTCGAAGCCGGACGTCCCGGCATCATCACCGACGGATCGTTCGATGGTCCGGCCTGCATCGCGACGATGTGCGGCGGCAGCTGTTCGGCCGAGAGCACTCCATCGCGGCAGTAGATCACAGCCCGCTGAATCACATGCTCCAGTTCGCGAACGTTGCCCGGCCAGGGGTACTTGAGAATCGCATCGAGCAGGCTGTCCTCGATCCGGTGGACCTGGATGCCATGCTTGGCGGTAAACTGGGTGATGAACTTCTTGGCCAGCGGAATGATGTCGACCTTGCGGCGGCGCAGAGGTGGAATCTCGAACTTCAGCATGCTGAGCCGGTAATACAGGTCCGGTCGGAAACGCATCGTTTCGACGAGTGGCTGGAGCTCCAGGTTGCTGGCTGCGATCAGCCGGGCCTGGGACTGCATCGTGCGGTTTGAGCCGACAGGTTCGAACTCGCCGGTCTCGATGACTCGCAGCAACTTCACCTGCTGCTCCAGCCCGAGGACATCGATTTCGTCGAGCAGCACGGTCCCGCGTCCCGCAGCCACGAACTTACCTTCCTTGTCCGCATGAGCACTGGTGAACGAACCTTTGGCGTGGCCAAACAGCTCACTTTCGATCAGCTCGCGAGGGAGGGCTCCGCAAGCGACATGCAGGAACGGTTCGTTTCGACGCGGCGACGCCTCGTGAATCAGTTTCGACAGGAAGGTCTTGCCCGACCCCGTCTCGCCGATGAGCAGGATTGTGACATTGTGCTGCGCGGCAATGGCCAGGTCTTCCAGCATTTTCTTGAGCTGGGGCGAGTTCGTTTCGAACCGGCGGTTGATCCCTTCGAGAGCTGTCGTACCAAACGACTCGCGGGGCCGCTCGGGGGTGGCCGGAGCGACATCCACGGGGTGTAATGTGCGTACCGCTTGAACCACTTCCTCGGCGGTTACCGGAGAACGCAAGTGGCAGACGCCTGAGCAGGCGGCTCGCCGTTCCAGGGGTTCGGGGCACACCGCATCGGTCAGCATGATCAGCTTCAGGCCCATAAAGCGAGCCTGAAACTCCTCGATCCAGCGATCCGCAGTGTGACCACCGTCGTAGATCAGCCGCAGGTCCAGAATCGCCAGCGGCGATTTCCGCTCAGCCAGTGAGCGGCGGGCTTCTTCCAGCGTGGGGTCGCAGTCGATCGTGTAGCTATCCCCCAGCAGGGAGTCGACCTGATGGAAGAACTCCACGTCACTGCTGGCTGCGATGAGAGAAATTGGATTCATGAGTGTCACTCTCCCCAAGGTCTGGCGGGGGCCATCCGGTCGGTGCGGCGTCGGGCGATGGCAAGTGCGCATCGCGGAACACCGGAAAGCCTGAAGAGGGAATCCCGTACCAAATCTGCAAACGAGTCCGCCAAGAGGCGCAAACACTGGAAATCGCCAGCGTTTCAAAGAGTTCACAAAACGATCAGGTTCTGACTATGTGGTCTTTTGGCATCATCGTGAGGCTTGCCGTCAACACGGGGACCCGGCTGTAACCGATCACGCCTGGCTGTCGCCGCGCCGCTCATCAGGCATCCCACGAAACGCCGTCCCAGGCGATTACCTGCTCCAGAAACCCGCAGACGCCCTCCGTAAAGGTCGCGAACAGCGACTCTCCCTTCTCCGCAGTGGCCTGAGCGGGATCGCCGATGTGGCCGGGAACGGTGCGGTCTTTGGTCGTCCAGCCGCGGTAGGCCTTGCCGAATCCGAACCCGAATGGAACGGGGTCGATCGCAGTATGAGGCTGAACCAGATGGGGAGCGATCCGCAGGATCATCGAGGTCTCCCACTCGCAGGCGTGCCCCATCTCTTTCTGCACTAGATCCTCTCGGCAGGTCTTCGGATTCCCGAAGTCCCAGTAGGTCGTAAACAGCAGCAGCAGGTCCTGGCGCTCGCGATACTGCTGCCGCAACTCGAACACAGCCTGGCGACCGGGGACGTCGTTGCCACCGTGCCCATTGATGAACACGATCCGTTTGAACCCGTGCCGCAGGAAGTTCTCCGCCATTCCCTTCAATAGATCGAGATAGAGACGCGGCGGGCTCGACAGCGTACCCGGAAAGTCGATGTGATGATCTGAATTCCCGAGCCACTGCAGCGGAGCAATCAGCACACGGTCCCCCATCCGGGGCTCGACTCGACGAATCACTTCGCCCAGCAGCATGCTGTCGGTAAAGACCGGCATGTGATGCCCGTGCTGCTCCAGAGCTGCAACGGGGAACACGATCGGAGTATCGCGGGAGAGGGAGTCGATCTTCGACCAGGGCTGTTCGGCAAGGAGCATGAGAGGACTCGAAAAGAGAAGACTTATGGCCGGGGTTCTAGCGCTTCGGCATCAGCTCGCGAATCGCAGCCACGCTGGCGCGAAGAGCTGTCCGCAAGGTCGGCCCGGGATCGGGATGATACTTCGAGGAATGCAGCGATGGCGGCACGCTTCCGGCCTCTTTGTATTCTTGAAGCCTGGCAGCGGGGACCGTCCCCAGGCGGAACATGAAGATCGGCACGCCGCCCGCCTTGAACTCGCCAAAGTCCTCAGCGCCCATCACCCGCTCTGCTGGAACGACATTATCCTTGCCCAGTTCGGTCTGAAAGCCGGTCACAACGCGGGCGGTCAGGCCTTCATCGTTGAAGACAGCTGAGGTGCCGGGGTCGAACGTCACAGTCGGCTCGGGGGCTCGATGGCTGGTGGCGATCGATTTGGCCTTCCGCTCGACCGCTTCCTTCAGCTTCTCACGCACGTCGGGGGAGTAGCTCCGTAGTGTCAGCTTCAGCGTACAGCTGTCCGGAATGATGTTCGACTTGGTCCCCCCATGGATCGCTCCCACAGTGACAACCGCCGGTTCCAGCGGCGAGATCTCGCGGGAGACGATCGACTGCAGATCGACGACCAGCTGGGCCGCCTGGATGATCGGGTCGACGCAGGCATCGGGCTTGGAGCCGTGCCCCCCGCGCCCCTTCATGACAATGTCACAGCTGTCAGAGTTTGCCAGTGCATACCCGCCGCGAAAGCCGATCTTCCCCGTTGCCAGCTCGGCATCTGTGTGCAGCGCCAGAGCGAAATGCGGCTTGGGGAACCGCGTGTAGAGCCCATCCCGCAGCATCCCCAGCGCCCCGTCGACGCGTTCCTCGGCAGGCTGTCCGATCAGCATCAGCGTCCCCTGCCACTGGTCCTTATGAGCAGCACAGTAGCGAGCAATCGCGATCAGATTCGTGATATGCACATCGTGGCCACAGGCGTGCATGACCCCCACGGTGGCTCCGCTGTCGTCCTTCGTCGTCACCTTCGAGGCGTACGGCAGCCCGGTCTCTTCAATCACCGGCAACGCATCCAGATCGGTCCGGAACATCACCGTCGGCCCGTCGCCGTTCTTCAGCAGTCCGACGAGCCCATGCCCTCCGACATTCTGGGTCACCTCGAAACCCGCAGTTCGCAGTTCCTCTGCGAGTCGGGCTGCGGTCTCCTTCTCATGAAACGACAGCTCGGGATGCGCGTGAAAGTGCTCGTAGACCTTGACCAGCTCCGCAGCGTGGGCATCGAACCAGGCTCCGGTCTCATCACCCCGGGCCTCGTTACCGACCAGAAGGCCACCGATCATCAACGTCAGCAGAAAGAGGCGCAGCATGTTGGACCTGATTTCCGAAGTGCCGTCGGTTCGCGGGGCATCCGGGAACCTTCTCGGAGAGGATTGCCGAGTTCGCCTTGGAGTTCAATGCTGCCGGCTCCCCTCTCCTTCCGGGAGAGGGGCTGGGGGTGAGGGTTCTCGCCACTCGGGTGGTCTTGCAACAAAGTCAGTGCAGCGAATTCACTGGACTGGTAACTCCTGCATTCGATTGAGCGGGGCTGTGACCGGCCGCTCGGTCCACTGGACTCGGAGAGTCCAGCGACTTTGTGAAGTGCGTCTGGCACTGAGCGAAATGCCTGCCGCGGCGGACTTCAGTGTCGATCCCAGTTGGGCGAGGGATATACTCCATTCGCGCTTCGACACTCACCATCTCCGGATGCTCCCATGGCTGTGGCTCTCAGTTCGTTTGCCCGTTCGCTGACCAATGAATCGGCCTTCAGCGTGCTGGCTGTCGCGAAAGCCCTGAAGGCACAGGGGAAGGACGTGGTTGAGCTGGAAATCGGCGACAGCCCGTTTGAGACCCCAGCTTCCGCCAAGGCCAGCGGGATCAGCGCGATTCAGGCGAACCAGACGCACTATTGCCCGTCACCAGGACTCCCGGAGTTTCGCAAAGCCGCTGCCGAGTTCGTGCGCTCCGAGTTCGGCATTCCAGCTGGTCCTGAGAACATCGCCGTCGGACCGGGGGCGAAGATCTTCGAACAGTTCTTCTGCGAAGCGTTCCTCGAGCCGGGCGACAGCGTGCTGGTCTTCAGCCCGCAATTCCCGACCTATGCCCCGAACATTCACCGCCGCGGAGCCCGCATGGTCACCAGTGACCTGCGGCAGGAACACGAGTTCCGTCCCGAGATCTCTGCCATCGAGAAGTTCCTCACGACAGAGAAACAACCCAAGGCAATCTTTCTGAACTCGCCCCACAACCCGACTGGCGGCGTCACGACGGAGCAGGACCTGCGCGACATTGCCGATCTGGTCCGCGGCAAGAACATCGCGGTCTTCAGCGACGAACCGTACTGCCACATGGTCTGGCAGGGGCGGCATCATTCCATCCTCGCACAGCCCGGCATGATGGATCAGTGCGTTGCGGCCTATACCTTCAGCAAGTCGTACAGCATGAGCGGCTGGCGGCTGGGCTTTGCGGTCGCCAATGCCGAGGTCACCGAGGCGATCGGCAAGATGATCAACACCAGCGTCAGCTGCACGCCGCCGCTGGTCCAGCTGGCCGGGCTGAAGGCGCTGACTCAGGAACGCACCGAGCGCGATCGCCAGATGGGCCTGTTCCGCGACAAGGTCCAGCTGCTCAACGAGGGACTGGGACGGATCGAAGGGTTCAAGACCTTGCCCCCCGCAGCCACGTTCTATGTCTTCCCGAACGTCTCTGCCGTGTGTGAGCGACTCGGCATCACGAGCCATGGTCTGGCGATGTATCTGCTCGAAGGCGCCGATGACCAGTTCGGAGTCGCCTGCCTGGGCGGAGAGTGCTTCGGAGCAGCGGGAGCCGGGTTCCTGCGTTTCAGCTGCGCGGAGCCGAACGAGCGGCTGCAGCAGGCGATCGACTTCATCCCCGTGGCTCTGGGACGCTCCGAGCGGTTGGCGAAGTATCTGGCGAACCATCCGCAGTTCCGACTGGCTTGAGGGCGAAGATTCGCTGACAGCCATGGCCGCGAGAACCGCTACGGCACTTCGATCTTGCAGCACCCCAGATCGAACAACTTCTTGGCTTTCCCCAAGTCGCGAAACAACTCTTCGGGCAGGCTGTAGTAAATGAACCGCCCCTCGCGACGCGGTGTGACGAGTTTGGCATTTTTCAGGATCTGCAGATGGTGAGAGACGTTCACCATCTCGACTTCCAGAAATTCGGAAATGTCGCTGACCGTCATCTCGCCATGCCGCAGCAGGTCAACAACTCGCAGCCTCAAGGGATCGCCCAGGGCCTTGAGTCGCTCCGCACAAAATGTCGCTTGAAACGCATCTGTGCTGGCATCGGACATGGCATCCCCCGTGAATCATGACCACTGCGTCGGACGATCGGTCGAGCCGTCGATCAGAACTCGCCGACGACTTCACCCCCGTTGCGGCTGGTCAATGAGTCGTAGAGGATGACGTCCAGATTCTCGGAAAGGAAGCGCACAGAACCATCGCACAACAGGTGATGAGCCCCTCCTTCGTGCAGGCTGGATGGTCCCCAGATTTGTCCGATCGAGTTCGGAATTATCCCGACTTGGAAATAGGGCTGAGAGTGATCGACATGCTCAATCGTCAGCTCCCCACCAGTTCGGCCTGCATCGTCGCAAGTTCCATAATCCGGTGCTCCGTGAACTCGTCCCGTTGCAGTTCGCCGGTCAGGCGGCCTTCGCAGAGGACCAAGATCCGGTCACACAAAGTGATCAGTTCCGGCAGCTCGCTGCTGGTCACGATCACACCCAGGCCATCGCGGGCCAGTTTGTCGATCACGCGGTACAGCTCGGCTTTGGCTCCCACGTCCACACCGCGAGTCGGGTCGTCGAGCAACAGCACATCCGGTTTGGTGCGCAGCCAGCGGCCGATGATGCACTTCTGCTGATTCCCGCCAGAAAGGGCGGTGATCAAGGTTTCGGTACTGGCAGTCTTTACGCCGAGCTGGGTGATCGATTCCTGAGCGGCCGCTGTCTCGCGAGCGGAGCTGATGATTCCGCCGGAGGTCGATTCCTCCAGGGTGCAGAGCGTGATGTTCTCGCGAACGGTCATCTGCGAGAAGATGCCGACGCGTTTGCGGTCTTCGGTGACCATGGCGATCCCGGCGTCGACTGCTTGCGAGGGGTGTGTGAACCGGACCTCTTTTCCGCTCAGCAGGATCGTTCCCTGCGGTGAGATCGAAGAGGCTCCGAACAGGCACTCGAGCAGTTCCGTCCGCCCCGCTCCCATCAGGCC
>JBIIOI010000080.1:0-22295 GCA_044337025.1 Planctomycetaceae bacterium
ACCGCCCATAGGACGGAAACCACGACAGCGTGATGAGCATGACTGAGCACTCCTTTGCTCAACACTCATGCAAATGCCTTGCCAACTGAAAGTTGTTGTGGAAGGGTTTTGAAACCGGCTCTAGGATGAGAGCGCGGTTGCCAATCGCCACGTCAGATGTGGTTCGCTCTGCTCGGCAAGGCGAAGCAAGGCTGGCAAGCATTCATTAGCCTGCAGTTTCCCCGCGGCGTGAATAGCCATGTCGCGACAGAAGTTATCCGTGTCATGCTGAATGATATCGTTAAGATGAGGTGCAAATTGTGCTAACCCATCTTCGGCGACCGTTTCAATCAGCCTAGTCCGCGACTGGAGATTGGGATCGTTGATCCATTCACCAATTCGCTCCACGACAGCCGGTACATCGGTAAATTCTGAAAGCAGATAAACAGCCTCTTCTTTCCGTCGCTTGTTGCGACCAATTGCCTTGTCCAGTGCATCGAGGATTCCATCGCGGGGAAGTTCCCGAGCTTCGGCCGCAACCTCGTCGCCGATCACTTCTTGGTCGTTGTTACTGAGGTGACGAGATTTCACGAGTCGATCAAGCAGCATTTGAACGCGTGTTGTGAGCTCTTTCGACGTGGCACTCATTAGTGTGGTCTCAGATGACTAACGGCGGGTGGTCAGACATCATTCGGATGTCTGAATGACGATGGAACACAATGGATTGAACTACATGCCGGGTGCAGGGTGCCATGGCGACGGCTTTGCGTCGCCATGCTTCCGCGGGGGTGGCCCAGGTTGGCTGCTTTGGGCCTATCTGGGTGCCTTGGCACAAGAGGTTACCCGGCGTGCTCCCGGTTCTGCAAGAACCTCTTTCGGCTGCGCCGCCCCGGTAGAGTCAAGGGCGACTCAACGGGGGCCCCCCAACGGTTCGTGTGCAGTGTTTTCGCACGTCGCGTTTCCCTCTTCTCCTTTTCAGATGACTATCCATTGGAACATGCACTTGAATTCTTGAAAGCAGTTCTCACACACCCAGTTATAACAATCAGACGTCGCATAACCGACGTTCAGATCTCTTGGTTGTTCTGAGAATTTCGCACCACAAAAGTCGCAATGGTCGTGTTCCCAACCCTCTCGATACTTTTTGTAGCTCTGCTGTGACAACGAGACTCCCTTGAGGTACTCCTCCTGTCCCTGCAATCTCCAGTCTGTCATGGGACACTCTCACAACTTAGGCAGAACCTGCTACTTCCGAGGGGGTGGCCCAGGTTGGCCGCTTTGGGCCTACCTGGGTGCCTTGGCACAGGAGGTTACCCGGCGTGCTCCCGGTTCTGCAAGAACCTCTTTCGGCTGCGCCGCCCCGGTAGAGTCCAAGGCGACTCAACCGGGGCCACCCAGCGAGCTTGAGAACTCCATCACACTGGTCCAGCACGCCAGAATTCTTACGAATTCTGCTACTTCCGCTTGGGGCGGAACATGTGCGTGGCCTGGGCGAACGACGACTCGGCGGCTTCCATCATCGTTTCTGACAAGGTCGGGTGAGCATGAATGCTCTCGGCCAGGTCGCGGGCTACAGCTGCGGTTTCGACGGCCAGGACTCCTTCGGCGATCAGTTCCCCAGCTCCCGGGCCGACGATGCCGACGCCCAGGATGCGTTCGGTCTTGGGCTCCAGGATCATTTTGGTCAGGCCCTCGGTGCGGCCAATCGTCTGGGCCCGTCCGCTGGCGGCCCAGGGGAACTTGGTCACGATCACTTCGCGGCCGGCGGCTTTGGCTTCGGCTTCGGTGGTTCCGCACCAGGCCAGTTCCGGGTCGGTGAAGACGACGGCGGGGATGGCGATGTTGTCGAACTTGGCCGGCTCACCCAGCAGTGTTTCGACAGCCACCTTCGCTTCACGAGTCGCCTTGTGAGCCAGCATTGGCTCACCCGCGACGTCGCCGATCGCCATGATCTTGGGATCGGCAGTCCGCATGTTGCGGTCGACTTCGACGTAGCCCCGGTCGGTGACGACAGCTTTTGTATTTTCGAGGCCGACGCCCTTGCCGTTTGGAGCCCGGCCGACCGAGACCAGCACGCGGTCGAACACCTGCGGAGTCGCGACCCCATCGCCCTGCAGCTCAGCCACGATCCCCTCGGGAGTGGCCTTCAGGCTCATGACCTTGGTGTTCACGTGAATGGCTGCGAACAGCCCGGCCAGCCGCTTCTGCAGCGGGGCGACCAGATCGCGATCGGCCGCAGCCAGCAGCACTGGCAGAGCCTCCACAACGGTGACCTTCGAGCCGAGCGCCGCGTAGACCGAGCCCATTTCCAGGCCGATATAGCCTCCGCCGATCACCAGCAGCCGCCCCGGAATGTCGGCCAGGGCCAAGGCTCCGGTCGAGTCCATTACGCGCGGGTCGCCGATGTTAAAGACCGGCGGCATTGCGGGGCGCGAACCAACCGCCACGATGCAGTGATCGAACGTCAGCTGGCTCTGTGTCCCATCGGGGGCGGTCAGCTGGAGGGTGTTGGAGTTGAGGAACGAGCCGCGGGCCTGAACCAGATCCACGCCGCGGGCCTTGCACAGCTGGCGAATCCCGCCCGTCAGCTGGGTCACGACGCCGTTCTTGAACGAGCGCAGCTTGTCGAGGTCGATCGTCGGCTCGGCGTAGGTCACGCCCCAGTGAGACGACTCGCGAGCCTCTTGAATGAGCTTGGCGACATGCAGCAGGGCCTTGGACGGGATGCAGCCGCGATTCAGACAGACTCCGCCCGGCTGCGGGTCTTGGTCGACGAGCACGACTTTCATGCCGTGATCGGCGGCTTCGAAGGCTGCCGGATAGCCACCAGGTCCCCCGCCGAGAACCACGAGTTGAGCATGAGTGGGAGCAGCCGCCATGGTGTGAACCTTGGGATGTCGTTCGGGATGCGGTGGGGAGGACTCGGTTACGGAAGCCGTATTCCGCGAGGAGACTCCCGCTGAGGGCGGGGGAATCATAGGGAATCGCCCGGCCAGCTCAAATCGCGGCTCGGCAGGATTGCGGGCTAGAGCGGCACAGCATCAGCCCGGCGAGCCGTTTCTCGATACAGAAACGCACAGACGAATCACCACTCGGCAGGCTCATGCCGTGCCGCTCTCGATTCGGGCGTCTATCCGCCGAAGCCACTGGAGCTGAGTTTCGTCTCACCCGCTTTGCCCGGGCGGACGATGAACTTCGGGAACGTCACCTGGCTGAAGAATCCGACACCGGGATCTTCATAGCGGCGAACGGCGGCTTCGGTGGTTTCTCCTTCTTTCAGGTTAAAGATCGGCGGCACCCAGCCGCGGCGCGAGCGGGTCCAGACGGCTGGACCCGCGCTGCCGTCTTCCTTCAGTTCCAGGAACACCGACTTGGGCGTGAAGCTGATCTTCTGGCCGCCTCCGCCGAACGCTCCAAAGTCGCTGATCGTGACCTCTTCCTGCTTTTCGACCTGCTTGCGGCAGACGAAGGTCATCGCGGCATCCGCGCTGTACTTGAACCCGGCCTTTTCCAGGCTGGCGATCAGGGCCGTCTTGATCTCGGCGGCCTGTTCCGGAATCTGCACATCAATATTGACGGACGCACCCGGCTGCAGCAGGAAGAAGCTGGGGTCACGCTGAGCTTCCTGAATTCGGGCCAAGGCCTCCGGGTGCGGCAACTCCTCGGTTCGCAATAGCGAGGACTGGCTGTCACTGGTCAGGAAGAACAGCTTGCCGCCAGCCCGGTATGTTCCAGACTGCCCAGTGTAGTTCCAGCAGACGAACTCATTCTCCACATCCAGCAGAGCATGCTGCCCAGCCAAAATGTGATCGTTGCCCGCCCAGTAAGAGGGGCCGCCCTGCTCCACGCGAATCGACTTGATGCTGTCTACGGTCGCGGCATCCAGAATCTCGATCGTGTCCCCATTGTGGATCAGAATGCGCGTGCCATCAGGGCTGATGTCGAACGAGCCGGACGCGTTGAGGTTCTTGTAGTAGAGGATCTTCCCCAGCGCCACATCGACGACCCCCAGCGCCGCGTTGCTGGCCGCCAGGAGTTTGGTTCCATCCGGAGTGAACTGGATCGACTGGGCGTCGAGCGACACCTGGTACGTCGGCTTGCCAGTCGTCAGATCCCACTTCACGATGAAACCACCGGCTTGCAGCAACAGCGTCTTGGAGTCCGCAAACCCCGCCCAGGAGGGGCGCGACTTGTCCTGATCGACCCAGTTCGTCGAGCCGGTGTCGAAGGGGGACCAGACCATGGCGGGCCGCAGTTCCTCACCCACCACACTCCAGAGCGTCACCTGCATCGCCTCGTCGCGGTTATTGTGGGCGTGCCCATCCGCTCCCGTCAGCAGATACTTCCCATCCGGGCTGACAGCCATCACCTTGGGGCGTAGCGACTGATGATCCTTCGGCTTGCCAGTCGCCATGCTGGCGACCGTCTGGCCTTCCTTCAGATTCAGCAGAAATATCTGATTCCCCTCCCACGGCTCGTGAGTGGAAAGAGCCATCCACTCTCCATTGGGAGAGATCGCGCTGCCAGCGACCCGTTCATGAAACGTCAGCTTCGGGAACTGAACCGACTCAGCCAGTTCGGTATTCCCGGGGAGGACGGGCAGCTGCCAGTTGTTCTTGTCGGTCTTCTTCATCGCCGGAACGCGGCGCAGCTTGGAGAAGTCGGGAGCCATCCAGGCGTCGCCCTTCTTCTTGCCCTGCGGCGGCAGGTCGCCCGCCGTGAAGGGAGACCCTGCGGAAGCCTCGCCGGGAGCTGCGTCCTGAAACGGATTCGCGGGGTCGGGAGCCGGAGCGTCCTTGAACGGGTTCTCTTCTTCGAGCGATTCGACAAACTTGCGATCAGCATCCGAGAGCTTATCGAGCGGAATCTCGACCCGCTTGCCGTCGGTCTTCTTCAGGGCCACCTTGTCTTTCAGGACTTCGATGAGCTCCGCCTGAACCTTGAACTTTCCAGTCTTATCCGACCAAGTTCGCACCTCGGCAGAGAATGCAATTCCCGACAGACCAATCGCCAACACGCCTGAGAGAAAGAGTGACCGCATGGCTGACCTTTCGAAAGGGGATGCATGATCTTGTTCCGTACGTTTGTGAGAGTCAAGCAAAAACAGAGTGCCAGCTGGTATGCCAGGTCGCGAATGAGAGGGGTGTAGGCGTTTTTGATTGTGAAGTTCGGGGATCCGTCAGGCAACGTAAAACTGCTGTTCATCCCGAAGGGATGGGAGAGGGACGGCAATTCGCCGGAGCGTTCTCGCATCCCTTCCGGGATGCCGGTCGTCATCGCCCCGTGTCCGGTGGTTGAGCGGCCGCTCAACCACCGGCTATTCTCTCTGACCCCGTCCGGAGTCGATGAGCAGGCACTTCGAAATTTCTGCGAAACCGAAATCCCCTCCTACACTCGGCACGCGCTGGAATCGGTCAGTCGCTTGGCAGCGGGGGCCGAGTCGGTTACGAATCAGGCTTCCTGATCCACCTCCGGGAAGGTCGTTCGATGCTTCGCGCTCTTGTCTGCTTCGCGTTCTGGCTGTGCTGCTCCTTCACCATCGGGGCGGATGAGCCGCAGCCGATCCGTGTCGAGCCCACCGACTGGCCCTGGTGGCGCGGTCCGGCACGCAATGGGACAGCTGTCGGGGACAAGTACCCCGTGAAGTGGTCCGAGACCGAAGCTGTCCGCTGGAAGGCCGCCATCCCTGGCAAGGGACACGGCTCGCCGATCGTGATTGGAAAGCAGGTCGTGCTGCTCACCGCTGTCCGCGACCCGGACCAGCAGTGGGTGCTGTCGTTCGATCGCGAGACCGGGAAAGAACTCTGGCGGACCAAGGTCCACGAAGGCGGGTTCATCGCCAAGCAGAACGAGAAGAGCACCTACGCGAACTCGACTCCCTCGAGCGATGGTGAGCGGATCTTCTGCAACTTTCTGAGCCACGATGCGATTTACACGACGGCACTCGATCTCGCGGGGAAGCAGTTGTGGCAGACGAAAGTTAATGACTATGTGCTGCATCAGGGGTTCAGTTCTTCGCCGATGCCGTATGGCCCGCTGGTGCTGGTCTCTGCGGACACCAAGGGCGGCAAGGGCGTTCTGGCCGGTCTCGATCGCGCGACGGGGAAGATCGTCTGGAGCCACGCCCGCCCCGCGCTGCCGAACTATCCGTCGCCGATCGTGTTGTCGATTGGCGGCAAAGAGCAGCTGATCCAGATCGGCTGTGACAAGGTCACGAGTCTGGCACCGCTGTCCGGCTCCGTGAACTGGGAGATAGATGGGGCGACGACCGAGTGCGTGACCTCGACCGTGACCGACGGAACGCACATCTACACCAGCGGTGGCTACCCGAAGAACCATGTCGCAGCTGTGAAGGCCGATGGCTCCGGGACGATCGCCTGGGAACACCCGGCGCGTGTTTACGTCCCCTCAATGGTTCTGAAGGACGGGTACCTGTACGCGATGCTGGATGCAGGCGTGGCCACTTGCTGGAAGAGCGACACCGGGGAGGAGATGTGGAAGGAACGCATCGGCGGCACGTTCAGCTCGTCGCTGGTTCTGGCGGGTGAGTCGATCTATGCCACCGACGAGGCGGGCAAGACCACGGTCTTTCTCGCCAGTATGGAGAAGTTCCAAATGCTCGGCGAAAGCCAGCTCGGCAACGTCGCCTTCGCCACCCCGGCTCTGTGTGGCGGGCGGATCTATCACCGCGTGGCGACAGAGCAGGGCGAGCAACGGACCGAGACGCTGTACTGCATTGAGTAATTCTAAGTGGGCTGACGCCGGAAGGTGCGGCGTCACTCGATGCTCTGAAAGGGTTCTGCAGAACCACAGCGTGCCGGGTAGAACCACTTCAATTCTCCCGTCGCAATTCAATACCGCGAAACAAACCTGGCAGATCTTGTCCCGTGGGGCCGCTGATACTGGCGCGGCGCTCACACTTTCGGCGTCCGGTGAATTACCATACACGGCATCTCGCAGCTGATGCTCCCTTACCATGTCATTCACGGACGACATCCCCGAACTGGCGGACCTCGACTCGGGGCGGAACTTGATCCGCGTCCCGATGGAGCAGAACGTTCCGTTCACGCGGCGCGTGCGGGCGCTTGTGGATACGCCGGAGTTTCAGCGGCTCGCGCGGATCAGCCAGCTGGGGCTGGTGGCGAAGGTCTACCCGGGGGCCACGCACACGCGGTTCGAGCACGCGCTGGGGGTCTATCACAACGCGCTGCGGTACCTGCAACAGCTGCGGAAGGATGCCCGGTTCGTGGCGACGATCTCGGTCGCCGATGCCGAGCTGTTGATCGTGACGGCGCTGTTGCACGACATCGGTCACTGGCCGTTTTGCCATCCGATCGAGGATATGGGCCTGTCCGCGATGCCGCCGCATGAGGCTCACGCAGCTCATTTTCTCCAGGCCGGCGGAGAGCTCGCGGGGGTGCTGCGGGATGAGTGGCATGTCGACCCGGGCGAGGTCGTGGCCTTGCTGACCGGGCAGGCGGGGACGCCCGCGCGGCGGCTGCTTAAGTCGATCCTGTCAGGGCCGATCGACATCGACAAGATGGACTACCTCGACCGCGACAGCCTGCACTGCGGAGTTCCCTACGGACGGAACTTTGACCGCCAGCGGTTGATGCAGTCGCTGGTCGTCAATGAGCAGGGGGATGGGCTCGCGATTACCTCCAAGGGGAAGACCGCTGCTGAGCTGATGGTCTTCGCTCGCTATGTAATGTTTAGCGAGGTCTACTGGCACCATGCTGTGCGGGCCGCAACCAACATGTTCGCCCGCGCGTTCTACCACCTGTCGCCGCAATTCAATCTGGAGACGCTGTTCACGCTCTCCGACGCTGAGATGATCGGCCAGCTGCGAGATGCCGCCCAGGGGGCCGCCTGCGAGGGGCTGCTGGAAGGGGTGTTCGGGCTGCGGCGGGTGATCTACAAGCGGGCGGCGGAGTTCACACCGTCGCAGGCATCTGAGGTCTACCGGCATGTGGCGGGCCGGACCTTTGGAGAGCTGGTCACGATCTCGGAGTCACTGGCTCAGCAGGCCACACGTGCATGGGGGGAGGAAGTCCTGCCGACTGATATCCTGGTCGATGCGCCGCCGCCGCACAAAGAGGTCGAGTTCGCGGTCGACATCTACTTCCCCAAGACCGAGACCTATCGCTCGCTGCGGGCTGTCTCACCCGTCGTTGAGGCACTGGCCCTGACGCAGTTCGATGACTACGTGAAGCGGGTGCGGATCTTCGTGCATCCCCGGCTGCGCGACAGGGCAGGGCAGGCACCGTGGGACGAGTGGGTGCTGACGCGATAGCACGTCGGCGCTTCCGCTACGCGGGAGGCACGCCGAGTGACTTGCCGCCGTCGATCGCCAGGGAAGTCCCGGTCACCATCCGGGCGGCGTCGCTGACGAGGTACAAAACAGCCTCGGCGATCTCTTCGGGGGTCATCATCCGTCCGAATGCGTCAGCCAGCGGGCTGGCGGCGATCACACGCCGCGCAGCTGCGGACGGATCGGGCCGCGAATTCAGATCGTCGTTCATGATGTCGGTCCCGGAGACCGGACCCGGGCAAACGCAGTTCACGCGGATGCGATCCGCCGCATGGCACAGGGCCAGACTCTTCGTGAGTCCGACCAGCGCCAGCTTACTGATCGAATAAACCGGGTCATGAGCCCGCGGCAGAAGGCCCGCGTTGCTGGCCATGTTGACCACTGCACCGCCGCCGACTTTCCGCATGTGGGGCAGGGCGTACTTCACGCCGAAAAAGGCTGCCTTCAGATTGGTGTCCAGGCAGCTGTCCCAGTCGGCTTCGCTGATCTCCGGCAACTGGCCGGTCATCGTGATCCCGGCATTGTTGACCAGGATGTCGAGCCGCCCACCGCGCTGGGCTGCCTCGTTGATGACGGACTCAAGCTGGGTCAGGTTGCGGACGTCGCAGGCGACCTGAGTGATCCCGAGCGGATGGAAGTCGGCATCGTTCTCAGAGCGAATGCGGAGATCGCAAGCTGTGACCGTCGCCCCGGCCCGTGCCAGGCAGAGCGCGGTGGCTCGCCCGATGCCGCTGGCTCCGCCGGTTACGAGGGCCACACGGCCTGTCAGATTGGGGAACTGGAATGTGCTGGGAGTTTTGCCGGTGCTGGTCGTCATGCCTGGTCTCCGATCTCGACGATAGGCTCGCCCTCCTCAAGTCGAGCGAGCGCACTCGGGAAACAATTCAGCAGCATCGCCTGCAGCTTCGCATTGGAGCTATTTCCGCAGGTGATCCACAGGATCTGCGGAGGCGATCCCAGCCTTTCAATCAGATCGACAAAGTCAGAGTCCTTCGTCATCAAAACCACCGGGCTCGACTGAGCACGAGCCGCCTCAAAAATGGCGGTATCGACAGCCTCCAGCAGCCCCAAGTCCCGCAATGAGAGAGCCTCCACTCCGAATGTCTGGAACAGCCAATCGGCGAGACCCGGTGAAAGCTGAGCGTCGATCCAGAATCTCATGGAATCAGTATCGGGTGCGACACCTTGCGGCTGACATAACGGAGGCACGCATAGATATCCTCCAACTCGAGATCAGGAAGCTCCTCCACAACCTGATTGGCCGTCAGTCCGTTCGCCAACAGGTCGATCACATCACTGACGCGAATCCGCATGCCACGAATGCAGGGACGCCCGCCGCATTGGAGTGGATTTACGGTGATTCGATCGATGGGGCTGGACATGGCACCGGTCGATGAGTTGAAACAACGAGGACTGCAGACGGCAGAATTCTTACGAATTCTGCTACGGTTAGTACTGGCGGATGACGCCGACCAGGACTCCGAGGACTTCCACGTGCTGTGAATAGATCGGCTGGAACCGGCTGTTGGCGGGCTCCAGGCGAACGCGGTCGCTTTCGCGGTAGAGACGCTTGAGTGTGGCATCGGACCCATCAACCAGAGCAGCGACGATCTCTCCGTCACGGGCCGTCGGCTGCTTGCGGATGATCGCGTAGTCGCCATCGGCGATGTGAGCGTCGATCATCGACTCGCCCCGCACCTTCAGGCAGAAATGGTCCGGCTCCTGGAACAAGTGGCTGAACTCCACTCGCTCCGACTGCTCCACGGCCGTGGAGGGGCGACCGGCGGCAATATGCCCAGCCAGTGGCAGGCTGGTGCGCTTGAGCTGGGGCTGGTCGGTCAGCTGGATCGCGCGGGACATGTGCTGCTCGCGCGAGATCAGGCCCTTGCGCTCCAGGGCCTTCAGATGGCACATCACCCCGTTCGGGGACCGGATTTCGAAGGCGGTCCCGATCTCCCGCACCGTCGGGCCGTAGCCGCGGTTCAGGATCTTGTCCTTGATGAACTCGTAGATCTCAAGTTGCCGCTGGGTCAGAGAAAGTCGGTCGGACATGGGATGAGTTCTCAGTCATCAGTTGTCAGTAGTCAGTTCCAAGAATTCGGTCAGTCTTCGTTCATCCGGGAACTGAAAACTGATGGCTGAAAACTCGAACCAGTACGTCTGTCGACTACTGTGCACCTGAACCGTTATACTATACCGCTGTTTAGGCGGCAAGTGCCCGAATCAGGAAAAGTCGATCCGAACCGGACGAAATTACCCCGTTTTCCCGTACCGTAGAGACGGCAGTGGTTTCCGCTGCCGGGGGGATCGATCAACATACCATCGATTTCTCACCCGAGTCACCTCAACTCACAGATCTCCTCGACACTGAGGCCAGAATTCTGACGAATTCTGCTACGCCGCATGAAATACGCTGCCCGACTCATCAATCTCCGCAAGCACTACAAGCTGGGCACTCACGAAGTCCAGGCCTTGCGGGGAGTGTCGCTGGACATCCCTGAAGGGGAGTTCCTGGCGATCATGGGCTCGTCCGGCTCCGGCAAGAGTACCATGCTGAACCTGCTGGGCGCTTTGGACCGTCCGACCAGTGGGCAATACATCTTGCGCGACCAGGACGTTGCCGACCTCTCGGACGATGAGCTCTCAGAGGCCCGAAACTCCCTCATCGGTTTCATCTTCCAGCAGTTCAACCTGGTGCAGCAGTATTCGGTGCTGGAAAACATCGAACTCCCGCTGCTCTATCGATCAGGCGGCGGGGCGATCACGGCCAAAGATCGTCAGAAGTGCGTCGCGCTGGCCGAGCGTGTCGGGCTGGGGGACCGCCTCGATCACCGCCCGTTCCAGCTGTCCGGGGGGCAGCAGCAGCGCGTGGCGATCGCCCGGGCTCTCGTCAATGACCCGACGATCGTCCTCGCGGACGAGCCGACCGGAAACCTCGACTCGGCGACGGGTGAGGAAATCATGCGGATTCTGAAAGAGCTGCATGCCGAGGGCCGTACGATCATCATGGTGACTCACGAAGCCGACGTGGCTGCCAATGCCACGCGGCAGATCTTCATGAAAGACGGTCTGATCGCGGGTGAAGGGATCTTCCCCGGAAACAAGCTGGTGAAGGCCTGATCACGATGCTGAAGCTGTTCCGCACGATCTCTCTGGCACTCAAGAGCCTGCTGCTGCATAAGCTGCGGTCCGGGCTGACGATGCTGGGGATCGTGTTCGGAGTCTTCTCCGTGATCGCGATGCTGGCGATCGGCGAAGGGGCCAGCAAACAGGCCCAGCAGCAGGTGCTTTCGCTGGGGGCGACGAACATCATCGTCCGCAGCGTCAAGCCGCCCGATGATCCCTCCGCCAACCAGGGCGGGGGCGGGCGCAGCTCGATGGTTCCGCTGCGTTACGGTCTCACTCGGCAGGACTACAAGATTCTGGGAGACACCATCCCGAATCTGACCGGGAAGGGGCTGGTCCCCGTCCGCGAACTGATCATGGAGGTCCGCCACGACGAGCATGTGACCAATGCCCGAGTGGTCGGCTGCACCGCAGATTACCTGGAAATGAACCACCTGGAGATGGCCTCCGAGAGGTTCCTTTCCGATCGCGACTGCACTGACATGGCGAACGTCGCGGTACTCGCGCAGGAGACCGCTCAGCAGCTCTTTCCGATTAACAACCCGATCGGAGAGTCAATTCAGATCGGGGCGCGTGCCTACCGAGTGATCGGCGTGACCCAGTCGAGAACCGCATCGGCCGCCGTCGGGGGCAGCCTGTCGGGACAGGACTTCAACAAGGACGTCTATATCCCGCTGCCCACGCTGCAGGCCCGTCTGACTGCGGGAGACATCTTCGCCAAGTTCTCGTCCGGGAACTTCAACCTGGAGTCGGTGGTCTACAACCAGATCACGCTGCAGGTCAAAAGCCTGGATGATGTCGTGCGAACTGCCGAAGTCGTGCGCGAGACGATGGAGCGGACTCACGCGGCCAAGAAGGACTACGCCGTCGTTGTGCCGCTCGAGCTGCTCAAGCAAGCCGAACAGCTGCGAAACATTTTCAACATCGTGCTGGGCTCAATCGCAGGGATCAGCCTGCTGGTTGGCGGTATCGGCATTATGAACATCATGCTGGCGACGGTGACCGAGCGGACCCGCGAGATCGGCATTCGCCGTGCCCTGGGAGCCCGCCGCCGCGACATCATCTGGCAGTTCATCACCGAGACCATCGTGCTCTCAGGCACCGGCGGGCTGGTCGGGATGATCATGGGAATTCTGACCCCCGTGGTGTTCTCGGTCGCTAAGTCGATTCTCGTGAAGTACGTTCTTGACGCCAGTTCGGCCTCAAGCGAGATGGGGAAGATGTTTCTCGGGATGGAGCCCACGATCGCGGTCTGGAGCCTGCCGGTCGCGTTCGGGTTCTCGGTCTTTACCGGGCTCGTCTTCGGCGTCTACCCGGCGAACGCTGCTGCGAAGCTCGACCCGATTGAGGCTCTGCGGCATTCGTAGGGAATCCGCGTCGGAGATCGTGAGGACCCGAAGCGAGAGGGTGGAGACGGGCGGGGCAGTGGGAAGTTGGGCAGTGGGCAGTGGGCAGTGGGGGGAGACGAGGCGTTGTTCATTTTCCTCGGCTTTCGAATCTCCGAGTGAGCCCTCTGGATTCTTGAACTGAATCCGAAAAACCTGTCGATAAAACCAGTCTGAGACCGGTAGAATGCCGCAAGGAGGCTGGCGATGTCGCAGGGATCACCAATTCGACTGGCTGTGGTGCTGCTCGCCCTGTCCGGGACGCAGGGCAGGGCCTGTCACGCGGACTTCATTCAACTCAAAACCGGCGGCGAATTGCGCGGCAGCCTCGTCAAAGGGACCAGTACCAGCGAGCCTGAGCTGACGATCGTCTCGATTTCAGGGGCCACGATCACGGTTCCTCGGACAGAAGTCGAGATCGTGCAGTCCCGATCTCCACTGGTCGAAGAGTACATCACCCGCTCTCGCGAAATTCCGCATACCGTCGCCGCTCATCAGGAACTGGCCGACTGGTGCGTCTCGCGCCAGCTGAAGGCTCAGCGGGTTGAACAGCTCGAGCTGCTGCTCGAACTCGAACCGGATAACGAAATCGTCCATCGCTCGCTCGGCCACATTCGCCATGAAGGGCAATGGATGAGCCGCGATGAGGCGATGGCCAAGCAGGGCTACGTCAAGCACAACGGCAAGTACATCACCCAGCTCGAATTCGAACTCCTGGAGAAGTCCAGCGCCGAGCGAGCCGCCGAGCAGGAGTGGTACCCCAAGGTCAAACAGTGGACCACCTGGCTAATGGGCCGTGATGCCCGCCGGGCCAGCGAGGCGGTGACCGCTCTGCGAGACCTTCGCGAGCCGAATGCGGTGGCGGCTCTTTGGAACTACCTGGGCGAGCACAAGAACCTGGAGTGTCGGAAGCTGTTCGTCGAGGTGGCGAGCCAGATTCCCGGGCCACTCCCGGCTCGCAAGCTGTCGCGGTTCCTGCTCAACGAGTCGGATGAGGCGACATTTCGCCTCGCACTGAGCGCGATCAACCCGGAGCAGAAGGACGAGGTCCTGAAGAACTGCTTGCCGGGACTCAAGGACAAGTCGAACGATGTCGTCCAGCGAGCGGCTCTGGTTCTGGAAAAGTTCGGCGATGAGCGGGTGATTCCTGAGCTGATCGACGCCCTGATCACGACTCACCGCGTGAAGGCACTCGTTCCGGCTCAGACAATCAGCGTTGGGTTTGGCATCAGTCCCAATGGCACACCGTCGATGCTCCCCGCCGGGACGACCGGGCTGGTCCCCTCCGAGATCGAGATGCTCAACCGGGCAGGGCAGCTGCCGTATGGGTACACGATCAACGACACCGGTCCCAAGCCACCGATGAAGTCGGTCACGGTGAAGGCCATCGTGCGAAACACTCGCGTCCTGGAGGCCCTGAAGGCGATCACGGGCGAGGACTTCGGGTATGACCAGCGCGACTGGCAGAAGTGGTGGACACTCAAGCAGGCTGCGTCCTAGAGCATTCTGCTCGACCGTGTGCGGGCGGATCGAGGAAGAACGTCGGCAAAGTCCTCGCCGCCGCCCGCGAGAGCCCGCATACTCATTCGGAAGTTGCTCGAGTCGGATTTTCCGGAGTTTCAGGAAGTTTCGTTACGACCTGACCTGTGGTTTTTCGGAAACATGTTTCTTTTTCGAAACATCGTTTGACAGTCGGCGGTTTGAGGGCATGGATAGAGTATCGAATTCCGCGCCATGGGAGCGCGGAGGAGGAACCTGCACAACCGGCACGTTCGGCAATCCATGCACCGCGATACCAAGCTCGGACTGGCGATGGCGATCCTTGTGATCGGTTTCGCTGCTGCGCTCTGTTTTCCGCGGCAGGACCTGAAGGGGCAGACTGATCTGCCGCTCGAGACCGCCTCAGAGCTGGATATGGCGATCGGGCTGACGAACGCCAAGGTTTACGCTCCCGAGCCGGAAGAGCCCGAACTGCCACCCGTGGAAGAAGTTCTGCCTTCTGAACCGGTGCCGACTCCCCTCGATTCGCCGGCCGTGGTTTCGACGCCGGAACCGACGCCAATTGATCCCCGCGTCTTTCCGGCGGAGCGGATTGAGCGAGCTGTCCCGCAACTTCCTCGAGAGGTCGAACCAGAGCCGGTTGTCCACACTCGAACATATCGCGTCAAAGCCGGTGACACGCTGAGCGGCATTGCACTTAAGGAACTTGGTACCACGAACTACGGTGAGCTGCTCAAGGCGAATCGAGATCGGATCGCCGATCTCAACCGGTTGCCACTGGGCCTGGAACTGGTCATCCCCATTCCCGACGCAGCCAGCGAACTGCCGGGCTCGCCGGTCGAGCAGGGCCCCCCAGCTGTCGAGCCTGACCTGCCCACTCCGGCAGTCGCTCCGGTTGCACCCGCTCCGCGCTCAGGAGGGAACCCCCGCTCAGCCTCCGGTCGGTTCAGTTCCCCGCGGTCGATTTAGTTTTTGCGGGATTCGCCGTCGGGCTCGCCCGACGTGCCAACTTGAGCGATTTTCTTTCGAGATTTGGCGAGAGAGAGCGACGTGGATAGAATTCTCCTGGACCAGACGCGCGGTCTCCTGCCTCCATCTCCCGCCTTCCCAGGAAAATCCCCATGAAACGTCTTGCTGCTGCTGCCATGTTGTTGTTGGGTCTGTCGGCCCTGTTGCCTGCTGAAGACAAGAAAGAAGCTGCCGTGCCCGCTGCCCTCAATTTCACGGTGAAAGATATCGACGGAAAAGATGTCTCCCTGTCGAACTATCAGGGCAAGGTCGTGATGATCGTCAACGTGGCCAGCCAGTGCGGAGCGACTCCGCAGTACGCGGCGCTCCAGGATCTGCAGAAGGCCTACAAGGACGAAGGTTTCGTGGTCCTCGGTTTCCCCTGCAACCAGTTCGGTCAGCAGGAGCCCGGCACGGCTGAGGACATCAAGAAGTTCTGCACTTCGAACTACAACGTAACGTTCGACATGTTCTCGAAGATCGACGTCAACGGCAAAGATGCCGCTCCGCTGTACAAGTTCCTGACCAGCCCCGAGACCAACCCGCAGCATGCCGGGAAGATCGGCTGGAACTTTGAGAAGTTCCTGATCGGTCGCGATGGCAAGGTCGTCGCCCGGTTCAAGACCGGCGTCCAGCCCGACGACGCTCCCGTGATCGATGCGATCAAGGCCGAACTGGCCAAGAAGTAAATCGCCTAAAAACAGCCTGCCCTATGCAAATCAGCCTGAAGAGATTCTTCAGGCTGATTTCGTTGGTCGAAGCAGAATTCGTCAGAATTCTGAACTCAGCTGCATCAGGCAAAGCGGCACTAGATTCCCGCCAAAGCGGCTGCCTGATCATCCTTGATATCAAACAGCTTGTTCAGCTTGGTGATGGCAAAGACTTCGTAGATGTCCGGGCGGATGGAGCACAGACGGAGCTTGCCGCCCGCTGTCTTCACCTTGTTGTTCATGGTGATCAGCTTGCCCAGCGCGGCACTGGACAGGTACTCGACATTCGAAAAGTCGAGGACGATCTTCTTCCGCTTGTCTTGATCGATCAGACCAAACAACTGGTTACCGATCATCTGGATGTTGTTTTCATCCAGGATTTTCTTGTCCACGAATCGGGCAACCGTCACGTCGCCCACTTCTTCGATGTCCAAGCGACGCTGATTGGCAGCCGCCATGATGGGAACCTTTTGCAAGACGCGAGGGGCGGAGAGCTCCGCCCGGGACCGGGGAATGGCAGTGATGAGCTGCCACTGTCATCTGAGTGACTCGATCTTCGCGCGTCCCCGTTTGGCTGTCAACCCAGAACGAGGCGGTTATGCCGTCAAAGTGTGACAGCCCGGCGTTTCCGGGGGCTCCGGGAGAGTGGTTTACCCCCCAGGAGCGGCACGGCGTCAGCCTGCCGAGTGGTGACCCGTCTCTGTGGTTCAGTTCAGTGGTGCTGCGCTCGTTGCGAAGACTCGGCAGGCTGACGCCGTGCCGCTCCTAGGCACACGATGAGGTGATGCTGTCGCTGGGGGCGAATTCTCCGGTGTGGGGCCGCTCCGGCTTTCGGGTTGTGATTGGGCGTGAACCTGACATGGGCGGGACGCCCATGCTACGTTTTGAACAGGGGCGATTGCGGCGTTAGTGCCAGCTTTACCAGTGCCGGAGGAGTTTCCTCTCCCGAATCCGCAGCCCGGGGGGATCGGCTCAAGTATGAGTGGCCGTGGGCCGATCGCGCTCACGATGGCACTCCCTCGGCAGATTCTCCTGGCGCTCATCTGCACCCTGCTGTGCCTGGGCCTGCTGATGGTTTACAGCGCCAGTATGACGGCTCGCCCCTCGGATGCGGACGAGTACTATCTCTCGAAACAGGCTGCCTTTCTGGTCCTGGGGCTGGCGTTAGGAGGCGTGGCGGCCAGTTTGCCCGCCCGCTTCTGGCGCGATCATGCAGCCACGATCTTTCTCGGGGGCCTGGTGCTGCTGGTGGTGGTGCTGATTCCCGGTGTCGGGAGCCAGGTCAAAGGCTCGCGCCGCTGGCTGCGGCTGGCCGGGGTCTCGCTCCAGCCGTCCGAGTTCATGAAGCCCGCAGTCGCGCTGTTCCTGGCTGTGGGGATCGAGCAGCTTTGGTCGCGCAGACACGATTTCGTCCGAGGGACAGCCACGCTGCTGGTTCCGGTGGGAATCGCTGTTGGTCTGGTCATGGTCGAGCCCGATCTGGGAGCGTCGGTTTTTCTCGTGATGACGACGCTGCTGGCCTTGTTCGTCCGGGGCTGGCCGCTGGGGCGGCTGATCGCCGTTGGAGCCGTGGTGGCCCCCATGGCCACGATCTGGCTGGCCCTCAAGCCGTATCAGCTGAGGCGGCTGCAGGGCTTCCTGGCGACGTGGACCGACTTTGAGCAGGCTCCGTATCAGGTGCAGCAATCGCTGACGACGTTGGGCGTGGGCGGAGTCACCGGTACCGGCCTGGGTGAGGGAACTCAGAAGCTCAGCTTCCTGCCCGAGGCGAATACCGACTTCGTCTTCTCGGTCGTCGGCGAAGAACTGGGACTGCTCGGCACGGTCGGAGTCTCGGCCCTGTGGTTGTCGGTCCTGTGGGCCGGGTACCAGGTGATCCGCCCGCTGCGGCGAGACTCGTGGCAATACACGCTGGGGTTCGTGCTGATCTGCCAGCTGGTGATTCAGGCTGCGATGAACGTGGCTGTGACGACTGCGATGCTGCCTCCCAAAGGGATCGCCCACCCGCTGCTGAGTTACGGCGGCAGCTCGCTGTGTACGTCGCTGCTGTCGATTGGAATGCTGATGAGTATTTCCCGGTCGGAGCTGAACTCTGATCGATAAACGCTTTGGGAACGGTCATCGAAGGACTGGCAGGTACCGGAATGGGGCGGCGGGTGACTTCTGGGCCGTTCTCAGTTCAGCAATATGTCGCTGATCTGTCGAGTCAGAACCCACAGGGTACCTGCGGTAGGGCGTAGGAGAGGATTTCGGTTTCTACGGAAATTCGAAGTGCCTGCTGATCGACCCCGGATGGGGTCAGAGAGATTAGCCGGTGGTTGAGCGGTCGCGAAACCACCGGACACGGGGCGATGGCGACTGGCATCCCGGAGGGGATGCGAGAACGCTCCGGCGAATCGTCCTTCTCCCATCCCTCCGGGATGGATTGGCAAGCGGATCATGACCGGTGGACTCGCTGCGCTCGGCCACCGGCTATGATCTCTCATCCCTTTCGGGATGAACAGCAGTTTTGTGTTGCCTGACAGATCCCCGAGCTTCACAATCAAGAACTACTACACCCCATGCGGGGCACGTCGGGCAAGCCCGACGGCTAACTTGGACAATCCTCGGATTGACCACCAGAGTTCGGTGGAATCGACGGTTGGGGCGGAAGTTGGCACAATCTCCCGCATGCCAGAACTTCCCGTGAGCCTTGATCCCGATGACCCGCGAGCCAGCGTGCGCCGCAGGCTGCTGCTGATGGTCGCGGGCGGCATCGCGACGATCCTGATGCTGGCCTGCTGCATCTGCGGCGGGGCGATGTTCTATTTTCGTCCGCGAATCGAGCAGAGTCCTGAGAAGGCTGTGGCCCTCACCAAGCAGGTGCTGCGGACGATTACGATTCCGGAGCAGTTCGAACCGCGTGGCACGATCGAGCTGAATGTGTTTCATCAGCTGGAAGTCCGCGGGGCCTATTTCGAGTTGGAAAGGGTCGAGAGCCTGCTGGCCTTGATTCACGTCGACAGCCGCTGGAATTCCAAAGCTCGCGTCCGGCAGCATATCCGGGACACGATGCTGGAGCGGGGAGGGGCGGAAGAACCTCTGCTGGTCGAATCGCGGGAGGTCCGCGAGATCCTGATTGAGAACGAGCCCGTCAAATTCGAGTTCGCGATTGCCAAGGACGTCACGACCGACAAGGTGTTCCGGCTGGTCGAAGGCGTGGTGTCCGGCACGACGGGGGATGTCCTGGTCATGGTCAAGGTCGATGCCCTCTACTGGGATCAGTACGAAGAGTTGGTCACCACGATGCTCAAGTCGATCAAGTAAGTCCTGCTCACACCGGAAGCTGCCATGTCTCTCGACTGGATCGCCGACGAGCTTCGCCGACTGGATGAGACCGAGCTGCGGCGGCACCCTCGCAGCTGCAAACCGCTGCCAGGGGGACGTTGCCGGGTCGATGGTATCGAGTGCGTGAACTTTGCCTCGAATGATTATTTGGGACTGGCCAGTGATCCACAGGTCGTCGCAGCTGCCGTGCGGTCGGCGGAGCTGTACGGTGCGGGGGCGCAGGCGAGTGCGCTGGTCTCGGGGCGGACTCCGATCCATGCCATGCTCGAAACCGAACTGGCCCGGTTCGAAGGAACCGAAGCTGCGCTGCTCTTTCCGAGTGGCTTCGCAGCCAATGTCGGAGCGATCGGCAGCCTGGTGGGGGAGGGCGATGTCGTGCTGTGCGATCGCCTGAATCACGCCAGCCTGATCGATGGTTGTCGACTCAGCGGAGCGCGGTTTCGCGTCTATGGGCATTGCGACCTCGACCAACTCGCACGAGAACTCGATAAGGCTCGCGAGGCTCGTCGCCGATTGATCGTGACCGACAGCCTGTTCAGCATGGATGGGGATATTGCTCCGCTGCGAGAGCTGGCCGAACTGGCCGACCGCACGGAGTCGATGCTGCTCGTGGATGAGGCCCACGCGACAGGAGTTTACCGAGAGCAGGGCAAGGGGCTGTGCGTAGAGATCTCGCAGCTGAGAGGGCTGGTGCGGATCGGGACGCTCAGCAAGGCGATCGGCTCGCAGGGCGGCTTTCTGGCGGGGACGCGGGACCTGATTGAGTGGGTACGGAACACGGCCCGGACGCAGATGTTCTCGACCGCATTGACGCCCGCAGCTTGCGGGGCGGCGATGGAGTCGCTGCAAATCATTCGGACGGATACCGCCCGGCGGAATCGAGTCCGCGAACACGCCTGCGGGCTGCGAGCCCGACTCCAGGCGCTGAACTGGAACACACTGGGAGCCCCCGACAGCCCGATCATCCCGATCGTCGTCGGTGATCCGCAGCAGGCGGTGGCGCTGTCGCAGCGGCTGCTGTCGCAGGGATTCTTTGTTCCGGCGATTCGCCCGCCGACTGTTCCGCAGGGGACATCGCGGCTGCGGATCTCGCTGTCGGCGCTGCACTCCTGGGAGGATCTGGAACGCTTCTGTGAATGCCTCGGCCATTAAGGAGACAGGTCGTCAGATTCACCACGGAGACACGGAGGCACGGAGCAAGCCGACGGAGTTGAGGCGCGGAGGTGCAATCAAAGAGGCGCTGAGCCTGGAGAATTTACGACGAGAATCATCGACTTCGCAAACCGTCAACTCGGCATGGGGGACGACCAGTGTCTGCTCATCCTGACTTTCTCCGTGCCTCCGCGTCTCCGTGGTGAATTCCGAAACTCTTCGTCTGGACGGTCGACTCCGGATGTCCGCGATTCCACCGTAATGCGGTCGTTCTTCCGAGTTCTCGCGAACGAATCGCCCCCTCGCGCTGTCCCCCCCTCAACCCTCAACCCTCAACCTCGAGACGACCATGTCACTCCTCGCACGTCCGACGCTCGTTCTCAATCGCAACTGGCAGCCTGTCAGTGTGGCGACGGTGGCTCGCGCCCTGACGCTGCTGGTGGCGGAGCGGGCGAAGATCGTGGATCCGACCGACTTTCGGCAGTACTCGTGGGACGACTGGTCGAGTCTGGCTCCCCTGGCTGACCAGCCGTTTGTGCAGTCGGTGACCTTTCGCGTGCGGGTTCCCGAGGTCATTACGCTGCTGGAGTACGACCGTGTTCCGAAGAACGCGGTCACATTCAGCCGCCGTAACATCTTCCGCCGCGATCACTTCACCTGCCAGTATTGCCACAAGCAGCCTGGCACCGAAGAGCTGACGATCGATCACGTCGTGCCGCGTTCTCAAGGAGGAACTTCGACCTGGGAGAACTGCGTGCTGGCGTGTATCGCCTGCAACTCCCGCAAGGCTGACAAGACTCCAGCTCAGGCCCACATGCCGCTGAAGAAGCAGCCCGTGCGACCCGCCTGGAAGCCGCTGTATGCCCGGCACGGTGAGCGGATCGAAAGCTGGTCCAAGTTCGTCAGCGAGGCCTACTGGCTGGTGGAACTGGAAGAGTAACCGGGGATTGTGAACCGATGAGAACCCAAAATGCGGAGAGGGCCAGGCCCGCTCCGCATTTTGCATGTTGTAATTCTCGAAGAACAGAGATACTTTTCGTGACCGTCGTTAAGCCTTCTTCAGGATTTAGCCCATGCGAAGTACTGCGGTCATAACCGCAGCTGTGATCGGCAGTCTGCTACTGGTGGTGTATGGATTGGTGACTGTCGTCCATGCACGTTTGGGGCGGGCTGGCATGCCGAGACGCTACGGTGAAACCATGGATTCATCGCTGGTTCACTCGCAATACACGATCATGAGACTTCCTGGCGGAGCGATTGTCTCGGGAGATGGCCGTTCGGCTGGAACGTTCACCTGGGGAGTGCTGAATCTGCCAGTCTCGCACAAGGAGAGTGTGGGCAAGGTGCTGATATTTTTGGGATTGCTGGGCGTGGTGGCAGTCGGAGCCTATGTCTGGCGAGATTGGGTCTTTGACGCCTGGTACTGACCCCTGTTGCGGCCGAGTTGAGGGCGCCGAAAATTGTAGGACGGGCTTTCCAGCCCGTCCCGCGCGAGGAGTGAACTGACCGGTTACGTCGAATTTGAACGGACTGTGATTGAGTTGCCTGCCATCCGCAGGTCGAGCCCCCTCACCCCCAGCCCCTCTCCCGGAAGGAGAGCGGAGCAGGAGACGGCTCAAAAAAGCTGGCTATTCCAATTCCGCCATCCACAGCCGCAACTCGTTCTCGTATTCGCTCGACAGGTTCCCCTTCACCAGTTCCCTCTCGAAGGTCGAGGCACCGAATTCGGACATGTCGGCATCTTCCGCGCTGGCGAACCGGTCTTCCGGGCGAATCGCGATCAGCTTCGACAGCAGG
>JBIIOI010000124.1:0-6701 GCA_044337025.1 Planctomycetaceae bacterium
ATATTCGCGATGAAGATCTGACATCCGCCGGGAAACGTCTCGCGCACCCGTCGTACGATCGTCTCCAGCCGCTGATCGAAGTTTGTGACCCACTGTGCAATTTCGGAAACACGGGCCCCGTACATGGCCCCCTCGCGAGCCGGAGTTCGTCCGTAGTTGTGAATCACATCGTTCCCGCCCGTCGTGATCACAACCACTCCAAACACGTCCGGCGGGTACGGCACCAGCTTCGGCAGCTGATAGTCGACACACTCGATCGAGGTTGTTCCGGAGATCGCGAGATTCTCAGACTCCAGTTTCGGGAACACCGCCGACAGACAGACCCCCCGCATCTCAGGGAACTCATTCGCCGGGTTCTTCGCCAGCCGTTGGAAGTAGGTCATCCCCGGCGAAGCCCCCAGCCCCTGGGTCACGCTGTCGCCCAAACCGAGCAGCACCACGGGCCGAGCGGTCCAGACCCTCTGAAAGTCCCCCAGCGAAACCGCTGGCCCCGCCGCCCCGACTCCCACTGGGCGAGCCAGAAAGTACTCGCAATAGCCCACCGCAGCGAGAATCACGACCGCTCCGCACACGACCAGCCAGCGGAGATGCGAACGAGACTTGGGGACGGGCGCTGTGCTCATTTCCGCTGTACTCATTTCCGCTGTACTCATTTCCGCTGTACTCATTTCCACGGACCTCCTCTTGATCTACGCAGAAGCCAACTTCGAAAGTGAATGAATTCCGGCCAGAACCCTGTGAGCCGTTGGGCTTGCCCGACGTGCCTCGTGGGGCCACGGCTGGCCAGTTTGTGAATCTGCAAGTTCGGGAGGGCGAGGCTCCTGCCGAGCCGCATGCGCGGGAGCAAGGCTTCTCGAAGTTGCGGCTCAGCCGGAGCTTCGCCCTCCCAACCGCACAAACTTCCCAGATGCAACTTCTGGCCAGACGTGCTCGTCGATCCCCCCAGGTTGCGTGAACCGGCCTGAACTGGTAACTCATCGTTCCGTCCGTCCGACAGCGAGTGCCCCGCATGAACAGTTCCGATCCGCAGCACGATGCCTATTCCCCGGCGCAGATTGCCGAGCGGGTCAAGCTCGTCGGGACAGCCAAGGCTCAAGCCGATGCCCTGACCATTCTGGTCCTGGCGGTTCTGGCGGGAGCGTTTATCTCGCTGGGAGCGATCTTCTTTCTGGTGGTGACCACGGGAAACTCGGAACTGGGTTTCGGAGTCAATCGTCTGCTGGGAGGGCTCAGTTTCTCATTGGGGCTGATTCTGGTCGTTGTCGGGGGAGCCGAACTGTTCACGGGCAACAACCTGATGGCCATGGCCTGGGCGAGCGGATCGATCACGACGGGACAGTTGCTGCGTCATTGGGGGCTGGCCTACATCGGGAACGTGCTGGGGTGTGTGCTGACTGTGTATCTGGTGGCCGGAGCCGGTCTCAACGAGTTGAATCATTTTGGAGTAGCAAAGACCGCGATCAGCGTCGCAGCTGCCAAGGTCCACCTGTCCCCGATGGAGGTCTTTTGCCGGGGAGTTCTGTGTAACGCCTTGGTCTGTCTGGCTGTCTGGCTGACGATGAGCGGCCGCTCCGTCACCGACAAGATTCTGGCGATCGTGTTCCCCATCACCGCGTTTGTGACGCTGGGGCTGGAGCACTCGATTGCCAACTGGTTCTTTCTACCGTTCGCCGAGTACTGCCGGCGCGGTCGGATGTTCCATACCAACATGACGACGAATCTGGTGATGTCGACTCTGGGCAACTTGGTCGGCGGCTCACTGCTGGTGGCAGCTGTCTATTGGGTGGCCTACCTGCGCGGGCAGGCGCCGAAACGGTAATCAGGCCTGCGTGAAGTAGTACCGCGTCAGATGGAAGAACACTGGCGCGGAGAAGCACAGCGAGTCGATGCGGTCGAGCACCCCTCCATGTCCGGCAATCGAGGCTCCCCAGTCCTTGACGCCGCGATCGCGCTTGATCGCCGACATCACCAGCCCGCCGCCGAACCCCATCAGGCAGATCGCCAGCGACATCCCCGCCGATTGCAGCGGCGTAAATGGCGTCGCCCACCACAGCCCCGCTCCGATCGCCACGGTCGCTGAGATCCCGCCGACCAGCCCCTCCCAGGTCTTGTTGGGACTGACCAGCGGCGACAGCTTGTGCTTTCCGAACAGCTTGCCAAAGACATACTGCAGCACATCACTGAGCTCGCAGATCATCACGAAGTAATACAACAGCTTGCCGTTCTCGCCGATGTATCCGGGGATCTCCAGCAGCGTCAGCATCGCTGGGGCGTGGCTGAGGCTGTAGACACAGATCATCAGCCCCCATTGAATCTTGGCGGCCCGCTCCAGAAAGCACTCGATATCACCCGTGACCGCGCTGCGGATTGGCAGAATCAAGAACACGTACACGGGAATGAAGATCGAAAAGAACCCGTACCACTGCACATGCAGCAGCACGTACTGGAGCGGGGTGATGACGAAAAACGCCCAGAAGAGCGAGCGGTGATCTCCCAGTCGCGTCGGCGTCAGCGTGATGAACTCGCGCAGGGCCATGAACGAACAGAACCCGAACAGCAGGGACGCCCCGATGCCACCCGTCGCGAGCGCCAGGGCGAAGACAGCTGTCATCACCCACCACGCCTTCATGCGGGCGTTGAGGTTGTCGACCGTCTTGCGTCCTCCCTCGCTCAGCGGTCGCCGCGAGAGTACCCAGCCCGTCACAGAACCGATGACGAGTAACAGGACGACAGCACCGGTGAGCCACAGCATCTCGGCGTCGATCTTCATGGGGTCGTTCCGGGAGTTGATGGGGCAGGGGCCGCGGCTGTGGAGACGGCTGGCTGGGGCGTGTTGAACTCGCGCAGATCGATCACGGCCTGCCGGGCTCGTTCCAGAAAACGATCGCGAGATTCCCCCTCCCGCAGCGCAATCGGCGATCCGAAGGTGACTGTGCAGATCAATGGAACAGGGAGCAGTTCCCCCTTGGGGAGCATGCGATTCATGTTGTCGAGCAGGACCGGCACGAGCTCCAGATCGGGCCGCTTCTTCACGATGTGAAACAGCCCGCTCTTAAAGGGGGCCGGGTCGGGCCCGGTCGATCGAGTCCCCTCGGGGAACAGAATCACCGATCCCGTGTCACCCATCCCGCGCAGCATGTCGTCGATCGGATTGTCGGTCCGGGTCGGCATCTTGCGTTCGATCAGGATGGCGTTGAAGATCTGAGTCGCCAGATAGCGTCTCAGCCGTCCCGCACTCCAGTAATCGCGAGCAGCCACCGGACGGGCCAGGGATCGAATCTCCGGAGGCAGCACCGACCAGATCGTTGGACCGTCGAGGTGGCTGCAATGATTCGCGAAGTAGATGCGTGGACGCGGGTGCGGTTCGCAGCCCACCCAGCGCGGCTGGGCTCCCGTCAGGACCCGTAGAAAGCTGGCGACAAGCGAAGGGGTCATCGTGACTCCAGCGTCGGAATGATTCGAGTCGACACGGAAGCCTCCGCCGCGAAGATCTCGCTCATGTTCGGGATCGCATTTGGTCGAGTTCCCGGCCCGGCGGCACATGGACATGCCGAACGCGTGTCGCGCGCCATGATGGGCTGTCGAAGATTCTCATCGGGCATATCGCGACTCAAACGAGTGGCACAGTGGAGAGTGCCGTATCGTGGCGATCCCCAGGCTCGTCAACAAGACCGATACGCTGTAATCCCAGATTCCATGTTCCCCTGTTGCCCCGACAACAATCATTGATACGATGTTTCCAGTCGATTCTCTCCGGTCACGGGTTTCCCCGCTGACGAGAAACGAAAGAGGCACCACGATGCTGACACTGACTGGAAATGGCCAGACCACGACTTGTGACGGACGGACCCGTCGTGACTTCATGCAGATCGGCGCGCTGGGGGCCGTTGGCCTGACCCTGCCGCAGTATCTGGCAGCGAAGGAGCAGGGGCGGGCGCGCGGCGATGACCGCTCCTGCATCATGATCTTCAATCTGGGAGCTCCCAGCCAGCTCGACACGTTCGACATGAAGCCCAACGCCCCCGCCGAAGTGCGTGGACCGTTTAAGGCGATCAACACCAGTGCCGATGGGATTCTTCTCTCCGAGATCCTGCCGATGCACGCCAAGATCGCCGACAAGATCGGCTTTGTGCGGTCGGTTCACCACACCGGCGCAGCTGTGCATGATGCCGGGTGGCAGATGCTGCAGACCGGTCGCCAGTTCCAGGGCGGAGTCAATACGCCGCATGCCGGAGCTGTGCTGGCCTACTTGAAGGGGCGCAAGACCGACCTGCCTCCGTTCGTGGTGCTGCCCGAACTGATGGGCCGGGGTGGCGGCAACCTGCCCAATGGTCAGGCCGGCGGATTCCTGGGGAAGGCCTACGACCCGTTTGCCCTGATGGCTGACCCGTCGGTTGCCAACTTCAAGGTGCCCGACCTGCTGCCTCCCGCTGACTTCGGCGAAGTCCGGCTGGAACGCCGCCGCCGGATGCGGGAAGTCGTCGATGCCCGCATCAGCGAGTTCGAGGCCAGCGAGAATGCCGCGCTGCTCGATGGGAACTTCCAGGCCGCCTTCCGGCTGATGACCTCCGATCAGGCTCGCGGGGCGTTCGACCTCGCCAAGGAGAAGCCCGAGGTCCGGGATCGCTACGGCATGAACCGGTTCGGTCAGTGCTGTCTGCTGGCCCGGCGACTGATCGAGGCCGGAGTGCGGTTCGTGACGATCAACACCTTCCTGACCGTGTTCGATGAAATCACTTGGGACATCCACGGGTCGAAGCCGTTCACCTCGATCGAGGGAATGCGGGACATCGTCGCTCCCATGTACGACAAGGCATACTCAGCACTGATCGAGGACCTGTCTGATCGCGGGATGCTTGATTCGACACTCGTCTGCAACCTGGCTGAGTTCGGTCGCACCCCGCGCGTGAACCCAGCTGGAGGCCGCGACCACTGGCCGCAGTGCTACACCGTCTACTTTGCCGGTGGTGGCGTGAAGGGTGGCCAGGCTGTCGGTGCCAGCGACCCGATCGGCGGAGTTCCGGCCGATCGCCCTGTCGACCCAGGCAACGTTGTCGCGACCATCTTCCACAGCCTGGGACTTGATATCGAAACGATCCTGCCCGGCCCGGCAGGCCGTCCGTTCCCGCTGGTCGACAGCGGCAAGCGCGAGATTCACGAACTGTTCGCGTAGGCGCGCCATGGATTCGCTTGGAAGCCCAGGGGTTGCAACCCCTGGGCTTTGGTTTTGCTGCTCACTCTGGAAGAAACTGCTTGCTCGCGCAATCTGAAACTCTGTGGAAACGCTCTCTCGCGTCTGCGATTCGCGAGAGCTCAGTCCTCTTGCGCGAGCTGGGATTGAGTCCCCGCGAGCTGAACATCTCTGCAGAGGCCACACGCTCATTCCCTCTGCTGGTTCCGCGCAGCTACCTGGCTCGCATGATCCCTGGTGATCCGCACGATCCCTTGCTCAGGCAGGTTCTCCCCGTGGCCGATGAACAAACCGTCGTCGCCGGGTTCGTGAACGACGCGGTCGATGATGACGCTGCCCGCAAGGCTCCGGGTCTGCTTCAGAAGTACCAAGGCCGCGTCCTGCTGATCGCGGCGGGCTCGTGTGCAATCAACTGCCGCTACTGCTTCCGGCGCCACTATCCGTATGGCGAGGAACCGAAGCGGCTGGATGACTGGGCTCCCGCCCTGGCTGCGATTGAGCAGGACACCAGCATTTGCGAAGTCATCCTCAGCGGCGGCGATCCGCTGATGCTGCCCGATGAGCGGCTCAGCCAGCTGGTCGGGCGGCTCGACGCGATTGAGCACCTGACCCGCCTGCGAATTCATTCGCGGCTCCCAATCGTGCTGCCGGATCGAGTGAACCCGGAAATGCTTGATACGCTCCGAAGTTCACGGCTGCAGCCGGTGATGGTCGTGCACGCGAATCACCCGAACGAGATCGCGGGCGACTGCGCCGAGGCGCTGCGAACGCTCGTGCGGTCCGGCATCCCCACGCTCAATCAGGCGGTCCTGCTGCGCGGGGTTAACGACTCGGTCGACACGCTGGCGGCACTCTGCGAGCGGCTCGTCGATCTGGGAGTCATGCCGTACTACCTGCACCTCCTCGACCGAGTGGCCGGCACAGCTCACTTTGAAGTCTCGGAATCGGCGGGGCGATTACTGATCGAAGAGTTGCGAGAGCGCCTGCCGGGTTATGCGGTCCCGCAGCTCGTCCGCGAAGTGGCCGGTGAGCCCAGCAAGACTCCTATCGGCTGAGCCGACAGCCCAGAGTGGCAATGTCGGATTCACCACGGAGGCACGGAGACACGGAGCAAACCACAAGAGTGGATTCGACTCCAAGAGTGAGAGAAGAGAATTCGTTGAGCGTGCCGAATTGTCTCGGGCATTAATTATGGTACATCACTGAAATCCTCCACTGACTGAGCTAGCATGCTGCTCGCCGCCACCACGAAGCCTTTTACACACATTCATAAAGTTGGAACCAAACCTCCTGGTATTTTCTCCGTGCCTCTGTGCCTCCGTGGCGAATTCCGAAACCCAAGCACAAACGATCCGGCTACTTCACCGGCCAGTCGCTAGACTTGCTGCGCTCGGTGTCGAGGTACTTCGCGATCCGCGCGACCACTTCGGGATGCTTCGCCGCGACATCGGTCGTTTCCCCGATGTCGGTTTCCAGATCGTAAAGTGTCACCGGGCCATCGAGGCCCGTA
>JBIIOI010000125.1:0-6619 GCA_044337025.1 Planctomycetaceae bacterium
CCCTTGAAGAGAATCAGGGCGTTCAGTTCATTCTCAGCCGCTTTGATCGCGGTCTCGTCCTTGGCTTCCCGTGCGACCTTCAGGGCCTCCTGTGCGGCCTTGTAGCTCCTCTGGATGCGATCGACGATCGGAGACAGGGCGGCGATCATCTCGCTCTGGCGGGCCTTCTGTGTCGATTTGGAGTTCAGGTCGATTTCGACCACCCGGTCGACCTCGAACGAATCGTAGTGTCCCGCCCGGTCCAGCTTGCCGCGCAGGTCATACACCAGATTCGGATCGGTCGTGTCGGCCAGCTCTGCCGTCGTGTGGTAGGTCTTGAACGCAGCCAGCACTTCCGCCGGTTCGTTCACGAAGTCAACCACGTATGTCCGATCCTTGCCGGGATGCGCCCGGTTCAGCCGGGACAGGGTTTGAACGGCCTGCACACCTGCCAGCCGCTTGTCGACGTACATCCCGCACAGCAGCGGCTGGTCGAAACCGGTCTGGAACTTGTTCGCCACCAGCATGATCTGGAACTCGTCACCCTTGAACGCTTCGCGAATGTCGCGTCCCTTCAGCGTCGGGTTCAGCTCCTTGCTGTTCTCCGTGAACGGATCGGGACCGGAAACCTGATCCTTCACTTCTCCCGAGAACGCGACGATCGTTCCGATCTGGTAACCCTTCTCCTTGATGAACTTCTGAATCGCCAGTTGCCAGCGGACCGCTTCCAGGCGGCTGGAGGTCACCACCATCGCCTTCCCCTTGCCACCCAGCAGCGGAGCCACGTAGCGGCGAAAGTGCTCGACGACGATCTGGACCTTCTGCGCGATGTTG
Organism: Planctomycetaceae bacterium; assembly: GCA_044337025.1. Classification (GTDB taxonomy): domain Bacteria; phylum Planctomycetota; class Planctomycetia; order Planctomycetales; family Planctomycetaceae; genus TH-plancto1. Next base: position 814 of record JBIIOI010000125.1, read on the forward strand.
TACGGATGCAGTCGCACCCAGCCCATGATTCCCTTCATGGCCTCACTGCGAACGACCGTCTTGTCGTCCAGGTCTTTGCCATCATGGGCCAGCCGAAACGCCAGCTTGTATGGCGTGTAGTTCTGCAGCACGTCGAGGATGAACCCTTCCTCGATCGCCTGCCGCATCGAGTAGACGTGAAACGGCTGCGGCACGTTGTCCTTGGCGGGTTTGCGCGTCGGGTCCGGACACGTTCCGAACAGCTCCATCGTCTTGCTCTTGGGCGTCGCCGTGAACGCCACGAAGGTGATCCCGCGATCATCGGCCCGGTTCGCCATCTGCAGCGCCAGCACATCTTCGTTGCTGATCTCTCCCCCGTCATTCAGTTCGGCCAGTTCTTCTGCACTCAGCAGGGCCTTCAGCTTTGAGGCAGCCTCACCGGTTTGCGAGCTATGGGCTTCATCAGCGATCACGGCAAACCGCTTCCCCTGCGTTGCCGACAGGCTCCGCACGGCCTCCAGTGCGAATGGGAACGTCTGGATCGTGCAAACCACGATCTTCTTGTCGCCGGACAGGGCGGTTGCCAGTTCGCTGCTCTTGCTCCCGTCGTTCCCGCTGATCGATGCGACCACGCCGGTCTTCCGCTGGAAGTCAAACAGCGTCTCCTGCAGCTGGGAATCGATCACGTTCCGATCAGACACCACCAGCACCGAGTCGAACAACTTCTTCTGATTGGCGTCATGCAGTTCGGACAGGAAGTGCGCGGTCCAGGCAATCGAGTTCGTTTTTCCCGATCCGGCAGAGTGCTGGATCAGATACTTTGTTCCCGGCCCATCGGTCAGCACGGCAGCCTGCAGCTTGCGCGTCGCGTCCAGCTGGTGATACCGGGGGAAGATCGTGCCGACGATCACCCGCTTGTCGTCGCGCTTGTTGACGATGTATCGCCCCAGAATCTCCAGCCAGCTCTCCCGCTCCCAGACATGTTCCCACAGGTAGGCGGTTGGATGCCCCTGCGGATTCGGTGGATTGCCGCTGCCGCCGTTATTCCCTTGATTGAACGGCAGAAACGTCGTCGAGGGACCGGCCAGCCGCGTCGTCATCTGCACTTCGGTATTGCTGACGGCGAAATGGACCAGCGCCCCTTGAGGGAAACTCAGCAGCGGCTCGGGAGCCTGCCCCTTCAGCTGCGGCTGGCGGTCGTTCTTGTACTGGTCGACCGCATCCTCAACGCTCTGGGTGAAGTCGGTCTTCAGCTCTGCGGTCGCGACCGGAATCCCGTTCAGGCACAGCACCAGATCGATGCTGTTCTCATTGTGCAACGAGTAGCGGACCTGCCGCACGACGCGCAGCCGGTTCGCGGCGTAGCGGGCCAGGATCTCCGGGTTGATCGCCAGCGCCGGTTTGAACTCCGCCAGCTTCAACTTGTGCCGCAGCCCCAGCAGTTCGATCCCCTGCCGCAGAACCTCCAGCGTTCCTGCCTGATCCAGTTGGTCGCGTAGACGGTCCAGGAGCGTCTCCCCGGCCTTGGCTCCGTGATTCTTGACCAAGGCCTCCCAGGCCTGCGGCTGCGTGGCCTGAACCCACGCCAGCACGTCTGCCGCGAACAGTGCCCGCGCCCGGTCATAGCTGGCGGCATCCCCAGCGGTGTACTCCCACCCGTGCCCGGCCAGATGCTGGCAGATTTCGATCTCGAACTCGTACTCTTTGTGCAGACTCATTCCAAAATCTCCGCAAGAACAAACATCTCAAAGGGTTGTGGATTCTCCGCGTTTTTAGACCGTCCGAACGCATCGAACCTCTCTTGCCTGTCCTGTGATACGCAAATCGCGTTGTGTATTACAAACCACCCCTCTGTAATACACAACGGTCTTTGTCGATCATGAACGAGACACAACCGAATCACAAGATCTTCCGCCCTTCGGCACAGTTCAACAGGTCGGAGAACGCCAGAATCGCTGAGCGCCGGCCACTCTGTTCACGGAGAACCGTGAGTATCCCTGCTTCCCGGAGCTTTCGCAGGAACAGCTGAACGGTCGGACGCGGAATCCCGGATCGTTCCACAAAGTCGCCCGATTGGAATATCGGACGATCGAAGAGCGTATCGAGCACCTTCAGCGCGTACTGGGAACGCGTCAGCTGAGCAATCTGCTCTTTCATCCGCTCATACAGCCCCAGAATCTCCCGCACTAGCTGCGTGTTCGTCTCCGCCTGCTCTGTGATCGCCGTCAGGAAGAACTCGACCCAGCCGGTCCAGTCCCCCTGCTGGCTGATCCCCCGCAGTCCGGCGTAGTAGCGGTCTCGATGCGATTCGAGGTACTCGCTCAGATAGAACATCGGGCTGGCGAGTGCCCGCTTCTGATACAGGAACAGCGGGATCAGCAGCCGCCCGATCCGTCCGTTCCCGTCGTTGAACGGATGCAGCAACTCGAACTGGGCGTGGACGATCGCCACTTGAACCAGCTTGTCGACATCATCGCTCGCCAGATACCGCTCAAAGGCTTCCAAGTGATCGGGAAGCTGCAGCGGAGAGGGCGGCACGAAAGTCGCCTGTTCGATGGAACACCCTTCGGAGCCGATCCAGTTCTGATGGATGCGGAACTCGCCGGGATGCTTGTCGGCTCCCCGGACGCTGTTCATCAGGGTGGCGTGCATCTGACGCAGCAGCATCAGACTCAGCGGTCGCTGGGTCAGGGTCTCCTTCGCCAACGTCAGGGCGGTGCGGTAGTTCATGATTTCCTGAATGTCATGGACCTTCTCGGGATCGAACTCAATTCCCGCCTCGTATTCCAGAACTTCGTCGACGGTCGCCTGTGTCCCTTCGATTTTCGAGGACAGCACCGCTTCCTGATTCGTCAGCGGCGACAGCATCACGGACGGATTGATGACGCTCTGTAACAGCCCGTCATACCGCGCCAGCGCAGCGTTCGCCGGACCGATCAGCCGGACCAGCCGACCAAAGTCGAGCGACTGCAACGGCAATGTCTCTGGGACGTACGGCAGCATGATCCCCCTTCGTCAGCGGCACGGCACTAGCCGCCGGTTCCCCTGAGCGTGTCTCCCACATGCCTGGACAATAACGCTCCCCAGAACCGGGGGCTAGCGCCCCGCCGCTCACTCATTCGGACTCCTCGCTTCCCGGTACAAACGGGATCAACCCCTGGCGGTAGGCCGCCTCCTGCACGTCGCGGGGGGCGGTTCGCAGGTCAAGAATCATCCCGTTGTGTTCCACCATCCAGATCAGGGGATTGTTTTCCTGCTGGCTGGGGATTGTGAAATCGGGATCGAACTGGATCAGCTCCAGACCACCCCAGACGATGCGGCATTTGGCACTGATGGTGGCGGGAGATACGCCAATCGCCTTTGCGAACTCCTCTTGCTTCATCGTGGGCGAGTGTGCCGGGTCCGAGAGGAAGTTCACCCGTCCAGCCGCCCAGATGATCCCGGCTGCCCAGCTTTTCGCCTGCCCGCTGCCCACCGGGGACCCGGTGGTACACATCGCTGCCGCCAGCCGCGTACAGACATCCTTGTACTCGTCATTGAGATGCGCGTCACAGAACGGCTGGATGATGGCCAACAGCTCCGCATACCGCTCGCGGAACGCAGCTGGGATTTTAGGAGATCGTTTGTCAGTCGTCATACAGCTTCCCGTGTGGCAAACTCCCGCACGTCGATCTGGCCGGTGACGGCGGCGGAGATCAGGGCGGTTCGGCGTTCTTGCAGCAGTTCGATCCCATGCTCCGCTTCGGCGGTCAGGGTGTCCAGCTTCGCGGTTTCGGAATCGATGAATTTGACGATTTCGTCCTGCTCGTCCTTCGGCGGGCAAGTCACGGACAGCATTCGGATTTCCGCGACGTTGATCCGCTTGAAAGTTGAACCAACCATCAACGTCTCAAGCTGGGCCGCCATTGTTCCGCTGTGAAGGATGTAGTTAAGAAAACGACCGTTCTGTCGTCGCGACTTAATCAACACGACGTCTTGACCGATGGCAATCGGTTGGTCGGTGCCGACATATGCCGACGTGCCGGTGTTTGCTGTATTCCGACAGTAGATGACGTCACCGCGTTGCGGCTGGCGACCTCCGTCGGTCAAGAGGCGGAAGAACTCATCAGATGTTCGCAGAACTTGAGACAAGTCCAATTCAAAGCCGCGTACCTCCATCACGCTCGCGACCGGATATCCCTCTTCCAGAAACGGCACCGTGACGTGCTTGCAATCAACAACCTCCCAGAATCGCTTGAGCGGCCCATAGTCCCAATGCTCCGGCACGTCGCCGAGCCATTCGATGCCGGAGGGTTTGCGGGGGGCGTGGGGGTTCAGGCCTTGGGTGACGGCGTGGGAGATGACGGCCTTCCGCTTTTCTTTCAACAGCTCAATCAGCCGCCGCTGTTCCCCCACCAACCCATCAATCTTCGCCGTCTCCCGGTCCAGGAAGGATGCGATTGCAGTTTGCTCGGACTTTGGCGGCACGAGAACTGGAATTGCGACAAGATCGCTCGCATTGATCGCGGGGTAACTCACCCCGGTGGAGCGAGCAATCACTTGCTCCACGAAATAGGCTGCCGACAAAACGTGTCCCACGAAGTCTGACACGAGGTCTTCCCTGGGACGTACTACAGCGAAGCCTGTCGAGACAACCAAATTCTCTTCGGGGTCGCGAACACATGCGATTGCCCGAAGGTAAGTACGAACCGTAGAGACAATCACGTCGCCGTGCCTGACACGACGCCTCGCACGTGACGGAGCATCTGCAAACAGCATCGGTTCCTTATTTGTGATTCCGTTAACGCCGTCAACGCCAGAAATGTCCACATACACAATCTCCGCGTCGGGCGGCGTACTTTCATCCAGCACCTCGTTATTGTGGGTCGCAACGGCTTTGAGTGGTACGGTCCTCCAATGCTCTGGCACGTCCCCCAGCCACTCCACTCCGCTGGGCTTGTACTTCGGGTATCTCGGGAAACTCATGGCGTCACCTCTGCCGCCAGCAAAGCATGCCCCCACAGGTGGACGCTGTGCTTCCCCTGAAACCAGTTCCCCGTGACTCGGCTGCGGCGGTACAGACCGAGAAATCCGGTCCGCCGGTCAAACACCTCGACATGCCACGAGCGGTCCCCCAGTTCCGGCAGCTGATCCCCGGCCCGCTGCAGATCCCGCCGCCAGCTGCCCAGATGGTTCACAATCAGCACCGCCCGGCGGCTGGCTTTGTCGTGATACAGCTGTGCCTGTTCGTTGTCCGGCTCGTCAAACCCGAACTCGTCACTGTGCCCCAGATGCAGCGGATTGTACCCGCCGAAGTAGGCGTTGTAGCCCCGGCGTGGTGGCCCGCTCATATACTCTCGCCACCAGTCGGGATTGGGAGCCAAGCGGACCGCTCGCTCCCCTGTCCATGTCCAGGCAGCGTAGTCATCGATCAGCCCGCCCCGTCCCCAGATTCGGGAGACAACCGCCAGCAGCGGCGAATCATCGACCGGCTGTCCGGCGGCGTACCACTGCACCAGCCCGGCCCCCGGATCATCCCAGCCCAGCAGACCTTTCAGCAGGTAATGCAACGTCTCCCAGACCGCACAGGCTTCGTCCAGAGACAGTTCGCGGGTCACTGACGGGAATCGGTCAATCGTCGACGGATCGGCCAGCAGGCGATGCAGCTGGGGGATGTAGCGGCACCACGGATCAGAGAGGCAGGAGGGCTGGTTCACTTCGACAGCCCCCCGATCATCGTCAGGATACGGTCGGTGACGGTCTTCAGCTCGGCATCGATCACGTCCAGCGGGCGCGGCGGCTGGAAGACGTAGAAGTGCCGGTTGAACGGGATCTCGTACCCGATCTT
>JBIIOI010000081.1:0-21832 GCA_044337025.1 Planctomycetaceae bacterium
TATCTCTGGCTCTTGCCTCTCGTCTCTCGTCTCTTGTCTCTCACCCGGCATGGCATCGGTCTTGAAGTCCAAGATATCAGCGGCAATCACCTGCCAGTTGCGGCGGAGTAAAACGAGCCGGTCGATCACGCCGGTAATCATCTGGCCATCGACCTGAACGGCGAACCGGCGTTCGCGGTCGAGGTCGATCTCGCACGGGCCGTCCACCAGTTCGGCTTGTACGAGTGGCGAGAATGGCAAGCTCCTTGGCGGCTGATACGTGCGTTTCGACAGCACCGCAGCCACCTGCGGCAACCGCAGCAACGATTGGAACTGCGAGATGCAGCGGTCGACATTCAGGTCACCCGCTCCCAACTGAGCGGCAATCTTGCGCAGTTCCGCATCATCGGGCCGCTGGTCGTCCAGCCAGGAGACTCGCTCGAACCAGGCATGGAACAGCGTGCCGCGATCGGCTCCGGCGGAGTCTTCGAGCTTGAGCACGCTGGCCAGCTTGACCTTGGTCGCCTTCTCGGCAATCTGAGAGGGGCTAATCCGCTCCATGCCTCGTCGGCGACCGCCCTCCAGCGGAGCAAACTCGACACGCGGGAGAATGGCGCTTGCCCCCTCATCGACTCTTGCGGGGGAAGTGGCGGGCCACGTCACGGACTGGTACCACTGCGGGTCACCGGTCTCGTAAAGAGTCGCATTCGGAGCCACCTGCGCCCCGCCACCCAGTCCGGCCAGCAGCACTCCGGCCAGGTTCTCCTTAGTTTTGCTCGTCTTCTCGTATGGCAAGATCATGTGCAGGGCATGCACGGCGCGCGTCATCGCGACGTACAACAGGCACAGCATCTCGTTCGCTTCCCGGGCGCGGGTCTGGTCGTAGGCGACCTGCAGGTCCTCGGGCAACACCTCGCGCAGGTGCTTGGTCTTGTAGACCAGCACGCGATCGGCGGCGCTCGTCTCCGTCGATTTCGCGGTCAGCACCTTGGGTGTCGACGCCAGCTCGACCGTCAGCTCCGGCAGGTAGACGATATCGAACTGCAGCCCCTTCGACTTGTGAACCGTCATCAGCTGAATGCGGGCCGTCGAGGTGTTCTCGACCCGCTTGGACTCCACCAGCTTCACAAAGTCGATGACACGCGTCGTCGCGCGGTGCGACTCAGCCAGCTCGAGTAGCTGTCGCAACCTCGAGCGGTCATGATCGGAGATCGCTCCGCCGAGCTGCTGACTCCACCGCTGAATGCAGGCCACATACCCGTCGTGCAGGAGCCGTGTGCGCAGGTGCTCCGACAGAGTTCCCGCCGCCGAATCGCTCTCCCAGTCGGTCAGCCCGTGAATCTCGCCCAGTGGAGACGAGCTGACGTGGAAACGCGAGATCCGGTCGCCGGGATGGTCCGCGATCTTCAGGAGCGAGATCAGCAGCTGAACCGCTGCGGAGTCGGTGACCAGCGTGCCCCCTTCTTCGCTGAACTCGATCTGCAGCTTCCGGAGCTTTGCAGCCAGTTGGCGGATTCCGGCGTTCTTGCGAAACAGCACGCCGATCGTGGCTGAGGGAGTCCGCTGCGCCGCCTCGGCGATCCGCTCGGCGGTCCGCTGATAGACCATCTCCTCGCGTTCGGTCTTGTTGACCTTCGAGGTCGGACTCCCTTCGCTCTCGGCATCGGCAGCCACTTCGAGTTGCACGTACCCCGGCAACCCCGTTCGAGCGGTCGAATGCTCGGGAAACGCATGGCACCATTCCGAGATCACCGGCGACAGTGTTTCGAAGGCCTCCGTCTGGCGTAGGGATTGAAACGCCTCATTGACGGCTTCAATGACCGCGGGAGCCGAGCGGCGACTGACATCCAGCTGCTGCGACTGCAGAACCGGGAACTCTTCGCGGATCGTGTCGAAGATCGCCGCTTCACCGCCGCGCCAGCCGTAGATCGCCTGCTTGCGGTCACCGACGACAAAGAACGAATGCCCCTTCTTCGTGGTCGTCGACTTCGCGAAGGGGCGCAGGATCTGCCACTGCTCCAGCGACGTATCCTGGAACTCGTCAAGCAGCAGATGATCGGGGCTGGCATCCAATCGGAATCCGACATCGAGGGATTCATGGTCACAGAGCCGCTCGGCCAGTCGACGCGTCACGTCGCTGAATTCAAAGACCCGCTCTTCGGCCTTGAGGCGGATCATCTCCTGAGCCACGCGGTCCAGCGTCTCCCAGGTTCCGCGCGTCTGATCGGCCCACGTCTTGCGGACCCAGGCTTTCGCGTGTTCGACCAACGGGCCGATGACGGCGTAGACCGCCGCCGGAAGTTCTTTGCTGTAGTAGGTCGTGTCGCCCTTCAGCAGCTTCTGCGGAAAGGTCTCGAGCAGGAACTCGTCCCAGGCTCCTTGCGTGATCGGTTCAATGCACTTATCGACTGCCTTCTGGAACCGGCCATCTTCCAGCTTCAGAGTCTCCAGGCTCAGAATCGCATTCGCCAACGACACCGGATCAAGCAGCGGCAGCTCGGGAATCCGCTCCCACGCCTCGCGGCTGGTCAGCTGGTACGCCTGCATGAAGCTGCCGACGGTCTCGCTAATCAGGTCATGGACCCGCCGGGTACTTTCCCCCTTGGCCAGCAGATGCATCAGCCGCCGCGCATCCTGGCGACCGGCCCGCCGCAAGACGTTCTCGATCGCGCGATGCTTGATCTGCTCGACGATGACCGGTTCGGCCGGTTGCCAGCCCGGCGGGAACCCCAGCTCGAACGTGTGGCTGGAGGCCAGACGCGAGAACAGCGAATCGAGCGTCCCGATCTGCACCCGGTGCAACTGACGCGTGACGACCTCCAGCAGCGAGATGCACTCCTCCCGCGTGATCGGAGGCGAGCCCGCAAACTCCTGCAGCTTCTTCAGCTCCGCATCCCGGAGCACAGCTGCCGCCAGCCGGATCAAGACACGGTCGAAGATCTCGTGGGCAGCCTTGCGCGTAAACGTCGACGCCAGAATCTTGTCCGGCCCGCCAGAGCGGAGCAGCTTTAAGTACCGGCTGGTCAGCTGGAACGTCTTCCCCGAACCGGCGGAGGCGAGGATCACCAGGTACGGATCATCCATCGCGACCACGGTCTTCGAGGCCCGCGCAGTGCGCGTCTTCAGCCCACCGGTTTCAATCGGATCTCGGTCTGAGGGACCTTCGAACAGAGAGGGGTTGTGCGGAGGCTTCATACCTTGGCTCCCCTCACTGCCCCTGAAGGGGGCATACACGACAGCCCAGGGTCGCGACCGAAGGTCGCGCACCCTGGGTGAAATTCGAATGCGTCTCGTGTACCCCGAAGGGGTACTACATCACGCCACCGACACTCACTATGCCTCACGATTCGCTTGATATTCGCGATCTGACCGATTCTCATCCCAACTGTCACAATCCGATCTTGTCGCCCAGTGTTTTCGTGTCTCAAGAGGCGAAGAATATGCCACAGTCGCTGGCACAAATTTACCTGCACATCGTTTTCTCGACGAAGGACCGGCGTCCATTCCTTCAAGACAAAGCGTTTCGAACCAAGCTGCACGCCTATATGGCCGGAGCGTTTCAAGGGCTCGGGAGTCCGGCTCTGAAGATCGGTGGAGTCGAAGATCATGTTCACATCTTGTGCCGCTTGTCGAGGACGGGATCCATTTCGGACCTGATTCGCGACGCAAAGCGAGAAACATCCAAGTGGATCAAAGAACACGGGCGCCAGATGGACGCATTTCAATGGCAGCAAGGCTACGGCGCGTTTTCGATCAGTCCGCAGCATGTCGAGCCGCTCGTAAAGTACATCGAAGAACAGGAAGAGCACCATCGAACGGAGCCGTTTCAGGCGGAACTCGTGAGGCTCTTGGTCAAGTACCAGGTGAGTTACGACGAGCGGTATCTTTGGGATTGAACCGCACACGTGGTGTAGAACCCTTTCAGGGTTCGTCGCTTGGGTTGCAAACCCAGGGTGCGCGACCTGCGGTCGCGACCCTGGGCTTTGATGTGAAACCCCTTCGGGGTAGCTGACATTCATACCAGCACCTCCCGATCCAGGACCCCATCCTGGCAGATCGGGCCGAACTCCGGGTGCGAAGTGGTCGGGCGGTCGAGTTCTTTCCAGAACTCCCCATTCAGGATTTGCTTCGCTACACGGCGGGCGACCGCTTCGGCCTCTCGCAGTTCTTCGAGACCCCACTCCGTCGGGCGGCAGTCGAGCCGGTCGTTGTCGCGCGGGATCGTGATATACCCCAGCTGGACGTCGCCGCGAATTCCGTGCGGTTCGGCCAGCAGGCGGTACAGCGGCAGCTGGAGATCGACCCACTCGCCGCTGCGGACGTGGGTCTCGCGCGGGGACTTCGCCTGCTCGCCGGTCTTGTAGTCGAGGATCGCCCAGGTCTTCTCGCCGCGATGGCGGTCGATGCGGTCGATCTTGCCCAGGACCTTCGCTGTACGGCCATCATCCAGATGCAGTTCGATCTCGCACTCATGTTCCGTATAGACGATGTCCCAGCCCTGCAGGGCTCGCGCGGCCTGCCACTTGGCAAAGGCCCTGAGCCGGTCGCGGGCCTGCTCGATCTGGATCTGCACGGGGAACAGGGCCTCACCGCCGTAGACGTCGTTCGCAGCCAATTCGAGCTGCTGATCGAGGAAGTCCGCGATCGCCTTCTCGTCGATCGAATTCCGCAGCCCGCTCCGACCGAACTGCTTGAGGACATTGTGCAGCAGGTTCCCGAAGTCCCGCGCATCAAGCTCCTGAACCTCGTCATCCAGCGGCGTCAGCTTGAGCACGTGCCGCAGATAGAATCGATACGGCGAGGCGATGTAGTCGCTGAACCCCGTCACCGGAATCGAACCCGCGAACTGTTTCGACGACAGGGGCCGTGGAACGATGAGACGGCTCGGTGGAGGCGGTGCTGGTTCCTCTTCGTCCAGCCGATAATGCTCGTGTTCGGAAGGCTGCGGGACCATGTCGGCTCGCGACTGCGGAATCGGCTTCGAGGGCACGACTTCCTCGGTCGGTCCATCTCCGTAGAATCGTTCCACGCGGCGGGCGATCGTCTCGGGATCGGTCGCAAACCACAGCCGGCTGGGGCGGATCGCATCGTTACGCGTATTCACGTTGCCGCCGATCATCGTCACGCTGCGGCGCGAAGCCAGCACCGCACTTAACGCGTAAACGTCGCGAGCCAGGCGGCGCGCATTGTCTGTCACCTTCAGCTGGGACCGCAGTGAGTTTGGCAGGAACAGATCAGCGTTCATCGAAGACGGAACCGCCCCCTCGTTGAACCCCGCGATGATCAACTCCTGGGCATCGTCCAGCGGCAGCTCGAGCCAGCCGAGCAGCTCGATCGCATCGTCGTTCGGAGCCGGCGGAATCAGCTTGCGTTCGACCTGATCGAGGGCCAGTCGCAGGGCCTGCACGGCGTTCACGGCCGGAGTCAACGACTCTGGCAGATTCGCCAACGACTTCAGGGCCTCATGAAAATGCTGGCAGGCCGCCAACGCAGCGGCATCGGCCGGGAGTTCGGGATCGAACTCGCGATGGCCATAGATCCCTAGCAGCCACTGGACCAGCGGGGCATGCCACTGACCGGCATACCGGGCCTCACCCAGCAACGGAGCGAGCGAAGCTTCCACCAGCTCATACCCGCGCTTCACCGAGTCGTACCACTTCTCCTGCCCCAGCCAGTGCCCCAGCGATGCGGGAAGGTGCTCGCTGACATAACGGTCGAGGGCCGTCAGCCAGTTCGGGTCGGCCCCCTGATGCACCAGCCAGGCCGAGAGGTCCGGATGGCGGACGAGAGCAGCAAACTGCGAGGTCCGCCGCTCCTCCAGGTAGTCGACCAGATCGCGCAGCAGATGAGCCAGCGGCGTATCGCGAAACAGCCGTCCCGCGATCCAGCGCGTGGGGACGCTGGCCTGCGACAAGATGCGCTGCGTGACCGGGACCAGCGTGTCGTCAGCCACGCCGATGGTGATCTCGTCGACACGACGCGAACCGTTGAGAGCGCCCAACTGGCGAGCCACCGCCCGAGCCTGATCGGCGGGCTTCTCGACCAGGATCATCTGCTCGGGCGAGAGGTCAATCGGGCGATCAGTCCATGCCTTGGGGATCAAGCACCCGTGCGAGTCGAACAGCCGGACCAAATCGCTCGGCGCATGCACATACACCGTCACTTGCCCCGCCACCTGATCGAGCATCTCCCGCAGCGTCTGATTCATATCGACCGCGCCGACCAGCACGATCTGCTTGCGGGTCTGGCACTCCTGCTGCTCGATCGCGACCAGCCGGGCGGTCTGCTGATCCCACAGGTTGAGGGCATCGAGGATTTTCAGATACTCGACCTGAATCTGGCTCAGAGCCTCCCAGCGTGGGATCTCCGTGAAGTTCGGAAACTCGCGGGCCCGCTCCAGCACATCGCTGAATCGCAAATGCTCCGCAGCCAGCTCTCGATGCAGCTTGGCCAGCAGTTCGCCAATCGCCAGCCACGCCTCGACATCGGTCTCCACAGGGGGGAGAGGAAGGACCTGCTTGACGAGTTCCTCTGGCAAGTGGCCCAGTGCCTGCTTCCAGGCCAGCCGCTGTGTGAGTTCATCCGCGAACGGCTTCTGAGGCCGATAGAGCCGCTCGGGCAGGTCTCCGACCGTGATTACATCGGGAGGAGCATTCCGGTTCTGGGTCTTTCCGGCCAGCAACTCCAGGAACCGCCGCCCCGCTCGCGAACCGGGAAACACGATCGTGTAATCCCGCAGATCGCAATACCCCATCACCTGAGTCTTGGCGACCAGATCGTTGACCACTGCCACCAGCGCTGGCTGCTGCCAGTCAATAAACCGGCGGGTGATCTTCATCTGGCGAGGCCTCCATGTGTGTGTGATCCGTGCGTTCAGATTCTAGTGAATGCTCGACGGGTAAGTCAGTCAACCGTCCAATCTCGGCAGGCCTCAGACACGAGAGCCGTGGTGGGTGCCGGGGGCAGCAGTGAAGTGAAAGGCCCCGCCCGTCTGGGGAACCGTTGGCGGGCAATGAACCGTTTGTGCCGTTGACTAACCAGCGAGAATGGGGGAGGCATCAGTCACGTCCCATCCGTGGCTGCGGGGCCATTCGCAAAGCCTCCTGACCCCGCCACCCTTGTCATTGGGGACAGGATCATCGATAGAAGTAAAAAAGCGCGGCAAGGTCCCCTCAAAGCTTCCCAGCTTTTCCTTGCCGCGCTCCGGATGTCTCTTTTGAGTCGGGGGCGTTGCCAGCCGCTGCCGAATTCGTCAGGGGATCAGAACTCGTGGGGATTTCTCCCGCCGCGTCGCAGGCGTCGATCGCGAACACACTTGAACTTAGGTCTGCCTGAGACCAGAGTCAAAGAGAATTTGGGAACGTCCAGTTTGGCTGACCGGAGTCGCTGTTACGTTCGGAATAATCGATACCGACTTGCCGACCTCGCGGCCGCGCACGATGATCCGTGGAGATCCCTCTTGCACGTGGTCTGCAATTCGGAAGGTCACTTGGGCGAAGCTTCCGAACCACGGCATATTAGAAGGCCGCATCGATGATTCCCTGGGTTTTCGCTGCTTTGTGGTGCGTCGCAGTTGTGACGAGTTCAGTCGCGATGGCGGCCGAACCGCCTCAAACTCCGCTGCCTGAAGCCGTTTTGTCAGAGATCGCGCAGGAGACCCAGTCCCTCCGCGCGGCCCTGGAGACGCTGCGGACCCGCCAACCGGCAGTTCGTGGGCTGGCTGATGTCGAATTCGGTGTCGAAGCCATCGAGCGGGCTCTGCGGCTGAACGAATTGAACCAGAAAAACTCCGAGAAGCAGGCCCGCGGGCTGCTCGCTCTCGTCAAGAAACGCATTGATGCCCTCACCGCTGGCAGCCCGAGCTGGGGCCGGTCTCCGGGGCGGACGGTCCTGGGGTATCGCTCCGGCGTCGATGGGTCTCATCAGCCGTATGCTCTGACGCTGCCCGCGAACTACGAACCACAAGGCAGCAGCCGCAGCCCGCTCTATATCGAGCTGCACGGACGCGGTGACAACCTGACCGAGCTGGTCTTCGCCGCTCAGCACGAAGGCAAACCGGCCTCGCCGGACCAGACCTGGATTCAGCTTGATGTCTACGGACGGGCCAACAACGCCTACCGCTATGCAGGCGAGGCTGATGTCTATGAAGCCCTGGCCGATGTCATCCGTCGCTACCGGATCGATGAGAAGCGAATCGTGCTGTGGGGGTTCTCGATGGGCGGAGCGGGGGCCTGGCACCTGGGGCTGCACAATCCGGCAAAGTGGTGTTCCGTCGGAGCCGGGGCTGGCTTCGTCGACTTCTACAAGTACCAGAAGGTCCAGACCCAGCTGCCGTGGTTTCAGGATCTGCCGCTGCGAATCTACGACTCGACTAACTATGCGATGAACCTCGCCAACGTCCCGCTGGTGACCTATGGCGGCGAGGAAGACCCACAGCTCGCAGCCAGCACGACAATGCGTGATCTGGCCCAGCCTCTCAAGGTCCCGGTCAAGGTGATCGTCGGCCCCAAGATGGGCCACAAGTTCGACGAAGCCAGCAAAGCCGAGTTCATGGCATTTCACGCAGCCAACGCCAAGGCCGGGCTGCCTGACTCGACTGACCGCAAAAAGATTCGGTTTGTGACCTGTACCGTCAAATACAACGAGTGCGACTGGCTGCGGGTCGAGGAGCAGACGGTCCCCTACGAAGAGTCGATCGTCGAGTCCGATGTCGATGCCGATGGGACGCTGCATCTCGACACGGAGAACGTGGCTGCGCTCAGCGTGTCGCGCTCGATCGCCGCGACACTGACCATCGATGACAGCCGGGAGTTCCAGCTGACGGATGCCGCCGGGGACCGCCTGCCGCAGGTCTATTTCGTCAAGGACGGGGATGCCTGGCAGCTACTGAACTACGACGACTCGCAGGAATTCCTTGAACCGGTTGAGCCCCGCAAACGCCGCGGCCTGCAAGGCCCCATCGACGATGCATTCTCACAGCCGTTCCTGGCCGTACGCGGCACGGGGACACCCTGGTCGAACGCGCATCAGGCGTACGCTGACTGGAACCTGCAGCGGTTCGAACGCGAGTTCGACCGCTGGATGCGTGGGAAGATGCGGGTGATCAACGACACCGATCTGACCCCGGAGCAGATCGAGGAACACAACATCGTCCTGTTCGGAGATCCCGGATCGAATTCGGTGCTGGCGAAGCTGGTCGACAAGCTGCCGCTCGACTGGTCGAAAGAGGAACTCACCTTCGCGGGCACGACTTACAATCCGGACCGGCATAGCCTCGGATTGATCTACCCGAACCCGCTGAACCCGCGCCGGTATGTGGTCCTCAACTCCGGCCACACGTTTCATGAACCGGAGTTCCGAGCCTCGAACGCTCAACTCTATCCACGGTTGGGCGATGGTGGAGTTGTGCGATTTCAGGCGGCGGGTCAAGATCGCTACCGCGAGGAAGTCGTGACCGGCGAGATCTTCACGACGACTTGGGAATTTGAAGAGTAGGTTTGGTGAGGCATCGAGGCTCCGGCCGAGCCCCGTCCGCGAACGTGAGTTTGTACCGGTCGCGCGATGCGCCCTTGCAGGGACCGAAGAATCGCACGAACATCTCCGCGTCCCTGCCATCCGGAGTCCGCAATGTTCCGATTCTTGCTGCTGCTGGCCGTCGTATCGACTCTCGGCGGGTCGGTCACCCACGCCGCCGAAAAGAGACCGAACATCCTGTTCATTCTGGTCGACGACCAGTCCCCCTTCGACCTCAAGGTCTACAACCCGGACTCGAAGCTGGATGCCCCGAATATCGAGCGGCTGGCCCGCGAAGGGATGACGCTCGACGGGGCCTACCACATGGGTTCGTTCTCGGGAGCGGTCTGTTCACCCTCTCGGCACATGATTATGAGCGGACGCACGCTGTGGCATCTGCCAATCGCGCCCGAGGGGAATCTGCGTTGTCCTCCTGATTTGCCCAATAGCACGATCCCCGCAGTCTTCAACCGGGCTGGCTTCGATACCATGCGGACCTGCAAACAAGGCAACAGCTACGAGGGGGCGAACAAGCTCTTCACGGTCCGGCACGATGCCACCAAACGCGGGCCGACCGATGAGAACGGCAGCCCCTGGCACGGGGAACGGGTCCTGGAATACCTCGCTGCTCGTGAAGCCGCCAACGATACCGACCCGTTCTTGATCTATTTCGGCTTCTCGCACCCGCATGACGAGCGAGACGGTCGCCCGGAACTGCTCGCCAAATACGGAGCCACCAATCACACCGACAAGACGCGGCCGCCATCGCTCAATGCGGCCCAGTCGCTGCTGCCTCCGAACTATCTGCTGGCTCACCCATTCCCGCACGGGCACCCCCAACTGCGCGACGAGGTCGACGTCAGCGGTGTCTGGGAACGTCGCGATGTGGCCACGATCCGCAACGAGATCGGACGGCAGTTCGCCTGCAGCGAGAACATCGATATCCAGATCGGGCGGGTGCTCAAGAAGCTCGAAGAGTTGGGCGAACTCGATAACACCTACATCTTCTATACCGCCGACCATGGAATGGCGATTGGTCGCCATGGCCTACAGGGGAAGCAGAATCTGTACGAGCACACGTGGCGAGTACCGTTCATTGTCCGAGGTCCGGGGATTCGGCCGGGCAGCCGGGCGGTGGGAAATATCTACCTGCTGGATGTGCTGGCCACGATGTGTGACCTGACGGGGACCACTCCTCCCGAATCGAACGAGGGGACCAGCTTCCGCCCGGTTCTCGAAGGAAAGCGGCAGACGATCCGCGATGTCCTCTACGGAGCCTACTGCGGAGGGACCAAGCCCGGCATGCGCTGCGTGAAGCAGGGGGACTGGAAGCTGATCCAGTATGATGTCCTGAATGGAGCGGTCCACGAGAAGCAGCTGTTCAATCTGGCCGAAAACCCGCACGAGTTGTTGCCGCAGCACGCGGCTCCGGAGGTGATCGCCTTGACCGGAGTGACTCCGAAGCCCGAGCAGACCAACCTCGCAGTCGATCCGAAGTACGCGGAGAAACTCGCCGAGATGGAGACCCTGTTGTTGTCCGAGATGCGAAGGCTGCATGACCCCTGGCGCCTGTGGGATCAGCCGGACGATGGGCTGAGCGAGCCGATCAAGCCTGTCAAAAAGAAGCAACCGGTCAAGAACCAGTAACCAAGAACGAAGAACCAAGAACTCTCCGATCAAAAACCCTCACCCCCAGCCCCTCTCCCGGGGGGAGTGGGGAGCCAGACCAAGAGTCTCCTCTTCTCCCTTCACACTTCCGCCTTCTCTTGCCTCCTGAAAAAACCGAAGCCCTGGTTATCCGCCTGGCCGACTTCAGCGAGTCGAGCCGGGTGGTGACGTTTTTTACGCGGGAGTTCGGCAAGTCGAGCGCTCTGGCCAAAGGCGCCAAGAAACTTAAGGGGCCGTTCGAGGCGTCGCTCGATCTCCTCGCCTATGTGAACATCATCCTCTATCGCAAAGACCACGATGCCCTGGACCTGGTTACCGAGGCCCAGCTGATTCGTCGGTTCCAGCCCGCCGCCAAGCAGATGTTTCCACTCTATGCCGGGTACTACGTCGCCGAATTGCTGGAGATGGGGACCGAGCCGCATGATCCGCATCCCCAGCTGTTCGATGTGGCTGTTACGACGCTCGATCAACTGAAGGATTCGAGTGATCCGCGGTATGCGATCCTGCGGTTTGAGCTGTTGTACCTGCGCGAGATCGGCAATCTGCCGGACTTTGAGCGATGCTCTCGCTGTGACATAGAAGCTGACGAGCTGACATGCTCGCGCTACTGGGTGACACAGGGGGGATTGCTGTGCGGCAACTGCGGGAGACCGGAGTACGCCGCATCCGCAATCCAGCCTGGCACCGTCCAGTTGCTGCGGGCCCTGTCGAGCGAATCGATCCCTGACCTGACCTTACTGAATCCGACAGCCTCACAGCTGAAGGAAGTGCGACGCATCGTGACGGCGGCGATCACGCATGCCTTGGATAAGAAACCCAAGATGCTGGGGTATCTGAAGTTCGCGTGAATGCCGTTCCATGCGGCGCGCGACGTGGGAAGGCTTCAGAACCCAAACGATTCGCGCAGCACTGCGTGATTTGTGGCTCCGAAGACGTGGACCCGTCCCGTGTCAACGTTGTGAATCACGATCTCGGCCGGACTGAACAGGTGGGAATCGATCTTGTAGAAGTCGCGCCCCGCCTCTTCAAAGATCTTGAGAAACGGCTTGCCGTAGGCCGCTGAGGAACTGGAGGGCACCTTCGGACCGAGCGTCTGTAGATCGTCGTCCTCCCCATTGACCCACAGCGTGACCCGCCCGCCATACAGGATCGCATCGTTCGTCCGACCGATCCCTTGCAGGTCATCCGCAGCCACCGGAGGTATCGGAGCCACTCCGCACCCGCTCTCGACCCGCGTCAGGTCAAACCCCAGCGTATGCAGCTTGTGCAGTGCGGTTTCGACGCTGCGGGCGACGACTTGAATGTTGCCAGCTGTACTGGCTGTGGGAGCGACCAGCAAGGCCACCTGCTCGGGATCGACGCCGCACTTTTTGGCGATCTCGTTCACCACAGCCTGAGTCGGGAACTTGCCAGACTCCAAAACGCCGACGACGGCCGTCGCTTCCTCGCGGTACTCCAATTCACGGAAGATCTCTTCATGCGCATAGGCCGCCCGCATGGGCCCGGACCCCATGGCGAAGTACTTGCCGACCGAGACCTTCCAGCCGGCATATTGACTCAGCAGGCAGGCTTCCAGCGGTGCATCGGTCTGGACGAAGAGCTGGGGCCAGCCGACTCCTGCCACTTCACCGGGATGGATCGAGACCTCGGCCAGTCCCGACAGGCAGACTTCCGCCAGGGCCAGACCGGCTGCCAGCGACCCGGGAGCTTCAATCCCGAAGTCGAGGATACAGGCTCCGCTCTCCACTTCGACGGGCTCAATGCGCAGATCGTCGGCGGCATGGATCGCCTGTTGGACCAGATCCCAAGCCATCTCATTGAGCGAGGGAGGAAATTCGTCTTCGGACATTGTGGGCTCTCGGAGATCGTGACCGCCAGATGCTACGCGGATCTCACTCGTTCAGGAAGGAATCGAGCGAGATCGGCTCCGATTCGTCCTCATTTGCATCGGAGCTCGCCCATTCCACTTCGTACTCAACCGGCTCAAACAGTTCCCGGTCGGCCTCCAAAACCTCTTCCGGGGCGGTCTCAACCCGCTCAGGCACAGCGGGCGGTTCGGCGGGCGACTCCTCGGTGGGAGTCGGTTGTGGCTCATCGCCTTGCAGCCCTGGCACGTTCGACTCGAGGGAGGGGACAATTCCGGATTTGAGATAGCTGCGAGCCTGATCGTCACCAAAGGCCAGCGTCACCCCATGATGATCCAGCAATCGGCCGCAGCGAAGTTCGATCTCCGTCAGAGCCATCGAGTATTCGATCTGCGACTGAGCAAACTGAACATGAGCCTGAGCGTAGATGTCTCGTGCCCGGTTCAGGCTGTCGAGATCGAGGAACCCCCGTCCGTCCTTGTTCGACTCGTAGTCCGCTTCGGCAGCCGACAGCCGGTCCTCGGCGTTGTCGACGACCTGCTCGAACTTCTTCATCGCCAGATAGGTCTTGTCGACTTTCTGGAAGGCAGCGGTCAGTTCGGCCAGGACTTCGTACTCCTGGGCCTCCAACAGACGCATGGCTTTCGTCACCCGCAGCTCATTATTTTTGACCTGCTCTCTCGCAAATCGACGTCCCAGTGGCTGAGACAGTTCTGCTCCGACATTCCAGCCGGTTTCCCGCCCCGCCAGCAGACGACTGTAGGCACTTCCCAGGCTTCGGTTGGTCCCATCCGTATGAGACGGGCCCAGCAGATTGTCGCCCATCCCGTTGAACTGACCGCTGGCCAGGAAGTCGATCCGCGGGCGATCCAGGTTCTCGGCCGCTTCGAGTTGCAGCTGGGCGCTCTGCAGGGCTTTCTTTTGCCGCCTGAGTTCGGGACGACGCAGCAGGGCCTCACTCAAGGAGGTGCTCCAGTCGAGCTGGATATCCGCCAGCACCGGGACATCAATCGGTCGGATCGTCCGGTCCGAGTCGCTCTGCACGTTCGTCAAATTGCGCAGCTGAGTTTCGTTGGTGTAGACCCCTTCGAGCGCGTCCAGAACCCGCTGCTCGGCTTGCAGGACTCCGTCGCGGGCTTCGACGACGCGCGACAGATCTCCACCGGGAGCATCGGCACGGGACTGGACGATATCGAGAATGCGATTCGCATCGGCCAGACTCTCGCGCTCGATTTCATAAGTCTGGTAGGCCAGATAGAGGCGCCAGTACTGCATCTCGACATCGCGCAGAAAATTCGTGACGTCGATCTCGTAGTCAATCTGCGAGATCAGATCGTTGATCTTGCTGATCAACATCCCCTGCTGGACCCCGGTGACCCCCTGAATATTCTCGGAGACCGGACCGGCGATACTCGTATAACGCGGACCCGCTCCGGCCCAGAGGGGCTGCCGGAATTCGGCTCGCAGGAACCCCTCATAGTTGGAGGGGAACAGGCGGCTGGGCATACGGTTGGATGAGTAGTTCCAGGTATGGCTGAGCCCGAACTGCCCGCCGGTCAGAAGTGCTCGCTGCAGCACAGCCTGGAACTGGGCGCTGTCGTCAGAGAGAACGTCTCCTCCGTTGATTCCGCCCGACGAATTGTTCTGGACGGTGGTGCTGTTTCCCCACAGCATGCGCGTGGTGAACTGCGTGTCGAACTCTGACAGAGCGGCCTGATAACCGCGCTGTCCGAACAGCACGCCCGACGACTGAATCGCCGTGTCGTACGCGGTCGGAACTCCATCAGGAGATCGCAGCAGCGCGTTATTGGGTGAGAGGAACTGCCCCGATTGCCGGATGACCTGCGCGTTCGACAAGGCGTAGAACACGACCTCCTGCAGTGTCAGGTCCCAGGGGACCAGTTCCTTGTTGGACCGAAGGCGAGTCGGTTCGGGGGCGAGTACGGCATTCGAAACCGTCCCCGTGAGGGCCATCGTCTCGGCGTCGTGTTCGAATTCCGGGATATGGGCGGGAAGAATTGCGTACGTATTCTCGTACCCCATGCTCTCCGCCAGATTGCGATGGCGACGGCAAGCGCATAGCTGCAGAGGCAGCATGACAATCGCGCACCACAGCGCGAGCGTCACACAGCGTGCCCTCCAGGATTGGACGTGAGTCCGTCCCATACAACAATGCCCCCCGCAGTCCGGCGGTCTCCCACCGGGATGTATCGTTTGTATCGACTTTTCGGCGTGCCGGGTCCAAGACAACCGAAAAAGCCGTCAAACTCGGTGCGATCGAACCTGCACCGAGCAGGCTCAGAGTGGCAAAACCTGCCGACTGGGGCAGTGCCAACGGGGAGCGATCTCTACGGTGGTTTGGGTATCCGCAGATTTCGCAGATTGACGCAGATTGGTTTTCTGTACTCTCAAGAATGTCATGTCCCGTCGCGTATCAGGTCTGGACTTCGCAGGGCTCTCCGCCTCTGCCAATCTGCGTGAATCTGCGAAATCTGTGGATGATCCTCTCGATGTCCATATCCAAGGAACCACCACGAGGCACGTCGGGCAAGCCCGACGGCTAACCGGGATTGATTCAATTCAAACAACCGCGTTGCCGTGCCGACAGCGTGCCGGAACTTACGGAGTGATGACCTGGTATGTTACCCTGCGAAGGTGATTGCAGTGCTCTGGTCCCATCGAAGGGCAGCTCTGGATCGCCCTGACAGGATAACCCATGGAATCGACCGATCTGGATGATCCCAACGTCTCTGGTCCCCGGCAGATCCCGCGCGGGCAGCGCCGGGTTTTGGGAGTTCTCCTCGAAAAGGCCTTTACGACGCCTGATGTTTACCCTTTGACGGTCAAGGCCTGTACCGCCGGGTGTAATCAGAAGAACAATCGCGATCCGGTCACGAACTACACCGAAGAGCAGGTCCGCGACCTGCTTGACGAGCTACGCGAAGGCGGCTTGGCCGCTGTGGTCCACACAGATGGGGGCCGCGCGGAGCGGTTCCGCCACTTCATGCGGAAGCGGTACAAGTTCACGGAAGTTCAGCTGGCCATCATCACAGAGTTGCTGTTACGAGGTCGCCAACAGCCCGGGGAGCTGCGAACTCGCGCCAGCCGAATGGTCCCCATCGAGTCGCAGGAAGACCTGCGCTCCGCCCTCGCCGATCTGCAGTCGCAAGGGTTCGTGCAGTCGAACGGCCCCCTGGATCGTCGTGGCGTCGAGGTCGATCACACTTTTTACCTGGAGAGCGAGAACCAGAAGCTTGAGCCAGGTTCTCTTCGCAGTCCAGAGGCGGCGGACGTATCTTCCCCGGTGGTGGCTTCGCGTGGAGACGATCTGCGGCAACAGCACGTCGCCCTGGTGGAAGAGGTGATGGCGCTGCGTGAACAGGTGACGCGACTGGCTGATCAGCTGGAAGAGCTGCGGCGAGCTGTGGGGATTTGAAACGAGGATGCTGTGAAGCTGCCATCGCACGACTGCTCGGACGCCAATTCGCTCTCCTTCGCTGGGGCACGCGGAATGTGGGTCCGGGCGTTTGTGTGGATCCGTCTGTTCGCAGTGGTGCTGGTCGGGCCATGCTCGCTGGCGTTCCTGCAGGCCCAGGATGCCGCCCCGCCGGCCCAGACTCCTCCACCTGACCCCATGGACGGAGCCGCAGAGGCATCTGAAGACGAAGAGGCCGTCAACGGGACGTTTGCCCGCACGCTGTCGCTGACCGCAGACCGCGAGATCGAAATCCGCCTGCGAACGGCCCGCTCCGCGTTCCAGGTCGGGAATTCCGCAGAGGGAGTTCGGGTGCTGGCCGAGTTGTTGACGCTTTCCGAGGCCCATCTGATTGAAAGCCGGTCGACGTATCGTGATGTCCGCGATGAGGTGGTTCGGATTCTCCGGACCGGTTCCCCAGACCTGCGTGACCAGTTTCGTCGCGAGACCGAAGTCCGGGCGACTGCGGAACTCAGGAACGCTGTCCAGTCAGGGGACCTGATCGCTCTTCGGCGGATACTGGCCCACTATCCGTTGACTCCCTCCGCGCGCGAAGCGGCCCAGCAACTGGCTCAGCAGCAGTTTGACCACGGAGACTTCGCAGGAGCCCGGCAGACCGCAGGTCGATGGATCGAATCGGCTCCCGATCCCGCCGCCGAGGTCCAGTTCTGCGAACCCCTCGTCCACGTCTGGCAGCAGGCGATCCAAGCCACCGAAGGCCCCACGGCGGCCCGCGACATGGCCACTCGCTTCGGCGTCACTCTCCGCGAGCCTGACTATCGCTTTCCGGTGGCTGCCGACAATGTGGCGCCTCCTCCCGAGCCAGTCCCCAGAGCTGCGGCCCAGTGGCGCGTCGACTCGCCGTTTCCCGAATCCGCGGTCGCTCTGCTGGGAGAAATCGTCGATCTGCTGCGGCGAAACGGGGTGCATCCGCAGCTCTCATCTCGGCCGCTGACTGCTGGAGACCAGCTGTTCTGGCGATCACCTACGGAGCTGCTCGCCATCCGCTCGACCGATGGAGCTGTTCTGTGGCGCGTTCCACTGTCAGAGACTGTGTTCGAAGAGGTCGAGAACGGGCATGTCCGCCCCGATGACAATATGCGCCAGCGTCTGAAATTCCAGCTGGGGCATCGTCTGCTGCGTGATTCGATTCACGGAGAGCTGTCGTGCGACTCGGAGAGGGTCTACAGCGTCGAGCAGGCCCCGGACTATCTCCCTCCTCTTAAGAACGAAGCCGCAGCTCCCAACGACCTGGAGTTCCAGGTCCCCATTCCGGCACGTACGATTGTGGCCCGCTCGCGAGCCACGGGAGAGACGCTCTGGAAGTCGCATGAGATCTGGGGTGCCGGGCATCAGGGGCTCTACATCTTCGGCCCGCCGTCTCCCCACAAGAGCCAGTTGTTCGCGGTGATCCAGAAGGCCGAACAGTTACTCCTGGTTCGCATCCACCCGCAAACGGGGAAGCTGGAAGCTGAGTTCGTCCTGGGTGAGTGCTCCACACCGATGCTTGATCGGCGCCGCCTGAATCAGTCGGCTGCGATTGTCTGGAACGCCGATCAGGCGATCTGTGCCACAGGAGCAGGAGCGATCGTCGCCATCGACCTTCTCTCGGGGCAGATGAATTGGGCGTTTCGGCATCCTCGGCATGACAACGCTCCCCAGGCGAGGTTTCTGCAGGTTCCCACCGCACATCACACCTGGCGATGGTTCAGCGACTGGCGAGAGACTCAGCTGATTCGCAGCGGCAATCGCCTGGTCTATGCGACTCCGGAATCGAGGCAGTTGCGCTGCCTGTCGGAGAACGGGGAACTGCACTGGGAAGTTCCGGCCGAGAACTCCAGCCGGATCGTGGCCGTGGACTCGGAACGCATCCTGGTCCAGGCCGATCATGGCCTGCGGTCGTATCGCCTGACAGATGGAACGCTGGAGGTC
The DNA here is from genome assembly GCA_044337025.1 of Planctomycetaceae bacterium. GTDB lineage: Bacteria > Planctomycetota > Planctomycetia > Planctomycetales > Planctomycetaceae > TH-plancto1. The sequence continues at coordinate 18,433 of JBIIOI010000081.1, forward strand.
GAACTTCGCACTTCCGCGCCGATTGCCGCCACCAGTTGGGATGGGACGAGCTGCCGCCTGACCCTGGAGAACGGTCAGCAGGAGGTCTGGAATCCATCCACCAATCAGGGGACCACCCTCCAGGGATCAGTCGCCTGGGGCCAACTCATCAGCCCCCGTGGAACTCTGAATCATATTCAAGGGGACGCCGTCAGCCACCTCGCCAGCGCGATGTCGTTCGGCCCCAACCGGATCACGATCACCACGCACGGAATTTCCAGCGGCAACCCGCAGTCAGTCGCGACAACTTCGGAACTGCTGCCTGCGATTGACTGGGAGGCTGGCTCTGCAGCCAGTCAGGTTCCCAAGCTGATCGAGTGGATCGAAGCGGCCCCCGCAGCGGACCGCATGAACCGTCTCCGTGCAGCGCTGGCGGAAAGCGCACGGGGGATTGAAGCCAGTCCGGAAGGGAGCGAATCGTTCGCAAGACTGCTCGTGGAGTTTCCCACGGGAATCCAGGACCAGATCGAACTGCACTGGAGGCTCCTGCGAAGGTCGCTTCGCGATGAGCGTGCGGAAGACTCCTTGAGACATCTGCTGGCCCTGCTTGAGCGAGACCCGACGCAGTGGGAAGTCGAGATCGAAACCAGCTTGACCGAGTTGCCAGCCGAACGACCACGCACCGTCCGCCTGGATGCCGCAGTCCGGGGAGCCCTGCACCAGCTGTGGCAGCGCTCCAGCGGTCCGCAACGGCAGGTCATTGAGACAGCCATTCAGCAATGGGCCAGCCACCCGGATACGGTGGCGGGCCAGTGGGCGGGATCTCTGCGCTCCTTGAGCTTCTGGGAGGCCCCGGAGCCGGAGCCGGTTCCCATCGACTCGCTGGCTCGGTTGGCTGCGACACAGCTGGGACTGATTCAGAAGTCCACTCGCACGGATCGTTCCCAAACGGCTGCAGCGCTCCTGCAACTCGCCGAGTTTCAACTGCAGCGAGGAGACCGGCAGCATGCGGCGGCGCTTCTGGCTCGACTCCGGAATCAATTGGGAAATGCCCCACTTCCGGCCGGGGCCGATCAGCTTCAAGCCACCGCCGTAGCGGAGCTTGTCGCATGGCCCACTCGACCGCCCGTTGTCTCCGATGCGAAGCCCTCATCGATCGACGGGGACAGCTTGATTCCCGTACCGGTCCGGTCCGAACGTGGGTCTCCATTCGATCGCATTGAGATTCTCTGTCCGTCGCTGCCGCAGCGGAATGTCAGGCTGGCCATCGATGGCAAGCTCAGCTGGGACTCAGCGTTGCCTCTCAACAATCGCGACCTGATGCGCGACCATGCGCTCCGTCGCGGCTGGGCGTTCGGACAGTTCGTGGTCCTGCAGCTAGGCAGCGAGCTTTACTGCATCGCCAGCCAGAAAGTTCAGGGATCCGGGAAGCCGACCAAGACCAAGGAGCAGTTCCTGTGGCCCCGATACCTCAGTCCCACTCAGTCGAAAGGACCCCAGGAGTTCGTGGACACACTCGGAACTGAAGACAATCGGATGCCTCCTGAGTACCGACCTGTCTCTCAGTTCGTGGGCTTCTCGCGCCCTGCGACCGAAATGTTTGACACCTACGGACGCCGCCGGACCTGGGTCGGCCCCGTCACTGCGGGGATCACCTGCTTCCTGCAGCAAGGGATGCTGGTCTGTCTGGAAACATCGACCGGTCAGGAGCTGTGGAGACGTTACAACATGCCCCCGGGCGTCCGGTGTTTCGGCGACGAGCAGATCATCGGAGTCGTTCACGATGGCAGCCGCCAGGTTGACCTACTCAGCCCGCTCGATGGGCAGACGCTGCAGACTGTCCGCCTGGAGCCGGAGGGGGAACTGCTGCACCACTGGGGACGACACCTGCTTATCGCCAGCGGGCAGCCGCGTGCAGGAATGTTGCTGACCCCGCGTCCCGCAGGAGTTGTCGCGGCACCGACTCCCAAACCGCAGGATCCGGCAGAGGCTCTGCGGGGAGTCACGACTGCGCCGCTGACGCCCGCCCCCGAACTGCGTGAAGCTCCGAAAGAGGCACTCCAGCTGTCTCTCATCGACCTGGAGGGGATGAAGACCGTCTGGAGTCGTACATATCCGGCTGGCTCAGCAGCCTTTGAAGTCGATGAAGAGTGGCTGGGTGTACTGCATGCACCGGAGAAGCTGGAACTGATCGATTGGCGAACGGGCGATCTGGTCAGCGAAACCCCTGTCACGCGACCTGCGGGGCTGATCGCTGTTTCGGCAGCTGTCTCGGATCAGATGATCTATGTCTCTCTGTCCAGTTCTGTGACGGCCAAGCAGCTTACTACGGGGTATCGGCCGGGCTGGCGCTGGCCACTGACCAGCGGCCCCGTGCATGCTCTCGATCGGCAGACGGGAAAACAGGCCTGGACCCGCGTGATCGAGAACCGGGGACTGCCCCTGAGTCAGCCCCGCGATGTTCCGCTGATGGTGTTCTACGACGCATGGGAAGGACCAGATCCCGCGCAGCCAGTGGCTCCGAAGGGGAAGGAAGTTGCCTCCTGGAGCCGATACCTCTTTCTCGATGCTCGCACGGGCGAGACGCTGCACGAGTCGGCCATTCGCCAAGGCTCCTGGCAGACGCCTCACTACGCCACGATGGACAAGGACCGCAAAGCGGGCCGGGTCGATGTGAAGCTGGATCGCATCAAGATTCGGTTCGACTACGCCCCGAAACCCGAGTAGTGCCGCATCAAACCGGTCGCAGAATTCCTAAGGCAGCTGTAATGCGGGTCGTGGAGTTAAGGCTACTGGGGCCCGGGGTTGCCGTTCTCTCTCGCCGGTTGGGAACTCATCTGGTCCAGATAGACCTGAGCCTGAATCCCGGCTTCGGTCTCCGGGTGCAGCTTGACCAGCGTCTGCAACTGCTTGACGGCAGATTTCAGGCTATTGGGCCCCTTCATCGCCGTCTGCTCGGCCTTGGTCAACATCTTTTGGGCTGTCAGTTCCTGCTTGATGGCGTCGCTCTTGCCAAGTTCCTGAATCCGGGAGTTGATGTCCATCGGGATGTCGTATCCCTTGTAGCGAATCAGGATCGCGGAAAAGCCTTTGTACGCTTGCCAAGCGTCTCCATCGTCCAAGTGCTTCTGTGCCGCCGCGATCTTGGCGGTCAGGTCGTCCTGCACATACTTCTTCAGCAATTGGGCCGCCACGCCCAATGGCCCCTTCCCGTCGAGGTTCTTCGAGATCGATCGTGCCGCTTCGGGATAGCTGCCAAACTCAATCGCCAGCCAGGCATCGCGCAGCCCCTCGGGAATGTCCTTCGGCTCGACCTTCCACTGCGCCGACTGGGCGGCTCTCTTCGCCGAGCCTTCCAGATCGTTGAAACTCCCGGACTGGAACGAACCATCGGGCATCAGCATTTCGACCTGACAGATAT
>JBIIOI010000126.1:0-6553 GCA_044337025.1 Planctomycetaceae bacterium
GCCCGGTCGCGTGATGGCCAGCGATGTCATCAAGACCAATGCCGCAGGCACGGTGAACGGTCAGCGGGTGAAGATCAGCATGACCGATGGCCAGGTCAAGGTGAACGATTCGAACATCGTCAAGACGGACATCAGCTGCAAGAACGGCGTGATCCACGTCATCGACGCTGTGATCCTCCCCTCGACCGACAACATTCCCGCCACAGCCACGAAGGCTGGCAAGTTCAAGACGCTGCTGGCCGCCGCACAGGCCGCTGGTCTCGTCGAGGCCCTGTCCGGGAACGATGCACTGACGGTGTTTGCTCCGACCGATGAGGCGTTCGCGAAGCTGCCAGCCGGGACTGTCGAGTCACTGCTGAAGCCCGAGAACAAGGCCAAGCTGGCTGCGATCTTGAAGCTGCATGTGGTCGCCGGTCGGGTCTACTCGAACGACCTGCTCGCTAAGAAAGAAGCGGTCAGCCTGCAGGGTGAGCCACTGAAAGCAACCGTCACTGGCGGGAAAGCCTTCGTGAACGGAGCCGGACTGGTGGCGACTGACATTGATGCCTCGAATGGCGTCATCCACGTCATCGACACCGTGATCCTGCCGACGCCCGCTGCGAAGCCTGTTTCGGCGATCCATCACGAGACCTACCAGACGGTCAGCTCCGTCTGTCCAACGACGGGGCGAGTCACTCATCACCGAGTTCGCGTCGTTCATTCGCGTTAAAACATCAACCCTGCTGCCCGCGAGATGTGACCGCGATGTCGAGCCAAAGCGTTTGGTTCGACATCGCTCTTTTCATTTGCAGAAAGTCTGACGCGATGAATATTGAACCGATCATGATCTTCGCTCACGTGTCCGCCACCTGGTTCATGGTGGGGCTAATCTGGTTCGTGCAGATCGTCCATTACCCGCTGATGCGATATGTCGGGAGCGGCGAGTTCGTGAAATACGAACAACTTCATTCTAGCCTGACCACATGGGTTGTTGGTCCAGCGATGTTGATTGAAGTCGCGACCTTGGCGTGGCTGCTGTGCTTTCATCCGCCGGTCGTTTCGCGTTCATGGCTGGGGGCCAGTGCCCTGCTCTTGGCGATCATCTGGATCTCAACGCAAGCGATTCAGGTGCCTTGCCACGCTGAGCTGTGCCAGCGATGGGAATCTGCAATTCACGCACGCCTGGTGACGAGTAACTGGATCAGGACGATTGCCTGGAGCCTGCGCGGTAGCCTCGTCGTTCTCTACATCTTCAAGCGCGGGACAGCGGCATTTTAAGGAGCCTCCAATCCTGAAGTGTCGCCTTTCGCTCCGCGAAAGAGCGCTCTTTCGCGGAGCGAAAGGCGACAATGGCTGCGACTTAATGTCGTACGACTATTAAACCGGGCGAGGCGCTTTACGGATCGGCAATACGCTGCCGAGCCCCCCATCGAGGCCGATGACCTGCCCCGTCATCCAGTTGTTCGCTGGATCGATGATCCAGCGGGCCAGCGATGCGATCTGCTCGGCTTCTCCAAAGCGGCCCAGAGCGTGCATCTCGAGCGATGCAACTGCGGCCATCGGGCTGTTCCAAATCCGCTGTGTCAGGTTGGTCTTCACCAGCCCAGGGCTGATCACATTGAAACGGATATTCGAGCCCGCATACGTGGCAGCTGCCGATTTCGCCAGACCGACGATCCCTGCCTTGGCGGCAGCGATCGCCTCGTGATTCGGAATTCCGATCGAAGCGGCGGCTGAGGCAAACAGCAGAACGGATCCTCCCTGTTCCCGCATCAGCTTGCCTGCGGCTCGCACAGCTGCGAATGACGTGAACAGGTTCGTTTCGATCACCTCGCGGAACTCACTGTCGGATGTCGAGTGAGCCGGTTTGAGCAACACCGAGCCCACCGCATTGACGATGGCTGTGACCGGTCCCCGTTGGGCAATATGAACGGCAATCGCCTCTTCAACTGAGGCCGAACGACCGGGGTCGAACACCGATGCAGGCTGCTCAAGTTCGTCGGCGAGTTCCGCGAGCTTGGCCGCATCTCGTCCCAGCAGCAGCACCTGCTGCCCCTCTCGAACCAGTAAGCGTGACAGACAGGCACCAATCGTCCCCGTCGCCCCCAGGATGGCGGTAAATGACATGCTCAGACTTTCTGATACTCGAGTTCCGTGGCGATCGGGTGATCGGCTCGCAGCGTCTGGCGTTCGATCTTCCAGGCTGACAGAAGCGTGATGCCGAACGGAATCCACCAGGCCAGATCATTGGTCAAGATGGTGAGACCAGCGATCCACGGCAGTTCCCCGCGGCTGGCGCACCACAGGAATCCGATCGGCCCGAAGATCTTGCCCAGCAGGCCGACCAGCACGATCGGCCAATGCCGCACGGGGTCTGCCGCCGCAATCCAGTATCCGACTCCGTACACCCCGACGATCATACCGATGCACTGGCATAAACACGGGTAGTTCGGGACCGTCATTCCGGCCCACTCGAACGGCAGGCTCGGAAAGAGCACGATAAAGCTGCCCCACAGAATGTTATAGACCGCTGCCGCCTTAAGCATCGGCCCCGACCAGCGAGAAGTGTTGTGGATCATCGTGCTGCCTGCCTTGTCGAATGTCTGGACTCTGACTGTAGACCGCAAAACAGTTCCGACAATTCACACTGGATTCGGCGAATCGTGCGAAAGTCGTTCTCACGGTGGCACTCTCTGGCGTATCCGAGACGCCTCTGTGCCGCCACGATTGGACCAATCTGACAACCGCCCGCTACAGTCGGCGGGCTGAGGAAGCTCACTCCGAGGATTTCATGTCGACTCCACCCGCCGAGACTGGTTTGCCTGCCCCCACAATTGAGGAGCGTCTGCGGCGGTGCGATCCGAAGTCCGACAAGTTCGCCATCGAAGTCGTCCAGCTGTTGCTCGATTTCGCGCGAGACGCGCGGGCCAGCGACCTGCACCTGGTACCCGCAGCTACCAAACAGCTCCAGGTGCTCTTCCGCATCGATGGGATTCTGCGGCAAGTCGCTGTGATCGAGCACTCCGCCTCGAACATCGTTTCCCGGCTGAAGGTGCTGGCGGAGCTATTGACCTATCGAACCGATCTGCCGCAAGAGGGACGTATCCGGCTGGGCGATGGGCGGGTCGAGATGCGGGTCAGTACCTTTCCGACCGTGCATGGAGAAAAGGCTGTCGTGCGGCTGTTTGTTGGTTCGGGCAGCTATCTGCAGCTCGACGAACTGGGCTACCCGCGAGATGTCTACGAGCAGTGCTTGAACTGGCTCTCTCAGCCGCAGGGGGCGATTCTGGTGACCGGTCCAGCGGGGGCAGGGAAGACGACGGCGATGTATGCCGCGCTGCGTCAGATTCAGCGGCATAGCGCCTCCCCCCGCAGCTTGTGCTCGCTGGAGGACCCGATCGAGGCCCTCGTCCCGGGAGTGGCTCAGTCCCAGATTCAGCCTCAGGCCGGGTTCACCTACGAGGTGGGACTCAAGTCACTGCTGCGGCAGGACCCCGAGGTCCTGATGGTCGGCGAAATCCGCGATCCCGGCACAGCTGCGATCGTGTTTCAAGCAGCACTGACCGGACATCAGGTCTTGACGACGTTTCATGCCGGAGGAGCCGCCGAAGCGTGCGGGCGACTGCTCGACATGGGAATTGAACCGTATGTGCTGAAGAGCGGGCTGCTCGGTGTGCTGGGGCAGCGGCTGGTTCGCAAGCTGTGCCAATGCCGCCGTGAGAGCCGTGATCCCGCCGATCAGTTGGGGATGACTGTGGATCGAGTGTTTGTGTCCGGCGGGTGTACAGAGTGCAGCCAGAGCGGCTATCGCGGGCGCATCCCGCTGGTGGAATCGTTCAGCCCCCGGAAGGAAGCCGGGGCCACCCTGCTCCGCAGAGCCGATGTTCAAGAGATCGAGCAGGCTGCGATCGCGGAGGGGATGATTCCGCTGCGAGCCCGGGCAATCACCGCCGTTCAAGAGGGGCTGACCTCGCCCCAGGAAGTCATGCGCGTCATGGGCGGTGCGGAACTGTAGGACGGGCTTTCCAGCCCGTCCCGAGCGGAGCCAGATTCCTCCGTCTCGAAGATCGTTTTGAGATCACATACGACCTTCGCATCAAGACGGCCTGGAAAGGCCGTCTTACCTGTTACCGTCCGCTGCCTGGAACCCACTTCACATCTGCCCGCCCGTCGTCGTTGGCAATGCGGGCCATTACAAACAGCAGGTCCGACAACCGGTTCAAATAGACGACCGCCAGTTCGTGGGCTCCGCCAATCGACTGCGTGAACTCGATGACGCCGATCTCGACCCGCCGACAGACAGTTCGCGCCAGATGCAGGTGGGCCGCTGCGGGGCTTCCGCCGGGCAGGATGAAGCTGTTGAGCGGCTTGAGCCGCTCGTTGAACTGATCGATCCAGCGTTCCAGCCGGTCGATCTGCGACTGCACAATTCGCAGCTGGGTGTACTCGGGTGGAGTCTCGGGAATCGGGACGCAGAGGTCGGCTCCCAGGTCGAACAGATCGTTCTGAATCGTGATCAGCGGTCCGGCCAGCTCGATCGGCGTCCCGCTGGCGATAGCCACTCCGATGACGGAGTTCAGCTCATCGACTCCTCCGTAGGCGGAGATCCGCAGATGTGTCTTCGGAACCCGCGTCCCGTCGCCGAGCGAAGTTTCGCCCTGATCTCCGGTTTTGGTGTAGATGCGGTTGAGGTGAACCATGGCGACAACTGTCTGGTGTCTAACGGTTTGCGAAGAGTCGGAGGGAGCCGCTCCCGAAACCGACCTTGACCAGTTCGGCGGGGAGGCGTGTAATCCCGATTCATAGACCGATCCGGGCCGCTCGCCAAGTCCGGCAAGCCGGGATTGTGCCGACTCAATTGGTTCGCGAAAGGATTCGCTCTCTCCGTGTGGACCACGTTCGACCGCTACCTGTACTCGCGCTACGCCTACGTCTTCGTGGTGTTCTTTGCCGCGTCGATGGGGCTGTTCGCGGTGGTCGACGGGTTCATGAATCTCGATGACTTTCAGCAGAACAACGAGGGTACTCTGTCGATGCTGATGCGCATGGGCACCCACTATCTGTATCAGAGCAGCTTGGTGTTCGATCTGGTGGGACCATCGCTGTCGGTCATTTCGGTGATGGTCGTGCTGGCACTGCTGCTGAAGTACAACGAGTTTTACCCCGTGCTGTCGACGGGAGTGCCGACCTATCGTCTGGCTCGCCCGCTAATCCTGGGCGTCGCCACGGTCGCGGGGCTGTTGACCATCAATCAGGAGCTGGTGATCCCGCGGATTTCTCACCAGCTGCAGTCGGCACACGGATCGTCGGCATCGGACAGCCGGTTCTTCGATCCCCAGTACGACACGAAGACCTGGATCTTTGTGTCGGGGCAGAACCTCGTCCCCGATCAACGGGCGATCTTGAATCCGGTGTTCGTCCTCCCCGCGCCGAATATTGTGCGAGACTACGAACCGGAGCTGCGTGGTGAGACGGCCGTCTACTATCCAGCCAAGGGGAAACGTCCGGCGGTCTGGTTGCTCAAGAACGCGAGCCAGACACTCGACCTCGCCAAGCTCACCCCCGCCGGGCGACAGGTCATCGTGCCGCACAAGAACGGCACGGATATCTTTCTGGCGATCGGCCTGACGTTCGATCAGCTGCAGAACCGGGCCACTGGGTACCGTTATCTGTCGACCTGGGATCTGGTCCGTCGAATCCAGTACCCGACAGCTCACGCCAGTTCAACACGGGCTCAGATCATGCATCTGCACAGCCGTGTGACCCGCCCGGTCGTGTCGCTGATGAGTGTGTTCCTGGTGATCCCGCTGATCCTGCGGAAAGAGAAGGACAATCTGGTCGCCAACATTCTGACCTGCACGCTGACACTGGCCCTGGTTCTCGGTCTGGGATACGGCATGGAGTTCCTGGGCCAGACTTCTCTGGTCCGTCCCGAAGTGGCGGCCTGGTCTCCAATCCTGTTCGGCGGGACGCTCTCGGCTTGGCTGAGCGGAGTTGTCAGGACATAGGATGTCCCGATAAACCAATTCTGGCGGGTACCGGGGTCAGTAATAGGATCGTTTTTTCCCGGTTCGATTGCGGAAAGCCCCCTGGTTCTTGCTATCATCAGGCTTCGCTGATTCATGGGCAGGCGTTCGTTCTGACCATCGATCGCACCACTCTCCCCGCCAACGTTCCCACCTGGAGGATTCGATGACCACTCCAACCCCTTCCCGCCGCCAGTTTCTGAAGGCTGGGTCTCTGGCCACTGTCGGGACCATGGCGGCACTGCATGCCAGTTCGGTTCATGCAGCTGGCGATGATGTGATTCGAGTCGGGATCGTCGGCTGCGGTGGTCGCGGGTCCCTCGCCGCGGCTCAGGCATTGCGAGCCGACAAGAACGTCAAGCTGGTCGGAATGGCGGACGCCTTCTCGGATCGCCTGGAACTGGCCCTGCAGAACCTGAAGCGCCAGAAGGACATCGCCGACAAGATCGCCGTCGATGACGATCACAAGTTCGTGGGCTTCGACTGCCACGAGAAGCTGCTGGAGGCGGGCGTCGATGTGATCCTGCTCTGCTCTCCTCCGCACTTCC
>JBIIOI010000018.1:0-89363 GCA_044337025.1 Planctomycetaceae bacterium
AGGCCTCGTTCATGCCGCCTGCATGGTCATCGTGCTCAGACGGTTGTAGAAAACGACCATCCGGCGGCGACCCGCTTGAAAGCCCTGCAAACAGGTTTTGAAACCGGCTCTAAGCAAATGGAGTCCCAAACGGAAAGGCTGCTTGATCCTGATGCCCGAACATGACTCAGAGAACTCATGAGACAACTCCCTGTTGAATGAGAGAATGTTGAAGACAGACTTCAACATCAAAAAACTTTGACTCAGATTGTTTTCAGACTCTCTTCAAGAAGTCAACTAAAAAAGCTCGTGTCTTCCAAAAAAAGTCAACGCAATATTTGGGGTTCAACGCACGAATCAGCGGCCTGGTATATTGGGGCAAGGTGGGGGCTTGCTAGAAAACCTGGGCAGAGTCAGGGTGGGCTCTCACATGGGGTCCGGCAATGTACTCTGCGATGAGTCCCGGAACTGCCTTTCTGGGACGTTTATTTTGGCGGGGCGTCTATTTCGGTTTGGCGTTGGACCGGGGAGCAATGCTGGTGCGAAAAGCCATGACCTTCGTCACCATCGCCGATTCCGCCCGGCGGCGGCGAGTGAACTGAATCGACAGTCCGTGGTCTTCGTAGAGCCACCACTCCTGGACGTTCCCGCTGGTGACCACACGGGTGCGGCGAGTTGGCTCGATCCCCAGTGCTGATCGTACCTGCTCCGCGTTCATCCCCTCTTTGACCTCGCCATCCCGGATGGCTGCTGCCAGCGGATCGGCCGGGGGCGGTGGAATGTCGCCCTTCGGAATCCAGTTGCCCTTGTGCAAGACCAATTCCAGCTCGGTCAGCTTGTCCGAGATCAGTTGGGTCGTGGGTGACTTGGCGTAGGCCTTTTTGTAGATCCGGATCGCCGATTCCTGATCACTGACCAGCTGGAGATACTCATCTCCCAGTTCCACCAGTCCCGTCACATTACCGGTCTCCAGATTCTCTTCCCGCGCCAGCAGCCAGCGTTTCTTGAGATCGGCCGCGAACTCGGGAATCGCCAGCGGCTCAAATCGCGTGATCAGTTCATTCAGCTCTTTGCGGGTCATCGTCCCGACGCGCGAGACGTGATAGTCGCGCTCTTTCTGCTGATAGACCGGAATTTCGCTCGCGTACTCCGGGAGCTCCTTCTCAATGCGGGCGGCGATGGCATATCCATTCTTTCCGTCCGGCGAGGCATCTCGCGTAATGCGGGTGTGCATGACCAGGGCATAGAACGCGCGGGCACATTTTGGGCGGGTCTCGGCATCCGCTTCGTTGAATACGATCTCGGGTTGGGCCAGATATCGATCACGGAGCTCCTGGTCAGCCTCGGTCAGCGGCGTTGTTGCTCCTTCCAGCTGTTTGGAGATCAGAGTCAGAACCTCTCCATCGCCGCCGCGGTTGTCCTTCCGGCTGGCGTTGAACTCGAGCCACAGGGCCTGATGCCGGTACTGCAATTGCAAATCGGGATCGGCGTTCCAGGTCGCCAGCTTGTCGGCCAGCTTTCGCAGAGCCACAGCTGTTTCCGGATTCAGTGCACGCTTCTCCGACTGCACGCCGGACTTGAAGGCCAGCGTTGCTTCTCGCTTCAGATCTTCGTCTCGATAGAACTTGGCCCGCGCCGCTCCCCAGTCGGCCAGCTTGTACCACTCGTCCGGCTTGTTGGACGACACCTTGGCTCGCAGGTTTCGAAAGTGGTCGCTGTCGCTCGGCTGAACCTGCAGATCGCTGACCACGAACACAAGTTTCGCCGCTCGTCCATCCTCGTCCCGCTTCTCCAGACGCCCGGCGATGAGGATCGTTTTGGACGATCCCGCGGGCTTCTGGAACGCCCGCGCCAGGACAAACTCCAGGTCGCAGTTCTCCAACCGCAACTGCGAGGTGGAAAAGAACGAATACCGTCCTTCGATCTGATGGGTGGTCCCAGCGAGCGAGGGCCATTTGCTCCGCATTCCAATGAACTCTTCGACGCTGAGCGTGGTCTCCGCCTGCGCAATGCCGTCCGAGATCACCAGCATCCAGATCGCCAGCAACGGTCCGATCACGCTCGACCAGACGCTACTCTTGCTTCGCGACATGCTTCACCCCCAGGCTGGCAGCCTGTTTTTCCAGTGTGTCGAGGACAGCGGTCGTGTCTTCCTGCGAGAATCCGAGCCCTTCATACGTCTTCGTGTTGGCCCACAGCACCACCGAGTCGGGCTCGGTCCGGATTTCCCACGCCTGCGGAGTCGGGTCCATCGACACGATCTTCGCTGCCACGAGGAGTTCGCCCGTATCCCGTCGCTCCAGGTAGCGCGCCACATCGGTCGACTGCAGGACCACATACGCGGGCAGGCTCTGCTTCCCCACCACAAGCGGCAGTTCGATTCTGTGCTGTACGCGGGCGGTTTGATCGGTGATCTGCCGCTCGGCGCGGCCCTCCACAAACAGGTACTGCCCTCGCACCTTGAACTGGAACTGTTTCAGAGACTCCTCGCCGCTGGAACGAGCCTTGTCGGCTTCGTTCAACAGATCACTGACCGGCTGGCTGGCCAGGCTGGTCATCGCGGTCGTTTCTTTTAGCTGTTGCCGGAAGGGAGCGATTTCCGTTTCCGACCGGTCGAGAACCTCCATGGCGCGGACGGCGTTTTCCAACTGGTTCCGCGCATCCACCCAGGCTCCCGTGTCGATGGAGTTCTGAATTCCGTCGAGCGCCGCTTTCAGGTCCGTCGTGGCCCGAGACTTCTGCGAGCTCCGAATGACTCCGTAAATCGTGAGACACCCAATTCCCAGGATCAACAGCAGCACAATCCGTAGCGGGGTCAGCAGACGACTCTTCGGCTGGACCAGCGAAGGAGCTGCGACGACTTCGGGATGGGGCTTGGCCTCTGTCGGAGGTGGTTTCGGCTTGAGTCGCGGTCGGGAGATGGCTTCGCGCTCGGCACGTTTCTCGACGATACCCTCGGGCTCAATCGGGGCATCCTCGTCGATTTCGACGGCAGTCGGCGGGGCGACTTTGGCTTCTGGTCGCTCTTTCGGAGGCGGGTAAGGGTCCTTCTGCAATACAAAGATCGACCCACCGCAGGCCCGGCAGACGATCCGCTGCCACTTCTGCCGCCGGACACCCTGATGCTGCTGCCCGCATTCGCAGAACAGATTGAATGCCTGACCGGGGGAGTCATCTCCCTTCAAGGCACCCGCAGCTTTGGAGATCCAGTTCATAGAGACCGTACAAACCCGGGAACGACAGAACCGCAGATGACGGGACCGCAGACAACTTTCCGACTCCCTGCTAGTCTACCCCCGAGTTCCAGCCCTCACCAGCCGTCGGATTCCCAAGTCGTTGGAATTGCCACTGTGACCGATTGGGACGGCAGACCGGAGATAACGAATGTCCCGATTCTCGCGAATTCGCACCACATCCGTTTCCTGCTCCCATCTCCCCTCGGGAGAGGGGCCGGGGGTGAGGGTGCTTTCGCACTCCATCGCCCTCGCACTCCTGCTCGTCCTCTCTGGTTGCGAGCAGGCCCCGCCCGCTCCGGAACCGGCGAAGGTCATCGAACAGTCCCAGCAAACGGTCCGCGAGGCCGAAGCGGTTGTCGCCGAGGTCCAGAAGTCGACCGCCGAGGTTGCTGCGACCCTGGAGCCAGCGAAGCCCAAGAACGATCCCCTCAAGGACGTGGCTCCGCCGGGCCCGGTGGTGCCGTACTTCAACCCGCTGACTGAGACCGAAATCAGCGAAGGCTGGATCTCGCTGTTCGATGGGCATTCGCTCTTCGGGTGGGATCCGAACAACAAGGAGGTCAACTGGGCTGTGGCCGATGGGACGATTACTGCCGACAGCGGGCCGATTGGGCTGCTGCTGACCTACACGCCGTTTGCGGATTACCAGTTCCGGTGTGACTACAAGATGGCTGCGGGCGGCAACAGCGGGGTCTTTCTGCGGACGCTGGCCGAGCCGAAGGATGTGCAGAAGGACTGCTACGAGGTCAACATCGTCGACGAACACCCCTCCGGCTTTCTGACCGGAGCGATCGTCGGCCTGCAAAAGACAGCTGAGCCGATCACCGGCTCTGGCGACTGGCACACGTTCCTGCTGACTGCGAACGGTACCAAGATCACGGTCGCGATCGATGGGAAAGAAGTCTGCGCATACGACGACACTCGGCCCGAGGCCCGCAAGTCGGGGCTGATTGGGCTGCAGAAGAACGTCGGCAAGATCGAGTTCAAGAACATCGCCCTCAAGCCGCTGAACCAGAAGCCCCTCTTCAACGGAACCGACCTGACCGGCTGGCGAACCGTGCCCGGCAGCAAGGGGGAGTTCACCGTCGAAGAGGGCACGATCCACGTGAAAGGCGGCGAAGGGTTCCTGGAGTCGGAGAGCCAGCACAAGGACTTTCTGCTGCAGGCTCAGGCTCGGACGAATGCAGCAGCTGTGAATACGGGAATCTTCTTCCGAGCTGAAGCCGGGACGGAGAAGGCCAAGTCGAATGGGTATGAGATGCAGGTGGATAACAGCGAGATCGCCAACATTCCCATCATACTCTCGCCGGACACACCAGCGGATAAACAACGAGCAGTCATGACTCAGAATCGCGGAAAGCCTCTGAACGCGGGGACTGGAGCGATCTTTCGCCGTGTCAATGCTCGATTCCTGCCTGCGAAAGACAACGAGTGGGCCACCGTGACTCTGATCGCCAGCGGCCCGCGGATCTCGACCTATGTTAACGGCTACGCCGTCGTCCACTGGGAAGACATGCGCAAGCCCGATCCGAACCCCCGCAAGGGCCAGCGCCTCGACGCTGGGCACTTCAGCCTCCAAGGCCACGACCCCGGCACCGATGCCTCGTTCAAGTCGATCACCATCAGTGACCTCCCGTAGCAGAAGCCGTCAGACTTCTGACATCGTCCCCCTGAGTGACGTCCACTGAAGACGCCAGAATTCTGACGAATTCTGCTACCATCCTCTCACCTCGAGCCTCTCACCTCTAACCACTCTTCCCATGCCAGTTCGCTACGCCATCATCGGAGCCGGTGCCGTCTCCGATTACCACCACGTCCCTGGCATCCGGATCGACAAGCGGTCCGAGCTGATTGCCGTCTGTGACCCCAACGAACAGCTGCTCCAGCAGCGAGTCAAGGACTGGGGGATCTCGAAGATCACAACGAAGTATCAGGACATCGCGAACGATCCTGATGTCGATGCGGTGATCATTGCCACGCCGAACTTCACGCATCATGAGATCGTGCTGGCCTGTGCCAAAGGCGGGAAGCACATGATGTGCGAGAAGCCGCTGGGGCTGAACTTTGCCGAGTCCGCCGAGATGTTCCGCGCAGCTCGCGACAACAACCTCAAGCATATGACGGCGTTCACCTACCGGTTCGCTCCGTCGATGCGGTACCTGCGGCACCTCGTGAAGACCGGGGCCCTGGGTGAGATCCGGCATTTCCGCAGCCAGCGGTTCCTCGACTGGCCCGAAACGAGCTGGGGCTGGCGGCAGTACAAGCATCTGGCGGGGGCGGGTGACCTGTTCGACATGACGATCCACCGGATCGATTTCGCCATGGACCTGTGCGGACCGATCGAGTCGATCACGGGTGCGGTCGCAACCTTTGCCCCGCGTACTACGACAGCGGATGGGAAACCGTGCGAGCCATCCAACGTCGACGACTGGTCGGCCCTGATTGGCCGGTTCTCGAACGGAGCGGTCGGGGTCTGGGAAGGGACCACGCTCGCCAAGGGACATCACAACAACGGCTTCGGCTGGGAGTGGGCCGAGATCAACGGGTCGGAGGGTTCTGCGGTCTATCGCCTGACTGAGCCGAACACGATCCTGATGGGGAAGCACGGCGGGACGATGCAGACGGTCCCGGTCCCGCGCGAGTTCCTCGTCATCCCCGGTAGCCCTCGCAACCCGGATGAAGGGGTGCCGAGTACCGTCTTCCGCTACGACCTGGTGTACGAGCTGACCTCGGCCATAATCGAAGACCGGCCCGCCCTGCCTGGTTTCGACCACGGGGCTCTGGCTCAAGGTGTCGCCGATGCAGTGCTTGAGTCAGCGGAGAAAAAGTCGTGGGTGAATGTGCTCGACCGATTCCAGTTGGGGTAATCCTGATGTAGCCGCGTTCGCCAGAACGTGGGGATCTCGCACTCGACAAACCCACGTTCTGGCGAACGTGGCTACGGTCGGAATCGAGCTGTGGATCGACGTGTCTGGATCGGCGAAACCTTGGGCCCGCTGTCGGCGGGTTGGTGTGCCTTTCCGTCGATCGACGTGTTCGCAGCCTGCGGGCTGAGTGCCGATCAGATCATTCTCAACGATCCTAGCGCGTTGCTCCGAGAGGCCGACTGGCTCGCACTCTATACCGCCGCTCCATTGGCCCGGATCGTGCGGCGAGTCGGACCGTGGCGAGCGGGGAGTGAGCGGACCGACCCGCAGTGGCCGGGTGTGGTGACGATCGCCTGTGAGTCGGTCGAAGAGTTGCTGCATCAACTCGAGCTGGAGCAGCTGCCGCATACCGCGGGATATGATGAGCGGGCGGCTCGGGTTGCGGAGGTGAGGCTGGACGATGTCACAGCGGTCGCGCGAATTCAAGATCCTGAGCTGAGGGCGATGTGGGAGGAGACACTGCGCGCGAGCGGAGCCACCCTGCCCCCCAGCCCCTCTACTGGGGGGAGTGGCAAGTTGTGCGTGACGGATGGTGAGGCTACGTACGGGTGTGAGTGGGTCATCCGGTTGGCACCCGATCCGTGGAACGTGGGTAATGGGCACAGTTCCTGTGAGTCACGAACCCTCACCCCCAGCCCCTCTCCCGGGGGGAGAGGGGAGGAAGAGATTCAGAAGAAAGTCATCGTGGCATCGGTGCTGGATGCGCCAACGTTGGTCTTGGCGCGATTTGTTCTCCTCAAAACTTCCTGGTCCCCTCTCCCCCCGGGAGAGGGGCTGGGGGTGAGGGGGTGTGACCAACGCCATCGATCCCTCAGCGATCAGGAGCCGGGCCGATGAAGTCGCGCTGGCTGGAGGTCACGGTGGCAGTTGCAGTCCTGATTGGGCTGGCCTGGATGATTATGCCCGTTCATTCGGACAGTCATCGAGAGCGCGAAGTCTCGAGAGCCTGGTTCTCACAGATCGCCGATGTCAAAGAAGGTAAGACTTCGGCGATTGCGTTGCCCGACATGAACCTGCAATCGTCATGCCTCGACAGGCTCTCGGATGTCGCCGACAAGGTCACCGAACTCAATCTGTCTGGCGATCAGCTCGCGAATAAGCTCGAACAGATCACCCGCTGTACGCGCCTCAAGGTCCTCCACCTGCGTACCGAACTCGGGGACCGCGAGCTGCAGGCGATTGCCCAGATGCCGAATCTGGAAGTCCTCGACCTGCCGCTGGCCCTGTCGGTCACGGATGCGGGGCTCGAAGCGATAGCTGAGCATCCGAAGCTGTTGCTAGTGAGACTCCGAGCCCCTCAGGTCACGGACTCCGGGCTGAAGGCCTTCGCGCGGATGCCGAAGCTGCGGTGGCTGCACCTCATGGAGGTTCCGCTGACGGATGCGGGGCTGCTTGTGTTCCAGGAGATGCCGCGTTTGGAGTCGCTCTATCTGGATGGCGACCGGGCCACAGATGAAGGGCTCTCGAGTCTTGTGCTGGCCCGCCGGGATCTGCACTTTCACCGGGATCAGGTCCACATCCCGAGCGATCCGCGAAACAAAGACGGCCACACCGATTGAGTCGGTATGGCCGTTGAGAGGTCGTCACCACTTGCGAACAGCACGTCGGACAAGTCCGACGGCTAACCGACGACTTGTGGGTCGGTTTCCGGGACAGCGGGGCTGTCAGGATCGAACCACTCGTCCTTGAACACGATCCGCTTCTGCTTCTCCATGGCCAGGTTCGCAGTCAGGGCCATGATGGCATCGGCCATGGCGACTGTGCCAGGGCAGCGGAGGCCGCCTTCTTTGACCGGCAGCAGCTTGCCGTCGCGGTAGTAAGTCGGGCCGTGGCTGCGGATGGCGTAGCAGAAGTGCTCCATCTCTTCCGTGTAACCGCGGCTGATGTTGGAGGCCCAGTCGGATCCTCCTCCGGAAGCGGCCTTGGGACCGGCACTGGTCTCGTAAGCATTCAGCACCGGACCTCCGGAGACCGCGTTGCTGACGACCCACAGACGCTGATCGGGTCCGCCGCCTTCGCTGCCCTTGCCCTCTTCCTTGTAGAGCATCGCTTCCTTCTCGGTCTTCACGATCATCGTTCCGCGGCTGCCAAAGACGGTCTCGCCGTATGGCTCGAACTTGTTCGTGTTAATCGACGAGTAGGTTACGATTGCCAGGTCTTCCTTGGCCTGCTCGTAGTTCCGACCCGGGAACTCATAGGTCACATAGACGTGGTCGTAGATCTCGCGGTCGTCCTTCTGCTTGTCAGGAGAGCCAACGCCAGGCACGCCATAGAAGTTCTTGCCGCCGAAGCCCTGCACAGCCAGCGGGTGGACCTTGCCCAGGAAGATACTGCAGGCGTCCATCTGATGGCTGCCCAGTTCGGCCATCAGCCCACCGCCGGTGGTGTTGTAGAGCCGCCAGTTGATCAGCTGGGCGACGGAGCTGTAGCCGAAGTCCTTCAGGTCGGCATCCTTCATGACCTGCAGGTCTTTCTTCGCGCCAGCCTCGTCCGTCTTGCGCCACTGATCGCCGTTCGGAAAGCTGTTGTTGCGATGCCACTGAGCACGAATGTGCTTGATATCGCCCAGCAGCCCAGTCTGCACCAGGTTGGCGGCGTTGTCGTACAACACGCTGTAGTGCCGCTGGTGACCGACGGTCAGCAGCAGGTTCTTGTCGCGGGCCAGCCGGATCAGCTCCTTGCACTGCGTGATCGTGCGGCACATCAGCTTTTCGCAGAGGACGTGCAGCCCCGCTTCGAGACAGGCCTTGGCGATGCCGAAGTGCTCGCTCAAAGGAACGGCGATCACCACAGCTTCCAGGCCCAGTTCGTCCTTGGCTGCCAGCAGGGCCTTGTGCGAGTCGAACGCCTTGACCTTGCCAGCTGCGCCCGCTCCCAGCTTACGGACGAGTCCGATGCGGTCGTCGTTTGGGTCCCCCTGGAAGGCCCGATCCCGGTTCGAGGGCCGCAGGTCGGCGATCGCCACCACGTCCATGTAGGCGGGCGGATGCTGGGTCAGGAGGATGTTCCCCTCATCACCAGTCCCGATGAAGGCGGTCTTGACCGGGGCTCCCTGGAGCTCGCGATAGCCGAAATACATGGCTCCCAGGCCGACGGACCCCGCAGCCACGCCTTTCAGCAGGTCGCGGCGGGTAATCCCTACGGCGTCCGAAAAGCTCATCTTGCCGATCTTCTGCTGTTCGGGGGTCAGGTTCATGTCCGTCTCCGGAAGATGTGTTGGAGAGAGGGTTTACGGTTGGTGGTCAATGGTTGATCGACAGAGCATTCGGCTCGTTGGATCGATGAACCAGAAACCAGAAACGCTTAACCGCTCTGAGCCCTCCATTTTGTAAGCGCGACCCCTCGACTTTCAAGGGTGGTCGGGCTCTGAAGTCAAACTTCCCGCCAATCGTGATTTCCTGGCTGAATCAGGCCGATCAGGCAAGTCAGTTCGAATTTCCGCGAACCCGCCGGATCGCGATCACAAATTCGCGAACAGCTCGAATGTCCCCCGGATTCGATGCCGATGCAGTCAAGGTCAGGGTCGCCGAACCGCAAGGAACGGCCAACCCATCGGCATTCGCCGATGGGACATCCTGGCGATCCTGGGATGAGTGCAACGGACGTAGGGGTTGGCCCCACCTTCTCCCCGGATCAGATCCTCAGGTTGGACTTGGCAATTGAGTGTGACGCGGTCGCTCACTACTATGAAGGATCAGCGAAGATTGGAGCTTTCCAATTCCCGCTGCTCTGAGGAAGGAATCCTCCCCCCAGCACCCCGAATGGTGATGCGGGTTTGAACGGAACCTTCCCACTCTGGAGAGTATGACGCTCTCCTCCCCGCCAAGACGGTTCGTCCCACAACTGCAGATTTCAGCAGTTGTTACGGCACACAAGCAGTCGCTCTCGGGCACTCCGAAACGACACCACAGGGAGAAACTACGATGGGACATCTGTTGCTGACCGGCGCGACCGGGCTCCTCGGACGTTACTTGATGCGGGATCTGATGGAGGCTGGTGTCGAACTGGCTGTGCTCGTCCGACCCAGCCGACGGAAGTCTCCGGAGCTGCGCATCGAAGCTGCCATGCGTTGCTGGGAAGAACAGCTGGGCCGCAGCCTGCCCCGCCCGGTCGTTCTGGCAGGAGACATCTCCCAGCCGGACTTCGGCCTGAGCCCTGAGCAGATCAAGTGGACCGCTGAGAACTGCGACGGGATGCTGCACAACGCAGCCAGCCTGTCATTCGTGACGACCGGACGCGATGCCGAGCCGTGGCGTTCCAACGTTGGCGGGACTCAGAATGCCCTCGAATTCTGTCGTCAGGCCGGCATCACGAAGTTCTTCCACGTCTCGACGGCGTACGTCGCCGGGATTCGTCATGGTCGGGCCTACGAGCATGAGCTCGATGTCGGCCAGCAGTATGGGAACTGCTACGAAGAGAGCAAAGTCGAAGCCGAGAAGCTGGTCCGCGAGGCGAAGCACCTGGAGTCGGTGACATTCTTCCGTCCCGGAATCATCATCGGCGACAGCATCACCGGGATGACGACCACGTATCACAACTTCTACGTGGCTGTAAACCTGGCCAAGTCATTATCCGACCACAAGACGAAGAAGGACGAGACCGGACTGGCTGTGGCCAATCAGGTCCACTTCAACATGAACGGCAACGAGCGCAAGCATCTGGTGCCGGTCGACTGGGTCTCGGCTGTCATGGCCCACATCGTCGATAGCCCCGAGCATCATGGGAAGACGTATCACCTGACTCCCCGTGTGCCACTCACGATGCGGCTGATCCGCGACGTGCTTGAAGCGGAAGTCGGGTTCTACGGGGTCGAGTTCTACGGAGCCGGAGAGCGTCGCAAGGACTCCTCGGAAAACGAGGATATGTTCTTCCAGCATATGGAAGTCTACAACTCGTACTGGCGGGATGACCCGCAGTTCGACACGACCAACACGCTGGCTGCGGCTCCGCACTTGCCATGTCCGATCGTCGACCGGACGATGCTGCGGCACCTGACCCGGATTGCCATCCAGAACAAGTTCAGCTGGAAAGACCCCGTGGTCGAGGCTGTGCCCGCCCGCTCGGGGGTCTGATTCCTCAGCAAATCTGCAATCTGCCGCAATCCGCGAGAGTGACAGCTCTCGCGGATTGTGCGTTGTGGGGGATGCCGTACCAGGAACCCGCCAATTGGCGACTGAAACCTCGCCCACTGCGAGACAGTGCGGCATTTCTCGAAACTCTGGCCGGACAGCCGTTCCACACGGTATACTCCAGAAGTTCATTCGAACACTGCGGTCCTGGCTGTGGTGATTGAACAGTTCCGTGCTGGGTGGCGCGGAAGCACGCGCGAATTCGGGTGAGGCAGATATGCTTGGCCGTGGCGTTCTAGTCGCTTGTCTGTTGGCTGGTCTCGTGGGTGGTCTGGCCGTGTCGCCGGCTTTGGCGGCGGTCACTCCGGATCAGAAGAAGGAAATCATCGAGATCAATCGCTCGATGGGAGTCGTGGCTGCCCATATCCGCAAGAAGGAATATGCGGAGGCCGAAGAGGTCCTGAAGACGGTCGAAGCCAAAATCGGCGAGATCGCTCAGGCCGCAGGGGTCGAGGCGACCGACAAGGCGTTCGCCACCGTGAACAAGACCCTGGCGGGTCATCGCAAGAGTCTGGACAAGGCCCAGGGAAAGACCCCAGCTCGCCCGAAAAACGAGGGTGTCTCGTTCACTGCTGACATTGCCCCGCTGATCAATGAGAAATGCGTG
The DNA here is from genome assembly GCA_044337025.1 of Planctomycetaceae bacterium. GTDB lineage: Bacteria > Planctomycetota > Planctomycetia > Planctomycetales > Planctomycetaceae > TH-plancto1. The sequence continues at coordinate 11,879 of JBIIOI010000018.1, forward strand.
GGCTGCCACGGAGCGACAAACCAGAGTGGCAATCTGCGGCTCGATACGTTTGCTGGCTGGGTCAAGGGCGGCAAGTCCGGCCCGCTGCTGACGGTCGGTAACCCCCAGCAGAGCTTGATTCTGTTTCGGATGGGGACCCCCGATGAGAAGATTCGGATGCCTAAGGACGAGGACGCCATCGACCGCGAAAAGCTCGTGACGATGGCCAGTTGGATCACGCAGGGAGCCAACTTCGACGGCGAGAGCCAGGATGTCGCTCTCAGCCGACTGCGCACGAAGAAGGATGCGGACGAGCAGGAAGCCTCGATCATCATCGCGAAGCCCAAGGGAACGGAGACTGTCTCCTTCACCAAGGACATCGCTCCGTTTATGGCCAACCTGTGCCTGAACTGTCACTCGGGAAATAACCCGCGCGGCGGGCTCTCGCTGGAAACGTTCTATGACATGATGAAGGGGGGCGTCAGTGGCCATGTTGTATTGCCTGGCAAGCCCAAAGAAGACAGCCGTCTGTTCCGTCTGACTGGCGGTCTCGAAAACCCGCGCATGCCGAACAACAACCAGACGCGGATCACTCGCAAGAACTACGAGGACCTGAAGAAGTGGTTCGACGAAGGCTGTGTCTATGACGGCGTCGATCCCAAGACCCCGCTCCGCAGCTTTGTCCGCTCCGCAGCCGAGATGGCGATGGATAAGGTGTCGTCGCTCTCCCCGGCGGAACTGCTGCAGATGCGAAAGGACCGCTCGGAAGCACTGCTCAAGAAGGCCCTGCCCAATGACACGCCGGTCGTGCTCGAAAGCGAAAGCCTGATCATCTACAGCAACGCCTCCGAAGCCCGCACCAAGCAGGCAGAAGCCTGGGCACAGCAGCAAGTCGACGCGCTGCGTAAGGGCTTCAACGGCGGGCCGGGTTCGCCCTGGAAGGGGAAGCTGGCCGTCTTCCTGCTCAAGGATCGCTTTAGCTACGAGGAGTTCGCTCAAGCCTCGCTGGAACGTACCGCCGCGAAAGAGATGCACGGGCATGTGGTCGTGACGCCGACTCTGGAAGATGCCTACATCGCCGTCGAGGACGTGGGAGATGAGATCTCCGCAACTTCGGGCGGGCTGCATATCAACCTGATCGATCAGCTGACTGGAGCCTATCTCAAGCGGAACGGCGCGCGATTGCCGGACTGGCTGTTGCGAGGAACGGGGCTGTCACTGGCGATGAAGGTCGCGGGGCGGAATGCTTACTTCGATGCGATGCCCCAGGAGGCTGCGGCGCTGGTACCGACTCTGGTCAGCCCGCAGGATGTCTTTAACGACAGCTCGTTCTCCGCCAGTACGATCGGAGCTGTGGGCCTGACGCTGGTCGAGTTCCTGATGTCGAATGGTGGTCCCGCCAAGTTTGGCGAGTTCGTGAAGGGGATCGAGTCCGGCACAGTCGATGAAGCCAGTAACAAAGCTTATGGCGTCGACGCCGCATCGCTCGGCGGGCGGTTCCGCAACGCCCTGAAGGGTAAGTAGCCCGCATGGCTGTCGATTGCCTGGTTATTGGTGGCGGCGTGATCGGTCTGACGACTGCATGGCGTTTAGGCCAGCGCGGCTATTCCGTCCATCTGGTCGACCAAGGGATCCCCGGACGAGAAGCGTCGTGGGCCGGGGCGGGGATCTTGCCCCCTGGATATCCCGGCCCAGCTTCCGATCCACTCACTGCAGTCGCTTCCAGGGCGAGTCAGCTGTGGCCGAAACTCGCCGCCGAGCTGCACGAGTCGACAGGGATCGACAACGAGTTCCACCGCTGCGGCGGGATCGAACTGGCTGACGGAACCGCGACCGAATTCGCAGCCGAGCAGCAGCGCTGGGAAGCCGCGGGCGCACGAGCGGAATGGATGGAACCGCAGCAGGTCCGCGAACTCGAACCCGCATTCTCCGGGGCCGAAGCTGCGTACCACCTGCCCGATCTTTGTCAGGTCCGCAATCCCCGGCATCTGCAGGCACTGACCAGGGCTTGCGAACGAGCGGGCGTCAAGATGTCTCCCGGCTGCCCGGTACACAACTGGAGTTGCTCGGCGGGTCGAGTCACAGCCGCCGTGACTGCACGTGGAGAAATCTCAGCGGGTCAATTCATCGTCACGGCCGGGGCTTGGTCCACTCAGCTCCTGAAGTCCGCCGGAGTCCAGCGCGAGATTATTCCCGTCCGCGGTCAGATTGCACTGCTCGCCCCATCGCCCGTTCGACTGATGCATGTCTTCGAGCGGGGGAAGCGATACTTGGTGCCACGTCAGGATGGCCGGATTCTGATCGGCTCGACCGAAGAACTGACCGGCTTTGAGAAGGGGAACACTCCCGCCGCGATTGACGACCTTCGGCTATTTGCAGCTGCGATCTGCCCGGCACTGGCCGACGTTCCGCTGGAGACGTGTTGGTCCGGACTGCGCCCTCAAGCCGTTCGCGGTCGTCCGTTTATCGGAATGGTGCCCGAATACCAGAACCTGTTTTTGGCGACAGGGCACTTCCGAGCCGGGCTGCATCTTTCTCCCGTTACCGCCGAAATGATCTGCCGATTGGTGAGCAGCGAAACTGGACCGGACTTGCTGCCCTTCGCGGTATAGAATGCGGACCGGCCTCGCGAGTGGCGAGCGCTGCGCAGCCACGCTGCGGAAGATCATCCCGGGGACTCACTCTGTGCTGCGCGTCGAACTTCTGATCCCGACTCTCGTACGCTCCGGTGCGGAGAAGCAGCTGACGCTGCTGGCGTGTGGGCTTCCGAAGGATCAGTTCGACGTGCGTGTGACCTGCCTGACCAGTGGCGGACCGTACGCCGAGTCGCTGCGGAAGGCCGACATCCCAGTCACGATTCTCAATAAACGATTTCAGTTCGATCCGCTGGCCTGGTGGCGGCTGCGGCAACACCTGAAAGCCGCCGCCCCGGACATTCTGCATACCTGGTTATTCGCTGCGAACAGCTACGGTCGTCTGGCCCTGCCGCGCAGCAGTCGAACCAAGGTGATCGTGTCGGAGCGCTGTGTCGACAGCTGGAAGACCTGGCAGCTGTGGGTCGATCGCCAGTTGGTCACGAGGACCGATTGTCTGGTCGGGAACTCGCAGGCTGTGGTCGATTTTTATCGCCCGCTGGGGTATCGCGATGATCAGCTGTGTGTGATTCCCAACGGAGTCACAGCACCTCCGCAACCAAGCCAATTGCGGGAGGAGTTCCTTGAAGAGCAGGGACTGCCTTCAGACGCCAAGCTCGTCTTCTTTGCTGGCCGATTGGCTCACCAGAAGCGAGTGCCCGACCTGATCTGGGCCATGCAGCTATTGCGGCAGGCGGATCATCGGTCTTATTTGATCATCGTTGGTGATGGCCCTCTGCGAAGCTCGCTGGAGCAACACGCCCGAGAGGTGGAGGTTGAGAAACACGTCCGGTTTCTCGGACACCGCTCCGAGGCAGCCTGCCTGCTGCATCATGCCGATGCGGTCTGGCTCGGCAGTGAATTCGAGGGGATGTCGAACAGTTTGATGGAGGCCATGGCCTGCGGTCGTCCGATCGTGGCGACCGCGATTCCTCCCAATCAGGAATTGATCCGCCACGGCGAACACGGATATCTCGTGAATGTCGGCGACAGTGCCGGGTTCGCGCAGTACACACTGAAGTACTGGAACGAGCCCGCGACAGCTCAAGCGGTTGGCGAGGCGGCGCGCAGCCGAATGGAAGTAGAGAACTCGGTGGACCGCATGATTCGAAGATACGCGGATCTCTACCAGAAGATCGCAGGGGGTTCCCAGTCTTCAACCAAGTGATCGAAACGAAAAAGCCGAATCAGGAAGGCCGCCAGCGAGGAACGAATTCCCCTCAGGCTGCGGCTTCGCGATTCGGCGTTTTGTCATTCGTTCGGTTGCCAAGAACCTTCTCGGCGAACAGATCAGCGATCTTACTCGGGTGCCAGCACGTACTTCCCGGTGGCATCGTCCTTCTGGAACCGCTTGCCATGGAAGAGGCACTGATACATCACAGCCTTGAACTTGTCCGACTTCGACTGATAACCGGCTGCCTGAACATTGGCAATCAGCTCGTCAATCGTCAGACCCTTCTTGGCCTTCTGGAGTTCTTCCTGCACGTAAACGCGCAGTGACTTCTCGTTCTTGACGCGTGGACCGCGACGGCCCTTGCGGTTCTTGGAGCCCTTGGGGCGACCGCGACGACGTGGACCGTCTTCTTCGGTCGATTCCGATTCTGCAGCCTTAGGAGCCGTGGCTCCCCCCGACAGATCCCGGATCTTGTCATCCAGGCTGCCGAGTTCCTTCCGCAATTGTTCACGTGCTGCGACCAACTTCGACAGCAGAGCCTTCTCCAACTGTGCCACTGACATTTCGCGCAATGCAGACGCTTTCGCCATTGAATTGAGTGTCCTGTTACCCGCTGATGATGTTCGGAGCTTCCGCTCCGCGGCCGCGAAGTCAGAGTATTACCGCCGATGGAAAACCACAAGCCCCATGCCCTTCAATTCGACTAGTTTCTTGATATTCGCATGAACGAACGGGGAGTATTCGATGAGCGCCGGAGTTCAATGCCACCACTTCCAGCGGGTGAATTCGCCCTTCAATAGTACCCCGGACTGACGTTTAATGCCACGGCTTCAATATGTACGCCTGACTGGGCGTGGCGAGTTCCGGCGTCTACTTCTTCGCGATTTCAAGCAGCATTTTGCCAAACTCCCGGGCACTCCACAGAGATCGGCCAACACCCCAGCTCTTGTCGGTCTCTGGGAAAATGCCGGTACAAATGAAGTCCTCGACGTGCCGACGACTCCGGACCACGATTTCTCCGTGGGGGTCAACGATGTAACTGTCGCCGTAACCGATCCCTTCATAACCTGCGATACATTCCTCCCGGCCCCCCAGAGAGACGTTATTCCCCCGCACGAAATAGACGCTGTTTTCGACCGCGCGGGAGATATGGTCCGCCCGGACTTTCATAAAGTGTGAGATCAATCCGGGGGCACCGATATAGTTGAAGTGCGGCGCGAAAATCACGCGAGCCCCCTGCAATGCCAGCAGCCTCGCCGGCTCGATAAACCCACCATCGGAGCAGATGATGACCCCGAATGTCAGACCATTGTGAGTGAAGACTGGAAACTCCCGCCCTTGCTTATGAAACGACTGATACGCCGAACACTTGCTGTAGTGCCCAAACAGATGACCTTTGTGGGCGATCAACGCCGTGTTATACAGGTCGGCCCCGCGGGTCTCGTTGAACCCCACAATACAGAGAGCCTCAAAGCGGCTCGTTGCGTCGAGAAATCGCATCACTTGGGGCGAGTCGATCGCAAAGGCATCTCGCCGGGCAACATCCCCCTGGTCCGGATACCCCGTCAGGAAACACTCCGGGAACGATACGATGTCGACTCGCTCCCGGTCAGCCCGTTCGAGACCGGACACGACCTTCTGCAGGTTGCCTTCGAAATCTCCCAGTTGGGAGTCCAATTGACAGTGACCGATCCGCATGACTGAACCTCCGACTGCCAATGACGAATTCACCTGCGTGCGGGCTTCTACAGCCCCATCTCAGCAATCGGCTGACCGGTCGCCAAGGCAATCGGCCGCCCGAACGGGTCCAGGATCGACTGCGTATGGTCGATCCCCAGGAACCGGTAGATCGTCGCCAGGAAGTCCTGCGGGTCATAGGGCCGCTCGACCGGGCGGGCCCCAATCCCATCTGTCTGGCCGATGACACGACCCATCGGTAATCCGCCCCCGGAGTACAGGATCGACATGGCACTGGGCCAATGATCCCGTCCGACCCGACCGTCCTTGTACTCCAACCGGGGAGTTCGACCGAACTCACCCGTTACGACCAGCAGTACGCGCTCATGGAGGCCGCGATCAAACAGGTCGTTAATCAATGTCGACAGTACGTGATCGTACTCGGGCAGGCGGGCCAGCATCTCCGACGGGAGATCCCAGTTCACCGCGTGATCGTCCCAGTTGTGAGCCTTTCCACCGGGGCCATGTCCGTTCGAGTTGAACGACACGAACCGGACGCCAGCCTCGACCAGCCGCCGAGCAATCAAGGCGTCCCGCCCCAGCCCCTCCCCATATCGCGCGACAGTGGCCGGTTCTTCCTGAGACAAATCAAACGCCTTCGCAGCTGCACCGCTGGTGATGATCTCAATGGCCTGTCGATCCCACTCATCCAAGACCTCCATCGAGCCGTTCGCATCCGTATCGCGCCGCAGGCGATCAAAGCTCTTTCGCACTGCCAGTCGATCGGTCAGCCGCTGGGACTCCACGGACAGAGTCGCGTTCTGCAGGCCCCCATTGACGATCGGTACGCGGTATTGCCCGCTCCAGTACCCTTCGGAGATCCCCGCTGAGTAATCCGGCCCGTTGGCAACGACTCCGCCGACCGCCAAGGCTGCGGGCATCCCTGTGCCAGGTTGCGAGAGCAGGCGATTGGCCACCGCTCCAACCTGCGGATAGTACGACTCATATGCGAATCCCGGCTTCAGTTTGCCATAACCGCTGAGGAACCGCCGGTGCCCCGCAAAGTGGTCCGCCTCGTCATGCGTCACCGACCGCAGTAAGGAAAACCGGTGGGCCGCCTCCGCGTGCTTGGGCAGATGCTCGCAGACCTGGATGCCCGGAACCTTCGTCGAAATCGGCAGAAACGGACCACGGATCTCCGACGACGCCAGCGGCTTCATGTCATACGTTTCGAGATGGCTCGGTCCGCCATGGGCAAAAAACAAAATCACCGCCGTCTTCTTCGGAGCCGCTCCCGCCGCAGCTTCGCGCCGCATCAGCTCCCCCAGCGACAACCCGCCCAGCCCCAGGAACCCCGCCTGCAGGAATCGGCGGCGAGTCGGGGCCAGCCAGTCTGAGCGAGAAGTCGAATTCCAATGGAACATGTGCGAGGCTTCCCGAGTATTCACAGATCAGTCGTTATTGAATTATCGGCATTCCGATCGATGGCGGTCAACTTCTCAGGGCAGTGGGGAATGGGCAGTGGGCAGTGAAGGAACCATTGATGAGAGATTCAACTGGATTCTTGAACTGTTCAGGACATTCGAGATCGAGGCGTCCGCCTTTCCGAGTTCCCACCGCCCACTGCCCATTCCCCACTGCCCCCTCTTCGCGATCTGGCGAATCGGGCCTCGCTCCTGTTACTGTCCGGAGATGGCAGCCACGAAACCTTACCTGACACTCCTGGGGACCGGCACCAGCATGGGGGTGCCGATGATCGGATGCCGCTGTCCGGTCTGCACCTCGCCGAACCCCCGCAATCAGCGGACTCGCACGGGCGTCTATATCTCCGCTCCCGACGGACCGTTTCTAATTGATACCTCGCCTGAACTGCGACTACAGCTGGTTCGAGAGCAGATCGATATGGTGCATGCGGTCGTCTATACGCATGCGCATGCGGACCACATTCTGGGGCTCGATGATCTGCGGATCTTTGGCTACAAGCTGAAGATGCCGATCCCGCTCTACTGCGAACCGAATGTCGAGGAGCACCTGCGGCGGACATTTTCGTATGCGTTCGTCCCGGTCGAGGAACGCATCCATCAGCACTCCACGCCAGATCTCGTGTTCCAGACGATCTCGACCGACCCATTCGAAGTGATGGGGCTGACGCTCACTCCCGTGCGTCTGATCCACGGGCAGTTGCCGGTGCTGGGGTATCGGATCAACGATGTCGCCTTCTGTACCGACGTGAGTACCATTCCCGAAGAAACCTGGCCCAAGCTTCAGGGGCTGAAGGTGCTCATACTGGATGCTCTGTGGGACGAGCCGCATCCAACGCACTTCTCAATTGCTCAGGCCCTGGAAGTGATCGAGCGGCTGAAGCCGGAGCGAGCCTACCTGACTCACTGTTCGCATCGGCTCGACTACGAGAAGACGAACGCCCGCCTGCCTGCCGGAGTCGAGCTGGCGTACGACGGCCTGCGGATCGACCTCTGACTCCGACTGGTGCTGCATCCAAGTGAAAACTGCCGGTGAAATCCATCAGCCGCAGGGCGCTAGCCCCCGGTTTTCGTGATGAAACCGGACGCTAGCGCGTTCCGGCTGATCCAGATGGTTTAGCATGGACTCAGCACTAAAACGCACTGATTAACAGATACTGCGCACTCCGCCGAAGCAGTGTCCGCTCATCTTCGCTGAATGTCCCGCGCTCGCGCATATACCGCGTCTTGGATCGCGTCTGCTCGGCCACAAAGCGGACAGCTGTCGACAACTTCCGACGACCGGCCGCTTCCTCAGCCAGCATCACGCTGGTCACTCGCTCCATCGTGGCGGCTTCCGCCAGATCGGGCTCCGGACGACCGTTCCAGACCGGTGGGCTCGGACTGTTCGCGACCTCGACGATCGTCTGAGCAATCAGGCTGGCAATGCGAGCCATCTGTTCTGGATTGATCCGCTGAGGCAAATCTCGCGGAGTGTGGTAATCAGGATGTTCCCCGGTCGAGAAGAACAGAAACGGAATCTGCAGGTCGCGAAACGGCCCATAGTCGCTACGGGTCCCGATGAAATCCGCTCCCAGACGACCGACCTCCAGCCCCTTGGGAACCCCGACGCGGGCGACATGGTGTCGCAGCTCGGGGCAATACTCCGACCCGAACATGAACACCAGCGGCAGCGGCAGATCACCCAGCGACCGACCGATCATGTCAGAAGTCACCATCAACTTGATCTTCTCTCGCGGAACCGGGGGATGGGAGGCGAACCACCGCGAGCCCCAGAGCAGCTGCTCTTCGAGATCGAACCCCACCAGTGCAATCGACCGCCGGGGAGCCGGACGCAGCTGAGAAATATACTTCGCCGTTTCGAGCAGCATCGCCACGGAGGAGGCATTGTCATCCGCACCGGGATGAACCTGCCCGCGACGAATCCCCAAGTGGTCGTAGTGGACACCGAGCAGAATCACTTCGTCTTTCCAACGAGGATCGCTGCCGGGCAGAATTGCCCCGACATTCTTTCCCAGCACGGCGGCGTTCTCGGGGCCATCACCCGCCGGGATCGGCTGTTCGAAACTTCCGGAGAAGAGCGGCTGCAGCCCGGCTTCACGCAGGTGCTGAATCACGTAGTCTGCGGCCAGCGCCGCCCCTCGATCCCGGCGGCCCTCCAGTTCGGGACTGGCGAGGTACTCCACATGCCGCATCAGGTCCGCCGGAGCGAAGATCACCTCGCCGATCTGCTGAGCCTCGGGCGGAGCGGGAGGGCGCGATGCGCGCGAAGTTCGATCCGCCGCCAGAACGCTGGCTGCCAGAGCGAGTAAGCCGCCGAGAAGCCAAATGCCTCGCAATCGCTGCCTCTTGGAGATGAGGTTCCCTGGGTGAGTCATGGTCTGGCTTGTACCCAAAACTGACGGGGGTTGCTATGTCAGCGTTTCTGTGTCCGCACAGGGACTCTCCTATGTGGGTGCCGGGGTCAGGAGCGGAGCGGATGGCCCCGGCACCCTCGCGAATCGAGGTTGATCCACTGTTTACGATGCTCTTCTCATTCGAGATTTTCCCGCATCAGCCCGGTCGGCTAACATCACGCGATTCTCCTCCACCCACAGCCACCTCCTCATGCTTGCACTGCAACTCGAAAAACCCGAATCGTGGAAGTTCATCGAGATCGACACTCCGCCCGCCCCGGGACCGGGTGAAGCTCTCGTGAGAGTTCATCGCGTTGGAGTCTGCGGCACGGACCTGGGTGGGTATCTCGGCAAAATGCCATTCTTTTCGTACCCGCGAATTCCCGGGCATGAGTTGGGCGTCGAGGTGCTGGAAGTCGGGCCCGATGTCACGAACATCAAGCAGGGTGACCGCTGCTCGGTGGAGCCTTACCTGAACTGTCAGAACTGTTACTCCTGCCGCCGTGGGTTTACGAACTGCTGCGAGCATCACAAGACGCTGGGCGTGATGTGCGACGGGGGACTGACCGAGAAGATCATCCTTCCGGCCCGCAAGCTGCATCCGGCCCCGGGACTGACCCTGGAGCAGTGTGCCCTGGTCGAGACGCTGGCGATCGGCTGTCACGCCGTCGACCGGGCCGCTCCGCGAGCGGGCGAGAATGTGCTCATCATCGGAGCCGGTCCGATCGGCCTTTCAGCACTCGAGTTCGTGAAGCTCTCCGGTGCCCGCGCGATCGTGACCGACATCAGCGAGAGTCGCCTGCGCTTCGTGCGCGAGCAGATGGGCGTGCCCGATACCTTTGTGGTCACGGGTCAGCCAGGCGATATCAGCACGCTGTCCGAGCTGACCGGCGGGCAGATGGCCGATGTGGTGATCGACGCGACCGGGAACTCCAAATCGATGGTCCGGGCGTTCGAGTTCGCGGCCTTCGCCGGGCGGGTCGTCTATGTCGGGATCACGCAGCAGAACATTGAGTTTCCGCATGCTCCGTTCGTCCACCGCCGCGAGCTGACGATCATGGCCAGTCGCAACGCTCTGACGCGGGACTTCACGCGGATCATCTCGCTGATCGATCAGGGGAAGATCGACACCGGTCCCTGGATTACGCACCACGCCTCGTTCGCCGATGTGCCGCAGGTCTTTCCGAGCTGGGTCAAGCCGGAGACCGGTGTCATCAAGGCGGTCATCCACCTCGATTGAGGCGGCTCGAATCGGCTTCGATCGCCCAAGTCACTTACCCAACATTCCCGACCAGCTCTCGGACCGGGCGGGCATCATCCGGCAGCGGTGGGAACGGGCGGTCGGTGGCATCGCGCACAAACTGGTGCGGGTCGATCCCCAGGTTGTGGTAGATCGTCGCCAGTACGTCTCGATAATGCACGGGCCGAGTCGCGGCATACGCAGCTGTGGCGTCGGTCGATCCGATCACTTGGCCCATCGAGAGACCGCCGCCGGCGATCAGCGCGGTCTGGACGGGAGCCCAGTGGTCACGTCCAGCGTCCTTATTGATCTTCGGCGTGCGGCCGAACTCACCCCAGACGACGACCAGCACATCTTTGTCGAGACCGCGCGCTGAGAGGTCTTCAATCAGCGCCGACAGCCCGGTATCAAACGTCGGCAGATGCGTCTTCAGGTGCCCGAAGTTGTTGCCGTGCGTATCCCAGAAGCCATAGGCGACCGTCACCACGCGAACACCCGCTTCGACCAGCCGGCGAGCCATCAACAGCTGATCGTTCCACATCGGAGCCCCGTCGCCAATGTGCTTCGAGGACCCCTTGCCGTAGCGCTCGCGAACCTGCGGGTCTTCCTTCTCGATGTCCATCGCCCCGACCAGCTTGGACGAGGTCAGGACATCGAAGGCTCGCTGATAGTTCTGTGACATCGCACCCAGCCGGTCGGCCTCGCTGCGAAAGGCATCCAGCTGGCCGAGCAGGTCGCGCCGCCGCCCAAACTGCTGCGACTCGATATAGCGGAGCCGCATGCTGGCGATGTCCTCGCCATCGGCCTTAACCGGGTTATAGGCCATTCCCAGGACACCCGCGTTGGGGCTGTTGTAAGGCCGGTGCTGCATCGTCGGAAACAGGTCGATGAACGCCGGAATCATCGGATCGGTCTGGCCCTGAACTCGGGCGATCATTGAACCGAAGCTGGGGTGCCCCAGCCGCTGGGTCTCCCCCATCGTGTAGCCGGTCAGACTCTGAAAGCTGGAGTGCTCGTCCCGCTGTCCGACGACCGACCGAATGAGCGAGTACTTGTCCGCACACATCGCCAGTTTGGGTAGAAGCTCACTGATCTCGATCCCGCGCACATTCGTAGAGATCGGATTCAGCTCGCCGCGAACCTCTTTCGGAGCATCCGGCTTGAGGTCAAACGTGTCCTGGTGCGGCAGTCCACCCGACAGGTAGACCATGATCACCGACTTCCAGGGCAGCTTGCGTCCCTCGGCTGCGGCGACGGATTCCGCGCGGGCGATATCGGCCAGCGTCAACCCACCCGCGATCGACAGACCACCGACCTGCAGAAATGAACGGCGGGCGATCCCGTCGCAGTAGCGGTGGCTGGGTCCGTGCAAAGTCAGCATCGGATCGATCTCAGGCGGGATGAAGGCGGGAGTTCTGGCAGGGGCGCAGTTCGATTCATCGGCCTGGGCCGCGTCGTTCGATCAGCGAACTTTGATCTTAACGGGGAGAGGGGACGGGAAACAATCCCCGATTCCGTCTGCGCGTCCCCCTGTAGCCACGTTCGCCAGAACGTGGGCTGTTTGAGATCCCGTTACCACCCACGTTCTGGCGAACGTGGCTACGACTACACCATCGGCTCGATCGAGGGCGGTTTCGGTGCCCCCGCTCCATCGGGGTTCGCCTTGAAGCTCCACCAGGCGCTCTTGGGGAGCAGTGCCACACCCGTAATCAGCAGCTGACTGACGGCAAACAGCGCGAGCCATTTGATACGCCCTTCGGTCAGTCCGTAGGCGTGCAGACCGACGCCCAGCTCGTTCACTCCGAAGAACGACCAGCTGACGACGATGTTCCCCAGCACGCACAGGGCGGCCATGCCGCGGTCACGGACCATCCCTCCCCAGCGGGCGTGCAGGACCAGCGCGTTCCACAGCACGATGATCAGGGCCCCGTTTTCCTTGGGGTCCCAGCCCCAGAACCGGCCCCACGAATCGTCCGCCCACAGACCACCAAGTACGGTGCCGACAAAGCTGAAGAAGATGGCAAAGCATTGCGTTCCATATATCATCGACACAAGCCGATCTCGATCCTTCTCGGTCAAGGCCGGAGTGCAGACCCCGCCGACGATATAGGCGATCGCGATCAGGCCAGAGACATAAGTCGTGGCATAACCCAGCGTGATCGTGACCACGTGAGTTGCCAGCCAGAACTGCGTATCGAGGACGGCCTGCAGCACGGCGAACGTATCGCCATCAGTCGTGAGCGCGTAGGCCACCTTCAGACTCAGATACCCCGACACGCAGGCCAGTGTGGTCCCGATTCCTCGCTTGATGAACAGCTCGCAAACGAGCGCAAACAAGCTGGCCGCACACCCGATGAACACAGCTGCCGAGTACAGGTTGGTGACAGGAGGTCGGCCGGAGATGTAGATTCGGCCCACAATCGACACAGCATGCAGTCCAAAGGTCAGCAGCGCGAATGTGAAAGCCACAGTATGCAGCGGCTTCATCCAGCCGAAGTCAGAGCTGACCCAGCCCAGTGCCACAAACACAAACGCCACCACGTAAAGATACGAGGCCAGATTGAACGGACCGATCCGGTTGAACGCGTATTCGAACGCAGTCTTCTTCGTATCCAGGACGGCCCCGGTCGCTGCGGTACGGTCCTTCTCGGTCGCCTCGTTCAGCAGCTTCAGATAGTCGGCAACATGCTGGTTGAACTCCGTCGGCTTGTTGGCCTTGTAGGAGCTCAGGATCTGGTGCCACAGCTTGGCAGCGGGAGGTGGCTCTCGACCCAGCTGAGTCGAGAGGGTTGCCATCGTCATCGCTTCGGGCAGAGTCATCCACTCGAACTTCTGGGCCTCGGGGTCGGGATCCTGCTTGACGCCGATATGCATCGGCACCGCGATCGCCATCTCGCTGCCCGAGGTCAGTTCCTTAACCTTCTGCAGGAACGCTCGCAGGACGGCCAGCTGTTCCTGAGCCGTTTCAGGGTTCTCCTTGAACGCCTCGGCGGTCGGGAACGGCGGAACCGTTTCAGTCAGGTCCAGGAACATGAACTCCAGCTTGCGGACCGATTGCACGCGCCGGGCCAATGAGACCAGCTTGCGCTGATACAGGTTCAAGCTCTCGGTCTTGGCCTCGCCAAGCTTATTGAGCTCTTCCTCCATGCTGAGCAGCTTCTTCTCGAAGTCCGCATAGGGGTAGCGGAACCGCTCCACGCGCTCGAGGCCCAGGGCCTTCTGCAGCTCCAGATTCTCGATCTGGTAGACCGCATGCTTGCTGGCTGCGGGTGATCCGGTGATCACATCCAGCATCCACTGCACGGCCGGCTTGGTGACCTTCTTGTCGCTGTCCGGGGCCTTCTCACTGTAGGTCTCACGATCGTTGAGGAACAGCAGCGAGTTCCGGGCGAGGCTGTCGATCGGCTGGGGACGCCCCTGATAGAAGATCGGGATTTGCCCGAAGGCGGTCAGGTCAAACGCATCGGTTGAATTCTTGGACCGCAGCATCGGATAGACACAAATCGCGAACAACAGACATGCGACTCCTACCGGCCAGAGACTCGTTTGCTCGGGTTCAGATTGAGATGCCTCTTGCTCAGCGAGAGCTCTGTCATAATTGCTGCTGACTTTGCGCAATAACCAAGTGATGAAGAACAGCTTCGGAGAAATCAGTAGCAGAATCGAATCTGCAGCATCCGCCCGATCACTTTTCCCCAGTTTTCCCAAGAACCGAATCAGCGTCAACGAGAACTGAAACAGCAGCCCCACGGCCGTGATCATGCAGGCGATGTAGGGGATTGTCCAGCCTTCGTTCTCCACGACCTGCAGGCTGGTGACTTCGCGACCGTTCCGGCCCGCGTCGTAGTTGCTCTGATAGAACGTGAACCCACCGTACCGCAGCGGGTTGTTCATCCAGATCTCAAAGTCGGGCAGCGTGACCCCCTTCACTTTGTCCTTCAGGGTGACGATCGACCGAAAGTCCCGCGGCCGGTCGGTTCCGATGTAGACGTTCTTCTGCACGTCCTTCAGCGTCACATGGAACGGGGTGTAGGATCGCCGATATCGCAACTCCAGCTCGTACTTCTTGCCGTTGTGTTCAAACGGCTCCGCGCGGAACAAGACCGCTGTGGCCAGGAACGTGCCGATCTCTTTGCCGCTCTCGCGATCCGTCAGCCGCACGTATCCCGAAGGCGAGTCGACGCGTCCGCTGGTGTCGGTTCCGACACTCGGATCGAGCGGCGTGATCCGGAAAGTCTTGCCCAGGCCCGTCGTCGCGACGTCGGCCGGTTCCTTTGGCTCATCCGCTGGCTGTCCGGGGCGCGACAGGTTGAACTTCGCGACCTTATTGAACAGTGTCGAGTGCGGATAGTAGTCCAGCAGTTCGACCACGAACGGCAGCTGCTTGTCCTCGTACTTCTGCCCCTTCTGCAGCAGTGTTCCGGGGATGATCGTCTCGACATCTTCCTTGGCATCGGACAGGTCGACGATCGCCAGTTCCGAGCTGCGGATATCGGTCGTGTAATAGGCGGTCTCGCCTTCCACGATCTGCATACTGGCTTCCATCGTCCCGGCGTTCAGACCGACCAGGATTTCGTACACCATCAGCATGCCGACCCCGGAGTGCAGCAGCACCACGCCGGCTCGTTTCTGGAACACGAGCCAGCAACCGGCCAGCAGCACGACACCACACACAGTGCCCTTCAGCAGCTGATACAGAATCCGCATGCTGGGATCTTCCAGCGGGGGAGCCAGCAGCACGACCGCACTCAGCAGCGCCGCCAGCACGGCCGAGATCAGGTACAACCAGCGCGTCCGCGAGGTGTTGCCATCCGCCAGACCGAGATAAACCAGACACCCCGAGATGGCGAGCTTGGCCAGCCCCATCAGCTGCCAGACGGTGCCGTAACTGACGACAGTGTTGGTCTGGATCCCGTCTGCGGAGGAGGCTGTCACGATGACCGCCCAGGTGAGAACCGCGCCCAACAAGATCACGCCCAGCCCGGCAAACAGGCTGCCGCCGCGGGCCTGGACCTTGAACCGTAGCGAGTGAGCCGCCAGCAGGTTGACCATCATCACCGCGCCGATCGTCCAGCCACGCGGGAACCAGAAGCCGTACTTGCCATCAATCGGCGCCGTCTCGGGAAAGAACGCGGGCGGCTTGAAGATGTCGAGCTTGATCCAGACGAACAGGTGACTCAGGACCTCTGTGATCGATCCGGACCGGATGGAGCTTCCCAGCTGCCGCATGTCGATGCGGAAGTACAGACGCACCGCCTCCCAGACGTCCTGGTTCACCTGAGCGAGTGTCCCCGCCAGCACGATGAACGCCGACATCGCGAGCAGCACGACCGTCAGCTTCAGCGAAGCCAGCGGCATCAGATATTTGCGGAGAGTGGACATCAACGTTTCCTTGAACAACGACGCACGCAGTACTGATCTCTCTGGCTCTAGGCCCTCGGCTCTCGCCCCTAGGCCTTCTTACTTCCACTCGATCGATTCGGTGAACTGCACGAACTTCTCCAGCTCACGCAGCGCCAGGGCATTCGGCCCCTGCAGCTTCACGAAGTAGGTCGTATCCGGGCGAGGAATCATCACAGCCAGGATCGTCTCGGTCTCACCAGTCGCCACAAACAGCGAACCATCGAAACCACCCGACTTGATCGGCTTGAGCTGGAGATCGGCCTCGGCCACCTCGGCCAGCTTCACCTGCTTGCGCCAGCGATTGACGTTGTCGAGGACCGATTGGCCCGCGGCCAGTTGCGAGAGGCTGATGTCGCACTTCTGATCGCCGTCGGCGACCTCCAGAGTGGCCAGCCGCATCGTTCGCGGGCCGCCAATGGTCCAGCCCTCGGGGGTCTTGTACTTGGGACCGCTGCTGGAGTCCTGTTCCGAGGGACTGCTCGGATTGAGGGAAGGATTCGCCGACTCGGTCACTCTCCGCTCCGAGAGTTCCGCCGGAACTCGCACTTGATGAATCGACTCGGGAGGGGAACACCCGACCAGGGTCAGGCAGCATCCCCAGAGCAGCAAAGCAGTTCCGACACCGAAGGTGAGGCGATTCGGCACGATCAGGTTCCGGTGGGCGAGTGGCAGGCTGTGGGATGACAACCCGCGCGAGGGATCAACGCCCAATTATAGACCTGCCGATTGACCAAAGTACATTCGGCACACTTGATTCCCGCGGCGCGGTATCCGAGAGTGGGGCTTCCGAGACTCACCTCCGCAGGAACCTCCGATGCAGGCCCACGTCGAAAGATACTCCCGGTTCGGACTCGTCCGCGACATGCTGGCAACTCCGGAAGTCGTCCGCCACTTCAAACATCGGCAGATGGCCGAAACCGCTCAGCAGATCGCGGCGATCGGCAAGCTGCTGCTGACCGGCGAAGGGTCGAGCCGCATTTTCCCGGCGAAGAATGCGATCGCTCACTCGCGGCGGATGGGGTGGCCGCTGACGATGCATACTGAGGCCGGTCGCCAGGCGCGGGAGTATTCGCTGAAAGACTGGGCTGTGTTCGCGATGTCGAACTCCGGTCGCACGGCAGAAGTGATTCGCCTGTTTACCGATCTGAAGGTCGCGGGACATCAGTCTCTGTTCAGCCTCACTGCCTTCGCGGGGTCGCTGCTCGAATCGCACTCGACCAAGGGCTACACGCTCAGCTGTGGTCCCGAGGGAGCCGTCGCAGCGACGAAGAGCGTGATGGAGCAGGCCCTGTTCTATCGGGCGCTGGTCGAGGCGATCGCCGGAGAATCGACGCTGGAAGGCCGGCTCGGCTGGCTGGGTGACAAGATCGAGACCGCGCTGATGACCTCGATCCCGCTGAATCTGATCGAGCGGATTGCCACAGCTGGTACGATCTACTGGGCCGGACGCAACGATGGAGTGGCTGAGGAGCTGACACTCAAGTCGAACGAGATCACCCGCAAGCCCGCCGACTATCTGGAGGGAACCTACGCCGTTCACGGGATCGAAGAGGTCATGAACCCCGGCGACGTGCTGCTGTGGATTGATCCCTATTCCGAGTCGGAGCAAAAGTTCGGCGACGTGCTGGCCAAGGGAGTCGGCATGACGATCATCGCGATCTCGTCACGACCGACGCAATTCCCGACGATCCTGATTCCGGATGCCGGCGATCTGAGCCCATTCGTCCAGATGGCAGCGGGCTGGAACGTGCTGGTCGATGTCGGCATCCAGCTGGGGATCGACCTCGATAAGCCGCAGCGAGCCCGCAAGGTCGGCAACGAATTCGTGGGGTAAACGTCTCGTAGCCACGTTCGCCAGAACGTGGGCAGGTTCACTCTCAATCGCCCACGTTCTGGCGAAAGTGGCTACGGGGTGAACTACTCTTTCACCATCTTGAGGCGTTCCTGGCGGTCGAACTCGACGAGGGCTTCGATCATCTCGTCGATCTCGCCCTGCATGAACGAAGCCATCTTAAAGATCGAGTGGTTGATCCGGTGATCCGTGATCCGGGACTGCGGGAAGTTGTAGGTGCGGATCTTTTCGCTGCGGTCACCCGATCCAATCAGAGTCCGGCGGGCTGAGGCGCGGGCTTCGTTTTCTTTCTTCTGCGTCTCTTCGAGCAAGCGGCTGCGGAGCACGCGGAGCGCTCGGGCCTTGTTCTTATGCTGGGACTTTTCGTCCTGGCACTTCACCACGATCCCCGAAGGAATGTGTGTGATGCGGATTGCTGATTCGGTCTTGTTCACCTTCTGCCCACCGGGGCCACCCGCGCGCATCGTATCGATCTGCAGGTCTTCATCCTTGATGTTGATTTCAACTTCACTGGCTTCCGGCAGCACTGCCACCGTCGCGGCGCTCGTATGGATGCGGCCCTGAGTTTCGGTCTCGGGGACACGCTGCACGCGGTGCCCACCGCTCTCAAACTGCAGCCGGTGATACGCTCCGTCTCCCGAGACTGAGAAGACCACTTCCTTGAACCCGCCCATTTCCCCTTCGGCGGTTTCCAGGAGTTCCATCTTCCAGCCGCGAATGTCGATGTACCGGCTGTACATATTGAACAGGTCCCCGGCGAACAGGGCCGCTTCGTCGCCCCCTGTCCCAGCCCGGATTTCCATGATCAGACCACCACGGGTGATCGAGTCCCCGGCTGTGACCAGATCTTCTAGGTCCGATTGATAGGCAGCCACCTTGGCAGAGAGTTCGTTGACCTCCGCCTGAGCGTACTCTTTCGTCTCGTCGTCGGTCGCCTCCGCCAGGAACTCCTGCGCGGCCTTCAGGTCCGCTTCGAGCTTCTGGAACGTGCGGACCGAGTCCGCGGTCTTCTTCAGACCGCCATACTCGCGCTGCACTTCGACCAGCTTCGCCCCGTTCCCCAGGACCGCCGGGTCTTGCAGTTGCCGCTCGAGTTCCTCGAAGCGATCCAGTTTCAGTTGCAGGCTGGGGTACATGATAGAACCGGTGGGTCAGAAGAAACGGGACATCGAAGGAGTCCTAAGTCATTCGTCCTTAGTCATTTGTTCAAGTCACCAAGGACTAATGACTAAGGACCAGTGACTCCTTTCCAAACAACAAACCCGCACGGAGGCCAAGCCCCCGGCGGGTTGTGAAGTTGGTTCGGATTCCAGCTACTTGCCTTCGCCATCTTTCTTGGCGAGACCGTACTTCTTCTGGAACTTCTCAACGCGACCAGCAGCATCCAGGAACTTCATCTTGCCGGTGAAGAACGGGTGGCTGGCCGAGCTGATGTCGACGGAGATCTGTGGGTATTCGTTGCCGTCTTCCCACTTGACCTTCTCTTTGGAGGTCATCGTGGAACGGGTCAGGAACTTGACTCCCGAACCGACGTCGTGAAACACGACGGGGTGGTAATCGGGATGGATGCCTTCTTTCATGACTCACCTCGGAAGGGCCACCGGCGTTGGACGGCAGCCTGGGCTGGAAGTTGCGAGCCACGTAGTGTACGAGAACCGGTTCCCCGACCGCAACTGAGGGAGGATTTCACGAGAAAGGGCGATGCAAGTGTTTTTACGGTAAAGCCTTGCGACGAAGTGCGACCAATCGGGCCACGCACCGAACAGGAGATGATGTTCAGTCGTCGGTGATTGAAAGACAAGTTAAGCTGCGACAGGCCCAACACTCTTCGAAAGCTGGCGATCCATGTGTGGCCGGATACGATGGTTCGTCGGCACATTCATTTTTCTCTGGTCTATGACCGTCTCTGCGGGAGACTGGCCCGGCTTGCGTGGTTCCCGGCAAGATGGCGTCGCCGTTGATGAGCAGCTGGCGGATCCCACGCATCCGCCAAGTATCCTCTGGTCTCGCAAACTCGGGCAGGGTTATGCCAGCTTTGCCATCTCAGGGAATCGTGCCGTCTCACAATTCCAAACTGCGCTGGGTCAGTACTTGATCTGTCTGGATCCGTCTACGGGGGATACGATCTGGGAAACGCGAGTCGGCGAACCGTACGAATTGGCGGGAATCTATCCGGGGCCGCGCGGGACTCCCGCGATTCATGATGGGGTTGTCTACTTCACGACCCCAGACGGAGAGGTCGGTGCCGCGAATTTGGCCAAGGGCGAGTTTCTTTGGGTCAAAAACCTGCAAGAGGAACTCCAGGGAGTCGGTACGGAGTTCGGCTATTCCGCCTCTCCCATCATCGCTGACAACCGGCTTTATCTTCCCATCGGTGGCCCTCAAGCCAGCATTGTCGCACTTCAGCTTCCATCGGGAGAGATTGCCTGGAAATCGGGAAGTGGTCCGGCCAGCTACTGTTCGATTCTTCCGATGACTCGAGCGGGACATCCACTGCTGGCTGGGTATTTGCAAAACGATCTCGTGATCCTGGATCGTGCGACGGGGAAGGAGATGTGGAAGACACAAATCTCCGGAGGGTACGACGAGCATTCGTCCATGCCGGTTGACTGGGACCCAATTCTTGTCGTGTCGGCTCCGTTTCAGGCGGGATCGACGGCGTATCGCGTTGAGTGGAGCGAAGGGGCCCAGGAGCCGCTCAAAGTCGAGCAGGCCTGGCACCAACCCCGGATGTCTCTGGATGTCGACTCAGCCACGCCGATCGGCGATACGGTTTTCGGTTTCGATGTCCGTGACCCCCAGTCCAAGGCGCATCGCCCTTCCCGGGGGCAGTTTCGCTGTATGGATCTCCGCAGCGGGAGCATCCTCTGGTCAGCCCCAGGAGTTGGCCAATCCAACGCGGTGGCTGTCGGCAATGACCTGCTCTTGTTCAATGACTCGGGAGAACTGATTCGCGCCACGGTGGATCGCCAGAAGTACCAGGAGCATTGGCGGCTTCCCATCTTCCAAGACGAGGTGACGTGGGCTGCTCCGTCGCTCTCTTCCGGTGTCGTGATTGTGCGTTCCCATGAGCTCGCTGTGGGAATTCGAGTCGGAGAACCGAGTCCCAGCGATCCATCCACTGTCGTCGAACCGTACCGCGGGCAACGCTGGTGGCCCCGACTTCAAGGGTTGTCGGCCTGGCTACTGCGCGGGGAGCGAGAGCACCCGTTCATGCGGCCCACGTGGGAGGAACTGCGATCCTGGTATTTCGAGTCATTGGCTGTCCTATTCCCACTGCTCTTCGTGCTTGTGATCGTTCGGCGGCGTGGGGTGGGTGACTCCATCGACTGGCTGCATCGATCTTTGTGGATCACCGCCGTGTTTGGCGTCTTGGCGACTCCGATTCTGAATACCTGGCGACCAGAACGATTCGCCTTCACCTGGCCATTGACGCTGTTTGCCCTGTTCCAAAGTTCCGTATTAGCAGCGCGGCAGGTCGCGCTGGCCCCGAGCGATCGCCGAGTTCGGCTCAGGTCTCGGTGGATCGGAATTGTGCTGCTCTGCGTCTATCTCGGATGTTTTCTGTTGCTCAGGCAAGCCAGTCTGCCTCATGAGTGGGTGTTCCTGATGCTGCCCGTTTCCGCCTCACCTGTTGCAATCTGGACTGCCCGTTTCACGTCCGGAGGTGGAGGCGAGTCCTGGATTGCAGTCCTGGTTGTCTTGGGATTCACGACTGGATTCTGGGGAACCGTCATGATTCCCCAGATACTGTTCCCTTAGAGTGGCATAGCAATCCGACTCCATGAAATTCTTCATGCAGGGAATAGAACGCACCGCGCCGAGTCTTCTCAAGTTGCCCCAGTGGCGACGGTAACGCGGCTGATTGTCCCCGTTAGCCGTCGGGCTTGCCCGACGTGCCTTGTCAGTACCTACAGAATTGCCGGGCCCTTCACGTCGATCCCCTTGATCATCATCTTCAGCTCTTCGACGTTCGGAGAGACTTCGAACGCCGTCGGGCGGTCGATGTACTCCTTCTTGATGAAGCCGTAGATCGAGTCGTTGAACATCTGCATCCCCTCTTCTTTGCCAAGGCGGATGGCTGCGGGCAGCTTCTCGTCCTTGCCTTCGAGGATCAGCTTGCGGACGGTTCCGTTGAAGATCATCAGTTCGATGATCGGCACACGCTTCGGTTTGTCGACGATCGTGGCCAACAGCTTCTGGGCGGCGATCGCCTTCATGTTGAAGCCCATCGACGACCGCAGGGCGCGGTGCATGTCCTGCGGGAACAGGTCGAGAATACGACCGATCGTCGAAGGAGCGGACGACGCGTGGATCGTTCCGAACACCAGGTGACCCGTTTCGGCGGCGTGCACGGCGGTTTCGAAGGTGTCCTTATCGCGAAGTTCTCCCACCAGCATGATGTCGGGGTCCTGACGCACGGCCCCTTTCATCGCGACGTGGAAGTCGGTCGTGTCGGCCCCCAGCTCGCGCTGGTTGATCAGGGCCTTGTCCTGCGTGTACACGAATTCGATCGGGTCTTCGATCGTCAGGATGTGAACCCGCTTGCGGTGGTTGATGAAGTTCAGCATCGAGGCAATCGTGGTCGATTTCCCCGAGCCGGTGACTCCCGCCAGCAGCACCATCCCCTGTTCATAGTCGCACAGGTTCGCCATGACCGGCGGCAGATACAGCCCCTCGAAGTTCGGGATGTTCTGTTCGACCTTACGCGCGACGAGGCCCGGCAGCCCCAGCTGGCGCAACAGGTTCACGCGGAAACGCCAGTTCTTTCCTTCGTAGGGCACGATGTGCGAGAAGTCGGCCCCGCCGGTCTCGGCCATGATGTACTTGTTACGTTCATCCATGACCTCCAGAAAGAGCTTCCACATCTGCTCTTCGCTGATTGGCGGCATGTCGGTTTCGCGGAGTGTCCCGCGAATACGCAGGATCATCGGCTTGCCCACCTGGAGGTGCATATCGGACCCCTCCAGCTTGATCTGCATCTTGAAGAGCTTGTTGATCTCTGGCTCATTCTCGGCCGTGACCTTCACGCGCGGCGACAGAATTCGGGCCACGTCCTCTTTGGAGAGGACAACTTTGGGTTGAGAGGAACCTCCGCCACCTGCCATGGGTCTGCTCCGGGATCGATTCGACGGTCAGAAGATGCCGCAGCCGTCGCAGAGTTGCGAACAGCTCGAAATGAGGCTACCCCTCATTGTCGCGAGGTCGACCGGCCTTGGCAATGACGCGTATTCTCTCGAAATCCACAGACCCATTCGGCCTACCGGTTATGACGTATGAACATTGTACCACCGGGAGCAGTGGTCACATTTCACATCCCCATGCGGAGAGACTTCCGCCTGAGACGGTGACGACCCGCAGTTGGGGCACTTGAGCTTACCCGGTGGTGGGGCGGTTCGAGCGGCCTCGGGGGCATCGAGCCCGGCCTCTTCGAGTTGCTTTTGGAGCGCCGCCGCTCGCTCAGCGACATTCGGGACCTTGCCAAAGATCGCTGTGGCACCAACCACCACGAATGGGATCGCCACAAACGTTCCGAAGACTCGAAAAACCAGCGGAGGAGAATGAAAGTCGTTCCACGAAGAACCCCACAGAAATGCGATCACCGTGAGGCCAATCCCGCCAAAACAGGCTCCAAAAATCCTCGCTGGCAACATTGGAAGTCTCCCGGAATCCGTCTCGTTCCCCGATGATAACGCACGGTGTGCCGTACCGGATCACTTCAAAATCGGCTGAACTTCGCTGGAACGCCTGGTTCCCAAGTTCGAGCCCGCCGACACCAATCGGCGCATCGATTCCACTGCTTCCCGGAGCTGGGCCAGCTCCTGCGACTGCTGGCGAGCCTGGCGACACGCCTGCTCCAGCTGGGGGAACAGACCGCCCGAAAGTCGGACTTCGACCAGCTGGGAAGCCAGCCCCTGGATCTCTTGGCTCAGGCCCCTCCGCAGTCGGCCCAGAAACAGAATCAGCAGCAAGCCCGTCCACAATCCCCAGAAGATCAACGCCGGGATGTAGAAGTCGGTCGACAACAGCTGCTTCTCGGACACAAAGGAATCGAGGAAGAAGTTCTTTCCGATCCGGTACAGCACAAACCCCAGATAACCCAGGAACAGCAGCTCGTACCAGCCACGCACCCACCAGCGGGAGTTCCGGGCCGCGAGTTTGTGGATCAGCTCATCGGTCTTCTGACTCGCATCCCCTAGAAACTGCGTCTCCAGCTTCGAGGCCTGCTGCCGCAGCTGATCGAGCGAGGCTGCGGGGAGCGTTGCCCGGTCGAATCCGGCGCTGCGGACGTGGCCCTCGACGATCAGCTCGGTCTCGCGCAGCATCGCATCGTCCAGGCCCAGCGACGACGCACGCTGCAGACCTTCTTCAGCAGACTGCCGCTCCATGCGATCCCGGAGCATGCGCATGCCGTGCATTGCTCCAATGACTGCCATTTGCGCGGTGCTGCGAGCCCGCGTGAGACTGAGAGATGTCAGGATCGTGCCGAGCCCGTGATAACCCCGCAGGACGGCCGAGAACGGGCTCAGACCCCAGTTCTCGACGACGGCCTCGACCAGTCGGCGTTCCCACAGCCCCCGCGATGCGCCCAGATCTCCGCACAGCTGTTGAGTCATCCTCCGAGCCAGCTCGCTGCGCTGATCGGCCAGGACGCGTTCGAGGGAGATCAACTCCGACTCGGCCGCATGCAGTGGGGCCTGGCAGCGCTGGATGGTTTCCGAAAGCAAATCAACGACATTGGCCCGCCGAATCCGAGCCCGCGAGGCCGATCCCAACTCGCGAGTCAGCAGATCCACGAGCCGGCCCATCTCGCCGGTCGGACGTTGACCAGCCTGCTGCTCGCGGAAGCCCTTTTGCGAGTCGACAAAGAATATCTCGGGCGAGTCGAACGTACCCGCCAACTGCCGGCTCCAGTCGTCCCGGATGTCTTCGTCGAGATCGGCGTGTGTCTGCACGAAAATGACTCGACACCCGCTGGCTGCCTGGGCGAGTTCGTTCGTCACGCGGGCAGAACGGTACTTCTGCTGCGTAGAGACATACAACAAGACGTCGCAGAACGGCAGCAGTGAGTGCAGCAGCGCCAGATTGCTGCCGGGCGTCTCCGTCTCGTTCGTGTCCGGGTCGGGACAGTCAACGATCACGAAGTCGCGGACCAGATCCGATTCGCTTCGCACCAGCTCACACAGATCGAGCGGCAACCCAATCTGCGAGACATCGGTCCTTGAATGACAGATCACAATGGGCTTGCGAGTGGTCGGACGCTGCCGCCCCGAGCGGGTGACGTCGGCTCCGACCAAGGCATTGACGAGCGAACTCTTCCCGGTCCCGGTGCCTCCAAAGGTGGCGACCACCAGCGGAGCTTCCAGACGCACCCGTAGCGAATCGGTGCGGGCCAGCACCCGTCGCATGAGGCCCTGGGCCTGCACGATTGGCTGCCAAGCCGAGGTTGCATCGGCCCACGCATGAGCCTGTCGCATGACCGTTTCGACTCGTGCCAGAAGTTCGAGTTGATTCAGATCGACATCGGACATGGAGGGGCGTCGCTTCGTCGGAAGTTGCTGCGTTCTGCCATCGTGGTTCGGTTCAGGACTCTCGTCAAGTGTGCCGAGACTCGCTGTCCCTTCAACTCATCTTGACCGGTGTTCTCATTTCGACTTACAAACCTCGCCTCATCTCGTGGCTCCCGCCACAGCCTGCGCCGAGTTCTTCGGTCAGTCCACTCCTCGTTTCCATCTCGATCATTTGGAAGGACAGCACATGTCCCCTGTTTCCGGCGTTGCCGTGCGAGCCCTGCTCGTTGCGTGCGTGCTGATTGTTTGTGGTTGTACGACCATGAAAACGACGAACACGGCGCGCTCTTCCACAGAGCAGATGCTGGTCTCGAACGCGGTGGATCAAGCTCTCGACAAGATCGATTTTCGTCCGTTCTCGGGGCACACAGTCTTCCTGGAAGAGAAGTACGTCGATTGCGTCGACAAGGCCTACGTGATCGGCTCGATCCGGCATCGACTCTTGCAAGTCGGTGCTCAACTGGTCGACAAGGCTGACGATGCTGCAGTCGTTGTTGAGCCGCGTTCCGGTACAGTCGGCACGACCAACAACGAAACCTATGTCGGGATTCCCGAGATCACCCTGCCGGGGATGCTGACGCTCCCCGAGATCCGCGTGGCCACTCGTTCGCAACAGGTCGGAGTGGCCAAGCTGGGGCTGGCTGCATTTGACCGCAAGACTCGCAGCGCGCTGGGAGTCGGCGGAACGACCCTGGCCAAGTCCGACGATTCAAACCTGTCGATCTTCGGAGTTGGCCCATTCCAGTCGGGTTCCATTCGCAACGAAATCACCCGCTCCACGAGCGGCCCGGCGGGGATCACTCGGACTCAGCTGCCGGTTCAAGTGGCCTTCCAGGCGCCCATCCCCGAAGCTGTGGTGGAAACTCCGAACCCGCCGCCCGTCCCCCCTGCAACTCAGACTGTCGAGTACACCGAGGAGGCCGCTCCAGACGCCGCAACTGCCCCGGCGGAAGGCAGCGAATCCGACGCACCCGGCTGGGCCCAGTAGATCGGTTTTCAAGACTCCTCATCTCCGCCGTTATGAGCAGACATGCCTGAAGAACGTCGACCATCGGGAATTCGAGCCTACCCCAGCGCGACCTCGGGGAAACGTAGCGAGGCCCCGCGCGGTGACTGGGAGATTGTGTTGTCGGGAGACTTGTCCGACGACCATTCGGAACTGGCCGGCAAACTTCTCGAAGTTCCCCGGCGCTCAAAGGGCACTCTGTTCATCGACTCCAGTGGTGGCAGTGTCTTCAGCGGACTGGCCCTGGCATCGATCATCCGGCTGCGCGGCCTTGATCCGCTGGCTGTGGTCGCGGGAGAGTGTTCGTCCGCAGCCATCATCCCGTTCGCAGCCTGCCGTCGCCGGTTCGTCACACCGCATTCGACGCTGCTGTTTCATCCGATGCGCTGGCAGAGCGAAGAAGATGTGCGGATGGAAGAAGCCGCCGAGTGGGCGCGCTACTTCAAGATCCTCGAAGAAGATATCGATACGCTGCTGACCCGCATGTTCCCCTGCGACATGTCCGTCATTCAGAATTGGACTCGCCCGGGGCGGTTCGTAAAGGGGCCGGAACTGGTCGAGGCCGGGCTGGCCCAGATGATCGACCTGTTCGCGGGCGATCTGTGGTCCCAGGTCAGTCGTTCAGCTGGCCCTTGATGATTCGCTGAGTTTCGACCCACTTCGAATCGAGCAGCTGCACGTACTCTTCGGCCGTCAACAGCTTGGCTCGGGTCTCGAATCGGTAGAGCCAGCCAGCTTCATAACCGTCGGTATTGATGGCGGACGGATCGTTCAGAACCACCGCATTGAACTCGACGATGGTCCCGTCCACCGGGGCATACAGAGACGAGACGGCCTTGGAGCTCTCGATCTGGCCAATCTCCTGCTTCTTGCGGACCCGCGTGTCGGGGTCGACGGACCAGTCCAGAAAATAGACATCCTGCAGCATGCGGACGGAGTAGGAGGTAAACCCCACGCGAAAGCCGCCGGGGCCTTCCTGAAGCCACAGATGGTTGTCCGAGTACCAGCGGTCCGTGGGGATCCGGGCCTCGAACTTACCCATCATGAACACGAGAGAATCTGACATCGATCGGTTGCTCTGAGGCACTCTTTCACTTCCGAGACCGCGCGCCCCCGAAGAGTTCCGGCAGGATCGTACGGGACGGGAGATCAGTCAACCAGCCCGTGACCCACCGAGAACCCGCTTCTCCCGAAATTCCAACCCCGAACGCGACATTGAGAAAATCTTCCGCAGCGTACTTGTTTTGGTAAAGCGTACCGAGCGTGGTCAAGAGCCGGTCGGCAGAATTCTGCAGCCAGTCACAGAGTTTGAGATTCCGAGGCACACTGCCCTTGAGTCCTCTGCGCGCGTGGCATAGGGTGGATGGAGTCAGATGCAGTTCGCATCTGCTCAGCTCACGGTTCAACCGATGTCTGACCTCCGCACTCATGGCGTTCGCATTCAGGACACCCGCATCTGGGTGACCCATCGGCGACTGGAGTACGGACCGTTCGACTACGAATGGATTCCCAACCTCCGCGGAATCGAATTGACGTTCCGAGGCGATAAGTTTGGCGAGATCCTGAGCGAGGAAGAAATTTACGCGGACCTCAGCCAGTATCGGCTACCGCCGCGGGTCGTGGAAGTCGCCGTACTGGTGCTCGGCAACGCCCTGTACTCGGGACTCAACGGCTACAACGAGTGCGAGCGGCGAGACATCCTGGAAGACCGGCTCATCGAAGCGGGCTGCGTGCGGTTCCTGCCCCTCGAGATGGTGTAGCGGAATTCGTCAGAATTCCGGCGTCCCAGCTCTCTGACCGAGTATTCTTCAGAAATCACCGAATCCTCAGACTTTGTGCCAGTCTGAATTCCCTGCCTGATCGTCTAAGCTCCAGCTTCCTCGATCTGGACGACAGATGACACATGACGCTCCTTCACTGGTGGGGCGGGCTGTGGCGGGTGACCGCGCAGCTCAGGGGGAGCTGGCGCGCGCGGCGTTTCCCAAACTCGTCGCCATCTGCCAGGCCCGAGTCGGCCAGCGGGCCGATGCTGAGGAGCTGGCCCAGGAGACCCTGCTGCGTGCGATGCGGAATCTGGGGAGTCTCGCATCGGAACCGAGTTTCGAGGGCTGGCTCCGTGGAATTGCGGTCCATCTGTGCGTCGACTTTCACCGCAGCCGCGGACGGCGAAGCCTCCCCGTGGACTCGACCGGGCGCGAGCCGACCGACCCGGCTCAGAGGGTGGCCGACGATGATGAAGTCGACCAGCTGCGGCAGCGAGTCGAGGAGTTGCCAACGGAGCTGAAAGAGGTGTTGTACCTGCACTACTACGACGAGCTGACCTACGACGCGATGGCCGAGTGGCTGGGCGTGGCGCGAGCGACCGTCAATGAACGATTGGCGAAGGCCCGCGCTCTGCTGCGCCGGAAACTGACTGCGGGCGGAGGGCACTGAGATGAACACACCACTGCCTGACGATTGGCTGGATCGATATGCGGCGGGAGAGCTCCCGCCCGAACTGCACGCATTGGCCGAGCGGCAGCTGGAACTCGATCCCGAAAGTCGCGATCTGGATCTCCAGTTGCGTCAACTGTTGAAGCCGCCGGTACTCGACGAGTCTGCGTTTCTCGCTCAGCTGGAGACTCCTGCCCCGCAGTCAGTGGGTCGAGGCCGCTCGGCAGCCTGGGGTGGTCCTCTGGTACTTCTGGCCGTCATCGCGGCCCTGGTGCTCGCTGCGATTACTCTGAATAGTGAGACGAACGCCCAGGCTGGGATCGCCACACTCGTACGAGCCACTGGGCCGGTGGAACTGCGAACGACGGAGCAATCGACATGGAGAACGATCCCTGCGCCGCGCGATGTTCGCCTGGCCGCCGGGACTCATCTGCGGACGCTTGACCAGAGCCTGTGCGAGGTCGTCACGGCGTCTCAAGGAACGGTCCGCGTCAATCAGCGGACCGAGATCAAGGTCATACGACCCGACGAAGTGGAACTGGTCTCCGGGCAGTTCTGGTGTCGGGCCTCGTCTCGTGCCGCGATCCGGGTGTGCGTCCCTAGTTCGGAATCGATGCCAGTGGCCCCACTGCCCACGATGACTCAGAGCCTGTCGGTGTTTACCTGCCCGAGTGCCTCAGAAACGGACTGGAAAGTCGAAGACACTTCCGCTCGCTGCATCTCCGTCGCCGATCAGCCGACCGAACTCTGTAGCTCTGCGAACCAGTCCTGGACGATTGACCCTGGCTACTCTCTGGCCTGCTCACCAGGTGAAGAACCGGACGTGTCGAGGCAGTTCGACCGATTGCAGACCACAAGTTGGCAACTGCCGCTTTTGAATCAGCGAGCTCCCGACGATCCGGAGCTGCAAGGAATGCTGCAGAGCCTGTTGGCCACGATAAGAATGTCGAAGATGGGCGGGTTTTATGACTCCGAGATTCGCGCGCTGGGGCCGTCGGGAACCATTCCTTTGATCGCCTATGTGCGCTCTCCGATCTCCCAATCCGATCCGGCCCGGCGACGGCGAGCGATGCAGATCATCGCCGATCTGGCCCCCAGGAGCGTTCTTTCCGATCTGGAGAGTCTGAAACAGGACACCGACCCGCAGGTTTCTCAACTGGCCTCCGCTGCGATCACGCGACTGCAATCGACTCCATAATCTCAGTAGACAGTCCAGTGAGTTGGTACTGGGAATGCCGGGACTCTCTCCGTGTGTCAGGTCGGCTGATTCACCACGGAGGCACGGAGGCACGGAGGCACGGAGCAAGCCAGAAAGGGAAGTGGCTGAGATTTGCCGAACGCCGCATTCCCCAAGCAGTCTGGCTCCCCTCTCCCCCCGGGAGACGGGTTGGGGGTGAGGGTAGAATCCGAGGGCCGAGCGAAGTCGGATGTCACTCGGACAGGTTTCGATCTGGTCACGTCGGTCCACTGGACTCGGGGAGTCTAGCGACTTTGCAAAGAGCGTCTCGCAATCCGGAGTTGACGACTTGGGAAGTTGATGTATTTCCCCCGGTTCATTCCAGGAACAGCGACTCGGTGATCACACCTCTGAGCTGTTATTCCCCCATGAGCAGCCTCAACTCCGGCGGCATTCTCCGTGCCTCTGAGTCTCCGTGGTGAATTCCGAAACTCATTTTCTGGGCGGTCTACTCAGCTACCAGGCATGCATCGCGTACAAGGCCGCCGCCAGGTCGGGTTCGACGGCGAAGTATCCCAGCAGCCGCGACGTATCCAGCGTGGCCGAGACGTCCGGCGTCAGCTCGCAAAGAATCATCCGCCCTTCGGCTCGATTCACTCGCCGATGCAGAGCGATCAGCTTGCCGATCGCCGAACTGGTCATATATCGCACCTGATTCAACTGCATGATCAGGCTGCGTATCTCGTGCTTCTCGATCAGTTGATTGATGTCCTGAGAGAACTGTTCCAGGTTGTCTTCGTCGGTCAATCGATCCCGATCGACGGAAATGATGTAGATGTCACCCTCTCGAGTGATATTGAAGAAGCTGGAGGGTGAGGGGACAGGTTCGGGCATCATTCCGCTCGCAGGCACTTCTCGGCGATTTCAGTTCCCACACACGTTTGGAATTGCCCGACATCACGGGACGTTCCGGGCAACTGGACGGGGATGTAGTGGCGGTCCGTTCCATGGACCCATCCGGGATTCGAATCGACCAGCCCCTCCACAAGCACTTCGAGGGGCTGGCCCACGAAGCGTTGATGGTAATCACTCGCCAGCGAGTGTTCCACAGCTGCGAGGCGCTGGCAGCGGGCCTTGCGAACTTCCGAGGACACCTGATCGGGATAAGTCGCAGCCGGAGTCCCGCGGCGGGGGCTGAACGGAAAGATGTGGATCTTCATAAATCCCGCCTGCTGGCAGGTCTCGACGGTCTCTTCGAACTCCTGGTCGGACTCGCCGGGAAAACCGACAATCACATCGGTCGTAAAGGCCACCTCGGGCATGAACTGACGGATGCGATCGAGCTTGTCGAGGAACTTCCCCACGCGGTATCGGCGCCGCATCCGCGTGAGCACCGTATCCGAGCCACTCTGCAGTGCCGGGTGGAACTGCGGGCACAGGTGCTCGCAATCGGCAGCGGCGCGAAAGAAATCTTCATCGACCTCGTTCGCTTCGATACTCGAGAGCCGCATCCGCCAGTTGCCGGGGATGCGATCAAGCTGTCGAAACAGATGCCACAGCCGGAACGGAGGCAATCCCGTCTTGCCGCGCGTGGTGTCAACGCCGTAGTGCCCGACATGAATCCCGGTCAGGATGATCTCTTTGTGTCCGTTGTCGATCAGTCGGCGGACCTCGGCTTCGATCGATTCCGGTGTCCGGCTGCGCAGCCCCGGACGGACCGAGGGGATAATGCAGTACGAGCAACGCAGAATGCAGCCGTCCTGCACCTTCACATAGGCCCGCTTGCGCCCCTCGAAGTAGCTGATCCCGTCGGGAATGTCGTGCACCCCCTGCCGCGACAGCACATCCGGCAGCTCGCGTTTATCGGTCACGACTTCGAAAACGCCGGGCAGTTCGCCCACCGCCTGCGGATCGCGAGTGGCGTAACAGCCCATCACAATCGTGCGCGTGCCGGGGTTTTCCCGTGACAGTGCCCGGATGATCTTCCGCGACTTGTAATCCCCTTCCCCCGTCACAGTGCAGGTATTGACCACGCACAGGTCAGCGGTCTCCGACTCCTCAGCCTCACGAAAGCCCCCGGCGACCAGAGCTTCTTTGACGAGCTGGGTCTCATACTGGTTGACCTTGCAACCGAGGGTCACGAGTCGGACGGTACGGGGCATGATGGCTCGCGGCGGATCGATGCGGGGACGGTCCTGGAATGGTAACCGATCCCGTACAGCGTCAGCACGCATGTCACACGGGTTGGCCTCGTTTTACATCAGCGACGCCAAATGCCAGAATCGAGAGTCCCACAGGCGCTGGCCTGTGACCTGCTCACTGGAATCGATGAGTCGTCCCCATGCAGCTGTTCCGAATCATCTCGGCGATCGGGTTGTCCCTCGCCCTGGCTGTGTCCGCTTCGGCGGACGCCCCGCTCGCGGTCAAACCCGGAGATAAGATTGTCCTGATCGGCAATACGTTCGCCGAGCGGATGACGATGTTCGGGCATTACGAGACCCGGCTGCATGCTCGCTATCCCGAGCACAAGCTGGTCTTCCGCAACCTGGGCTGGTCGGCCGATGAAGTTGCACTGCGGCCTCGGCAGCAGGCGTTCGACGATCACGGCCACAAGCTCGAAGACCACAAGCCGCAAGTGATCCTGGCCGCGTTCGGCTTCAATGAGTCATTCGGCGGAGAGAAGGGGCTCGCCAAGTTCGAGAAGGACCTCGAGGAGTTCATCAAGAAGACCACCAGCTCCAGCTACGACGGCAAGAACCCGCCCCAGCTGATCCTGCTCACCCCCATCGCAAACGAAGACCGGACCGACCGCAAGATCCTGGCGGGCACGTGGAACAACGCCCGTTTGCAGATGTATTCAGCTGCGATGAAGAAGGTCGCGGACGCTCACAAGGTCGCTTGCATCGACCTGTTTGCTCCGACGCAGAAGCTGCTGGCTGATTCGAGCGCCAGCGGGAAGTTTCTGACGATCAACGGCGTCCACCTGAATGATGCCGGTTACGCGGCCATCGCACCGATTCTCGATGAGGCTCTCAGCGGACCGGCCCCGGCTTACAAGGGGAACCTCGAGAAGATTCACGCCGAAGTTCAGGAAAAGAACAAGCAGTTCTACTACGACTATCGGTCCGTGAACGGCTGCTACATCTATGGACAGCGGAAGACGCCGTTCGGGGTCACCAACTTCCCGGCGGAGTTCGCCAAGCTGCGAAAGATGATCGAAGTCCGTGATGGACGGATCTGGCAGGCTGCTGTCGGAGGCACTCCGCCGCGTACGATCGATGACAGCGGAACCGGCGAGTTTGCCGTCATCGAGACCAACTACAAGAACGAAGTCCACATCTCGACGCCTGAAGAAGCCAAGGCCAGCTTCACGCTGCCGCCGGACTTCGAAATCTCGCTCTACGCGTCGGAAGTTGAGTTCCCGGATCTCAAGGACCCGGTCGCGATTACCTTCGACAAGAAGGGTCGCCTGTGGGTCAGCACCAACCCCAGCTATCCGCAGTACCTGCCCGGGACTCCTCCCGATGACAAGATCCTGATCCTCGAAGACGCCGATCGCGATGGCAAGGCCGACAAGCAGACGACGTTTGCCCGCGGTCTGCACCTGCCGATCGGGTTCCGCCTGGGAGACGGCGGCGCGTATGTTTCGCTGCAGCCGAATCTGCACTTCCTGAAGGACACCGATGGGGACGATGTGGCCGACACGAACGACATCGTTCTGCACGGCTTCGACACCGCTGACTCGCACCACTCGATCAGTGCCTTCCAGTGGGGACCGGGCGGCGAGCTGTACTTCCAGGAAGGGACCTTCCATTACACTCAAGTCGAAACGCCCTATGGGCCGACCCGCTGTGCGAACGCCGGGGTCTTCCGGTATGAGCCACGGACCGAGAAGGTTTCGACCTACGTTTCCTACGGGTTCGCCAATCCCTGGGGACACTGCTTTGATAGCTGGGGCCAGAACTTCGTGGCCGATGCTTCGGGCGGCGCGAATTACTTCGCAGCTGCGTTCTCGGGCGATCTCGACTACCCGCGCAAGCACCCGAATCTGAAGCAGTTCCTGGTCAAGCAGTGGCGACCGACCTGTGGCTGCGAGATCGTTTCCAGCCGCCACTTCCCGGATGAGATGCAGGGGGACTTCCTGCTGAATAACTGCATTGGGTTCCAGGGCACGCTGCAGTACCGGTTCAAGAATGACGACAAGCCGTACTCCGGCTTCCATGCCGACCCTGTTGAGCCGCTCGTGCGGTCTTCCGACCCGAACTACCGCCCGGTCGATCTGCAGCTGGGCCCGGATGGAGCGCTCTACATCGCCGACTGGTTCAACCCGCTGGTGGGACATATGCAGCACTCGCTGCGTGATCCGAACCGTGACCACGTGCATGGACGTATCTGGCGCGTGACCTACAAGAAGAAGCCGCTGGTCGAACCGTCTCAGGTGGCTGGCTCGACGATCGAGCACCTGCTCGATCTGCTCAAGACCTACGAGTACCGGACCCGCGAGCAGGCTCGTTTGGAACTTCGCGAGCGCGACACCGCTCAGGTCATCGCCGCCACCGACAAGTGGCTGGCTGCGATCAAGGGGGACGACAGTGCCGCCGATCATCTGCGGCTGGAGGCCCTGTGGGTCAAGCAGCAGCACGATGTGGTCGATGTCGCCCTGCTGAAGCAGCTGTTGGCCTCGAAGGAGTTCAAGGTCCGTGCCGCAGCCACTCGAGCCCTCTGCTACCAGCGGGACCGTGTGCCGGAAGTCCTGAGCGTGATCGAGGGTCTGGTCAACGACGAACACCCGCGTGTCCGCCTTGAAGCTTTGCGAGCCCTCAGCTTCTTCGACAGCCAGGCCGCTCTGGATGTGGCTGTGCAGTCGCTGATCCACGAGCAGGACGACTATCTGGAGTACGTTATGAAGGAAACGACGACGACTCTGGATGAACGGATCAAGAGGAATGGTCCTTAGTCATTAGTCCTTGGTCATTGGTGAAGAGAGCCAACCGACGAAGGACTAAGGACGAGGGACTAAGGACCAATGACGAATGACCAGTCGCGAAATCCTCATCGGTGTGACCGGCGGCATTGCGGCCTATAAGACCGCGGACCTCGTCAGCAAACTGGTGCAGGCGGGGGCCAAGGTCTCGGTCGTGATGACCCCAGCTGCGAAGCAGTTCATTGGAGCGACGACGTTTGAGGCACTGACGGGGCGCCCGGTCTACGAGAGCATCTTCGCCCCGCAGGAGCACCATCAGGGGGAGCATATCGGTCTGGCCCGGCGGGCAGAGCTGTATGTGATCGCCCCCTGCAGTGCGGACTGCCTGCATAAGCTGGCACACGGGGCGGCGGATGATCTGGTGAGCCTGCTAGCCCTGACGACGACCTGCCCGATCCTGCTGGCGCCCGCGATGAACAACGAGATGTGGGTCAAGCCGTCCGTGCAGCGAAACGTGGCTCAGGTCAAGGCCGATGGGCTGCAGACCGCCGGCCCGGCGGATGGCTGGCTCAGCTGTGGCGCGGTCGGACCAGGGCGGATGGCTGAGCCGACGGAGATTCTGGCGAGTATTCAGAGACTGCTCGCGAAGACGAAGTGACCCAATAATGCCCAGGGGGCGCAGCCCCTGGGTATTGTCATGAGAGAGAACCAACGTGATGACTCGTCGATTCGCATTCCTGGTGGCAGTACTTCTTTGCACGATGAGCATTCGCGCCGACGAGAAGCTCAAGGGGATCGCCTGCCGCTCGGTCCATCTGAGTTATCAATCACCAGAGTCCGTCGCGTTCTACAACGAGATCACTGTCCGTGAATCGGCCGAGGGGACCTACTTTGTGGTCTGCGGCTGGGCGAAGGGGTACTTTGGGATTCAGGAGCTGGCGAACAAGAAGAAAGTCGTGCTGTTCTCCGTCTGGGACCCGGGGGAGCAGAACGACCCGAACACCGTTGAAGACGACAATCGCGTCAAGCTGCTGCACAAGGACGACGCGGTGCGGGTCGGTCGCTTCGGCAACGAAGGGACCGGTGGGCAGTCGTTCTTTGACTACGACTGGAAGGTCGGCGAGACCTACCGCTGTCTGGTGACTGCCAAGGCCGATGGCAAACGCAGCGAATACGCCGGGTACTTCTACCTGCCGGAGACCAAGACCTGGAAGCATCTTGTCACGTTCTCGACCCCCACGGGCGGCGACTTGCTGAAGGGGACCTATTCGTTTGTCGAGGACTTCCGCCGCAACAAGGTCTCCACGACGCACACCCGCCGCGCGGAGTTTGGTCCGGGGTGGATCAAGACGACCGACGGAAAGTGGCAGCCACTGGCCAAAGCGCGCTTCACCGGAGACGGCAACCCGGTCATGAATATCGATGGCGGAGCGGTTAACGGACGCCTGTTTCTGGCCACCGGCGGAGAGATCGAAAACAAGTCGACTCCGCTCTGGAAATCCGCCGAACTCGACACCGCCCAGTGGCCTGCGGCCCCGGAAGGCCTGCCTGTCGATTAAAGGCCGGAGAATTCACCGGAATTCTGCCGTATATCGCCCACGTCATCGACAACGTACCGGTTCAGGGAAACGCGTTGCTGTTGACTTGGCACGGCTTTTGGCGATCTCGGTGCGCCCGCAGATTCGTTCGATCACAACGAAGAGACTCCGTTGAGTTCGCGGGATTTCGCCAAAAAGTGAAGACAATTTCACATTGACGGTTCGATTTTCTCCGATAGAGTCAAAGTGAACGTCCGTTCGGACTTTTTCTCCCATTTCTCCTGGAGGCCCGTCATGCTGCGTCGTCGTGGATTCACACTGATTGAACTCTTGGTGGTGATCGCCATCATCGCCGTTCTGATTGCCTTGCTTTTGCCAGCTGTCCAGCAGGCTCGTGAAGCGGCTCGTCGGAGTACCTGCAAGAACAACATGAAGCAGCTGGGGTTGGCACTGCACAACTACCACGACACCTACAATCAGTTCCCGATCAATTACTCAACCACGTTCACTCTCGCCAATACCACGCTGGCGTGGACGGTCGGCATTCTGCCGTACATCGATCAGGCCCCACTGTTCGCACAGATTAATACAGCCTACGGCATTCAAAACGATCCTCGGTCTCTCAATCCCGATTCGACCCCCGTGGTCAATCCCAGTAACGGTTGGGTCGCCAAGCAGATCATCCCAGCGTTCAAGTGCCCTTCGGACACGAGCGATCTGGTGATGGGGGGACGTGCGAATTACGGCGGAACCTGGGCTGTGAACAGCTACAAGTCCAATGCGGGAGCCAACTGGGCCTGGGGGAACTGGCAATCGCCGGCTCAGTTCAACAGAACTCGGTGGGGAATCGACAGTAATGGACTCGACCGTGGGAACGGTTTTATCTTCCGTGGTAACGGCTTTACGGCTTCATCCTCGTTCAAGAACATCACTGACGGTACCAGTAACACGTTTGCACTTGGCGAGGCAGTTCCCAAGTATTGCACGCACACCTGGTGGTGGTGGTTTAACGGTGTCACCGCAACTTGCTCGATTCCTTTGAACGCCCCTCCCGTCTGTGCGACGAGCCCCACGGCCAGCAAGGATCAACTGCTGGTTCAGTGTGCCGGAGACTGGCCGAACAACTACTCGTTCATGAGCCAGCATACCGGCGGAGGTCATTTCGGAATGGCGGACGGAGCGGTTCGATTCGTCAGTGACAATGTCGACCTGGGCCTGTACCGCAGCGTCTCCACAAGCGCCGGTGGTGAGGTGATTGGCGAGTTCTAAGAGCAAGAGTCAAGTCCGGCACGCTCTGCAGGGGTGTGCCGGACTTCCTTGATTTCCTTAAGTCTGTATCGATGTCTGGTCTTGTGTCCTCCTCGGAAACTGCAATGTTCTCTCGTCTGTGCTTGTCCGTTGCCCTGTTGCTGCCTGTGGCCTTGCTGGGATGTGGAGGCGGCGGTGGCGCTGCCGAAGATTGGAAACTCGCTCCCATCAGCGGCGTGGTGAAGCTCAAGGGGACCCCGATGGAGAACCCTGTTGTCACGTTCATCCCCGACAAAGGGCCGTCGGCCATCGGAATCGGAAACGAGAAAGGGGAGTTCACACTGCGAACGAATGGCTCCAAGGGAGCCGTAGTCGGCAAGTGCAAGGTCACTGTGACGACGAGTGGCGGTGTGGCCGCGATTCCGCCATCGGATGGGAACGAAATGAAGCTGGTGAAGAAGGCCAAGCTGGATAACAAATACGCAAACCCCGACACGACCGATTTGATTGTCGAAGTCCCCGAGGCCGGTAACGAGAAGATGACGCTCGATCTGGACTGATGGCGCCGTGGTTGCCAGGACTCGGCAGGCTGACGCTGTGCCCCTCCAAGTCGTGAGAATTCGCTCGCAAGCATGAAATCGAGTCAACGGAACGCGCTGATCCAGACGCTTCAGGAGCGGTTCGAGACGAATCTGCACCGGCACCGCAAATGCCGGTGGGATGAGGTGTTGGCGAAGCTGGAGGCGAGTCCGGATCAGCTTGAGCCTCTCTGGAATATGGAGTCCACGGGCGGCGAGCCCGATGTTATCGGGCTCGATTCCGCCTCGGGACAATTCCTCTTTTGCGACTGCTCGCCGGAGTCACCCTCCGGGCGGCGCAGCCTGTGTTACGACGCCCAGGCTCTGGCCTCTCGCAAAGAAAACCGCCCACAGGGAAGCGTCGTCGAAACCGTGACGGCGATGGGGATCGAGCTCCTCAGTGAAGAGCAGTACCGCCAGCTGCAGCAACTGGGTGAGTTCGACACCAAAACCTCCAGCTGGGTATTGACGCCGGATGATGTCCGTTCCTTGGGCGGCGCCCTGTTCTGCGACCGGCGCTATGGCAAGGTCTTCGTCTACCACAACGGAGCCCAGTCGTACTACGCAGCCCGCGGCTTTCGCGGACTGCTGCGTGTGTAGGGCGAGAGAGGCGGCGCAAGAACGGTCGCTGCGACCGCCACTTCAATCCATGAAAATCCGGTTCCAGCCCCGGAAGATGCAGTCCAGTAGTGCCCGGCCATCTTCGGTGGCGACGAACTTCGAGATTCCCTCATCGTTCGACTTCAGCTCGGCGATCGCGACGGTGTCGCCCTCTTCCGAGATCAGCCAGCTCGGCTTCGTGAACCAGGTCACGATGTCCGTCAGGTCCTTGCGGGCATCCGGCAGGTAGCACTGGCCCTCGATGAACAGCTGATACCCGTACTCTTCCAGCTTCGGCCACGGCAGGGCGTCGTTCCCCTTCCAGTACGGCAGCAGGACCGATTCCTTGTCCGGGCTGACGTTGGGGTTGTGCAGCATGTCGATCGCGTTCCACGGGCAGATCGTCAGCGTGTACAGATCGCTGCTGTCGTTCGGCGACCGGTAGCACATCTGGCAACCGATGCAGCGCGAGGTGTCGATCTGGTGGTAGCTCTGTCCCGGAGTGGAGCTGGCGACTTCATAAATGCAGTCGACCGGACAGACCGTCGCACAGGACTGGCAGCTAGTGCACGAGTCCTTGTTGATGACGTTGATGTACCGGGTCTCTTTCTTCCGGTCGTCCTTGCGGGTCTGGAAGTACTCGGTGACGCGGATGGTCATGACAGCTGGTTCTGATGGAGGCAGGCGACCAGGTCCGGGCGCACCGGTCCCCTGGAGCCGGAAAGATACCACTCCCTCCCACGGATCGCCAAGTGTTCGGTCCCGCGTTGCTGAGTTCGGGAATTGTGGTGATTTCTCTGCAAACTGTTACAGTCTGGGCCGTTGCGACTCAGAACCGACCGGGAGATGCCGCGTGAAAGAGACCTACGCCGATCTGGCCAAGATGATTGACCACTCTCTGCTGAACCCCACGCTGAAGCTGGAGGACCTGCAAGCGGGCTGCGAACTGGCTGTGGCTTACGACGTGGCCAGCGTCTGCATCATGCCGTACGCCCTGAAACGCTGCGTCGAGTGGCTGGCCGGGTCGACCGTCCAGCCGAGCACGACAATCGGGTTCCCTCACGGAGGGCACTCCACCGCGATCAAGCGGGCGGAGGCGATGCTAGCGATCTCCGAGGGGTGCCAGGAGCTCGACATGGTGGTCAACATCAGCCAGGTTCTCAGCGGAGAATGGTCTGCCGTAGCTGCCGACATCGCCGCCGTGGTCGAACCCGCGCATGCCTACGGGCGCAAGGTCAAAGTGATCTTTGAGAACAGCTACCTGCAGGACAGCCACAAGATCGAGCTGTGCCGGATCTGTACGGAGCTGAAGGCCGACTGGGTGAAGACCTCGACGGGGTATGGTTCCGGAGGGGCCACGATCGAGGACCTGAAGCTGATGCGACAGCACGCCGGGCCCGCAGTCCAGGTGAAGGCCGCCGGCGGCGTGCGCGACCTGGACGGGCTGCTGGCTGTGCGTGCTGTTGGAGCCACCCGCTGCGGAGCGAGCCGGACCAAGGACATGCTCGACGACGCCCGGCGGCGGCTGGGGCTGCCCCCGATCGCCCTGGCCTGTGGAGTGCAGGCGGGCGGGTACTGAGCGGCACGGCGCTAGCCGCCGGTTCCCCTGAGCGGGACTCGGACGAGGCACCTGCCGAACCGCATGCGCGGAAGCGCGGTTTTCCGTGAGTCGCCGCTCAGCCGGAGCTTCGCCCTCCCAGCCGAACCGACTCCCTCCGCGCCAGATTCCGCAGCGTTATAGTATCCCCTTCGCAGCTCGACTTGATCGAAGCTCAACCCTCCGGAGTGATGTATGCCCGCCGAACTGAACTTCAAGCAGGAACTGACCGGTTGCTTCGGACAGCCTGTCGCCGAGAACCCGACCCAGGTGATGATGGAGGCGGCCTATCGGCACCATGGTCTCGACTGGCGGTATCTGACGATTGAAGTTGCTCCGGGTGACTTGCGGGAAGCGGTTTGCGGCGCGCGGGCCATGGGGTTCCGCGGTTTCAACTGCACGATCCCGCACAAGGTGGCCGTGATTGAGCACCTGGATGGGCTGGGGGAATCGGCTTCATTGATGGGAGCTGTCAACTGCGTCGTCCGCCGCGGCGACAAGCTGATCGGCGAGAACACCGACGGCAAAGGGTTCGTGAAGTCGCTGAAGGAACTGGTTGACCCGCGCGGCAAGCATGTCGTGATGTTCGGAGCAGGCGGAGCGGCGCGAGCCATCGGCGTCGAAGTCGTACTGGCCGGAGCCACGAAGATTACGCTCTTGAATCGCTCGGCCAAGAGAGGCGAGGAACTGGCCCAGCTGCTGGCCGACCGGGTCAAGGTCGACGTGAACTTCGTCCGCTGGGATCAGACCTATCGAGTTCCCGACGATGCCGACATCGTGATTAATGCCACGTCGATCGGGCTGTTCCCGGACGTCGATGCGCGGCTGGAGCTGGACACCAGCACCTTGAGGCCCGGCATGGTTGTGGCCGATGTGATCCCGAATCCCCCGAAAACGAATCTGGTCAAAGACGCCCACGCCCGCGGGTGCAAGGTGATTGACGGGCTGGGGATGCTGGTCAATCAAGGGATCATCGGCGTCGAGTACTGGACAGAGGCGACGACCGGACATCGCGTCTGCCCGGAAGCCAACGTGATGCGCAAGGCCCTCGAGGACGTCTTCGGAGCCTAAGCCCGCAGCATGGGCGTCCCGCCCATGTCCTGTCCCGCGTCGTTGTGGCACGGGGTTCTGGACCGTACTCACGATATGCCCATGGGCGGGACGCCTATGCTACGTTTTCAACCGGCGGCTCGCTTGAGTTCACCGGCTCACATGCCACCCAGTAGGCAAACCGCTAGCGAGCGGGATACGATCAGCCTGTGAACCGTCTGCACCAATTCCTGGAGTGGTATCTGGGGCTCCCGTCCGCTCAGCCTGGACAGGGAACCGCTTGGGATTTGATGGCTCCGGACCGTGATGCCGGTGGGCTGCCGGGCGGGCTGTGGACGTTGGCTGTGCTCGGGATTGGCGTCGTGATCTGGCTCTACCGGCGCCAGGGGCGGAACCTTTCGGCTCGCAACCTGTGGACGCTGACGGGCCTGCGGCTGGTCTCGCTGGTGATCTTGCTGATCATGGCCTCGGGAGTCTCACTGGCGATTCAGAAGACCGGATTGCCCTATCTGGTGGTGCTGCTCGATACCTCCTCCAGTATGGGGATCGTTGATCAGAGTCGTGATCCGGTCATTGCCGAGACCTCGCGCAAGCGCGTGACCGAAAGTCAGCTCACCGACGCCAGCCGACTGGAACTCGGCAAATCGGTCCTGCTGGAGAAACAGTCCCAGCTGCTGTCGACTCTCGAGAACCGTTACCGGTTGAAGCTCTACAGCTTTGACGATGCGCTGGCTCCGATTGGTCCCGGTGAGACAGCGGCACGCGACGAAGTGACCCGGGCTCTGCGCGCGATCCGTCCGCTGGGCTCCGAGACCCGGCCTGCTCCCTGTCTGAAGCAGGTTCTCGAAGAGTTTCGAGGCTCTCCGCCCGCTGGGGTTGTGATCCTGACTGACGGTGTGGCCAGTCGATCCGCGGGCGAGCGGCTCTCGCAGGCTGCCGAAGCCGCTCGGGCTCAGTCAGTCCCGCTGTTCACGGTCGGCCTGGGCAGCAGTGACCCCGACCGTGATTTGGAGCTGACCGACCTGCTCGTCGAACGGATGGCCATCCTTGGAGATCCGTTGCTGTTCACTGCTCGCGTCCGCAGCTGGAGCGTCGACAAGGAACCGGTTCGAGCGACGCTGCGGCAGGTCGGGGACTCGCGCGTGCTGGCCTCGACCGAGATTCTGCCGACGACCAATCCGTTCACGATCGAGCTGCTCACCGTCCCCGAAGACGAGGGGGATCTGGAGTACGAAGTCACGATCGAGCCGGTCCCGGGGGAGTCGACGCTGGAGAACAACGTCGCCCGCGCCACTGTCAGTGTCCGCAGTACCCAGATCCGCGTGCTGTTGGTCGAGCGAACCCCGCGCTGGGAGTTTCGGCATCTGAAGCCGCTGCTGGAGCGGGACAAGATGATTGAGCTGAAGACGGTCCTGCAGGAGTCAGACATCGACTTCGTGCAGGAGGACCGGACCGCGTTGCCGAACTTCCCCGCGCGGCAGGTTGATCTCAACGAGTTCGATGTCGTGATCCTGGGTGACATTGACCTGTCACTGCTCAATTCGCAGTCGCTCGGTCATCTCAAGACATTCGTCTCCGAGCAGGGGGGCGGGCTGATCCTGGTCGCGGGAGAACGGCACAATCCGCTCTCGTACCGCGGGACGCCGCTGGAAGCCCTCTGCCCGGTATTGCTCAGCGAATTGCAGCTGCCGGCACCCGAACTTTCGGAGGCTGGTTTCCAGCTCGAGCCAACGCCCGAAGGCCGAGCCCAGGCGTTCTTGCGGCTGGACGACCAGACCTCCGATCCGGCGATCTTCTGGCGGGCGTTGCCCCCACTCTACTGGTCATTGGAGCCGGGAAAGCGTAAGCCGGGAGCTGTCGCGCTGGCTGTACAGGCGAGCCGCTTCGGGAAAGACGGCAAGATTCCGGTCCTGGTCTGGCAGCGGTTCGGGGCCGGACAGGTGCTGTTTCACGCGACCGATGAGCTGTGGCAGTGGCGACAGGGGCGTGAAGATTCGGTCTACGGACGTTACTGGGGTCAGGCAATCCGCCAGCTCAGCCGGGCCAAGTTGCTGGGCGATGACCGGTCGCTGCATCTCTCGTCGGATCGTCCAGTCTATACGCTGGGCGAGACGGTGAAGCTGCAGGTGCGAGCCCCCGGTGGACTGCAGGATGGTCCGGCGGATGAGTCGCTGGTGGCGATTGTCGAACGCCCCGGCGGGGAACGCCGGCGGGTGCCGCTCCAGAAGATCGGGGAAGAGACAGCCGAGTTCGAGGCCAACTGGAGTTCAGACCTGGTCGGGCCGT
Source organism: Planctomycetaceae bacterium (assembly GCA_044337025.1). Taxonomy (GTDB): domain Bacteria; phylum Planctomycetota; class Planctomycetia; order Planctomycetales; family Planctomycetaceae; genus TH-plancto1. The sequence continues at coordinate 55,722 of JBIIOI010000018.1, forward strand.
ATCGGGCCTGGATCGAAAGCTCCGGCAGTGATGCGGAAGCCGATGCCTGCCGGTTCCGGGTCGAGATTCCGAACCGCGAACTCCGCCAGCGGGCGGCCGATCATCAGGATCTGCAGGAGGCTGCCCGCATTTCTCGTGGACAGTTCTATCATTGGACCAAAGCTGGCGAACTGGCGAGCGATCTGCCACCCGGTCGTCCCATCGCTGCATCCAACGCCGAGCAGTACCCGCTCTGGAATCGCTGGGAGCTGCTGCTGGCACTGCTGGCTTGCTTGACGGCGGAGTGGATCATCCGCAAGCGGTCGTGGCTGATTTGAATGAGGGAGTACCACCGGCCCAATGCACGTTTCGCTCACACTGGGGACAGTTGAGTACGTTCGGCTTTGGATTGCCCAATCGTTTGTGGACTGTGATAGAATCTGTCGTATCGCGAGGACCCGCACCATGACCTCCGGCCTAAAGACCAAACTCACAGTCAGCGAGTATCTGGCCATCGAACGTCAGGCAGAATTCAAGAGTGAATTCTACAACGGTGAGATGTTTGCCATGGCCGGGGCCAGTCCACGCCATAACTTCATCCGTGAAAACCTCAGTGGAGAACTCTACGCACAGCTGAAAGGCAGCTCCTGCCGGGCGGTCTCTTCCGATCAGCGAGTCCATGTCAGCCGCACTGGACTCTATACCTATCCGGATCTGCTGATCGTGTGCGGTTCTCCGGAGTTGGATCCCGCAGATGACCATTCGATCATCAATCCGGTCGCGATTGTGGAAATCCTGTCCCCCTCAACAGAGAAGTACGACCGCGGGGCCAAGTTCCGCAACTATCAGCAGATTCCCCGTCTGATGGAGTATATCCTCGTCGCGCAAGACGAGGCTGTGATCGAGCGATTCGTGCGCCAGACCGACGGCTCATGGGGACTCATTTCGTTCGTCGGCCCGGAGGCGACCCTGGCTTTCACAACCGTCCCGGTCCAGATTGAACTGAAGAATATCTACGCGGGCGTTTCGTTCGATTCACCGGCGGCGTAACGCCTCAAGAGCGGCACGGCGTGAGCCTGCCGAGTACCCGATTGCCAGGTGGCAAGAGGCGAATTAGATACAGTGGCTAGCGGGCCGCCGGAAACGCCTCGACCCGCGTGCTGACGGTCTTGGTCTGCTTGAACTCCAACCCGTTCCCGAGGTCGACGACCATGTCGATCGTGCGCTCGGTGTTCGATTCTTTGGGGAGGCCCGTGTCGCGGAAGATGATGCAGTCGCCATACGTCCGACCGCCGGTCACGAACACCTGAATCGAGTCGCTGCCGTTGATGACTTTGTTCGCGGTCTGCGAAGGCAGAATCTCGCCGGTGATCTTCACGATCGCCTCGGAGTCAGTCAGTTCTTGCAGCGTGTACTGGTTCTGGATCACCATCGGCACGGGGCGCTGCACAGAGCGATGCCGGGACCAGGTATAGCCCGGTGAGACCTCGACATTGAACGGCAACAGTCCGATCGCGTTGTCGACGAAGTCCGCGATCCCGTTTTCATCGGTTCCCGCTTCCATGTTCATCAGCACCTGCTTCTGCTGAGCGAGCGGAATGTTGGCCAGACAGCGTTCCGTAAACTCATGGAACCCGACAGGCTCGTTGATCTGATTGTCTTTTCCGATCCAGAACGAGAACCCGTCATTCACCATATTGTGATAGGCCAGAGCGGCCAGCGGAACGGGGTCAGGAGGATTCGTCGACCGGTACTCCAGCCGCTGACCGTCCATATCCTGATCGAGTTCCACGCGGTTGTACTTCACGCCCAGCCGGGTCCGCCCGCCTGCGACGTCCTCGACCGTGATGGCCATCAGCAGACGCAGCTCGGTCTGGATTTTGGTTTCGGTCCCGTCAGTCGCTGTGGAGACCAAACCGGTAATGATCCGCTTGCGCATCGGGAACATCTCGCCCGGCTCCAGCTTGAGCTTGAGCTCCCCGTGGGCTTCTTTCGGGTCGCGCGGACGAGTTGCGGGCTGAGGCTCTTCCGAAGCGGCTTCGCTGTTGGCGACACGTTTCCCAGCCCGCGACTTCGGAGCTTCCGGCTCGTCGGCATCGAACTCGGAAGCTTCACCATCTTCCGCGAGGAAGTCCGGCAGCTCCATGGCGGGGTCGGTCGCTGCAGCCTGCTCCTTGTTGCAGCCTGCAACCAGCCCCGCTGTCAGTGCCATTGAAAACACCAGGAGTAGACGCATCTCGGACTCCGATTCCGGGACTCGTGAAGGAAAACACCGACCGCCAATCAGGCGGCGTCGCGATACTCGTCGGACTCGGTATCCAGCGTGTCGTGCGGCTGGCCGTCGACGTCGTAAATCAGCGAATAGACATTGTCCGCAGCTTCATCCAGATAAGCCCGGATGTTCTCGCTGGTGATGCTCTGCATCAGTTCTTCGAGGGCCTGAACAACGCGATCCACCTCCACGCTGGAGATTTCTTCGTAGTCGTCGGAGGAGTCAAATGGAGGAGGAGTCATGAGTGCTTCCTTGCTGATCGACAAGCGGGCCATCGTGGCACGCTCGAATCACTTGCTCTTGCGAGCAGCCTTTCCCGACTTCTTGGCCGCCGCCTTCTTGGCGGACTTGGCCTTTCCCTTCGCAGCGGGCTTGCCTTGTGCAGGCTTGCCGCCCGAAAAGATCGCGTCCCAGCCACTGGAGAACTTGTCGTTGGAACCGGTGTGAACGGTGTAGCCAGTCATGATTCTCGGGGGGCAGGAGGCTTGCGGGAGGGGCGGAGATTAACAACCGGCGAGATTCGCTGCTACTGGAATTTTGGTGTGTCAGAACAGGCTGCTCGGATGTCAGGTCGGCGGATTCACCACGGAGACACGGAGGCACGGAGCAAGTCAGAAAGAGCAGGCACCGTTCGTGTTTCACACGGATCCCGAGTTCACGGGTCTGGGACATCGATGAAACCCAACTTGGGATGATCCAGGCACGGCCAGTTGCTGATCGCACCTTCCCGTGCTGCGATCTCAGAGAAAGGCCTTGATACCGGGGAGTTCTCCGTGCCTCCGTCTCTCCGTGGTGAATTCCGACTCGTGTTTACTGGGCGATTGACTCACGTGGCGAAAACCCTCACCCCCAGCCCCTCTCCCGAGAAGAGAGGGGAGCCAGGCAGTTCGTCACTTCGGCTCTCCTACTGGCTTTCCACTGCCCACTGCCCATTCCCCACTGCCCTCTTCAATTCACCTTCCTGTCTCCTGGCCCCTTTCGTATAGTCCCCACCCCGGCGAGTCTGGACAGGGATTGTCCTCGGGGCCGCCGGTCGACGGAGTGCAGGGAATGCGTACGATCGCTGTGATGAACCAGAAGGGCGGCGTGGGAAAGACCACGACCAGTGTCAACCTGGCTGCGGGACTGGCACGTCAGGGGAAGCGGGTCTGCCTGATCGATCTGGACCCCCAGGCCCACGCCTCGATCCACGTGGGAGTCGACCTGCACGGCGGGACCGATACGATTTATCAAGTGCTGGCCGGCAGCAAATCGTTCAATGACATTCGCCAATTGGTGGGCAATAACCTCTGGTTGGCCCCGGCGAATCTGGACCTCGCTGCCACCGAGCTGGAGCTGGTCGATGCTCCCGGCCGGGAATTCGTCCTCCGCAAAGCGCTCGAAGCGGCCCAGGCCTCCGAGCAGTTCGACTACATCGTCATGGACTGCCCACCGTCACTGAGCGTGCTCACGATCAACGCCCTCACGGCAGCGACCGAAGTCTTCATCCCGCTCCAGCCACACTTCTTTGCCCTGCAGGGACTCTCGAAGCTTTTCGAGACGACAGCACTGGTCACGCGCCGTTTGAATCGCCAGCTGAAGGTCTCGGGAATCGTCCTTTGCCTGTTTGAGACCGGAACCCGGCTGGCCACCGATGTGACCGACGATCTGATGCGGTTTCTCGAAGGCAGCGATCCGCAGGCCCCCTGGGCGGGCGCCCGCGTCTTCAGTAACCGCATCCGCCGAAACATCAAGCTGGCCGAAGCCCCGAGCTTTGGGCAGTCGATCTTTGACTATGCCCCCGGTTCCGCAGGAGCCAGCGACTATCAGGGTCTGTGCCAGGAAGTAATTCAGGCTGAAGCAGCTCTACCGACAGCTCGCGCTGCGTAGCGACTCGATGGAGCGGATGCTGCGGGTCATTGACCCATCACGAGTCACTCGACAAGATGGCTCCATGCTCTGGCCATTCGCCACGAGCGATCCGCCCTCCGCCCTCCCATGATCTGGTCCACTCTTCGCGGACATGACCGACAAGTCGAGATGTTCCGCCGAGCTGTCCGGCGGGGTCGGCTGGCGCATGGGTTTCTGCTGGTTGGACCGCCGGGGATCGGCAAGAAGGCGTTCGCCCGAAATGTGGCACAGTGCCTGTTCTGCACAGAACGAGTCCCCGAGGACCTCGACGCCTGCGGCCAGTGTCCCAGCTGCAAACAGGTCCAGGCGGGATCGCATCCGGATCTGCTGGTGGTTGAGCGCCCCGAAGGGAAACAAGAGCTGCCGATCGACCTGTTGATCGGAGCCCCCGACAAGCGAGGTCGCGAGGGGCTGTGCCACGATCTGGCGCTGCGGCCGATGACTGCCAGCCGCCGCGTGGCGATCATCGACGATGCTCACACGATGAACGATGCCAGTGCCAACGCACTGCTCAAGACTCTGGAAGAGCCGCCTGCCGGGTCGATTCTGTTTCTGACCGCGCCCGAGTCGGCTTCAATTCTCTCCACGATCCGGTCGCGTTGCCAGCCGATCCTGTTCTCGCCGCTCTCGCCCGAGAACTTGACGGAGCTCTTGATCGAGCAGGGGCTCGAAACCGATCGAGCCCAGGCAGCCGCGATCGCTTCTCTCTCGGAGGGGAGCCTGGAGGTCGCTCAGCAGCTGCACTCTCCAGAGCTGCGGTCGATTCGAGCGGCGGTCTATCGGCAGTTGGCCGCCAGCAACTTTCAGAGTCTGGCCGCATCCAAGCTGTTCCAGACTACAATCGACGAGATCGGCAAAGATCCCGCGTCCCAGCGCAAGGCGGCCCTGTGGCTGGTGCGTTTTGCCGCCGACTTCTATCGTCGCATGCTGGGGGCAGCTGTGGTCGCCTCTCCCGAGGAAGCCGTCAGTGTCGATGCCGCTCTGCAGCGATTTTCGACCGAAGATATGACGGCCATGGACCGCTGGAGCCTGATGCTCGACCGCAGCCTGGAAGCCGAGACCCAGCTGCTGGCCTCGATGCCGGTACCGCTCTGCCTCGATGCGTTCTGCCACGATCTGGGACGCATCGGGCGCGGGGCGCTGACTGCGCTTTAGCAGTGTTGCATGAGCTGGTTGCGGGGGTAGGCAGGCCGTGGTTTCCCGGGCTGGCCGTGAGGGAACTCCGGAAACTCTTCGTTTCCCTGACATTCGGCGAGCACTCCCTTACACTTCCCGGTTCGGTCGCACAGGCGACCAATTCGCGGCGTGACGGAACCGGTGATGTCGAAGGACTTTTTGCAGGGTGTGCGCGATCACTACGACGTGATCGTGATCGGCAGCGGCCTCGCGGGGCTGACCAGCGCGAATATCCTCGCGCGGCAGGGACGCTCGGTGCTGTTGCTCGAGCATCACTATCAGCTCGGCGGGATGGCGACCTGGTTCAAGCGCAAGGGCGGGCACATTTTTGATATCTCCCTGCACGGGTTCCCGGTGGGGATGATCAAGAGCTGCCGCAAGTACTGGACCCAGGAGATCGCCGACTCGATCGTCCAGCTCAAGGGAGTCCGCTTCGAGAACCCGCAGTTCTCGCTCCGCACCACATTCGACCGCGAGGACTTCACCCGCATTCTGATCGAGAAGTTCGGCATCCCGCAGGAAACCGTCACGGCGTTCTTCGACTTCGCGCGGCAGATGAACTTCTACGACGACCAGTCGATGACCACGCGTCAGCTGTTCGAGAAGTTCTTCCCCGGACGCAGTGATGTCGTGCGGCTGCTGATGGAGCCGATTACCTATGCCAACGGATCGACGCTGGAAGACCCGGCGATCACCTACGGCATCGTCTTCTCGAACTTCATGAGCAAGGGAGTCTTCACGTTCCAGGGGGGGACTGATCGGCTGATCAAGCTGATGCAGGCGGAGATGCTCAAGAACGGCGTCGACATCCGCATCCGGTCGCTGGTCGAGCGGATCGAGATCACGCCCGACCGCAAGGTGCGGGCTGTCTGGGTCAACGGCAAGCGGATCACCTGCGGCGTGGTGATGTCGAATGCGAACATCAAGTCGACCGTGCTGAATCTGGTCGGCGAGGAGCATCTCGACAAGGACTACGTGGCCGAGACCAAGGCGGTCCGGCTGAATAACTCCAGCTGTCAGGTCTACATCGGTCTGAAGCCGGGCGAAGGGTTCCCGAACCAGGGGGACCTGCTGTTCCACTCGGAACATACCGGCTTCGATGTCGACGCTCTGCTGAGCAAGCAGGTCAGCTCGCGGACCTTCAGCTTTTACTACCCTGAGACCCGCCCCGGTTCGGACAGGTGGCTGATCGTGTCATCGACCAACGCCAACTACAAAGATTGGGCCGACCTGCCTGAAGAACAGTATCAGGCCGACAAAGCGACCCTGTGCGAGGATACGCTGGTCTGTCTGGAGAAGTACATCCCCGACATCCGCCAGAAGCTGGACTGGATCGAGGCCAGCACGCCCCGCACGTTCCAGCACTACACCCGGCACTTGGCGGGAGCCTCATTCGGCACCAAGTTCGAGGGTCTGAAGGTCTCACAAACGCTGCCGCAGCAGGTGAGCGGCCTGTACCATGCCGGATCGGTTGGCATCATCATGTCCGGCTGGCTGGGTGCGGTGAATTACGGGGTGATTGTATCGAACGAGGTCGACAAGTTTTTGGCAGCTGGGCCAAAGTAGGTCGTGATCCTCTTGAGGGGGCGGGAGCTCGTATTCAGGCCGCTCGCATCGGAATCCCACCTTGACCCTTGGTCCGGCAATGACATAGCGTCTCCCTCGCTCTCTCACGCAAGGATGCCGCGATGGCTGGCCGACCGATCACTGTGCTGCAACTGCTTCCCGATTTGAACTGGGGCGGGGTCGAGCGCGGCACGCTGGAGATCGCCGGAGAACTGGCTCGTCGTGGGCACCGCTCGCTCGTCATTTCCGCCGGGGGCCGACTCGTCGAACAGCTGGAGTCGCTCGGGACCGAGCACCTCACGTGGCCGATCGGGAAGAAGTCGCCCTGGACGGCCCGGTTGATCTTCAAGCTGCGGTCACTGCTGCAAGAGCAGCGGGTCGATGTGCTGCATGCCCGCTCGCGGGTCCCCGCCTGGGTCGCCTGGCTGGCCTGGAAGTCGCTGCCCGCAGCCACTCGTCCTCGATTCATCACGACCGTTCACGGGTTCTACAGCGTCGGGCGGTTCAGCTCGATCATGGCCAGCGGCGAAGCTGTGATCGCCGTCTCGCGGTCGATCGCGGACTACATTCGGAAGAACTACCGCAAGACCCCCTCCGAGTCGATCACGGTCATTCCGCGGGGAATCGATCCGCGGGAGTTCCCGCATGCTCTGGCACCCTCACTGGCGTGGTGGACCGCGTGGTCCGAGCAGTATCCGAACACCGTCGGTCGCGAGTGGCTGACATTGGCGGGGCGAATTACACGCCTGAAGGGGCATGAAGAGTTCCTGACACTGATCGGTCAGCTGAGTCAGCGTGGTCGCAACGTGCATGGTCTGATCGTGGGAGGTGACGACCCGCGCCGCGCTGGCTACTCGGATGAGCTGCGTCAGCGGGTGCAGGAACTCGGGCTGAGTGATCGTGTCACCTTTACGGGCCATCGCTCTGACATTCGCGAGATCTACGCCGCGTCGCGCGCGGTCCTGTCTCTGTCGACTCAGCCCGAGTCGTTTGGCCGCAGCGTTCTGGAGGCCCTGGCGATCGGGACCCCAGTCCTGGGCTTCGACCACGGGGGAGTCGGCGAAGTTCTGAGTGAACTGAACCCCCAGGGGCTGGTCCCACTGGGTGACACTACGGCGTTGGTCAATCGAGCAGAAAACTTGCTGGCCCGCCCGAAGCAATTGGTCGCTCCGTTTGAAAAGTACCGGCTGGCCGATTCGCTGTCGGCTGAAGTGGATCTCTATGAAGAGATGGTGGCCTCGCCGGTCGCCCAGTCTGCTCGCGCGGCCGCTTGAACATTGAATGCTTGCGGGTTGAGGCGAAGCATATCGGGACAGCCTCACCGCCATCGAACGGATTTGGTTGTGATCCGCGTGGGATTCTGCGATACCGCTGGCTGCTTCCACGGCACGAAACCCAGGAAACCTGCTCGATGCGTTCCGCAACGTCTTGGCTGCTGACGGCGCTGCTGGCGATGTTCGCCTGTCTGATCAGCTCCCCATCACTGAAGGCTGCTGAGCCGACCGGTCCGAACATCATCATGGTGTTCATCGACGACATGGGCTGGGGAGATTTCTCGTGCTTCGGCAATCGCGATGCGCAGACGCCGAATGTCGACCGGCTGGCGAGTGAAGGGCTGCGGTTCTCGCAGTTTTATGTCAATGCTCCCATCTGTTCGCCATCGCGATGCGCGCTGACGACGGGGCAATACCCGCATCGCTGGAAGATCAATTCGTATCTCAACAACCGGGCCGACAACGCTCGGCGTGGAGTGGCCGATTGGCTCGATCCCCAGGCTCCGACGCTGGCCCGCCTTCTCCAGCAGCACGGCTACGCGACCGGGCACTTCGGCAAGTGGCATCTGGGCGGCCAACGCGATGTCGACGATGCGCCGCCGATCCGTGCCTACGGCTTCGAACAGTCGCTGACAAACTTCGAAGGGATGGGACCAAAGCTGTTGCCGCTGACCCTCAAGTCCGGCGACACCGAGCCCGGTCGCATCTGGGCTGACGCGGAACGACTCGGACAGCCGGTCACCTGGATGCAGAGGTCGCAGATCACGGGCGGGTTCGTCGATGCAGCCATCCCGTTCATCGACCATGCCTCGCAAGCGGGGAAGCCGTTCTACGTCAATCTCTGGCCGGACGATGTGCATGGGCCACTCTGGCCCCCCGTCGAGAAGTGGGCCGAGGGGAAACGCGGGCTGTACTTGTCGGTGCTGCAGGAGATGGATCGACAGCTGGGCAAGCTGTTCGATCACGTTCGCAATACACCGAAGCTGCGAGACAACACGCTAATCCTGGTATGTTCGGACAATGGTCCAGAACCGGGTGCCGGGGGTGCGGGGCCGTTTCGAGGAGCCAAGACCCGGCTCTACGAAGGGGGTATTCGATCGCCGCTCGTGGTCTGGGGCCCCGGGCTGATGCCGAAAGAGAAATGCGGCACGCACAATGCGACGTCAGTCTTTGCAGCGTTTGATCTGGTCCCCTCGCTACTGGCACTCGCAGGCGTGAAGGCCCCTCCGGAAGTGACCTTCGATGGAGAAGACCTCTCAGCCACTCTCATCGGGCGGAGTGACGCTTCGCGAACCGCCCCGATTCACTGGCGACGACCGCCCGATCGCAAGAACTCGCCTCCCGCGCTACCCGACCCCCAGCCGGACCTGGCTGTGCGAGATGGTCACTGGAAGCTGTTGTGCAACTACGATGGCACCCAGCCGGAGCTTTACGACCTGTCGCACGATATTGGCGAGACAACCAATCTGGCTGAGCAGCAACCTGATGTTGCGAAGCGACTCTCTGGTGCCGCTGTGGCCTGGCATCAATCGATGCCCGCTGACAACGGCCCGCTGATCGGTGCTCAAGCGACCAAGCCGAACCGGGCTGGCCCGAAACCGAAAGCGGCCGCCCCCGCTGACCCGCGAGCTGCGCGGCCCAATGTCCTCTTGATTCTGGTCGATGACCTGAAGCCGACGCTGGGCTGTTATGGCGATTCCATCGCGAAGACCCCAAACATCGATCGTCTGGCAGCTCGATCGATGAGATTCGACCTGGCCTACTGCAATCAGGCAGTCTGTGCCCCGTCGCGGTTCACGCTGATGCTCGGCTCTCATTCAACGTCCACGGGGCTCTACGGTTTGAGTTCGCGACTGCGGGACCGAATCCCCGACGCCGTCACCTTGCCTCATCACTTTGCCCGGCATGGCTACCGGACTGAGTCGCTCGGCAAGGTGTTTCATGTTGGACATGGGAACGATGGGGACCCGCAGTCGTTCTCCGTCGCCCACTTCTCTGACAAGGTGATCGAGTATGCCGACCCCGCCAGCACCGACGGAGGACAGCTCACGCGCGAGGAGGCGTACTTCTCCAACCAACAGCTGAATCGGATTAAGGAGCTGCCGCGCGGGGCGGCGTTCGAGTCACCCGATGTTGCGGATGAGGCCTATGCCGATGGCCGCGTCGCCGCCGAGACGATCCAGCGACTGCAGGCAGCTCGCCAGCGCCGTGATTCGGAGGGTACGCCGTTCTTCATCGCAGTTGGGTTCGCGCGGCCGCATCTGCCGTTCAGCTCACCTCAAAGGTATTGGGACCTCTACGACCCAGAGCAATTCGCAGCCCCTGCCACGGAGAAGACCCCCGAGGGGGCTCCGAAGGTCGCGGGAAAGACGAATGGTGAACTGGCGAACTACAAGCCAGTTCCAAACAGTGGCGAAGTCGATGCGGCCCTGCGAACGCAGCTGACACACGGCTACTACGCGAGTGTCAGCTTCGTCGATGCTCAGATTGGCAAGGTGCTGGACGAACTCGACCGCCAGCAGTTGACCGACAACACGATTGTCGTGCTGTGGGGCGACCACGGATTTCATCTGGGCGATCATGGCTACTGGACGAAGCACACGAACTACGAACAGGCCAATCGTATCCCGCTGCTGATCGCCGCGCCCGGCGTGGCGAAGCCCGGCTCCTCGACGCGGCAGCTGGCGGAGAGCGCGGACGTATTCCCGACGCTCGCGGAACTGGCAGGTTTGGATGCCCCGACTGGACCGCAGCGCATCGATGGTCGCAGTCTGGTTCCGGTCCTGCGTGACTCGTCAGCTCGAGTTCGAGATCACGCGTATCACGTCTTCCCAAAAGCGAAACTCGGTCGAGCGATTCGGACCGAGCGGTACCGGCTGGTCGAGTGGAAGAACGTGGGCCAAGCACCGGAGACGGCCGAACTGGAGCTGTATGACTCCGAGACCGATCCGCACGAGACACGCAACGTGGCTGCTGGCCAGCCGCAGATTGTTGCCGAGTTGCGGGCGATCCTCGACGCGTACCCGGAGCCAGTCAATCCGAACGAAAAGGCCAACGCAAAACCGGCGGGGGCCGTGCCACGAGCCGTGGGACTTTCCCTCTCGTCGCCGATCGACTTTCAAGTGGTCCAGCGGTCCAGTGCGAAGCAGGGCCAGCTGACCATTGCGGGCGAACTTGCGGAAGAAGTCGTCGCCACTGACCTGAAGATCGAAGCCCGGTTCGTCGACGGCCAACAGGACGCGCCGTGGATGCCAGTGACCGGATCGGTCAGCGGGCGAACCCTGGCTGGGACGATCGAGGCCCCGGCGGGAGGCTGGTGGCGATTGGAGGTCCGCGTGACTGCGGCGGGAAATCCGCTGGCTTCCTCTTCGGTGGAGCATGTGGGGATCGGCGAAGTGTTCGTCATCGCCGGACAATCGAATTCGGCCAATCACGGCGAAGAGCGACAACGACCACACAGCGGCCGCGTGGCTGCCTTCGATGGAAAGAAGTGGCAGATCGCCGACGATCCCCAGCCGGGCGCGAGCGGAGGAGGAGGAAGCTTTATTCCTCCGTTCGCTGATGCCATCGTGGCTCAGGAGAACGTTCCCGTCGGGATCGTGGCCTGTGGAATCGGAGCGACCAGCGTTCGCGAGTGGTTGCCCGAGGGGGCGACCTTTCCCAATCCTCCCACCATCGAGAGCCGCGTCCGGAAATTGCCCGATGGATTGTGGGCCAGCGACGGAGCGGCGTTCGATGCCTTCGTCGCCCGAATGAAGCCACTCGGCCCGCGCGGCTTCCGAGCTGTGCTTTGGCACCAGGGGGAAAGCGATGCCAATCAAAAGGACTCCACACGAACACTGCCGGGTCCGCTCTACCGCGAATATCTTGAGAAGGTGATTCGCGACTCCCGTCAGGCCGTCGGCTGGGAGGCTCCCTGGTTCGTGGCTCAGGCGAGCTATCACGTGCCGGGAGATGAAGGGAGCGAAGAGATTCGAGCGGCGCAGGCATCTCTCAGCCGGGACGGCATCGCCCTGGCCGGACCGGACAGCGATGCCCTGAAGGGAGACCTCCGCGACAGCAATGGGCAGGGTGTTCACTTCAGCGGCAAAGGCCTCCGCGAACATGGGGCCCGCTGGGCGGCGAAGGTTCTTCCCTGGCTCGAACAGCAGAGAGCTCGGCCCTGACATCCGAGGCGCCGACTGCCAACCCACCGGCTTTTGCGGCAGGTTTTGCCGCTCTCGGGAAGCCCAGCTGGATCGGAAGCATCCTGCGGGCTGTGCCACCTTGACCGTCTGAGAGAGTTGTGGGACAAGGAGCCCCCCTCTTGGCTCGGGTTCCCGCGCCTCGACATCTCCGCCAGTTCGCATTCCCCCGCGAACTCTCGTCGGCAAGGACGCTCCCATGCTCCCATCTCGACTGCGCTCACTGGGCTGGTGCCTGCTGATTCCCGCTCTGTGCTTGACTGTTGGCTGCACCAAAATGCTGACCCAGCAAGCTGTCAACCGCTTCGCGGAAGGGCTTAAGGATAAGGACAGCGCTGAACTGAAGCTGGCAGTCTCCGAGCGGTTTGAAGAGCGTGCCATGCGTCGGGACGAGGCGATCAAGGATATCGATGTCCTGAAGATCCCCACCGATAAAGTGAAGATCGTCGAGGTCGAAGAGGTCTCCAAGCATGAGGTGCGGGCCAAGGTTGAAGTCGGCTCCAAAGAGGCCCCTCGAAGTGTCATCTACACCCTGACTCGCGATCCCAGAATCCAGCGCTGGGTTGTCGATGACGTCACTCTGACGCAGGATACCGGACGCGGAGAGGTCTCTCGCTCCGTAATTGAACAGCTCGATCTGGTGATGTCAGTTCGCGACTTCATCGATGCCTGGAAGACGGGCGAATCTGAGCAGATTCTGGCTGTGACCAGCCCCGAGCTGCGGACTCAGCTGGAGCCGCTGCCGCCCGTATGGCTCAAGCAGATCGCGGCTCAGGTCTCCGCGCAGACGCCGCAGCAGAAGGCCCTGCGTCCCGATGCCCGGATTAAGGATGACGCAGCCTTCGTCCAGGTCGGTCGCGTCCTGGTCGAGTTCCAGCTTGTGGATGAACGCTGGATGGTCCGCGACGCCGCTCTCGAAGATCAGGAGAACACGGTTCGTTCCGTTCGAAAACTGGCCACAGCTCTGCATCAGTCGCAGCAGTTCCTGAATGCCTACGCGGCAGGTGACAAGGAGTCACTCGCCAAGTTTGCGACTCCGGAGTTTCACAACGGCTGTCTGGTGGCGGCGGACCTGTCGCAGGTTCCGATTCCGTCGAAAGAGCTGTTCGAGAAGCCGTATGAGGCTCGTCAGCAGAAGGACTCATTGGACCTGGTGCTGCAGTCCGAACAAGGCACGGTGCTGGTGTCGCTCCTGTATCAGGCGAAGAACGGCACGACGCCCGAACTGAACGCTGCCCCCAAGGTGGCAGAAGTCTCTCTGCTGGAGCAGGGATCTCAGGAGACGCGCAGAGTCTCCGCAGTATTCCTCGGCGACACGATCGTCCAGCTCTACGCTCAGGCCCTGATCTCGCGGGACGTTCCCCGGCTGCAGTCGATGTCGACGCGGGACTTCAGCGAGCGCGTCTGGAGCCGCATGAAGCCCGACATCGTCAAGGTGCTCCCGATGCCTGAGATCGAACCGGTGACACCGGTGATCGAGGACATCGAGTACCTGGGCCCCACGACTCAGGTCACCGTCACACAGGGCAGCCGGACACTGGTCTATGTCTTGAAAGCGAACTCCGGGCGAGTGGCGGTCGATGACGTCCTCATGCCGACGCTGGGCCGTTCGAACTCTCTCAAGGTCACTGCCGAGAATCTGATCCCGGTCTACGAGTTCATCGCCGGGATGGCGGGCAATCAGGTGCAGCGGCTGCGAGACTGCTCCGTCGAGAGCTTCAACGCCATGATCTGGACCCAGCTCAGCGAAGTGCCGGACCTGGGATTCGATCCGATCGATCTGATGACCCAGCCACTGACCGCTATGCAGGTCGGCGAATCGGTGACCATGCTCCGCTTTGGTCAAGGAGCGAAGGGAGCTGAGGTCCAACTCTCCCGCGAAGGGGGCGAACTGAAGGTTCACGACGTGGCCTTCCTGAATGGGCCGCAGCAACGAGTCGAGCTGCTGGCCACCCTGCGGCGGATGGCCACCCAGGGGCTGACTGCTGATGGAAAGATCATGCCGGTGAAGGCGGAGACGGATGGCCGTGCCCCGAAGTCGTCGCAGCGGATTCAGCAGGCGATTCTGGTCGAGTAACTCTCGACGGCTTGTGTGTCCGAAACGTTGGTGACTGAATTCGGATTTCTCCCTCGCCCCCGCAATCGATGAGAGCCGAGAGCAGGATTCCTATGCGGGGGAGAGGGCTGGGGTGAGGGGGACAAGTTCCGCCCCTCACCCCGGCCCTCTCCCCAGACTGTATTCTCTCTGCGACTCGACTACTCCCTGGGGAGAGGGAGCAGGCAACAGACTCCCGCACGGCTGGTGCGCACACATCTCCCCACTGCACTGATCATCATGCCGACGATTCGCGTCGAACTTCCGTATCACCTGAGGAACCTGGCTCGCACCGGGACCGAAGTCTCTGTCGCAGTCGGCGACGAGGTGACGCAGCGCTCGCTGCTCGACGCATTGGAAGCCGCATACCCGATGCTGCGCGGGACGATCCGTGACCAGTCGACCGGTAAGCGTCGACCACTGCTGCGGTTCTTTGCCTGCGAGCAGGACTTGTCACATCAGTCCGCTGATACGCCGCTGCCAGAAGCTGTGCGTAATGGTGCGGAGCCGTTCCTCATCGTCGGGTCGGTCGCTGGCGGATAGACGCCAGCGAGCGATTAGTCGCTTTGCATCAATCCGATCACCAGGGCAGCATCACGCAGCGTGGGCTTATAGCCATGCGTCTGCTCAAACTGCTGCAGGGCGTATCGCACCACAGCTGCATCGGTCACCGTCCCGCCGGTCATTCCCATCAAGTACCCGATCTGATACGAGTTGTCCGGGTCGATCAGATCATCCTGGGACGTAACGCGTCCGTCGGACGAGGAGCCTTGGCTGGTCACCATCATCCAGAAGAAGACCCCGCAGGCCGCCAGGCCGATCACGACTTGCAAAATCGGAGACATCGCAGAAACCTCACTGTCAGTTGACGCTGTTCAGGAGGAGCAACGGACTCGACCCATGTGCGGATCACTCGAATCCCGCCTCCACTGAGTCGGGTTTCCAGAAACTCAACGAGCCGCGGCAATTGCGTCAAACAGCCCGTCCCAGGTGTATTCCGTGGCTGTGGCACTGACTGGGAGTCCCGCCTCGCTGGCTGCTTCAGCGGTCACCGGGCTGATCGCTGCCAGTCGAATCGATTGTCCCAGATGAGTGCGGGCTTCGACCGGGAGCAGGCGAGCCAGGCTGCGGGCTCCGGAGGGGCTGCTCAGACCGATCCAGTCGAGATGACCGGACTTCAGCAACTCGATGACCTGCGGGCTGAACTCGGTGGCATCGATGTTCTGATAGACGGGTAACTCATCCAGATCCGCTCCCGCAGCTCGCAGTTGCTGCGGCAGGACATCCCGCCCGCGCGAAGCTTTGACCCACAAGACCCGCTGGCCGACCACATGGGGCTCCAGTGCCGCAGCCAGGGCCTCTGCCCGGTACTCAAGCGGAACCAGATCGGCCTTCAGGTGCCAATGGGCCAGCCGTTCGGCAGTCGCAGGGCCGATCGCCGCAAAACGACTGCCTGCCAGTACGCGACCATCGAGCCTCCGGTCCCACAGGCGGCTTAGCAGCCCGTCCACGCCATTGACACTCGTGAAGACCAGCCATGCATACGGCTTTGTGTGCGATGCGCCGACGGTAGTACTCAGCGTATCGAGGAACTTGTCGACAGCGGTCCAGTCGTCGAGCGGAGCCACTGCTATCGTCGGCATCACGATCGGCTCAGCCCCCAGCTGGCGGGCGCGGCGCAGCGTCTCTTCGGCCTGGCCGGCGGGACGGGTGATTCCAATTCGCAGACCATGCAGCGGTCGACGCTCGACCCAGCTCGCCTGATCGCGCAGTCGCACGCACTCGCCCACGATCAACAGTGAAGGCGGACGGAGCTTCGCCGCCTGGGCGAGGCCAGCGATGGTCGACAGCTCGCCTGTCACGACCTGCTGCCGAGGTGTTGTCGCCTGGCAGACGACAGCTGCGGACTCGTTGGTGGGTCGACCGGCCTCCATCAGCGAGCTGGTGATCTGCTCGATCCGGTGCAGCCCCATATAGAACACCAGCGTGCCCGGGAACCCGGCGAGCTGGTCATAGGCGAGCGCACTCTCCGGCTTGGTCGGATCTTCGTGTCCGGTGATCAGTGCGACCGCCGAAGCATGGTCGCGGTGAGTCAGCGAGATTCCGGAGTAGACCGCCGCTCCCGTGGCAGCTGTGATGCCAGGGACCACTTCGAAGGGGACACCGGCTTCCGCCAGGGCGACAGCCTCTTCGCTGCCGCGCCCAAAAATGAACGGGTCGCCGCCCTTGAGCCGGACGACCGTCTTGCCTTCACGGGCCGCTGCGATCAGCCGCTGGTTGATCTCGGATTGTTCGAGGTGCCGCTGTCCCGGTCCGCCGACTCGCGCAGTGCGCTCGGCGGTTGCCCGCGTGTGCCGAAGCAGCTGCGGATTGGCCAGTCCGTCATACAGCACCAGGTCCGCCTGCTGCAGGCACTCCAGCCCACGGAGCGTCAACAACCCCGGATCGCCCGGCCCGGCACCGACCAGATACACCACACCGCACCGGGCTGATCCCGGAGACTCTGATGAAGAATCGACCATGAAGTGTGCAGTGTGGGGCAGGGGATGTCGGTGACTATCATAGCGATTCGAATCTCCCTCCGGCGACAACGACTGCGTTCCCGGAATCGCATTCAGCTCGGGAGCCGACCTGGCCGAGAAGTCGCGGGGACCACGCGGACAACCAGTCTCTAGTCCAAGTCGATTTCCCCGGTTTTCGCTCGCTCTTGCCTCGTTTGGCAAATTTGACAATACTTCGGCAGGAATTGCCGGATGGCACAACTCCGTGTCTGGCTTGAACATCCCGCCGCTGTCATTGGATGGCATCGACGGGATTGGATGAGCAGAGCGGTTTTGTGTTCACGTTCTTGCGAACGTGACGACCGGCAGCATCGCGAGGAAGGGACTCCCGCATGACCGATTCGATACGCCTCATTCACGCCACCCGGCTCCTGCTTGATGAGCCTGTACTGGGTGCCGGCACTCTCTCGGGAGAGGAACGCCGACTTGTCGAAGATGCGACGATCACCGCTTTTCACCGGATCGTCGAAGCCTGCGTCGACAAGCATGTCGACATTCTGATCCTCAGTGGCGACACGTTCGACGAATCGTCGTTCACCCTCCGGGCTCGGGCCACGTTGATCGACGGATTGGAGACACTGTCCGATGCTGGCGTCTCGATCTTCATCACTCCTGGAATGATGGACTCGCTGACCAGCTGGCGACGTCTCGGCAGCTTGCCCGACGAGGTCACTCTGCTCGGGACCGAGCGGGATGCCCCGATTGAGATCACCGAGAAGGGACGCGTGATTGCTGTCGTCAATCATCTGACTCCCGGCACAGCTTCTCTCGATCCACCATCGTACAAACTCAGCGCGGTTCAGATCGGGATCATCCCGGAAGGCGACGTTCCCCCGGGCGGCCTCGAAGCCTGGCTCAACTCGACCAGTGGCTGGAACTACATCGCTCTGGGCGGCGGAGACTTCGCCCGCTCGATCCGGCTCTCGCATGGGATCGCCCACGCCCCCGGCAGTCCCCAGCCCCTGCGTCCGGGACACTATGGAGCCCACGGGGCGACCTTCGTGGAACTCGATACCACGGGCGTGATCCATCAGGAGCAGATTCGCACTGCATCCGTCCGGTGGGAACGCCATGCGATCGAGTGCTCAACGTCGACCAGTTGGGAAGAGCTGACCGAGAAGCTGGCCCTCGCACTGCTCGAATACGAGTCCCAGCCGATCGAGACGATCTGGCACTTCGAGTGGGTGCTGCGGGGACGCGGTGATCTGTACGAGACGCTGGCGGATCCTCGTCGGCAAAAGGACCTGTGGGACGAGATTGACCGCGAGGCACGCTCCACAGACATTCGCCGCCGACACACTTTGATCCGGGAACCGCTGGAGATTGGTCGCGAGCACGAAGCGGCCAACCTCATCCGCGAGTTCTCCGAAACAGTGACCGGCGTGTTGAACACGCAGGATGCTTTCTGGAAGAAGCGCGGCCAGCTGCTGACTGACCTGACGACTCCGTGGGGGCGGAAGCTCAGCACACTGGTCGAGCAGGCCGATGCCCACAAAGTCGCTGACCAGGCCCGCCAGCTGGCTCGCAGCTGGTGGACGTAGAAGTTGTAGCCACGTTCGCCAGAACGTGGGAGCTGACGGGGAGGGTCAGAGCGCGGTTGCCCGCACTCTGTCGAGTGCAGCTACGATGAAGAGATCACGGAGGACACCATGAAGATCACCGAACTCCAGGTCGAACGATTCGGCGTCTGGAGCGACCTGACGCTGCCACTGAATCGTGGCAACGTGAGCGTGTTCTACGGACCGAACGAAGCGGGCAAGTCGACCCTGATGCGGTTTATCCGCTCGATGCTGTACGGCTTCCGGCCGCATGACGAGCGGACCGCCGGGCCGAACCCGACCCCGATTCGCTGCGACGGAGCCCTGCGCGTCGAGAAGTCGGGTAAGGAAAGCCTGATCCGCCGCCTCACCTCGCCCGGCACCCGCGGACGGCTGCTGATCGATGGAGCGGAAGATCCGATTAAGACCGAATCGGTGATGAAGAACCTGCTTGGCGGCATCACCGAGCCGGTCTACGAGAACATCTTCGCGATCGGACTGAACGAGCTGCAGGAGCTGGCGACACTCGATGGGGAAGAGGTCGCCCGGTACATCTACGGCATCTCGCTCGGTCCCGATGGCGAGCGGATTCTCAAGGCGTACAACAACTCGGAAGTCGACAGCAAGCACCTGTTCGATGAGACCAAGAAGGACGGACACCTGCTGAAGCTGGTGCGCGATCTGGATGCTGTCGATCGCGAGCTGGCCAACCTGGGCGACCCCTCACGCAAGTACGATGAACTGGTCACTCGCCGGGATCAGCTGGAAACCGAGATCGCTGACCGCAAACGCCGGCAGGCTGACCTGCAGCGTGAGATCCGCGGCAGGGCCTTTATGGAGCGGGTCTACGGTCCGTGGAGCCGCGAACGTCAGCTCCGCCGCGAGATGGAAGGGCTGCCCCGACTGGTGAACTTCCCCAGCGACGGACTGCAGCGAGTTGACGCCTGGGATGCGGAGATCGTGTCGATCGATGCCCGCCGCCGTCAGGCCATGGCGGAGGTCGAACGTCTTGAAAACGAAGTCTCACGCAACACGCTCGATCCTCACCTGGAGGATCAGGCCACGACGATTCGCCAGATGCTGGCTGAGCAGGAGTCGGTGCGGTTTATCGAACGCCGCCTGATCGATCGGCGGGCCCGTCAGGAGACCACGAAGCGGCAACTCGATCAGGCTCTGCTCGGGCTGCAAGGGAAGTGGGCCACTGATCGCTTGGAAGAGACCGAGTTCTCACCCGCCGTGCTGTACTCACTGTCCCAGGCGGCTCGCCAGTTTCAGCGTGCCGGAGCCAGTCGGGGCCGTCTACTCCGGCGGTATAAGAAGTACGCAGCTGTCGCCAACAAGAAGCAGCTCGGTACGGAGGAGCAGATTCGTCATCTCGGTGGGCTGACTCTCGCCCAGGCGCGCGAGCATGCTCAGCGTCGGCTCGAAGAGCTCGAACTGCTGATGGCACTCAAGGCCCGCGAGACGAACTTGACCGAGTTCATGCAGGGGCTCGATACACAGATCGGGTTGATCACGCGACCGAAAGACCTGCCGGATTACTTCTACGCCACGCTTTGGTTCTTTGGAATCGCCGCCCTGCTGTTGCTGTCAGCGGGACTGCTATCGATCATCGAAGACGGCCCGATCACGCAGACGACCTCGTGGTACTTCAGCAAGGCCCCGTGGATCGTCGGCGGGACCTATCTGTGTGTCGCCGCGCTCTGCGGCGGTGTGGTGTGGGTCATGAAGGAACACTTCGAGCCCTCACGCTATGGCCTGGATGGGCTGCAGCGTCGTCGCCGCGAAGTCGAACACGAGCTGGCCGAAATCCGACACGAGATCGTCCGGATCACCCAGCTGGATGTGGCTCGCGGCCCGATGCCGACCTTGGCCGACACGATGGCCGACGAACCGGATCAGCTGACGGAAGAGTCCGTGGCTCGCGCGATTCGTCGTCGTCTGGCGGAGTTCGACGCCCTCGACCGGCAGTGGAAGCGGATCGAATCGATCCGCGCCCGGATGGCCCGCCTGCGGCAGGCTCTCAAGACCCGCCAGCGCGATATCGTCAGTGCCCGCCGTTACTGGTGCGAGCAGCTGCGTCGCGTCGGTCTGCCCGAGACACTCAAGACGAAAGAGGCATTCGATCTGCTGCAGCGCGTCGCGGATGCCCGGCGGTTGTGGGTCGAATGGCGAGACGATGAACGCGAACTCGAAACGGACGATCGCCGCGTCATGGATTTCCGCAGCCGTGTCGAGGGGCTGGCCCGTCGCAGTAACTCCAAGGACTCCAAGCTCGACTGGTATCAGCTGCTGACCCAGTGGGAGATCCAACTGCGGCAGATCGAGGACTCGCGGCAGATGCTGGTCCGATTGCAGCAAGAGCTCGAAGAGAAGCGCAAGCGACTGCAGCAGACGAGCGAACAGCTGGGCGGAGTCCGGAGTCAGCGTGCGGCACTGCTGGCCTTGGCCGATGCGACCGACCGGGACAATCTGGTCGCCAAGCTGAAGGCCTACCAGAAGTACAACGAACTGGTCCGGCTGCATGCGGTCGCTCAGGAAGAATTGGCGACTGCGGCCAAGCTCGAAGCCGACATGGCGGTTGTCGAGGAGGACCTGCTGCGGTTCGACCCGGCCCAGAACGATGAGCAGGAAGCCCTCCTGCGTGTCGAACTGCTGCAGATTGATGAGCAGTTCAAACAGCTGTACGAGAAGCTCGGTCGGATCAAGCAGGAGATCGTCGACCTGGAGAACGATCGCCGGGCGGCCTCGCTCAAGTTCGAGCGGGCACAACTGGCAGACGAGCTCAACCGCAGCGTCGACAGCTGGCTGGCCCTCAAGGCCACCGCGCAGACTGTCGAGCAGATGCGCTCACGCGTTGAACGCAGCTGTCAGCCGGAGATTCTCAAGCACGCCTCGGCGCATCTGGATCGGCTGACTCTGGGCAAGTACCACAACATCTGGACCCCGCTCGGTCAGCGGCATCTGGTCGTGGACGACGAACATGGGGAGTCCCTGAAGGTCGAGCACCTCAGCAACGGGACTCGCGAGCAGGTCTTCCTGGCGATCCGCTTGGCTGTGATGAAGGACTTCTCGGAGCGCGGCGTCGAGCTGCCCATGGTGCTCGATGATGTCGTCGTGAACTTCGACCAGCTGCGAACCGAAGCTGCGGTCCGAACGCTGATGGAGTTCGCCGAGCAGGGCCAGCAGATCCTGATGTTCACGTGCCACCTGCACCTGGCTCATCTGTTCGAGAACCACGGAGTGGAACCGATCTGGCTGCCAGCACGAGCCGGGGCCCGAGAGGCTCAGCGGGCTTAGTCGACCAACCACGAAGTGGGTGCTGGAACTCTCGTCCGAGATCGTTTGTGGCCGATCTTCACTGGGCCCATTGCGAGGCGAGGCCCATTGCGCGGCGAGATGGAAAACGTTTGTTGACGCTCCTGTCAATCCATCGCTATTGTTTTATGGAAGAGGCCCTGTGCTTCGTCCTCGCGGTGGCTGGTCGTGGCTGCCCGGATCTTCCTCCCACAACTGAAGAGGTCGGACCATGCTCGGAATTCGAGCCATGGCCGCTGTTGCAGCTTGCCTCGGCTGGCTGGTGACCGTGAGCGCGGATGAGCCAGCGATTCGATTCGAGGCCGATGTCCGCCCGATCCTCAAAGCCCATTGTTTTCATTGTCACGGCGAAGAGGAAAAGATCGAGGCCCACCTCGATCTGCGTCTGGTGCGAACGCTGACTCGTGGAGGAGACAGCGGAGCTGGATTGGTTGTGGGGAATCCGGGTGAGAGCCTGCTGCTGAAGCGGGTCATTTCGGGCGAGATGCCCCCCAAAGGGAAACGACTCTCCGACAAGGAGATCGCCACGCTCTCGAAGTGGGTCGAGCAGGGAGCACTGACCGCTCGACCCGAACCGGAAGCCCCTCCGCAGGGGCAGGAGTTCACTGAGGAAGAACGCAGCTACTGGGCCTTTCTGCCAGTCACGCGCCCTTCAATACCGCCAGTGAAGCAACAGGCACTGGTTGCGAATCCAATTGACCGGTTCCTTTTGGCCAGGCTCGAAGCTGTCGGTCAGACGTTTTCACCCGAGGCCGACCGGGCCACGCTCGTGCGTCGGCTCTCGTTCGATCTGCTCGGGCTGCCTCCGACGCCGGAGTTGGTGGCTGAGGTCGCCGCCGACTCTCGTCCCGACTGGTATGAGCAGCTGGTCGACCGGATGCTGGCAGACCCGGCGTATGGGGAACGCTGGGGGCGACACTGGCTCGATCCAGCGGGGTACGCCGACAGCGATGGGTATGTGGAGGACGATCCGGTTCGGCCGTGGGCTTTCCGCTACCGCGACTATGTGATCCGCTCGTTCAATGCGGACAAGCCACTCTCAGAGTTCATCATCGAGCAACTGGCCGGGGATGAGGTCCTTAATGGAGCCCTCCCGCATGCCAGTGAAGAGAACACCGATCGGCTGGTCGCCACCGGCTTCTTGCGGACAGCTCCCGATGGGACCGGCGCGGGCGGCGTCGATCAGAATGTGGCCCGCAATGATGTGATGGCCGAGACGATCAAGATTGTCAGCACGACACTGCTGGGGATGACGGTCGGCTGTGCCCAGTGCCATGAACATCGTTACGACCCGATCTCGCAGGCCGACTACTACCGCGTGCGGGCGATCTTCGAACCGGCTCTCGACTGGAAGACGTGGCGCGACAAGAACGCCCGCCTGATCAGCCTGTGGGCGGCAGGGGACTATGAAGCCGCGGCGCAGAACGACAAGGAACTGCAGGAGGCCCAGAAGAAGTACGAGACTGACCTCGACGCGATCGTCAACGAGGTCTTCGAGCGCGAGGTCGGCAAGCTCGCCGCCGAGAAGCAGGCGATGGCTCGCGAGGCCAAGCCACTGGCTGCCGACAAACGGACTCCGGAGCAGACACAACTCTATAAAGACCTGCCGAGCCTGAATGTCGACCGGGGCAGTGTCTATCTGTACGAGCAGCAGCGCGTGGCTGACCTCAACAAAGCCAACGAGAAGAACCAGGCCGACATCCGGGCCAAGCGTCCGGCGGACAACTTCGTGGCCTGCCTGACGGAGCCGTCCGAGCATGCTCCGCCGACGCATCTGTTCTCGCGCGGGGACTTCAATCAGCCTCGGCAGGTTGTTCCGCCAGGTGACCTCAGTGTGCTGCCGGTGTCGAGTATCGTTCCCGAGAACGATCCGAATGTTTCGACGACCGGACGACGTTTGGCGTGGGCCAAGCACCTGACCAGCGGAACTCATCCGCTCGTCGCGCGGGTGCTAGTCAATCGAATCTGGATGCACCATTTCGGACGCGGCATCGTGGCCTCACCGGGCGACTTCGGCCGGCTCGGAGAGCTGCCCACTCATCCCGAACTGCTCGACTGGCTGGCCGCCGAGCTGACCTCGTCGGGCTGGCAGCTCAAACAGCTACAGCGGTCGATCGTCACGTCGGCAGCCTATCGACAGTCTTCGAAACAGCGGTCCGAGCTGATGGCAATTGACCCTGATAACAGCCTGCTGGGACGCATGTCGGTCCGCCGCCTGGAGGCTGAGGCGATTCGCGACGCGATGCTGGTGGTGACCGGAACCCATTCGCAGGCCATGTATGGGCCCCCCGCTCCGGTGAACCCGGACGAGGTCGGCCAAATCATCATCGGCAAGGCGACGCGCGACGGGAACGGTCTGCTCGTCGCAGCTGCCAACGATGACCCGGACCAGTACCGCCGCAGTATCTACATTCAGGTTCGGCGCTCTCAGCCGCTGGGAATGATTGAACCGTTCGACATCGCAGCCACAGCCCCGAACTGTGAGCTACGGAAGTCCTCGACCGCTGCTCCGCAGTCGTTGCTGATGATGAACAACGCAGCAGTTCTGCGATTCGCCGAACGGTTTGCCGCCCGCGTGGTTGCCGTCGCCGGAGACGATGACACCCGCCGGGCTGAGGTGGCCTGGCAACTGGCCTACGGAGTGGCTCCAGTCGAAACCGAAATTGCGGGGGCCCGCGACCTGCTGGCCACGACCAAAGCCCACTTCGAACAGGTCGCCGCAGCCGCGCCCGCCGATCAGAAGCCCACAGTGCCGCCCGCCCAGCAGGCCCTGGCGGTCTACTGCCAGGCCCTGCTGTCCTCGAACCGGTTCCTGTACGTCGATTGAGGGGAATGATGATGAACGAGAGTCCCAACTCCTTCTCCCTCTCCCCGAGTTCGACTGGGCTGGCAGCGCGATCTTTGATTCGGGGAGAGGGCCGGGGTGAGGGGCCATGACCGACTCGGACCGTATCCCGCAGCGTGACTTCGCCCGCCAGCTTCGGCGATCTTCGTCGATGTCAGAACGCAGACTCTGGCTCGCTCTTCGAGATCGCAGATTGGGCGGACTGAAGTTTCGGCGACAGTATGCCATCGATCGGTACACGGTCGACTTCGCTTGTCCTCAGAAGCGACTCGCTATTGAGATCGATGGTCACAGCCATACGGACCGAGGCGACTATGACAAACGTCGCGAGTCTGAAATTCGCTCCTTGGGATGGAACGTGGTACGAGCCTTGAACGATGACATTCGAGACAATCTGGAGGGAGTCTTGGTTATGATCGCGAAGGCCTGTGGACTTGACGAAGCACTCTGGCTGAGTGGTGGGCTCGGTCAGCTCCCGGAGGGACTGGAATGACTCACAGATGATAGGGCAACCCGTAGTCGTGGCTACGCATCTCCCCCTCACCCCGACCCTCTCCCCCGAATGCAGGTTGCTCCCGAGAGTCAAGTCGCGGGCGGGGGCGAGGGAGAAGGCGGAATTCAGATTCACTGGTGACATTGATGACGCAATCGCTCAACACTCCCTGCAACTCTCGTCGCCATTTCCTGGCCCAGCAGGGCTTCGGTCTGGCGGGGACAGCGCTCGCCTGGCTGCTGCAGCAGGATGTCGCCCATGCGGAACCGGCCAAGCCTGATCTGGAGCGCAAGCAATTCGATCTGCTGCCGAAGCCCTCGCCTCAGCCGCCGCAAGCGCGGGCGATGATCTCGATGTTCATGCAGGGCGGGCCGTCGCATCTGGACCTGTTTGATCGCAAGCCGGCGCTGGAGAAGCTGCACATGCAGAACTTCCCCGGCGAGATCAAGTACGACAACGCCGCTGAGTCTTCGGCCAAGTGCTGGTATGGCCCGTGGAAGTGGCAGCAGCATGGTCAGTGCGGAATGGAGCTGAGCGAGCTGTTGCCGTATCTGGCGAGTGTGGTCGATGACATCACGCTGGTCCGGTCGATGCGGACGGGAGTCAACAATCACGGACAGTCGATCTATGCCCTGCACAACGGACGAATCACCGGCGGGCGGCCCGTGGTCGGTTCGTGGATGACCTATGCGCTCGGGTCCGAGAATCAGAACCTGCCCGCGTTTGTCGTGCTGACCGATCCGGGCGGGTTGCCGGTGCTGGGGACCGACTGCTGGTCGAATGGGTGGCTGCCGTCGCTCTATCAGGGAACTGTCGTTCGCCCGCGCGAGCCGCGAATCTTGAACCTCGATCCGCCGCCGCAGCTGGCCGGAGTTCCTCAGCAGCGGTATTTGGAGTTTCTCCGGGCGACCAACCAGCGACATCTGGCCGAGCACCCAGGTGAGAACGATCTGGCTGCGCGGATCTCGGCTTACGAACTGGCAGCCCGGATGCAGACATCTGCGAAGGAGGCTCTCGATCTGTCGCAGGAGACGAAGGCCACTCAAGAGGCGTACGGACTCAATGAAGATGCCACGCGTGACTATGGGTCACGGTGTCTGATCGCGCGGCGACTGGTCGAACGCGGCGTGCGGTTTGTTCAGCTCTACACCGGAACGCAGAACTGGGATCACCATGGAGCAATCCTGACTGCGCTGCCAGCTGCCTGCAAGAAGATTGACAAGCCCTCGGCGGCGCTCGTTGCGGACCTGAAGCAGCGTGGTCTGCTCGATTCAACCCTCGTTCACTGGGGCGGAGAGATGGGCCGACTGCCGGTGATTCAGAACGAGAAGAATATTGGCCGCGACCACAACACTTACGGCTTCAGCTCGTGGTTCGCGGGCGGAGGCGTGAGGGGCGGCTATGTCCATGGTGAGACGGACGAGTTTGGCCACCACGCCGTGCGGGACATCGTGAACCACTACGACTACCACGCCACGCTGATGCACCTGTTCGGCCTGAAGCCGGAGAACTTCACCTTCACCCGCCCCGGAGGGACAGCGTCCCTGCTCGACGGACAAGAAGGGAAGATCGTCGCTGCGATGCTCAAGAACCCACTCGCGTAGCATGGTTTTTGCCGAGGCGATGACATGGGCGGGACGCCCATGCTACAGCAGTCACGCCTTCCACAAGGGCGGTTGCTCGGTGATCGCCTTCCACAGCCGGTCGGCAATCTTCTGCATCCCTTGGTCGCCCGGGTGTCCCGCCACGCCAGCATGTTCGATCGTCCGTTCAGACCGGGCAAAGTTCTTCTCGTCGCCGCCCAGATCGCTCATGTCGACCCAGACACCCTGAGCGTCCTGGCAGGCCTGCTGCATGATCGAATCCTTGGCAGCGTCGGCCCAGAAGCAGCTGCGAACCAGGATTGTCGGCTGCCCGTGTGTGCGGACCTCAGCCAGGAGTGCGGCGAACGCCTTGGCGTAGCGGGTCTTGGCCTCTTCGGTGTCGAGGGCGGAAGCGTTCTCACCGATCGCGATCATAACCAGATCGGCCCCGAACTCCCATTCAGCCTTCAGCGTCTGAGCCAGACCAAACTGCTCCAGTCCGCGTTCGAAGTCGGCGATGTTCCGCACCATCGATTTCGGTTCGGCCTCCGTGTGCTGCGACATCTGTTTGAGCAACCGGTGAACGTAGTCGAGTTCCTCCCGGCTGGCCGCCATGCCCCACTTTCCGGTCCACCCGATCTGCGGTGCCGGGCCGTGCAGCGTGATGCTGTTTCCCAGAAATAGCACCTTTCGCACCTGCAGCTTACCACCCGGCACTGCGTCCTCAGCGAGAATTTCTTGGCCCGCGAGCGAGCCGATCGCTGCCAGAGTCGACAGTCCCAGTGCCTGTCGACGAGTCATCGGTACCAACTTCATCAGTGACTCCTGTGAGTGATCTGGATATACGTCAAAAGCGAAAGCCGCCTGTTGCCAGGCGGCTTTCGGGAATCTCATGCAGCCGAGTCGAAGTTACTCAGCAGCCTTCGGCAGCTTGCCGCCCTTGAGGATCGAATCGAAGGTGGCGTCGCCTTCCTTGCCTTCGCCAGCCTTCGCCACAGCGTCCTTCAGCTTGGCAGCATCCTTTTCGTTCTTGGCACCGAGGGCTGCGCCCAAGGCCTTGCCGTAGTCGTTGACAACCTTCTTGTCCTTGCCATCGCCGCCGTGGCCATGGCAGACGCCGCAC
Source organism: Planctomycetaceae bacterium (assembly GCA_044337025.1). Lineage (GTDB taxonomy): Bacteria > Planctomycetota > Planctomycetia > Planctomycetales > Planctomycetaceae > TH-plancto1. The sequence goes on from JBIIOI010000018.1 coordinate 83,619, forward strand.
TTCTTTTCGGCGACAAGAGTGTTGTCAGGATAGGCTTCCTTCACAGCGCCGTGGTACTGCGGACGTGCCTGTGCCTGGGGGGCGAGCAGGCAGCTGGCAACCGCAGCGATCGCCAGGCAAGAGATGATCTTCTTCATGAGTGACTCCGAACCTTCCAATGCTATGGTTCCAGTGGTGTTACCCACCCCCGAATGAGAATTCGACTGGGCGCAGTAAACTCCAAGCGTGCTGTCCTACACAACACCACTGGGGTCGCATGATTAAACGCCGTTTCCGAGAAAAAGTCAACGGGTTGAATTCAAGAAGATTGATGAGTGCGGGCAGGCACGCTGAACAAATGGCCTGTAGCGAGTTGGGGCAATTTGATGGCAATTCGCTCCGACACACTCTTTTCCGGCTCGTGCCGCTCGCTGGAGTCCCGCCACAAGATGCCCTATCGTCTACGTATCACGGTCGTTTGATCCGTCGAGAGGCGGGGCGACCGGGGTCCGCGAATCGCGGGCTGGGAACTTGTGCGGTCAGGGTGGTTGGATGAATCTCACGCAGCGGCTCGTCTGTCTGGCGGGACTTGTGGTGGTACCTGCAATGCAGGTCCAGGCTCAGGACCCTCCCCAGCCCAAGGTCTACACTCAAGCGGTCGAGAAGGTCGCTTCCACCGGAACGGAGCCCGCCGCGCCGGGCGAATCGTCTGAGAAGGCTCCGGAAGGGGGAGCCGTCCCGCAGTGGATATGGGGAGCCGAAAGCGGCAAAAACTACGTGGTGAAGAAGACCTTCACCGGGCCGGTGAAGAAGGCCGTCCTCCAGCTGACCTGCGACAACGGGTTCGTGGCCAAGTTCAATGGCCAGGAAGTCGCCAAGGGGAACGAGTGGGCTCAGTCGTCCAAGGTCGACATCACGAAGCAGGTCGTCGATGGCGAGAATACCTTGCTGGTCAACGCCTTCAACGAAGGCGGCGTGGCAGCCTTCATCGCCCGGATCACGCTGACCCGTAACGACGGTTCGACTGAGTTTCTCAGCTCCGATGATTCCTGGGGTGTCGCCGAGAAGGCCGACGCTGCGGAATGGGCCAAGCCGAAGATCATCGGCAAGCTCGGTGACAGTCCGTGGGGCGACCCGTTCTCCGAAGGTGCAGTGGGCACCGCCAAGTTCAACACGCTGCCCGGGTTCCAAGTCGAGCGGCTGTTCACGGTGCCGAAGGACGAACTCGGCTCGTGGGTCTGCATCGCTTTCGACAACAAGGGGCGTTTGATTGCCAGTGATCAGGGCGACAAGGGGTTGTGCCGGATCACCCTGCCCGCTCTGGGGTCAGCCGATCCCGTCAAAGTCGAGAAGCTGACGGTCGATATCTCCGCGGCGCAGGGGCTGCTGTATGCCTTTGATGCCCTGTATGTCTCGGTCAACGGTGGCAAGGGGAGCGGGTTCTACCGCTGCAAGGACACCAACGGCGATGACCAGTTCGACGAGGTCGTCAAGCTGTTCGAGTTTCGCGGGGGTGGTGAGCATGGTCCCCACGCGCTGCACCTTTCGCCGGATGGCAAGTCGATCTACGTGATCTGCGGCAACCATACGCGGCCTCCGTTCGAGCCCGCTGACCTGCCTGGCAAGTCGGAGGAAGAGCGGGCTCGTTACACGAGTCGCCTGCCGATGAACTGGAACGAGGATCACATCCTGCCTCGACAGTGGGACGCCAATGGTCACGCCGTCGGCATCCTGGCTCCCGGGGGCTGGATCGCCAAGACTGACCCCGAAGGGAAGACCTGGGAAGTCGTCAGTGCCGGCTATCGCAACCCGTACGACATGGCATTCAACGCCGACGGCGAACTGTTCGCCTACGACGCCGACATGGAGTGGGACTTCGGAGCCCCGTGGTACCGTCCGACCCGCGTCTCGCACGCGGTCAGCGGCAGCGAGTTCGGCTGGCGGAGCGGAACCGGCAAGTGGCCGACGAACTACCTCGACAGCCTGCCCGAACTGGTCAATATCGGCCCCGGCTGCCCCGTCGGTGTGGCCTTCGGGTACGGAACGAAGTTCCCGGCCAAGTACCAGAACGCCCTCTATATCTGCGACTGGACCTTCGGCACGATGTACGCCATTCACATCCAGCCGCGCGGAGCCAGCTACTCCGCGACCAAGGAAGAGTTCGTCTCCCGGACTCCGCTTCCACTGACTGATGTGGTGGTCGCTCCGGATGGCACGCTCTGCTTTACCGTTGGCGGCCGCGGAACTCAATCGGAACTGTTCCGAGTGGTCTACACCGGAACCGAACCGACCGAGCCCGCAATCGCGAAGAACACGACCACTGTCGCGATGCACGATCTGCGGCACCAGTTGGAGGCGTTTCACTCCAAGCAGGCTGATCCCAAGGCTGCGGTTGAGCTGGCCTTTCCGAATCTCAATCACCCAGACCGGTTCATCCGCTATGCCGCGCGAATCGCGCTGGAGCATCAGACTCCCGACGCCTGGCGGGATATGGTCCTGGGATCGACAGCTCCGTATCAGCTGATCAACGGCGTCGCAGGTCTGGCTCGCGTGGGCGGTGACGCAGCTCTGCGTCATCGATTGATTGAGTCGCTGGAGAAGCTCAACTGGGCCACGCTGACGCACATCCAAAAGCTCGAACTGCTGCGAACCTATCAGCTGATCGGCGTGCGACTGGGCGAATTCGATGACGCGGATCGGTTGCTGGTCATCAAGAAGCTCGATGAGCGGTTCCCCGCCACGCAGCTGCCGGGTGGCGATGATGCCAAGGCCCAAGGCGATCTGGATGATCTCAATCGGGAGCTGGCAAACCTGCTGGTGTTCCTCAAGGCTCCGGGGATCTCGACCAAGATCGCCGCACTGCTGGCAGCCCCTCCTCAGCAGATCGCACCGAACTACGGCGACCTGCTCAGCCGCAACGCTGGCTACGGAGGAACGCTGCTGGCCGTGCAGAAGAACCATCCCGACGTGATGCAGATGCACTATGCATTTGCTCTGCGGAATCTGAAGTCCGGCTGGACGATCGAGGACCGCAAGGTCTACTTCAACTGGTTCAACACCGCCCGCACCTGGAGCGGCGGCGCCAGCTATCAGGGATTCCTGCGGAACATCGACAAGGATGCCTGGGAGAATGCCAGCGAGCAGGACAAGCTGGCGATCGAGGCGTTCGGTGCCCGCAAGCCCGTGCTGCCGCCGGAACTCCCCAAGCCCGCTGGCCCCGGACAGGATTGGACCATCGAGTCGATCCTGGCAGCAGCTGGTCCCGAGCTGAAGGGCCGCGACTTTGAGAACGGCAAGAAGATGTTCGCAGCCGGTCGCTGCATCCTGTGCCACCGCTACGATGCCGAAGGGGGCGCTACCGGGCCGGACCTCACTCAGCTCGCGGGGCGTTTCGCACTGAAGGACATGGCCGAAGCGGTCGTCGATCCGAACAAGGTCGTTCCCGACCTGTTCCGCGCAACGGTGATCGAAACCAAGTCCGGCCAGGTCTACACCGGCCGCATCGCGTCCGAGACCGCGGACTCGGTCACGATCATCACCAACCCCGAGGACGCGACCAAGTTCCAGACGATCCCGATCGCGGAGATCGAAACGAGAACGGTGTCGATGACCTCGCAGATGCCGAAAGACCTGCTGAAGAGCCTGAACCAGGACGAAGTCCTCGACCTGATGGCCTACCTGCTGTCGCGCGGCAACAAGAACGCCCCGATGTTCAAGAAGTAGCGGGCGACCGCCATGAGCACGCTGAACGGCTTCGGAACCCAGTTCTACGACTGGGAACATCTGGACAACGGGCAGTCGGAAGCCACGAGCTGGCTCGTCGCGGCCTTCTTCCCGATCATCCCGCTCCGGCGTGTGAGACTGCAGGTCCACACGTCGGGCGAGAAGCCTTCGTTCTTCTCTTTGAACTCGGGGGGATCTTTCCAGATCACCTTTGACGAGCTGCAGACCGTGCCGAATTCGACGACGCGAATCGTGCGCACCTACTTGAAGGGGTGGCTGCTCACTCCGCTGATTCTGCTGGCTCCTCTGCTGGGGATGATCGCACTCAGTCGCATCCTGCCGCGTGAAGCGGGTGGAGGTCCAAGCGCTCAGCTGAAGGACTACTTCGGCTGGTTTGCGGGGGTCCAGATCCTCTACTTCGCGATCGTCGTCTCGATGATTCTGGACCGCTGTAGCGGGCGGAAATAGCGTACGGAGCCCAGGAAGCCGCCGCTGCCGACAGGGTCTCCAGCGGGCCGGCTTTGCTCCCGAGGCTACCCAATCTGGCGACCGAGCGCACCCGCAACCGCGCGGCACTGGGCCATCGTGGCTGCGAAGGCCTCGGGCGAGATCGTCTGGCTGGCGTCGCTCTTGGCCTTCTTAGGGTCGGGATGGACTTCGATAATCAGTCCATCCGCCCCGCAGGCCACGGACGCGGCACACATCGGCGGCACGAGTGACGCGATCCCGGTCCCGTGGCTGGGGTCGATCACGACGGGCAGGTGGGTCCGCTCCTTCAGGTATGGTACGCTCGCCAGAGGCAGCGTGAACCGTGTGTGCGTTTCGAACGTGCGAATCCCTCGCTCGCACAGAATCACCTGATGGTTTCCGCGGTCGAGGATGTACTCGGCAGCCAGCAGGAATTCTTCCATCGTGGCTGAGAGTCCACGCTTCAGCAGCACCGGCTTGCGGACTTCGCCCGCAGCTGCCAGCAGATGGTAGTTCTGCATGTTGCGGGCTCCGATCTGCAGCACGTCCGCGTACTTGGCGACCAGCTCGACATGGTGCGGAGTCATGACTTCCGTCACGACCGCCAGCCCCGTGGCGTCCCGCGCAGCGGCTAGCAGCTTGAGCCCCTCTTCCTGCATCCCCTGGAACGAGTACGGGCTCGTTCGCGGCTTGAACGCCCCACCACGCAGAGCTGTCGCTCCGCCCGCCTTGACCTTGTGAGCCGAATCGACGATCTGAGCTTCGCTCTCGACCGAGCATGGACCGGCGATGATCCCGATCCGCCCGCCGCCGATGACTAGATCGCGAACGGTGATGACGGTGGGCTCCGACTTCGTCTCCAGGCTGGCGATTTTGTATGGAGCCAGGACCGGCAGGACCTGCTCGACATCGTCGAGGGCCGCCAGCTCGTCCTTGCCGCGCTCATCGCCAATCGCGGCAATGACGGTCCGCTCGGTTCCTTGAATGATGTGGGCCTTCAGTCCCAGCTCTTCGATCCGGCGAACACTCCGCTGGATCATTTCTTCAGTCGCGCCGCGCTTCATCACAACGATCATCGGTCGAACCTTTCAGTCAGTGTGTCGAGCTGGCTCGACGGTGAAAATTGAGGTGGGTCACAGAATGGAACAGGCTCCTGAAATCGCAGGGATTTCAGGAGCCTGAGGGTGTCATCGTTGAGGCAGTTGCTCAGCTTCGACCCGGCCCGGAAATCCCGGTGGGGCTAAAGTAAAACCGCCAATACGAACGGACACGCGTCCGCCGCAGAGGGAGCTTCACAGCTGAGGGCAATTTGGCCATGGCTAAACAGTAAGGTGCCGGACCGTCGGTGGTCAAGTCTCTTTTCCCCATTGGCTGGCTCCGGAAGGTGAGGGCACCCGCACGAGAACGCTCTCATTGCGACACTTGACAATAGAGCTTACATGCATATAATGTGCAAATACTGGCAGGTCGGGTCAGGGGCGGCTAACGTCGCACGCGGATGATTGTGAATTGAGACATCGCCTCATCAGCTTCGTTTTGCTTCTCGCTTATGGGCTGCCAGCCATTACAGGTCCG
>JBIIOI010000082.1:0-21434 GCA_044337025.1 Planctomycetaceae bacterium
CCGCCCATAGGACGGAAACCACGACAGCGTGATGAGCATGACTGAGCACTCCTTTGCTCAACACTCATGCAAATGCCTTGCCAACTGAAAGTTGTTGTGGAAGGGTTTTGAAACCGGCTCTAGGGAATCCATCGAAAAAGGGATCAAACAATGCCGCCGTGGCATACTTGTGATTTCCAAGAACTTTTTGAGCAACAGCGGATGGACAAAGAACGAGTTCAACGCATTGTTTCAAAAGGAAATCATCGAGAAGAAACACGTCTTTATACCAATTTGGCACGGTGTCACGTCGCGTGAAGTATATGAGTATTCACCGATACTGGCTGATCGCAAGGCATTTCAGACATCTGTCGGAATACCACAGATCGTGGAGTCATTGGTGGAATTAGCCAAGGGCGGCAGGTTCGTGAGCGGAAACCGTACACAAGCGACAGACGGAGATGGTGATAAGGAATCTGAGGAATAAGTGTGTGTACGGGCAGGCGGTGAATGCTCGTTATCCAATCCAAACTCAGACCTCAAATAGCAATGCGCCTTCGAAGTTGGGGTTGGCCAAGAAGCTTATGTGGCAACAGCCAGCGCCGCCTTTCGCATCTCGCGCCCGACAATCATTCCATACAGCAGCGCAAACAGCGCCGCTCCCAGGCAGCTCATCCCGAACCAGTCGCCCCAGCGGACATACAGGCTCTCGCGTGGGTCCAGTGGAATCTGGCCGACCTGGACCATGGTGCAGAGCTTCGGCAGCTTGCCGGTCTCGGGATCGGCGAGCGCTTTTCGCTCGTACGGTTTGTGAGCCTTCGCCCGGTCCAGATCAAGCAGGATGTCCGGGTCTCGCAGCTGTCCGTTTCCGTCGATGATCGCCGAGATCCCGGTGTTGACCGCGCGGACCATCGGGACGCGGGTCTCGATGCAGCGGAAGCTGGCTGTGATCAGATGCTGGTCGTGCTCGCTGGAGCCGTGGAACCAGCCATCGTTTGTTAGATTGACGAGGCAGTCGACATCCCCTTCTCCGGCTTCCTGCGACCGCGAGACCCGGACCGACTGCCGAACCAGATGTGGGACAGTGTCCTCAAAGCAGATGAGCGGGAGCAGCCGAGCCTGCTTGTGGCGAAAGACTCCAACGGTCTTGCCGGCATCAAGGCCGGTGACCTCGGCATAGGGCGTCAGCGAGTTCAGGAACGGCAGCGAATCTTTCAGCGGGGTGTACTCGCCAAATGGGACGCGGTGGATCTTGTCGTAGCGGCCCTGAATGCCGGACGCCTGCACGAAGACCGCAGAGTTGTACCGCTTGGCTCTTCCGTCAACATCGACATAGGTCGACGCACCGACAATCAGTGAGGCCCGCGACTCCTCGGACATCGTCGACAGCACCTTCTGGACGGTCTGGTCCTTCCAGCGCTCGGCAGGAATCAGTGGGTGCAGTTCAGCCAGCTCCTGGTCACTGCGCCCTTCGCGGGCCTGCAGCATGACATACGGCATCATCGATTCGGGCCAGAGGATCAGCTCAGCCTGGTGCCGGACTGCCAGGCCATTGAGCATGCGATAAGTGCTGAAGATCTGCTCGTCCTGGTTGGGGTCGCGACTCACCGCTGAGGGAAAGCTCCCTTGCAGCAGACCCACTCGCGGGCCCGCCTCGAAGCTCGTTGAACTGCGAACGACTCCGTAGCCCCAGCTGGCTGCGAACAGCGCCAGGACTCCGGCCACGGCCAACATGCGACCGCGGCTCGTTCCGAGCAGGCGGGACTGCTCCGAGTCATTGAGTTCCGCCGGCACCACATCCAGCCGCTTGAGCCATGGCACGGGGATCAGACTCGCCAGGGCCGCGTTGACAGCCATCACAAGGAAGCTGACTCCGTAGCCGCCGACGAGATCACTGATCTGTGTAATGGCCGTCCAGCGGTATTGGCTGTGCCCGAGCAGGTACCAGGCGAACCCGGTCATCAGATGAGCCCGCGCGAACTCCAGCCCGACCCAGACAATCGGAGCGGCGACCACCAGCGGAACGTTCAGCCGGTGCACGGCAATGCGTGTCACCAGCAGGAACACCGGGAAGTAGAGCGAGATATAGAACGCCAGTGCGCCCCACGCCGGATACATCGTGGGATCACCCAGACGCATCCACTGCAGCGTGGCCAGCCAGCACAGAAGGCCCCCAACCCAGGCAGCTCGCAGCGAACTTCTCAGCGGACGCGGGGAACGGATCAGGCAGAGCAGCGGAACCAGCGAGAACCACGCCAGCCAGCCCCAGTCGAGCGGCGTGAAGCTGCCCCAATGGAGCAGGCCAGACAGCGGAGCCAGCAGCCAGGGGGCCTTCGAGGCCACGGGGGCCGAGCGGGCGCGATCGATCAGAGCCTGAACAATGAGACGCTGTTCTGACCGCTCCGGGGCCACTTCATCCTGTGCCACGCACGTCGACTCCTGGACCGACTGAGACATCCGAGGTTCCTTCCGTGGAACTTGTCGGTTGAGAGTAGAGTGCTGAGGCTGGAGCGACCAGATGCTTTGTCTTTCGCTCAACCCTCAACTCTCAACTCTCAACCGCCCTCACTCCCGTCCCGACAGCGGGACGACTTCGACGAGTGCTCCGCGAACCAGAGTGTTCTGCCCGGCCGGGAGAACCATCAGGGCGTTCGACGAAGCTGTCGACTTGAGATCGAACGATCCCTTCCAGTCGACGGGGGTCACTCGCCAGCCGGTTCCCTGGCTTTCCAGCCGCGCGGGCAGGTAAGTGGGCCTGGGGTCGTTGAACGCGAACTCGGCCTCCAGCTCCGCCATCACCGGAACCGGTTCGGCAGGGTCCAGATTTCGAATCCGGCGCACCGCCGCCCGGACGAATAACTCGAAGCAAACCATACTGCTGACAGGATTTCCGGGCAAGCCGAAGATCCAGCGAGGCAGGTTATCCGCGGTTCGCTCGGGGGGCAGATAGCCAAACCACAACGGCTTGCCTGGACGCATCTGCAGCTTGTGAAAGACCTCGCGGACGCCCAGCTCATTCAGGACTTGCGGCACCAGATCAAGCTTGCCGGCCGAGACTCCGCCGGTCAGGCACAGAATGTCCGACTGCAGAGCCCGACCGATCTTGTGACGCAGATCATCCAGATGGTCGCGGGCGATTCCTTCAACGACTGGTGTTGCTCCCAGCGTCGCGGCCTGCGTCGCGAGCATGATCTGATTGCTGTTGCGGATCTGTGCAGGGCCGGGGGTTTCCTCGATCGCGACCAGTTCGTCCCCGGTCGAAAGCAGCGATACCGTGGGACGCGGATGCACCGGCACCCAGCTCCGGCCCAGTTCGGCCAGCAGGGCGATCTCCTGAGCCCGAACCAGTCGACCGGCCCGCAGGACCAGCTCGCCATTCTGCATGGCTGTGCCGCGTTTGCCGACATTCGAGCCGGGACGCAGGACCGACTCCGACAGGATCGTCACGCGCTCGGTGGCAGTGTCGAATGCGGTCCGCTCGATCGGGACGACGGCGTCGGCCCCCTCGGGCATCGGAGCCCCGGTCATCACGCGCGAGGCAGTTCCCGGTCCGACCGCATGCTGCGGCATATGCCCCGCGGTGATCTCTTCGACGACGAAAAACGAACGGCTGCCGTTGCCGTCGTCAGTTGTTCGCAGGGCATACCCATCGACCAGCGACTTGTCGAACGGGGGCGAGTCCTGGTCGCTGACGATATCTTCGGCCAGAGTCTGCCCGTGCGATTCCAGCAGCGACACCAGCTGCGCCGGGCGCGGGTGGACGCAGCTGACAATCAAGGCCATCGCCTCGGCCACGGTTCGCATCAGGAAGGTCCTTCGGGTCTGACGGTTGCGGGCATCATCGCGGATCGAGCGAGGATTGAACACTGTACTGCGGTTCGCCTGGTCCGATCTCGATGGGTGGCATGATCCTTCTGGAGTCCTCACACTGCCAAACGACCTGCTGCGATGGCGGGGCGATTAGAGACACGGAGTGAATGATGCGCATGCTTCTGGGACTGCTGCTGGTGGTGACTCCGCTGATCGCCGAGGACCAACCCGACCCGCTGGCTCTGTTTGCGACCGAGTTCGTCGCAATTACTCCGGGGCAAGGGCAGTTTCCGAAGACCTTCATGATGGGGGCGGCGGATGATCCCGCAGCCTCTCCGCCGCGCGAGGTCACGTTGACCGAACCCTTCCAGATGGGGAAGTTCGAGATCCCGCAGAACCTGTACGAGCAGGTGATGGGCGTGAACCCCAGCCGCTGGAAAGGGCGACGCAATTCGGTCGAGACCCTGAACCCCGGCCAGGCTCGGCAGTTCTGTCAGAAGGCCACAGCCATGCTGCGGGAGCGGAAGCTGATTGGCGAGAACGAAGAGATCCGCCTACCGACCGAGATCGAGTGGGAATACTGCTGCCGCGCCGGGACCACCACCCGCTACAGCTTCGGCGACCAGGCCCAGGCCGAGGGGGATCAAGATCCCAAGGCCACCCTGCTCGACAAATACGGCTGGCACACTGGCAACGCCGCCGGGAATGACCCAGAGGTCGGCGTCCTCGCCCCGAACCCATGGGGGCTGTACGACATGCATGGGTATCTGTGGGAGCTCTGCAGCGACCCCTGGAAGCCGACCCCCGAGGGGCAGGCAGCCACCGATGGGACTCATGCCATGCGGGGAGGATCGTGGAAAGATCCGTACCCCAAACTGGCCTGCAGCTCACGGGCGGGGTTTAAGCTGGTCGCCAAGGACGATGCGGTCGGGTTTCGGTGCGTGCGGGCGGCTGTGAAGTAACCGCTGCTACGGCGAATGCCTGGTGGTCGCATCTCTGGACAGTATCGCATAGTCATTGCAGGGAAAAGAGTTACGTCACACCTTACAGCGTCCTGGTCAGATGCAACTCCTGAGTTCGCAAGTAGTCCCCCGAAGGTATTTTGGGAAGGTTGCCCATCGCATTCGCCGCGAGTGAATTGTTCCTCACCCCAATTCCAGGTAAAAGAACCGCAACAAGTCAGGGTTCGAGAACGTCAGATGGTGAGTCGCCTCGGGGCCTTTTTGGCACGGAGGTTGCCTACTAGTTGGTGTTCATCTTGAGCAACTGCCATTTTGGCTGCGTGGGAGATATGCCCAATGGGTTCGGATCAGGCTGCCAGTGTTGTCAACATGATTGAGGCGCGAGGCCTCAGCAAGTTCTACGGGAACTTTGCCGCATCGCGCGAGGTGACCTTTGCCATTCCTCAAGGGCAGGTCGCGGCGTTTCTGGGTCCCAACGGGGCCGGAAAGTCGACGACGATGAAGCTCCTGACAGGGTTTCTGGCTCCCAGCGAGGGACAGGCCCTGATCGGCGGCTTTGATGTCGCAACAGATCGGCTGGCTGCGGCGGAACTCGTGGGTTACCTGCCGGAAAACGGTCCGCTCTATCCAGAAATGACCCCCAAGGGACTGCTCAAGTACTGCGGCGAGGCCCGCGGGCTGGCAGCTGGCAAGCTGGCTGAGCGGCTCGACTTTGTGGCTCAGAAGTGCTCGCTCGGCGAAGTCTGGGGCAAGCCGATCAGCAAGCTGTCTCGTGGTTACAAGCAGCGCGTCGGGATGGCTCAGGCCCTGCTGCATGACCCGAAGGTACTGATCCTGGACGAGCCGACCAGCGGACTCGATCCGAACCAGACGTTCCAGGTTCGCGAACTGATCCTGAGCCTCGCCAAGTCCAAGACGATCCTGCTGTCGACCCACATTCTAACTGAGGTCAAGGCGGTCTGCAGCCGCGTGCTGCTGATCAACAAGGGGCGGCTGATTCTCGATGGATCGGTGGCGGACATGGAAGGGAAAGAGCATGACCTGGAACAACACTTCCGAGCCATGACCGGCGGCAAGGCGTAGCCTCGTTCGCCAGAACGAGGGTGATCCAGAGCGATCTCCCAATGGGGCGAACCCTCACCTCTCTCCACCTGCATCTCTGGGTGTGGGGGAGCAGGACGAAGACAACAAACCACGCCCTCACGGGCTGAACTGATAGCGGACGAAGAACACCATGCGACTCCACGTGATTCTTGCGGTTCTCAAACGAAACGTCGCCAGCTACTTCACGGGTGTGCTGGGCTACCTGTTCATCACAGCCTTCGTGGCGTTGTCGGTGGCCTTGGCCTTCGACGCCCAGTTCTTTACGAACAACGATTGTTCGCTGGACCGGCTGACCGACAACTTCCACTGGCTGCTGCTGTTCATCGTGCCCGCCATCACGATGACCGCCTGGGCCGAAGAACGCCGCCAGGGGACTGACGAACTGTTGTTCACCTTGCCCGCGCGGGATTTCGAGATCCTGCTCGGCAAGTACGGGGCGGTACTCACCGTCTACACGATCGCCCTGTTTTTCACCTTCCCGCTAGTGATCGCCCTCAACGTGCTGGGTAGCCCCGATGTGGGATCTCTGGTCGCCACCTACATCGGCTACTGGCTGGCCGGAGCAGCGATGCTCTCCGTGGGAATGTTCGCCAGCTCGCTGACGAACTCGTCGACCGTGGCGTTCGTGCTGGCAGCCATCATCTGCTCGCTGTTTGTGTTCATCGATGAGCTGTCGGCCCTGCGTGGCTGGCTCGAAGGACTAGGCATCCGCGAACCGCTGGGGGTCTCGGGGTACTTGAACCAGTTTGGCTCCGGAATGATTCCGTTCGGCGGTGTAGTCTACTTCCTGTCGATCACAGCTCTGTTCCTGTACCTGAACTCGGTGATGATCGCCCGCCGCCACTGGCAGGGAGTTCCGGGCAGTGCCAGCATGGGGATTCAGTACCTGATCCGGGCCGCTTCGCTGGCCGTCGTCGTGACCAGCCTGTCGTATGCGACGTCGGTGTTGGGCGGGCGAGCGGACCTGACCAAGGGCAGCCTGTTCTCGCTGTCTGATGTCTCCCGCAAAACCGTGGCTGCGATCGATTCGAAGCGGCCCGTCACGCTGACAGCCTATGTCTCGCAGGACGTTCCCAAGGAATACCTGCCCGTGCAGAAGAAGCTGCAGGGGCTGCTGCAGCAGTTCGACAAGATCGGTGGCAGCAACGTCGATGTGCGAGTCGTCCCGGTCGAGCCCCTCAGCGAAGAAGCTGAAGAAGCTTCGAACTGGGGCATCCAGCCTCGGCAGGTGCAGTCTGAGAGAGATGGCCGGTTCCAGGTCGAAGAGATCTTCCTGGGAGCGGTCGCCAGCAGCGGTTTTGATCAAGTGGTGATCCCGTACTTCGAAAAGGGCACGCCCGTCGAGTTCGAGCTGACCCGCGCGATCGGGACTGTCTCCAAGGCGGAAAAGAAGACGATCGGCATCCTGACGACCGACGCAAAGGCGTTCGGCGGATTCAACATGCAGTCGTTTCAGTCCGACCCCGAATGGCGGCTGGTGACGGAACTGAAGCGGCAGTACAACGTCCGCGAAATCAGCCCTGATCAGCCGATTCCGGTCCCCGGTGCCCCGAAGCTGTCAGCTGCGGAGTTGGATGCATTGGGAGACAAGGCCCCGAAGCAGTCGGACGAGAAGCCGGTCGATGTCCTGGTGGCGATCATGCCGTCCACTCTGACGCAGGAGCAGATGAAGAATCTTGTCGACTATGTGAAGGCCGGCGGGCCGACTCTGATCTTCGATGACCCCGCTCCGGTCTTCGCGGGCGGGCTGGGGAACTCTCCGAACGTTCCGAACAAGCCCGGCCAGCAGGGCGGCATGTTCGGCGGCGGTGCTCCGGGAGCCCCCAAGGCCGATGGCGGCAAGGCGACCTCGCTGATGGATGCCATTGGCGTCGACTGGGATACCCGCAGCATCCTGTTCGACAACATGAACCCGCACCCCAAGCATGAAGAACGCTTCCCGAAGCAGCTTGTCTTCGTGACCTCGGGGGCCAGCGAAAAGAATCCGGGAATCAGCCAGACCTCGTCGATTACCAGCGGGATGCAGGAAATCCTGGCCTGGTTCTCGGGTGAGTTCACCAAAGCCAAGTCCAGCAAGGTCGAGTTTACCCCGCTGCTTGAGACACGGGCCGGGACCTCGGGCGGCATTGACTGGGACGAGGCGACGCAGGCCTTCGGTTTCGGGGGCCAGCGTGGTCCGAACTTCGAAGCCAAGCGGGTGACCGACAACGCCCGGCACACCATCGCAGCCCGGATCAAGGGGACCGGCGGTGAATCGGCCGATGCGAAGGCCAATGTGATCTTCGTGGCCGACGTCGACCTCGTGACCGATGTGATGTTCAACATCTTCGACACCCAGATTGAAGACCTGGTGATCGACAATACGCTGTTCGTCATGAACTGCGTCGACAGCCTGGCAGGGGCGGAAGACTACGTCAGGCTTCGCAGCCGACGCCCCGAGCAGCGGCCGTTGACCCGCATTGAAGAGGGCAAGAAAAAGTTCGACGAAGTGCGGACGAAGCGGGAACAGGAAGCCAACAAGGAAGCCGACAAGAGTCTCCTGGACGCCAAGGACCGTCTCGAAAAGGTTCTGAAGGATATCCGGGAAGACAAGACGATGGACGAAAGTGCCAAGATGGTGGTCCTCGAGAACCGCACAGCTGCAGAGAACCGCAAGCTAGAACTGGAACAGAAGAGCATCGATCAGAAGAAAGCTCGTGCCATCAAGAAAGCTTCCAGAGAATCGCACGATCAGGTCAAGAGCATCGAACGCCGGACCTGGTTCTGGACCTTCCTGCTGTGCGTGGCTCCGTCGATGGTCATCGGAGCTGTGGTGCTGGCAATTCGCTGGATGAACGAAGACAGTGGAGCGGCGACCGACCGGTTGGTCACTCGGTAAGAGGCCTAGGGCCAGAGAAACCCTGAGACTGAAATACTCTCAACCCTCAACCCTCAACTCTCAACTCTCAACCCAAAACGATCCGACCCATCATGAACCCACTTGCTCGCACACTCGCGTTTGTTGTGGCAGCCGTCCTGTCCGTGGGGGCGGCCGGGTTGGCCTATTATTCGAGCCGCCCGGCCAAGGTGACTTGGGACACTGAGATCGGGAAGGAGTTCTTTCCGGAGTTCCAGGACCCCAACAAGGCCACCTCGCTGCAGGTCGCGACGTTCGACAAAGAAGCGTCCAAGACCAACACCTTCAGCGTGGAGTTCAAGGATGGCAAGTGGCGGATTCCGTCGCACAACAACTATCCGGCAGACGGCAAAGACCGTCTCAAGCAGACCGCAGCCAGCGTGATCGGCATCAAGCGGGGAACTTTGGCCGGGAGCAACAAAGAAGCCCACAAGCAGCACAACCTGCTGGACCCGCTGGATCAGTCGATCAACGAGACCGAGGGACGCGGCGACCGCATCACTCTAAAAGCGGGCGATACGGTCCTCGTCGACTACATCATCGGCAAGAAGAAAGAAGGCCCTGGCAACATCTACTACATCCGCAAGGCGGACGAGGCCAGTTTCTTTCTGTCTGAGGTCAAGATCGAGCTGTCGACCAAGTTTGGTGACTGGATCGAGCCCGACCTGCTGGGGCTCAAGCGAGATGACGTGAAGGAGATCTTCCTGGATCGCTACTCGGTGAACGAAGCCGAGGGGATCGTGGTCCAGGGCGAGAAGTCGGTCCTGACCCGCGACAACGCCACAGCCGACTGGAAGATCGACGGGATCGACGCCACAGCGGTGAAGCCCAAGTCCAGCGTCATCAGTGCCATGCTGGGTTCTCTGGATGATCTGAAGATCACCGGCGTTCGCAAGAAGCCCGAAGGACTGAGCGCCAGCCTGCAGGGTGACGAGTCGATCAAGTTGAATCAGACAACACTGCTCGACCTGCAGAACCACGGTTACTTCTACATCCCCAAGAAGGGGATCGTCTCGAACGAAGGGGACATGCTCGTCTCGACCTTTGATGGCGTGAGCTACGTCCTGCGATTCGGCGAGATGATCGAAGGCAGCGACGTCGAAATCGAAATCGGCAGCCCAACCGAAACCACCAAGAAGCCCGCCGCTGAGGGCGAGAAGAAAGAGGGCGACAAGCCCGCCGAAGACGCGAAGAAGGACGCTGCCGACGAAGGAGCCGACAAGGCCAGCAAGAAGAACCGCTTCGTGTTCATCATGGCCCAGCACGATCCCAAAATGCTCGGTGAGCCACCGGTCGAGCCGGTGAAGCCCGAGCCTCCGCAGGCAGCGAGCCCCGCAGAAACGAAGCCCGCCGCTGAAGGGGACAAGAAGGAGGGCGAGGCGCCTGCGGAACCTGCTGCCCAGACTCCAGAAGCCCAGGCCGCAGCCGACGCGAAGACGGCCTACGACGAGGCAATGAAGAAGTATCAGACCGACTCCGATGTCTATCGAATCAAGAAGAAGGAGTACGACGAGGAGCTGGCCGCCGGTGAGAAGCGGGCCAAGGAACTCAACTCCCGGTTTGCCGACTGGTACTATGTGATCTCGGAAGACCTGTTTGACGAGCTGCGAGTGAAGCCTGAGGATCTGGTCGAGCCGCTCCCGCCGCCTGAAAAGCTGCCGGAGACGCCGCTCCTGCCATCGACTCCAGCCGCTGAGCCCGCGAAGGAACCGGCACCGGAAGGGGACAAGCCCGCTGCGGAGAAGCCCGCGGAAGAAAAGCCTGCCGAGCCGACAACTCCGGCAGAGGGCGACAAGCCAGCTGAGCCTGCTAAGCCGGAAGCGGACAAGCCTGCCGAACCACCTGCGGCGGAAGCTGACAAGCCGGCCGCCCCGGAAGCCCCGAAGGCCGAAGCCGAGAAGCCCGGTGAGCCGAAGGCGGAGTAGTGAACTTGTCGCAGAAGTCGTAAGACTTCTGACGTCAAGATACGACGGCAGCTTTGAAGTCAGTTACGGACGGCAGAATTCTTACGAATTCTGCTACGGAGGGTCAGATGACTGCCACGCCTCCACCGCCCACTGATCCGACCCCTCGCAAGCTCTGGTTCGATTGGAGCGACCGGGATCAGCGTGTGCTGCTGATTCTCTCGGTCCTGGTCTTCGTCGGAATCGGCTATCAGTACCTGAGCTGGCGCTGGCAGGGGGCTGCGGTCGTCGAGATCGAACGCCTGCCGGAACGCCAGTACGACTTCAAAGTCGACATCAACAAGGCCAGCTGGATCGAATGGATGCAGTTGGAGGGAATCGGCGAGCTGATGGCTCGGCGGATCGAGGAAGATCGCAAGACGAACGGCCCCTTCACCAGCGTGGATGACTTGGACCGAGTTCCAGGCATCGGAACCGTTACACTCGATACAATCCGACCCTGGTTGATCTGCTCAGACTGCAAAGTCGGCACAACCCATTGACAGCGGCCATTTCTGCCGGGTAATCGTGGTGGTAATATCTGCGTGCTGTTCTGACTGTGCTGCCGAGGTTTCCTCGGTACGCCGTCCGGATGAGGAGAAGTTCCATGCGAACACTGAAGAAATCACTGCTGGTCCTGGCTGGCCTGTTCACTCCCGCATTGGCCAGCGTCCCTGCCGATGCAGGCGTGATTCCGTGGGTTTATGACTCGATCTTCGGCTATGGCTGGGGATACGGCTACGGTGGGATGCCATACGGCGGCTATGGCGGGGCCGGCTACGGTGGCTACCCGGTCAGCTACGCAGCTCCGGTCTACACCACGAACTACGGGCCGGGGTACGGGTATTCGGTGGCCGACAGCTGCTGCTGCGATCCGTGCTCGACCGGTTGCTCGACCGGGACCGTTGCCAGCGACTGCTGTACGACCGCTGTGCAGTCAGCCAAGCCTGCGGCTCCGGAACCGACGCCCGTCGTCACTCCGGTGACCCCCAAAGTTCCCGTCGATCAGTTCGGGCGTCCGACTCGCCCTGGTACTGGTGCTGCTGGAACGGGAGCAGTTGGGACCGATCGGGCCAATCCCAATGTCAACGAAGAGGCGTTGCCCGAAACCGAGCGAACCCCTGCTGAACGTCGCGGCCCAGGACCGGTTGCCCCCGATGATCCGGATATGCGAGCACCTGCTCCCGATGATGGCGCACAAGGCGGACGCGAACTCAAAGCCCCGGGCGACAGCCGCATCGCAGTTCGATACGTCCCGACTCCCACTCGCAGTCGCATCGCTGTCCCCTCATCGGTGAATCGGGTCGTCCGCATCGATCGGGCGACTCGTGAACAGCTGGTTCAGGGACCGAGTAAGCCGCAATTGGCGGCGAATCCTTAATTCTGCCGAAGCTGGTCCACAAAAAAACACCGGAGGAAACTCCGGTGTTTTGCATGGGGCTTCGATGCGGTTCGGTTTACCAGGTGATCAGCTGCCGCTGCGGAACCAGAACCGGACGGGCTGCTGGCACCGCGATTCCGCAGGCGGGCTGGACGATGGCCGGGGCAGAACAACCACTCACCGGGGCTGGGCAGGTTGTCTGAACCTCGCAGCTGCTCCGTGTTTCAAGCGCTACAGGTGCCGAACAAGGTGCAACCTGTGGCGGGCAGGCAGTGCTGACGACTGGAGCAGCTTGTGGGCAGATGACCGAAGTCGGCTGCTGGGCGGGGACTTCCGGCAAGGTTACGGGTGGGCAAGGCACGGCGTCGGTCTTGGGAGCCTCGATCACGCGGGCCGGCTCCGGAACGACAACCGCCGGGGCGGGAGCTGTGATGACCGCTGCGTCCGTCGTGCAGGTCTGGCAGGGAGCGACGTTCGAAGTCGTCACGAAATCGACGCAATCCACACAGCCTTTGTTCCCCTGAATGAAGGCCGATCCGGCCGTCCAGGCCTTGGTCGTGCAGCAGTTCGGTGACTTGCGGCTATGGAATCCGGTGTAGAAGTAGCTTTGATCCAGCGAGCAGATGGCGCTCGACAGATCGGTCAGTTCGCAGTTGACGGCATCGCGGACGGCGCTCAGTCCGACCACCAGACCCAGAACGCACAGCGTGGACACCAGGGCCAACTCGGCCGAGATGACAAAGCCAGCCTCGTCGTTCCACAGACTCTTCGTGAATTGCAACATGATTGTTCCCCCTTTTGGAATCGCGTGAGTGACCTGGTAGCGCTGAAAAGTTCAGAAGGTCGCGCGGGGTACGAGACGAGCCATGCAGCTGGCTCCGAAACAGGTTTCAGGGAACAAGTGGTCCCCAGCCGACACAGCCAGGGATGAAACCAATTTCTGACTCGTGCCCCGCGGCGACCAACGAGATGGCGATGTCTCACGTCGCCACACACGCTCGCTGTCAAAAGTCGCTCGTCGGTCTCCCGTGATGTTCAGTGAGGGGGTGCCGGTTCCCGTCGGCTTCTGCCGCCCTCACAACCGTTACAATTGGCACAAGCCGTACCGAGATCGTGCCGGGCCGATAGCGATGGAGCACTCGACTAAGGCGTAAGCAACGACACCAGAAGACGATACGCAATCAGAACATGTTGTAGTGGCCGTACCGGTTGTTCCGGTTGTAACGATTGTATTGATTCAAACGATTATCCTGCCGCGCGGCAACTTGTTCAGAAAACTGAACACCACCAGGCTTGGGCCGTTTTTTCCGAACGAGAGATCGATCTCGGATTGACTTGATCGGCAGTCGCCGATTGCATCCACCTGCTCCGATACATAACCTGTTTGAACATGCGGACAAGGAGAAGCGGCCATGAAACATCACATCGCGGCTCTCCTCTTCGGCGCTTACTCCTCTTTGCTGCTGGTCGCGTTTGCGTCGGCGGACGATGCCGGAAAGCTGCTTGAGCAGGCGGTTGCCCCCGTGCTCGCTGCGAAGTGTGTCGCCTGTCATCAGGCGGGGAATGCCAAAGGCAGCTTTGACCTTTCAACCCTGCCGGCGATGCTTCGCGGCGGCGATGGCGGTGCCGGTCTTGTTCCCGGGAAGCCGGACGAGAGCCCGATCTACAGTCGCGCGGTTCCTCACGAGGGACAGCGCCCCGAAATGCCCGAGAAGGGGGAGCCTTTGACCGCAGTCGAAGCAGCTGCATTGAGAAGCTGGATCGAGCAGGGCGCGGTCTGGCCCGAGACGTTTGTCATCCGACAGAAGTCGAAAGCCGATCGATCGTTCTGGTCTCTACAACCGGTCGCAGAGAATGCTCCCCCGGATGCAATCGATGCTCCGGAAGAATGGTCGAAGCACCCCATCGATCACTTCGTCTGGACGAAGCTGCGGGAGAAGGGATTGAAGCCGAACCCACCCGCCGACCCGCGCACGTTCATTCGCCGGACGACGTTTGATCTCTGGGGTTTGCCTCCCACGCCGGACGAAGTCGCCCAGTTCGAACACGATTGTGTCGAGTCACGTACAAACTCCGCCGACCGGCTACCGGACGGAGCTGTCGAACGGTTGATCGATCGCCTGCTGGCCAGTCCGCACTATGGGGAACGCTGGGGGCGGCATTGGCTGGACATCGCCCATTACGCCGATACGCATGGGTTCGAACGCGATCAGATTCGCCCGAATGCATGGCGGTATCGCGACTACGTCATCGAATCGCTGAATGCTGACAAGCCCTATGACCAGTTCTTAGGCGAGCAGATCGCGGGCGATGTGCTCACTCCGGATCACCCCGATTCAGTCATCGCCACCGGATTCCTGGCTGCTGGACCGTGGGACTTCGTGGGCCAGGTCGAGGCCAAGAGCGAGACGCTCAAGCGGGCCTCGCGGGCGGGCGATCTCGACGACATGCTCACTCAAGTCATGACCGCCACGATGGGGCTGACGATCAATTGCGCACGCTGTCACGACCACAAACTCGATCCAATCTCTCAGGCAGAGTACTACCAGCTGACAGCTGTCCTGGCTGGGGTCAAGCGTGGAGAGCGTGACGTCTCTCCGACCCAGCCCCAGCAGTGGGGACAGAAAAAGCAGGAACTTGCGGCTCACCTCACACGCGTGCGGGGCGAGATCGCACAGCTCCTCGGCGCAGGCTGGAGTCTGGCCGACATCATAGGGGGCGGCGATGGCCGCGGCTCCGGAACGAGAGATCAAGGAATCGACCTGCGCAGCGGGAAGTCCATCGCCGAGAAGCTCGGTTATCACCGCGATCTCCCGGTCAATCAATTGCAGAAGGTGACTAATCCCGAAACGGTGCAGGACCCGCGACCATTTGCCAAGTGGGTTTTCATTCCCGATGGCCAGGGCCGCGTGTTGGTTGACTCAGAGAGACCCATCGAGGACCTCCCCGCCACCAGCGGGCATGCTTGGGACGCGATTCGAAATGGAGCCTTAAACTCACAAGTCTCGACGACCTTGAATGGTGTCGACTATGCCACGGCGGGGCACTCGATTCTGGGGCTGCATGCCAATGGCGGAATCACATTCGATCTGTCGCGACTACGAAGTCCGGAAGCCGCAGCAGGTTTCACGTTCACAGGTATCGTTGGCTTCGGCTCGGGCCCCGGGGGAGCAGGCACTGTGGCCGACTTCAGTGTCTTTGTCGATCAACAGCTCCAGTTCCAGAAACTGAAGCTGAAGAAGGACGAGACGGCGGCCTTCGACATCGCGATCCCGTCGACGGCGACGACGTTGACCCTGATCGCCACCGATGGAGGCGATGGCATCGGGCATGACCTGCTGTTCCTCGGAGACGCAACACTCAGCCTGATGAAGCCGAAGAACGAGCCGTCTGCGATGGAGATTCAGCGTCTTGCAGACTTACGAGCGGAGGCGACGCGGATTGAGAAACAGATAGCGGACGTGCCCGCAGCGGAGATGGTCTACGCGGTGGTTTCCGAGACGCCGCCCGAAGTGCGTGTCCTGCGACGAGGGAATCCCGAGGAGCCACAAGAAGCGGTCTCGCCCGGCGTACCCAATTGTGTGAACCACGCGGCGTTCGAACTCGGGGAAGGCGAGACGAGTGAAGGGGATCGGCGGCGCCGACTGGCGGAGTGGATCACACACCCGCAGAACCCGCTCACGCGCCGGGTACTGGTGAATCGGCTGTGGCATCATCATTTCGGCCAGGGGATAGTCAACACGCCCAGCGATTTCGGCTATGGCGGGGATCGACCTTCACATCCCGAACTGCTGGACTGGTTGGCCGCTGAGGTGCTGCGGTCTCGGTGGTCGCTGAAGGCGCTACACAAGACGATGATGCAGTCGGCGACCTATCAGCAGAGTTCTGCGATTGTGCCCGAGCGGGTGCAACTCGACAGCAGCAACCGATTGTTATGGCGGCAGAACACGCGCCGACTGGATGCCGAATCGTTGCGAGACGCTGTGCTAAGCGTCTCTGGAAAACTGAACCGTGAGAGAGGCGGTCCCGGCTTTCGCGACTTCAAGTACACCGAAGCCTACGCTCCCATCTATGAGTACATCACGCCCGACTCTCCAGAACTCTGGAAACGCAGTGTCTACCGATTCGTCGTACGGACCACGCCTCATCAGTTCATGTCGACGCTGGATTGCCCGGACCCAGCCAATCTGACCCCCGCCCGAGTCACGACGACCACAGCCCTGCAGGCTCTTGCACTGAGCAACAACGAATTCATGTTGCGTCAGGCCGAGTACCTTTCCAGCCGCCTGCAGAACGAATCGACCGATCCCTCGGTCCAGGTGGCTCGCGCCTTCCAGCTGACGTTCCAACGTGAGCCGACGGAACCGGAACGGAACGCAGCTCACCAGCTCGTCGAGCGTCAGGGGCTGTTCACTCTCTGTCGGTCCCTGCTCAATGCCAATGAATTCGTCTATGTCGACTGAGTCCAGCATCCGCGCCACTTCGGGAGAGACGATATGACATCTCGGCGGAATTTCCTGCACCGGCTCGGAGGCGGTTTCGGAGGCATGGCGCTGGCGGCCCTGCTGAACGAGGCGGAGGCCGCCAGCAGCCCACTCGCTCCCAAGGCCACGCATCACCCGGCCAGTGCCAAGGCGGTCATTCAGATCTTCTGCCCCGGCGGTCTCAGTCATGTCGACTCCTGGGACTACCGCCCAGCCCTGGCCGAGCGTCAGGGAAAGCCATTCGATCCGGATGGCAAGCTGCAGTTTTTCGCCTCGAAACCCGGTGACTGCCAGGGAAGTTACTGGCCGTTTCGACAACATGGCGAATGCGGACGCTGGATCAGCGACCTGTTTCCGAAGCTGGCGACATGCGTGGATGACATGGCGTTCGTCCACTCGATGCAGAGCAAGTCGGCCTTGCACGGCCCGGCAATGTTCATGGCCAACAGCGGATTCATCCTCCCCGGATTCCCCAGCATGGGAGCGTGGGTCACGTATGGTCTGGGGAGCGAGTGCGATGATCTCCCGGCGTTTGTTGTGCTCCCCGACCCGCGCGGGCTGCCGCCGGGAGGAGTGATCAACTGGGGAGCAGGATTTCTGCCCGCGATCCATCAGGGAACGACGCTGAACGCTGCCCCCACTGCGGGACAGCCACCGATTACTGATCTCTTCCCCTCTCAATCATTCCCTCAGCTGAAGGGGCCGCGAGAGCAGGAGAGCCGCGAGTTTCTTCAATTACTCAATCGGCAACACGCGCAGGAACGAACCGGCAACTCCGAACTCGAAGCCCGGATCGCAGCTTATGAACTGGCAGCGAGGCTCCAGTTGAGTGCTCCCGAAGCGACTGACATCTCGGGCGAGTCGCCGACCACTCACACACTTTACGGCGTGGAACACGAAGACCTGGGCCCCTTTGGAAGGCAGTGTCTCCTCGCACGCCGGCTCGTCGAACGGGGAGTGCGGTTCATTCAGATCTACTGCGGTGCCGAGAACACGACCGCCAGGAAGATTCGACCCAACTGGGACAGCCACGAAGATCTGGTCCGCGATCATGGATACTGGGGGGCGGTCCTGGATCACGGAGCCAGCGCGCTGCTGACAGATTTGAAGTCGCGAGGCCTGCTCGACAGTACCCTCGTGATGTGTAGCACGGAGTTTGGTCGCCAGCCCGGAGCCCAGGGAAAAGGTCGCGACCATAACCCCGGTGCCTTCACGGTTTGGCTCGCGGGAGGGGGTGTCCGGGGCGGAACCGCGTATGGAGAGACCGATGAACTCGGCTATCAGGCGGCGGTCAACCCGACCTACTGTTACGATCTGCACGCGACCGCGCTGCATCTGCTAGGACTCGACCACGAGAAACTCAGCTTCTACAACAACGGGATCGATCGCCGCCTGACGGACGTTCATGGCCACGTGATCCGGGAGATTCTGGCATGATCGAAACGATGCGGCATCGGGCAGTGACATGGCTCGGCAGGATCTCCCTGCTGGTCGCCGGGGTGTTAGGCGGGACGACCTCTCTCTCAGCCGAAGATCAGACTGCGCCCACCGCCGAGCAGCTGAACTTCTTTGAATCGAAGATTCGACCGGTGCTGGTGACTCATTGTTACGAGTGCCATGCAGCTGACTCGAAGATCGTGCAGGGCGGGCTGCTGGTCGATTCGCGGGACGGATTGCGTAAAGGCGGCGACACTGGCGCTGCCATTGTTCCTGGCAAGCCAGACGAGAGTCTGCTGATTGCTGCACTGCGGCATAATGGCCTCAAGATGCCGCCGAAAGGGAAGCTGTCAGACGCTGTCCTGACAGACTTCAAAACCTGGATCGAGATGGGCGCCCCTGATCCTCGCAATGCCACCGAGCCAAAGATCACACGCAAGATCGACATCGAGGAAGGCCGCCAGCACTGGGCGTTTCAGCCGGTCGCGGCCCCAGCCATTCCCGTGGTGAATGACGCCACCTGGTCGATCGATCCGCTCGACCGGTTCGTGCTCTCGCGGTTGGAGCAGGCAGGGCTGCGGCCCGTGGTTGATGCCGATCGTTACACATGGCTACGGCGTGTGAGCATCGACCTCACAGGACTGCCGCCGACTCCGGCTGAGATCGACGCGTTCGTTCGCGATAACTCGCCGCAGGCGTGTGAGACCGTTGTCGATCGGCTACTGAGTTCGCGGGCCTATGGCGAACGCTGGGCCAGGCACTGGCTCGATCTGACCGGGTACGCCGACATGATCGGGACATCGAACAATGTCTTCGCGGAACATGCCTGGCGCTATCGCGATTACCTGATCGAGGCGTTCCACAAGGACAAACCGTTCGATCGCTTTGTGCGAGAGCAGGTCGCGGGCGATCTCATGCCGGACGATTCTCCAGAGGTGCGGGCGGATAATATCACAGCCACCGGGTTCCTGATGGTCGGCGATGTGGAGATCGTCGAACCGGACAAAGCCAAGATGGAAGCCGACCACGTCGATACGCAGGTGGCGAAAATCGGCACGGTCTTCCTCGGGATGACGCTCAACTGCGTCCGCTGTCACGATCACAAGTTCGA
Organism: Planctomycetaceae bacterium; assembly: GCA_044337025.1. Lineage (GTDB taxonomy): Bacteria > Planctomycetota > Planctomycetia > Planctomycetales > Planctomycetaceae > TH-plancto1. Next base: position 19,108 of record JBIIOI010000082.1, read on the forward strand.
TCCGATCGGCCTGGAGGATTACTACGGAATCGCCGGGATGCTCCGCAGCTCGCCGTCGACGCACAAGATTCCGTTTGGTGTCTGGAGCCTGCTCAACTCGACCGAATTGCCAGAGTCCCCGGAGCAACTCGCAGCGCGGCAGAAACTCGAGGCGGAACATGCCGAGAAACTCACTGCCATGAAAGCCGAGCGTGACAAGCTGGAGGCGGAGCGGAAGACCGTCAACGAGGAACTCGCTCAGGTCGAGAAAGCGGAACAATCTGCCGAGACCGAGGCCAGGAAGTCGACATTGTCGAAGCGCCGCGATGAACTCGGCGGCCAAATCGGGAGTCTCGGCCCGAAGATCCAGCACGCCGAGTTCTTCTCATCGAAAGTCCCCCGCGCATTCGCGATGCGCGATGGCGAAACACCGAGCGACACGCCGGTCTATATTCGCGGCAACCCCTATGCTCCGGGGGCAGTCATCCCGCGCGGAACCGTAAGAGTGGCGTCGTGGGACAAGTTTCCACAGATTCCCGCCGGGCAGAGCGGACGATTACAGCTCGCCGAGTGGGTGGCCGACCGCCGCAATCCGCTGACGCCGCGAGTCGCCGTCAATCGCATCTGGCAGAAACTGTTCGGCGAAGGACTGGTCCGCAGTGTCGACTACTTCGGCACGCGGGGCGAGACTCCGTCGCATCCGGAACTCCTCGATCATCTCGCGACGCGGTTCATGCACAGTGGCTGGTCGCAGAAGCAGCTGATTCGCTCGCTCGTCCTCAGTCGGACCTATCGTTTGAGCAGCGCCAATCACGAAGCTGCGATGCAGGTCGACTCGGACAATCGCCTGCTGTGGCGCATGAACCGACAGCGAATCGATGCCGAAGCCTTGCGAGATGGTCTGCTCGCAGTCAGCGGCGAACTGACGCCCAGTCTCGGTGGCCCGGCGCTGGTACTCGAAGAACGTGAGAACTGCGGTGACCTCGTGCAGATGGGGGTAAATCCCCCGAACTATTCACATCGCAAGCCGCGCGCGGGGGAGGAGTTGATCCGCACGATCTACCTGCCCGTGATGCGGACGAGTACCGCGACCCACGATCGACTCCGCAGCTTCTTCGACTTCGTAAACCCCGCCCAGATCGCCGGTCAACGCAGCCAGACCGTGGCTCCGACCCAGTCGCTGTTCGTGATGAACAATGAACTGTTCCGTAAGCGGGCCAAGACACTGTCCGATCAGCTCATTGCGGCATCACCTCAACCCGAGACACGTTTGAATCAACTCTGGCTGCGAGTCTTCAACCGCCCGATCACATCTGCCGAGCGCGACGACGCCTTGGCGTTCCTCGCCCAGCTGGACGCCACTCTCGAAGGCCAAGAACCCACCGCCCGGGAGTCGCAGCGTTGGCAGGAACTCTGTCACTCACTGCTGGCCTCGAACGAGTTCCTGTTCCGGATCTAGGAGAGAAGCCCCATGAAACTCAACATATTCGCCTGGATTGCCGTGGCTGCTCTGAACTTCTCCTGCCTTCAGGCTGAGGAGGCTGCATTGCCAGCTGTGATCAAACACCCCGGCTCAGAGTTTCAAGATGAGTCGCGGTCGGGGGCAATGATCATTGGCATGGATCGCACTCCCAAGGGACGCATCTGGGGATGCTGGACGGGGACGGGGGATAAGAAGGACGGCTATTTCCTCCTGGCAACAAGCGACGATGGCGCAACCTGGTCGAAGCCGTGTCTGGCGGTGGGAGCCCCCCGGGGAAATGGGCAGAAGCTCAGCGGAGCGCTCGTGGGGAACCTCTGGAGTGACCCGCAGGGGCGCTTATGGCTGTTTTTCGATCAGCAGTTGGGGGATCCGAAAGGCCGAATCACCAACTGGTTCATCCGTTGTGATCATCCCGATTCCGAAGAACCGAAATGGTCGGATCCGGTGCAATTTGCAGAGGGCTGCACCCTGAATAAACCAACAGTTCTCAAGAACGGGGACTGGCTGTTGCCGGTGTCGGACTGGCATAAGAAGACGGCGCGGGTATTTGCCTCGACCGATGCAGGGGCTTCGTGGAGTGAACGCGGCCACCTGCAGTTCCCGGACTGGGAATTCGACGAACATATGATGGTCGAGCTGAAGGATGGCCGTCTGTGGATGCTGGCCCGGACTAAGGGACAGCCCCATGAAAGCTTTTCCAGCGACGGCGGTCGGACCTGGAGCGAACCGCACCAGGCGGCCACGGTCCAGAATATCAACGCCCGATTCTTTCTCCGCCGCCTTCAGTCAGGCCGCATTCTCCTCGTCAAGAATGGAGCACCGAACGAACGACTGCCGGCTCGCACGCATCTGAGTGCCTGGTTGT
>JBIIOI010000083.1:0-21275 GCA_044337025.1 Planctomycetaceae bacterium
GTGCGCGAGACGTTTCCCGGCGGATGTCAGATCTTCATCGCGAATATCTACGACCCCTCGGATGGCGACGGAGATATCCAGAACGCCGGGCTTCCGCCGTGGCCGGACGGGCTGGGGGTGCTGGCTGCGTATAACGGTGTGCTGGCGAAGTTCGCAGAGCGGCATGCTGACGTGCAACTGGTCGACATGCACTCTCTGTTTCTGGGTCACGGAATCCATTGCCGCCAGTTCTGGCATCGGCACTATCAGGCCAGTGACCCGCACTACTGGTACTGGGACAACCTGGAGGACCCGAACGATCGCGGGTACGACGCCCTGCGGCGGCAGATGCTGATCGAGATGGCACGGGTGCTGCCGGAGAAATTGAAGGGGCAGTGAGTACCACTCTGATGGTCTCTGTCGCCCCCGCCGCTCGACCGCCCTGCCCTGCTCCTTGAAATCCTGCTCCCTCAAAACGAGAATTTCCGCTGTCCCGATGGGCGGTGACTCTCTGATCCGAAGAGCGAGCGAACTGATGCTGATCGCATGCGTCATCCTGTACATGGCAGCCACGATTGCGGTGGGGGTCTACGCCTCCAGCCGGGTGAAGGACTCGAAGGACTTCATGGTCGCCGGGCGGTCGCTGCCGCTGTACATGAACTTTGCGTGCGTGTTCGCGACTTGGTTCGGAGCGGAGACGGTGCTGTCGGTCTCGGCGAAGTTCGCCGATCAGGGGATGGGGTTCGTCTCGGGTGACCCGTTTGGGGCCTCGACCTGTCTGGTGCTCGTGGCACTGTTCTTTGCGAAGACGTTCTATCGCCTGGAACTGATGACGATCGGCGACTATTACCATGTGCGATACGGAAAAGCGGTCGAGATCGTGACTTCGCTGGCAATCGCCGCTTCGTATCTGGGGTGGACGAGTGCCCAGCTGTCGGCACTGGGGCTGGTGACGAATGTGCTGTTTCCCGGGTTGACCTTGAATCAGTCGATCATGATCGGGGCGGTCATCGTCACGATCTACACGATGATCGGCGGGATGTGGTCGGTGGCTCTGACCGACGTCATTCAGACGGCGGCCATTGTGATCGGGTTGATCGTGGTGGCTGTGCTGCTGGGGCACAACGCGGGTGGGGCTGGGGCAGTCATTGAGCACGCGCGGGCGGCGGGTAAGCTCGATCTGTTTCCGCATGTGAAGGCGGCCGCCTGGTGGGTCTTCATCGGCGAGTTCATCACGATGGCGTTCGGGTCGATTCCGCAGCAGGACGTGTTCCAGCGGGTGACCAGTGCGAAGAACGAGAAGACCGCCTTGATCGGGACGCTGTGCGGAGGGCTGTTCTACTTCGCGTTTGCGTTTGTCCCGATGTTTATCGCCTACGCCGCCGTGATGATCGACCAGGGGGCAGCGGCTCACTTCGGATCAGAAGACTCGCGCGAGGTCCAGAAAGTGCTGCCCCAGCTGGTGCTGAACCAGACTCCGCTGTGGTGCCAGATTCTGTTCTTCGGCGCTGTACTGTCGGCCATCTTGTCGACGGCCAGCGGAACCTTGCTGGCCCCGTCGAGCATTCTGGTCGAGAACGTGCTGCAGCCGTTCACCAAGCACTTTGACGACAAGCGGATGCTGAAGCTGCTGCGGACGATTCTGGTCGGAGTAGCGGTTGTCTCGACAACGATCTCGGTCAACTCGAACGCAACGATGTACGAGATGGTCGAGGCAGGCTACAGCGTAACGCTGGTTGTGGCGTTCATCCCGCTGGTGGCGGGGATCTACTGGTCGCGGGCCACGACCCAGGGAGCGGTGTTCTCCATCTTGCTGGCCGTTTCGGTCTGGCTGGGGTGCCGGTATTCGTTCTACGACGGCGAGAGCGAAACGGCGTGGAAGACCGTTCCACCGCAGTTGTACGGGCTGGTCGCTTCGATCGTTGGGATGACTGTGGGCTCCCTGCTCCCGAACTGGATCGGCCATCGCCAGGTCGATCCGGCAGTTCTGGCCGAGCGGCGAAGCGTCTCCACGGGGCATTGATGCGGCGGTATGGCTGATGATCGCTTCGAAGTCAGAATTCTTACGAATTCTGCTACGCTTCAAATCCTGCCGTGACACGCGGCAGCTTGGGCAACTTGAGTTGCTTACCGGTGGTTGGGGAATTTGCTGCGAAGAAATACTCTTGACCCCGGAAATCAGTGTAGAGTCGGCTCAATTGAATCGAACCGCATTCCCCCTGCCGCCGATCTAACAGACGGGGCTGCGTGCGCAGCGAGAATTCAGGTGCGCCTGAATCGTGCGCAGGCAGTGAGCGAGGCTCCATCTCGGATGGCTCGCCATGGGGGGACAAATGATGCTCAAATCAAGCCGTTGGCTCGGGTGCGCCGCCGTAATGTGTCTTACGGTGGCTCAGCTGTCGGGGTGCAGTTCGGGTCCGCAGGTCTCCGGTTTTCGGATGCCGGGGCTCAAGTCGCGCGGCAAAGCGACCGTGGCGGAGAAGGACAAGAAGCTCTCTGCGGAAGAGGCGGAAGATCTTCTGGCTCAGGCACGCGACTACGAAAAACAGGGGGATTTCCCCAACGCAGCGCGTCTGTACCGCCAGTATTTGAATGGCGGAGGGGCACCGCTGCGTCCGGACGCGCCGCCCAATCCTCGGGACATCGCGAAGTCCGCCACAACGGCTCCGAAGAAATCGCGGATCACCGATTCGCTGGACGAGGAACGGGAATCGACCACCACTCGGTCCGCCACTCACAAGGCAGCGACCCCTCCGATTCGCACAGCCACCAAGTCCGAAGAACGCAAGCCGGAAGTCCGGCCCGAACCTCGGCCTGAACCCAAGCTGGCCAAGAAGTCGTCACCACCCGCCGACGATCCGTGGGCCAACTCGGTCGATCGATCCGGGGAAATGCCCGTCATTCGACCTCGGAATAATTCCGTCGCGAAACAAGACGCTCCCAAGGCCGTCGACGCCACGCTCGACCCGGTCAAGCCTGCCAAGCCGTCCAAGAGTCGGGATGCGGGAATTCCCGACTGGGCGCAGAACGACCACGAAGTGGCTGATCGCGGTACGACCCGTCCGCCCGCCGAGGAGGAGGAGGAAGAGCCCGAACTCGATTGGAAGGAGCCGCTGATCGACGAGGCGGACGCGGAAGGCGATCTGCAGGTTGTCGACTCGGGCCTCGACGATGAACCGGTCGCTCCTGAACCCGAATTCGAGGAAGAGACCGAGCTGGCCAAGGCCGAAGAGACGACTTGGGAGCCTCACGACCAAGAGGGTTCAGCGCTCGCGGACGACGCAGAAGCGGAAGAGGCCGACCAGTTCTCAGCTCCTGTGCTTGCGGACGAAGAAGAGGAGATCCGGGAGTCGATCGCGCTCCTCTGTAAAGACTGCGAGCCTTGGGTCTACGCTCAAGCGGTGAAGATGGAGTCGGAAGACCCGGAGACTCGCAAAGAGGGCCTGACCAGCCTGGCTGACATGGGCCGAGAAACGCTCCAGGCCAGTCCGGCGGTTCGGACTTTGCTCAACGATGCCGACCCGCTGGTGCAGGCCCACGCTGCGTGGGCTCTATGGGAAATCGAAAGCGAGCCCGAGGAAACCATTCCCGCACTCACGGAACTGCTCGACCATCCGAACTCCGAAGTCGTCCAGCTGGCCTGCTACATGCTGGGAGACATCGGCCCACAGGCAGAGACGAGTCGGCACAGCCTGGAACTCTTGCGTGATCATGCCGATGGCTCGACACGGATTCACGCAGCCGAGTCACTGATTCGCATCGGGGGCGTCGACAAGGCCTCGCTGGCTGTCCTGACCGCCGCGATGAAATCCAAGGACTCGGAAATTCGCTGGATCGCAGCTGTCGCCCTGGGGCGCTGCCGAGGGGACGGGTCTCGCGACGCAGTCAAGGTACTCGTGTCAGCCCTGAAGGATATCGATCCCGAGGTCCGCAGTGCAGCGGCCCTCAGCCTGGGTGGATTGGGCGCGGAAGCGGCTGCTGCCAAGTCCGATCTGGAGCGGATCGCCCGCAACGATGACCCGCAGGTGCGTGACGCGGCAGCCGCAGCGCTGGCCTGCCTGAAGTAGTCGTCTGTGCGGCAGTGGCACAAGTTCCTGCGATTCTGAGAATGCGGTAGACGCGATTCGCGTTGCCTGTCACCATGGCGTCTCAGTCTGTCTCCGCGCCACGGACAGGCTTCAGAAGGACGCATTCGCCGCAACATGGACTCATTCAATCTGCAGGCTCACGGGATTTCGGTTCGGAGTATTCTCCGGAATCCTCCCCCTTCGGTCCTCTACGAAGAGGCGATCCGGCACGAGCCCGGGACAACGATCGCCGACAGCGGGGCTCTGATTGCCTACTCGGGCGAGAAAACGGGACGATCTCCAAAAGACAAGCGGGTCGTGCGGCATCCGCTCACGGAAGGCGACGTCTGGTGGGGGCCCGTCAACTTTCCGCTGACCGAGACGGCCTTCAATATCAATCGCGAGCGGGCGAAAGACTTTCTCAATATCCAGCCCAAGCTGTATGTGATCGATGCATTTGCGGGCTGGGACCCGAAGTACCGGCTGAAGGTCCGCGTGATCTGCTCGCGGCCTTACCATGCTCTTTTTATGCACAACATGCTGATCCGCCCCACGGATCAGGAGCTGGTCGAGTTCGGGGAACCCGACTTTGTGATTTACAACGCCGGTCGGTTCCCGGCCAATCGCTACACGACCGGCATGACCTCGACGACCAGCGTCGACCTGTCGTTCGAGCAGCGCGAGCTGGTGATCCTGGGGACCGAATACGCCGGGGAAATGAAGAAGGGGGTCTTCACGATTGTGAACTACCTCATGCCGCGCCGCGGTGTACTCTCGATGCACTGCTCGGCCACCTGCAATCCGACGACCGGAGCCAGCTCGGTACTGTTCGGTCTGTCCGGAACCGGCAAGACCACGCTCTCAGCCGATCCGCGTCGCCAGCTGATCGGAGACGATGAGCACTGCTGGAGCGATGACGGGATCTTCAATATCGAGGGGGGCTGTTACGCCAAGGCGATCTATCTCTCTCGCGAACGTGAGCCCGAGATTTTCCAGGCCCTGCGTTTCGGCTCCGTGCTGGAGAACGTCGTCTATGACAACGCCCATCACCATGTCGACTTCAACAACACGACCGTGACGCAGAACACGCGAGGCGCCTACCCGATCGACTATATGCCGAATGCTCGCATCCCTTGCGTGGCCGGGCACCCGACCGAGGTGATCTTCCTGACCTGCGATGCCTTTGGCGTCCTGCCCCCCGTTTCGAAGCTGACGCCTGAGCAGGCCAAGTTCCACTTCATCAACGGCTACACAGCCAAAGTGGCGGGAACCGAGCAAGGGGTCAACGAACCCACAGCGACGTTCTCTCCCTGCTTCGGGGGACCGTTCCTGGTCTGGCATCCGAGCAAGTACGCCGACCTGCTGGCAGAGAAAGTGCAGCAACACAACGCCCAGGTCTGGCTCGTGAATACCGGCTGGACCGGCGGGCCACCGGGTGTTGGTCAGCGGATGAAGCTGGCTGAGACACGTTCCATCATCGATGCGATCCATTCGGGCGAACTGCGAAACTCTCCGACCGAGACCGACCCGATCTTTGGGCTGCAGCGCGTGGCCCGCTGCCCCGGTGTGACCGACACCGTTCTCAATCCGAGGGAAGCCTGGTCCGATAAGGCTGCCTATGATGACGCCGCGCGCCAGCTGGCAGCCAGCTTCCAGAAGAACTACGACGCTGTGCTCAGCGGTCGGGACCTGGGAGCGATGGACGGCTGACCCGTTGCCGTGTCTGTCATGGTCCGGGCGGTCGATCCGCGCCGCTCAGGGCGTCTTTCACTCGCGAGACGAAGGCTTCCGCCAGCAGTTCGGACCCGCGCGTATTGAAGTGGCAGTACGGGTCGACGTAGAGCGTCTCCTCGACTTTCTCAAAGATCCGGGTCAGGTCAAACTGCCGGACGCCCGCTTGACGCAACTCTCCCCCCGCCTGTCGCAGCTGGGGATATCCACGGATGACATGAGTTCGATAGGTGACTGAGTCGGAGTAGCATTTCTCCTGTTCGTATGCGGAGAGCGGTTTGGAGTCGACGTCGTACTGGTTGGGCTGCGTGGCATGGAAATACGCCATGCCATGAGCCTGACAGAGTATGTGCAGATGCAGTGAAGACTGCTTCCAGATGCGAATGCACTCCTGCATGGCCTCTTCGTCATTCTTCGCCGTGGGGTGGGGGCCGTTCTGCACGAACATCCCTTTTCGAGTTCTGCGTCGCTTCTGCAATTCCTCCTGGAGTTCCAGCTGGGCGATCCGCAGATTCTCGTTCTTCGTAAACCACCACAACTGGTAGCTCGGCAGGAACCGAAACAGCGACGTTCGCGCACTTTCAGCCGCTCTTTGCCGGGCTCCGCGCAGCTCGAAGACGCGAAGTGAGAAATCGGCGTCGCGCGGATCGACAATGTCGAGACTGCGGACGTTCCAGCCTTGAGGGTAATCGAGTGCTGTCATCGAAGCGAAATTCTCAGCTGCGGGGAGCGCAATTTCGTTGTACCCGTCCAGGTTGAGAATGAGATCAAACTCGGCTCCCATGAACAGGTAGTAAGACAAGGCAAACAAAGCTTGAGGCTGTTTGTAACCTGCCTGAGCAAGCCGAACGAGAATCACCTCGCGTCCTCGATACTGTGGGATCTCCAACAGCCGCTGTTTCAGCACCCCCTCCGCCGCACACGACATATGCCACGCCACCGACCCGCCGCAGATCCCCACGATCAGGCGATCCGGCGAGCGGCGATGAATCCCATCGGTCGAGTCGAAGAAGCCGAATCGATTCGCTCTCAACGGCAGGCCGCAGCAGTCAATGTCGCCCGTGTAAATATCGGGATTGTGAGTCCAGCCAAAGTAGGGATGAAACGACTCTGAGTAACTCGGCATCCCGCGGCCGTTCTCAGGCATCGCCTGCTGGGCCCGGTGAGCCCCAGAGACACCGCCTTGAGAGATCAGCAGCAGGATCACCAGAGAACAGCCCTCAATCGCAGCCCAGCCGATGAGCAACAACAACGCCCGGAAGAGCCAGACACGACGGCGAGATGTCCTGGAGACGGATTTGGTGTGGGGAGGTTCAGAGTCGGCCATCGGGCCCTCGAAGTGAAAGCAGTCTGAGACGCCAATCTAACTGGACCGTTTTCGACAATCTATCTCGCCACGATTCCCCACTTCCAGCGGACTCAATAGCATGAACCCACACCGTCTGGGAGAGACCACATGAATCGTGTCTGGCTGTTGGGATGGGGGCTGCTGGCCCTGAGTTTGACTCTGAGTGCCGCCGAGGAACCGGCTCCGGCCAAGGTCAAAGCGGTCTACAACTCCGAACCGTCTCAGCTGCCGTTTACTTCGCCCGAGGACGCGGTCAAAGGGTTGACTCTCCCGCCGGGATTTTCAGTCAGCATCTTCGCAGCTGAGCCCGACGTGCAGCAGCCGATCGGGATCTCGTTCGATACGCGCGGCCGGCTGTGGGTGGCAGAGAATTACACCTATGCCGAGTCGTCGATCAACATGGATCGCGACCTGAGCGACCGGATCGTGATCCTGGAAGACACCGACCAGGACGGCAAGAGCGACAAGCGGAAGGTCTTCTGGGACCAGGGGAAGTGCATCACCAGCGTCGAGACCGGCTTCGGCGGTGTGTGGGTGCTTGATCTGCCGAACCTGCTCTTCATTCCGGACCGTAACCGCGACGATGTGCCGGACGGGCCACCGGAAGTCGTTCTGGACGGGTTCGACCGAGATGCGGTGCGGCACAACTTTGCCAACGGGCTCCGCTGGGGGCCAGATGGCTGGCTCTATGGACGGCACGGGATCCTGGCCACGTCACGCGTCGGCCATCCCAGCGCAGCTCCTGCGGAGCGGGTCTCGATCAACGTCGGTGTCTGGCGGTATCACCCGACTCGCAAGGTCGTCGAAGCCTACGCCCACGGAACCACGAACCCGTGGGGGATGGACTGGGACGAGAATGGTGAGCTGTTCGTGATCAATACGGTGATTGGCCACCTGTGGCATGCGGTGCCGGGGATTCACTGGCAGCGAATGTTCGGCGAGGACCTGCAGTCAAACCTGTATGAGCTGGTCCCAATGATCGCCGACCACTACCACTGGGACACCCGTGAGCAGTGGCACGACATCCGCAAGATCGGTGTCTCGCCGACGACCGACGCCGCCGGGGGCGGACATGCCCACTGCGGGTTCATGATCTACCAGGGAAGCAACTGGCCGAAGGAGTATCACGGCAGCGCGTTCACCGTGAACCTGCACGGACACCGGCTCAATCGCGATACGATCGAGCGGAAGGGGGCGACCTACGTCGCTCACCATGCACCCGATTTCATGAAGGTCGCCGATCCCTGGTTCCGAGGTGTGGAACTGCTCCAGCACCCGGATGGGAGCGTCTACATCGCCGACTGGACCGATGTGGGGGAGTGTCATGAGAACGATGGAGTACATCGGACCTCGGGACGGATTTACCGGGTTGTGTGTGGTGAAGCATTGCAGAAATATGACTACACCAAGAATCCTGGCCTGCTCAAGCCACTTCTTATCGATCGAAACTCTGATCGCAATTCTCCACCACTCTATAATGAGTCGGAATCCCGCATGGCGATTCGCGCGATTCGGGACAACCCTGAGATTGCGAAGACTCACAAGGACGAATTCACCAAACTCGCGACCGGTTCCGTGTTCGTACCACACGAACGCCTTCGGGCATTGTGGGCACTGAATGCGATGGGCCCGATTGATGAGAAGATTCTGATCGGACTGCTCGCTGACAAAGAAGAACATCTGCGGAAATGGGCCGTCCGATTCCTCTGCGATGGTCAACGGATCACTCCGAATGTGGCCAGCGAACTCCTGGTGATGAGCAAGCGTGAGACAAGCGGACTCGTGCTGACATACTTGGCATCTGCGATTCAGAAACTGGAGTTTGCATCGGATCGCTATGCTCTCGCCTCAATGATCAGCTCTCACGCCGAGTTCGCCACCGATCCCACGCTGCCCCTCATGGTCTGGTACGGCATTGAGCCGGTCGTCGTGAACGATCCCGCTGCGGCTCTCAAGCTGGCTGCTGAAACCAAGTTCCCAAAGGTCCGGCAGTTCATCGCTCGGCGACTCGTCAGCACCCCCTCGATCCGCAAGGACAGCCTCGATCAGCTCGCCAAACTGCTCTCAAGCGGCGACACCCAGGCCCGGCTCGATGTCCTGACCGGTATCGCACGGGGCCTCGAAGGGGTTCGCAAGGTGCCCGCTCCCGAAGGTTGGGAAGCCACCTCGGCTGCTCTCGCCAAGGACGAGAACACCGAAGTCCAGCGGTTCGCCAAGGAGTTGTCCGTCGTCTTCGGCGATGGTCATGCGATGGAGGAGATCAAGGCCCTCGCCGGTAACGATGGGGCTCCGTTCGAGGCCCGTCGGCAGGCGATCCGCACGCTGGTCGATGCCCGCGAGGAGTCGGTTGCCCCGCTGCTGCTAAACCTGCTCACGCACCGCGAACTCGGCATCGACGCAGTCCGAGGCCTCGCAGCTGTGCATCATCCGGAGACGGGGAAGATTCTCGTCGACCGGTTTAACTCCCTGGCCCCGCCGACGAAGTTCGAGGCTGCCAACACGCTGGCCTCGCGCGTCGAGTTCGCGACAGCCATGCTGCAAGGAGTGGCCGAGAGCAAGGTCGACCGCAAGTTCATCTCGCCGTTCCTGCTGCGGCAGATGCAGACCCTCGGCAATGAGGCTCTGTCGAACAAGGTCGCCGAACTCTGGCCCGAACTCAAACAGCTCTCGGCCGACAAGCAGAAAAAGATCGCCGACTGGAAGGTCAAGCTGACGCCGAAGGTCGTCGAGGCAGCCAATGCCAGCAAGGGGCGCGTGCTGTTCGAGCAGTCGTGTGCCAAATGTCACCGGCTGTTCGGCAGCCCGATGGGGATCGGCCCCGATCTGACCGGAGCCCAACGGTCCAACATGCACTACCTGCTGGAGAACATCATCGACCCCAGCGCCACGCTGGGGCAGAACTACGTGATGACGATCGCCGTCCTCAAAGATGGTCGCGTCATCAACGGGATCATCGGAGCCAAGCAGGAGGCCACGACGACCTTCAACACCCCAACCGGCACCGTGGTGATCGCCAACGACGAGATCGAAGAGACCCGCGTCTCGGCCCTGTCGATCATGCCGGAAGGCCAGCTCGACCTGTTGAAAGAGGAGCAGGTCGCCGACCTGATCAAGTACCTGCAATCGACCGAGCAGGTTGCTTTACCGTAGTGGCGCGATCCCTTAGTTGCCCAACTGCTGCTTGAGCCGCTCGCGGTGGTAGGCCAGCCGCTCGTCCGAAGTCATCTTCGAGAAGTTCGGTGCCGGCGCATCGGCCGCAGGCTTTGCAACAGCGGGAGCCGGGGCGCTGACGGTCTTGCCGGTCCCACCGTAGCTCATCACGGTTGTCTGCAACTGCAGGTCCTGCTCCAGTGGCAGGCGTGGCTTCACGCCCAGCTTCTCCAGCACCGAGTGGTACGCCTTCACAGCTTCGACCGGTTGTAGCACTCCATCGGCGATCAGGCGCAGGAACTCGACAAAGGCCAGCTGGTTCTCGGCCTGGTTGATCTTGCGTCCGAACAGGGCAGCGCGGGCTCCGTACTTCTGGGCCTCATGCAGCAGCTGGAACGCATCGAGCGTCGTGCCGGCGGAGCCACCCAGGATGCCGACCACCAGATGCGGGTCGTAGCGGACCAGGTCCTCCATCGCCTTCGGGCCCTGATAGGCCATCTTCAGGAACACGGGCCGCTGGCTGCTGGTGACCCCGGCCAGCGTGCGGGCGATCACATCGTTGATGAACCCCGGCAGCAGCTCGGGGGCGACGGCATTCGGCAGGTTCGGGTTGAAGATCTCCAGAAAGTGCCGGAACCCCTTGCGTTCGGCTTCGTCCCGGAACTCTTTGTAGTGCTGCAGCGCATCAGTATCGAGGTCGCGATCGTTGTTGAACGTGATCGAGTAGAGACCGAGATTCGACCCGATCACCCGCTCCTCGGGATCGCAGTCGATATGCCCGCACTGGGCGTGGTCGAGGGAAGCTGTGCGGAACGGACGCGAGGCGGCTTGCCCGATGCGGCTGCCGCGGAAGACGTGGATGTCGGTCGTGTCGTTGGCCCGGATCGCGGGGGTCACGTGCGAGCCTTCGAACAGCCGCTCCTGCACAGCCAGCTGGTCGCTGGTGCTGGCCGACATCAACATGATGTCGACAATCCCCTGCCGCGTAATCTCGCGGATCTGCTGCCGGTAATCGCCCAGAGTCTTGAACCGCACCTCGCCATCGTGCCGTTCGGGAGACTGGCCGGGGGCTCCGATGCCAAATGCCATGTCGGCATCCTTGGCGTCGGCCAGGATGAACTCCTTGCAGCCGCTCGGGTCGGCGTGAATGGCGGCCAGCTTCTGGTCGAGAGTCTTCTGCATCGAGGCACCTTGAGGGAGGGTCTCGGATGATCCCGATTGCGGCCCGATGGTGCAAGACGGAGATGGGCCGCGTCTCTGCGCATCCTACTGCTGGACAAGTCAGCGGTGGCACACTTCGAAACTCAGATGGTGAGGAGACCGCCCCGCTGGCACGGGGGACTGACGTCCGCCCGCTCGCTGGGGGGCTCTGGGTGGAGAATCGTTTTCGGGTTCCGAAGCGGCGCCTCGCCGTGCGGAAATCAGCGGCGCTCGGGAATGACGGGATGGAATGCCGAAAGCTGGAACCCGCCGCCCCAGTTCCCGTAGGAGTAACTCGTAACACCATTCTGAGAGCTCGCCTCATAGGAGGACTTAGCCCCCTCCAGCGTCACCACCACGAAACCGGCTTCACCCGGCTTGAGCAGGCCCGCATGTACAGCGGCGGTTCCAATCGAAGAATCGTCGGTATAAGAGCCGGTGCCGTAGACCGTGCCACTCTGGCTCCCGACGACATAGACGGCGAACGGGGGCTTGTCCTGGCCGCGCAGGCTGTAGATGCTGTCGATCTCCGGAGCGGCCCCGTCGATGCGGACACTGCCGCCGTAGCTCTGGTAGGGGCGGGTCGTCACGTCATTCCGAGTGCTGCCGATGTAGGAGTCTTGACCGGGGAGGATAGTGAACCGCAGCATCGCGGTCTCACCGACTTTCAGCACTCCGGCATGCACTGCTGCGGTCCCGAGGTTCGAGTCATCGGTGTAGACACTCTCCTCGCCGCCCCACACGGACCCATCTGCGGAGCCGGTCACTCGGCGGTAGTAGGTCTGGCCATTTTGTCCTCGCAGGTCGTAGGCGTACGGGCTCTCGACCGCACCCGGAGGCGGAGGCGGAGATGGCTCGGCCAATGAGTTGGCAGCTGTGGCTTGAGCCTGCAACTGGCGAATCATGTCGCGGACGGCAACCGCTTCGTCAAGCTGGGCGTTCCGGCAATAGGCATCCTGCAGGGTCTGCAGCGACTGAATGAGTGCGGTCCGCTGAGCGTTGGCGCTCTGCAGCGGACTGCGGAAGTAGACCGTGCCTTCGGACTCGTAGGTAAAGCCTTGCAGGGAGAGCGTCTCGCCGCTTTCCCTCGACTTCGGGATGTCGACGCCCTGAACGACCACTCCAGACGTCAAGCCACGAGGCGGAACCTCAGCGGCGGCTGCTGCTCCCGGTCCCGGGCCTCCCCCGACTTCTTCTCCGATCAGAGCCTCCTCCCCGGCCCTGCAGACCGGACACGCGAGAAGCCCCGCTACCATTACCCAGCTCATCAGCCGCACCATGATCAATCTCCCGTTCTGAGGCCGAACCGACTCGAGACACCTCATATTGACGCACGAGAACGGAGAATATTGCAGGCAAACCGGGACGCTTCTGCGAAACTTCACAACCGCTGGCAACAGGCCACTTCGATCGCAGAGTTCGAGAGAACTCTGCGATCTTCCTATTCGTACCGCAGTTGCACGGTTGCTGTGGTATCAACACACGAGATCGCCCGGATCCAATACCCGCTGAGGGCCTCAGGCAATTGATACTTGACGGTCTGATCCGGCAGCACGTCCGCGACGTGGCACGACACCCATTGTCCCGTTCCGGAGATGTCGACCTCCAGTGTCACCCTGACAGGATCGGCGGCGGAGAAATCGACTGTCCGGCGGTCGTAGCCGGTGAGCAAGTAAGGATCGGAGGGCACGCCGGACTCAACAGGAGTGTCCTTCCACGGCCCGCCGACGCCGCGCGGTTTGCCGAACTTCCAGACATCGTCAATCGCCCCAACCCACAGGGCCGCCTTACCGTCATCGCTGCGGACGATGTGGGAGTTCTCCAGCGGTGCCGTCTTCGAGATGCCGCTCATCACGAACAGGCCACGATACGAGCAGAAGTCGACGACCCGCCGGTTATGCGTGGCGACAGCCCGCACGTTGGCGAAGCCGCCCGCGTTCTCGGCGGGCAGCTCAAAGAACGTCCCGCCCGCATTGAACAGGTCGCGCTCTGTCGCCACCTCGCGGCAAACCCGGGACGGGCCGAGCGGACCGTCGCCTAGAAACTTGTCCGAGGCCCGCGGCAATCGCCAGCGACGGTTCGAGTCATCGACAAACACGATCGAAGCTGCGTCGGCGGTCAGCACTCCCGCCGGAATCGCGGCGCGCTGCTTCTGGTAATTGAGAGCTGCGGCGTCCTCCACGCGGCTGAGGTTGAGGGCACCATCGAGTTCATACAGCCCGACCTCGCGGGGACCACTCTCGCTGGCCTCCTGTGCGACGAAGTGCAGCGTGCGTTTGTTTTCGCCCCGGGCTCGGACGATTCCGCCCGTCATCCCCTGCTCTTCCGCTTCGGCCACCCCGGCGAAGATCGGATCGGGCTGGTCCGTGCGACGATCCGCATTCGAGCCAGTGAACCAGGCGGTCGCCTTCGTGAGCGGCTGATTGCAAGTCACGCGGACCCAGCTGGCTTGTGGTTCGTTCGAGAGGTCCACCCACTGCGTTCCGTGAGCGGATACGGTGATCTCCCGCCCGCGCGTCAGGAAACCATTCCCCTGCTGATCGTATTCCAGCACGAACGTCCGCGGTTCGGCATTCTTGTGCGACAAGTTCACGCCCCGACGCTCGAAACCAGAGAACAGGAACAGATCGCTCGGTTCATTGGCCGGAACATCGTCCTGTAGCCAGACCGCTCCGCGCCCGATCACAGGGCCGAGCTGGTCGAGTTGCTGCGGCTCGATGAACCACAGGTTCGATTGCGACTGCGGTCCCGCGATCTCGCCCTTGGCCTTGCGCTTGTTGAGGAACTCGTTCTTCGCGGTGTCGTCGCACCCCAGCACGATCCGGTCCTGCCAGCGACAGAAATCTCCGATCACTTTCAGGTAGGTACTGCGCGGGCGAATCCCGGCTGCGTTCGTCGAGCTGAACTGCTTAGGGAACCGCCAGAACATGCCGTGCATTGTCATCAGCAGATCATCTTCGCCGATCTCGCGGATGCGGGGCCATTCGGTGTTCCAGCCGTGAGCCCCGTCGTAGCTGTGCGAGGCCTTGGGCAGGCGGTACGTATGCCACTGCTTCACGCCGCGGCGCTGACCTTCGCTAAGGCACATCAGGATCAGCGAGCGATGGTCCCAGCCGATACTCCAGACCGGATCGCTGGGGCTGCTGTTCCCGGAGATCCCTCCCGGGCCGGTGACTTCGGTGAACTGGTTGCGGCGAACGACGGTCCACTGCTCCGCTTTGCCGTCCCACTCGGCCAGCACTCCGCTGGGGACATCGGGCCGCTTCAGCGCCTCGGCCCCGTGCTCGCCGTTGTTCGCGTAGATCAGCCGATTGCCGGTCGAGTACAGCCCCTTGCCATGATATCCCGGCAGATTCGCATGCCGACCCTCTTTGAGTTGTTCGTCGGCCCAGAGTTCGGTGACTTCCAGCGTCTTGACATCGATCTCGTACAGCCCTTCTTCCATCGAGGCGCAGTAGACCTTGCCCGCCGGATCGAACAGGTGCCGCGCATTGCCAGTCGGGCGTCCGAACATCTTCGAGTACGGAATCGTTCGCACAGCCCCTTGCCCATCGATTACATACGGTCCGATGAACAGCTGATTCGACTCGCGGTGGATCATCCGGTTTGCGGGAGTGCCGCCGATGCTCTCTGGACGCACGGTCTGCGTCAGATCGGGAGCGATCTCATACAGCTTGTCGGAAGACGCCTTCGGCATGTGCGGGGCATAGGTCACGACCCACAGCTTGCCCGCCCAGGGGACGACCGCTCCGGTCCCGCACTCGCCCTCGTTGTTGAACATGGCGAGGTGCGGGTAGATCCCGCTGACGCTTCGCGGCTCCTGCGCGAACGCAGCCCCAGCTGCGAGGACCAGGGCCACGACACACAGAAGTTTGCTCAGCATCGGTGGAGTACTTGATTGTCCGAGTGGCGAGGGCTTACTTCGCGGGCAGGGCGAAGTCACCACGGATATCGCGCCAGTAGCAGTGGATGTGATTCGCGATATTGCCAGCCGCATCGGGCTGGGTGTTCACGAACTCGACCAGGAAGGTCGGCCCCTGAATCCGGTAGTAGTGCCCGACGCCCGGCTCGGTCGCTCCGGCCCAGGCGAAGTGGACCTTGTCGTATCCGGTCGCTTCGATTTCCTTCAGTCGAGCTTCCGCCACATGGTCGGGCATCGCGCCGCAGTACTCGGCGAGCAATCCCCGCATTTGCTTCTGCTGGGCCTCATTTAGCTTGGAGAACGGGATGCCGATCGCGGCATCGGTCGGAGGCTGGGCGATCCCCGCGTTGCGGACTTCCTTGGGAGCGGTCTTGTCGAAGATCGCGGCGGTCTTCTGCTCGTCACTGAGTGATTGGACAAGGTCGAACGCGATCTGTTCTTCCTTGCCGAGAACGCGGGCTCCGATTTCAAAGCCGGACTGGTTCGGAGTCTTGATCGTGGCGGGGTTGGCAGCGAATACCTGCGGGGTCGAGGAGACGACGCGGTCCCCCTGCATCACGAAGTTCAGGGACATATGGTGCCCCTCGATCGACAGGCCCCAGGGGTCTTTGCCAGCTGGGTCGCCAAACACGGTGAAGAAGTACCGCTCGGGGTCGCGGATGTTGGCCCCCTTGCCCCCTTCCAGCTCATGCAGCAGCTTCTCCATCGACATGATCGTCGTGGCTTTTTTGTATCCGAGCTGGGAGACGACGCTCCGCAGCAGCAGCATGGCCGACTCGCGCTGAGCCGGGGTCATCAGCTTGTACTGCATCCCCTTGCGGGCGGGCTTGGGGATGAAGTGCCAGTCGACACGCTCGGGAGCTGCGTAAGGCATCTGGGCGACCTTGAGCTGGTCAGGCGTCAGTTGCTTGAGAAAGGCCTGAGCCGCTTTGCCGGTCTCGTCAGCCCCTTCCCGCCGGAAGTGGGTGTAGGCCATCGCCGAAACCAGCGTGAACAGGCAGGCGAACGAGAAGATCCGGGTGAGACGCATGAGGGGCTCCAAGGGCAGTACGCATCCGCGAACCTTGATGGTAGTTGTGGAGCCGCTCTGACAGCAAGGCAACGATCAGCGAATGGAGGCCGCAACTCAATCCCGACGCGGAGGCCACGGGAAGAAGGCACTCGTGCGGGCCTGGTAGTCGGCGTATTCCGGGCGGCGGGTGGTGACCGTCTTTTCCAGCAGTCGCACGCCCGACACTTTGATCAGCAGAAAAGACATCAGCAGCGGGGCGAAGATCGTCCAGGCGGCGCCTCCGCGAATCGAGATCAGATAGAGCCCCCACCAGACACAGAAGTCGCCAAAATAGTTGGGGTGCCGCGTATACTTCCATAGCCCCCGGTTCATCACGCGGCCCGCGTTCTGGGGGTCTTTGAGGAACCCGGCCAGCTGATAGTCGCCGACCGACTCGAAGAAGAAGCCGACAAGCCAGACGGCCACACCGATCGCATCCAGCACTCCGAGATCACGACCGGTCGACACTTTGATCGTGGCGAGTACGGGCATCGCGACGAACCAGAGGATGCAGCCCTGCAATAGGAAGACCGTGAACAGGCTGACCCACCAGAACCGTGGACCGTGGTAGTCCCGCATCGCGCGGTAACGGTAGTCTTCCTGTCCATGCCGCAGGTTTCGCCGCAGCAGATGCAGGGACAGACGCAAACCCCAGACAAGCACCAGGCTCACCAGCAGCCAGCAGCGCAGATGCGTCTGTGCCTCGGGAGTCGTCAGCAGAGCGAAGCCGACCACCAGGATAAACCCGGTACCCCAGAAGGCATCGACAATACTGGCATCCCGGCGGAGCAAGCTGACCAGCCACAGCAGCGTCATCGCCGCTGCAATCACAATCAGCGATTGTCCAAAGAGGCTCATACACGCTCCGTCAGCGGACCAGTTCCGCCCGCATCCATCTTCCGGCGACGGCACTGCGGCTTGTCGAACAGCACCTGCACAACGCCGGTGTAATGCTCATCGAAGGCGGCCTCGCAGTAGCACAGGTAGTAGTCCCACATCCGCACGAACCGCTCGGGATAACCCAGGGCATAGACCTCGTCCAGCCGGTCATGGAATCGCTGACGCCATTCCCGCAACGTGCGGGCATAGTGCGGACCGAAGTCTTCCGTCTCGACCATCCGCAAGTCGGTGACGCGGGCAATAGAGTCCTGGATCGCCGCCAACGAGGGGAGGCATCCACCCGGGAAGATGTACTTCTGGATGAAGTCGACCGACTTCAAGTACTGGGCATAGCGGCGATCCGGCATCGTGATCGCCTGCAGAGCGAAACAACCATCGGGCTTGAGCAAGCGGCTGCACTGCGCGAAATAGGTGTCGAGATACTGGTGCCCGACCGCCTCGATCATCTCGACCGAGACCAGTTTGTCGTACTGCCCCGTCAGGTCTCGATAGTCGGTCAGCAGCAGCGTCACACGGTCGCTCAGGCCCGCGTCCTGAATCCTCTGCTTCGCGATGTCGTACTGCTGCTGCGAGATCGTCGTTGTCGTCACTCGGCAGCCATACTGCTGAGCCGCATGCAGGGCGAGTCCACCCCAGCCGGTTCCGATTTCCAGCAGGTGGTCACTCGGCTGCAGTTCCAGTTGCCGACACAGACGATCGATCTTCTCGACCGATGCCTCATGCAGAGTGCTGTCCGGCGAGAGGAAGATGCCGCTCGAGTAGGCCATCGTCTCATCGAGCATCAGCTGGAAGAAGTCGTTCCCCAGATCGTAGTGGGCGTGAATATTGCGCCGACTTCCGTCCTTCGTATTCGCATGCCAGCGATGGTACAGGCGGTTCACCCACTGACTCAGCTGCGAGAGCCCGCGATCGAGTTGCTGCGTGGCCTCCATGTTCCGCACGAACAGCCGGAAAAAAGCCGTCAGGTCGTCGCAATCCCAGTCCCCCCGCAGATACGACTCGGCGACAGAGAGGCTGCCACCCAGCACGGCATGCCGGTAGAACTGCGGTCGATGAACCCGCATCCCCGAAACGAGCTCACCGCCCTGCCCCAGCTGCACGTTGCCCAGCGGATCGCTCAATTCGATTGTGCCCCCCTGCATCGTGCTCAGCTGATTGATAAGCAGCTGACGTGCCTGTCGATCCACCCAGCCAGCCCAGCTCGCGGCGGTCGGTGTCTGATGCGAGCAGCAGGAGCCCGTCGCCTGATCGTTCAGAGTGAGTGTCGAGTTCATAAGCGAGCGCCTCAAGAAGGGGTGACCGGGGAACGGGAATTGGGATGCGGGACAAACGGGACGCGTTTCCACCATAAACGCAGCGCCTGCCAATAGATACCCAGGAAGACTTGCATCGTCATCGCGGGAAAACGCAGCAAGGCCCGGGCCAGCTGCCAGCGGGTGATCGGTCGACGCTGCAGATTCAGCGTGGCGTGGAACTGCTTGCTGCCTGGGAGAGCCCGGCTGTAGTTCTCAATCGAGACTGACAGATGTTCCTCTGGCGGAGTGACCTGCCAGTGGTACGACATCTCCATCGGCATGAACGGCGAGACGTGGAACTCTTTGGAGTGTTCGTAGCGGAGTGGCGTGGCCCCGGGATCGCGGACTGGCAGCACGTAACAGTGCTTCTCATTCCAGGGGGTGTTCGTGACCTCTGCTACGACCGCTTCGAGTTGCTCCCCTGCAGGGTCGAAGCAGTAGTAGAAGCTGACGGGGTTCATGGCGAAGCCGAAGTACCGAAAGCTAGTCAGCAGGCCAATCGGGCCTTGGGGACGCTGACCGGTACGTTCCTCTACGAGATCGCGAACGGACTGATCGAGCGGAACAGCTGCGTCACCCAGATAGTCGGCTCGACGGAAGCGGGCGAGCGCGGGCCAGCGGGTCGACCAGATCCCCGGTCGACCGAACAGCGATTCCATCTCCGCCAAATCGACATAGACCAGGAACAGTCGATACCGAAAGGCGTGTTCCACGGGACTCAGGCGGCAGTGCCAGACCTCGCCCTCGTACAGGCAGCTTCTCATCGCGGGGCTCCCTGGGGGAGCAGCGATTCGCAGACCTTGAGGGCACTGACGACTCCATCTTCGTGGAACCCGTTGCCCCAGTAGGCTCCGCAGAACGAGGTGCGGTGAGCGTTGATCAGCTCATGATGCCGGGCCTGAGCTGCGGCCCGGTCGATGGTGAATATCGGGTGCGAGTACTCAAACCGGCCCAGGACCTTCGCGGGGGCAATCGATTCGTCACTGTTGAGAGTGACGTTGAAGACATGTTTAGACTGAATCCCCTGCAGGATGTTCATGCAGTAGGTCACCGTGGCCATCCGCGAGGAGGCCTCAGCGGGCAAGCCCGACAAGTGGTAGTTCCAGCTGGCCCAGGCGGCCTCGCGCTTCGGGAGCACACGGCGGTCGGTATGCAGCACAGCCACATTGCGACCGTAGGGGAACTTCGTCAGGACATCACGTTCCGTGGGAGTCGCATCCCCGAGCATCCGCAGGGCCTGATCGCTGTGGCAGGCCAGCACGACATGGTCGAATCGTTCGGCGGGCTGGTTGCGAGGTTGCACCAACACTTCCGAGGCTGTGCGCTCGATCCGCTCGATGGGGCTGTTCAGGCGGATGCGGTCCCGGAATCTCGCGATCAGCGGGGCGACGTAGCTGCGGGAGCCACCATCGATGACGCGCCACGTGGGACGATGTCGCACGCTGAGGAGGCCGTGGTTCTTGTAGAACTCGACGATGAAGCGGATCGGGAACTGCGAGAAGGTGCCCATCGGACAGGACCAGATCGCCGCTCCCATGGGCAGCAGATAGTGCTCGGCGAATTCGCGGGAGTAACGATGCCGCGCGATGAAATCGCCGACGGTCAGTTCCTCGGTCGAGTTCTCCAGCACCAGGCCCGGAGCTTCGCGATTGAACCGCATGATATCGAGCAGCATGCGGTAGAAGCTGGGCCGCCACAGGTTCCGCCGCTGAGCAAACAGCCCGTTGAGCGAAGAACCGTTGTATTCCAGGTCTTCGGCGTCGCAGCGGACACTGAAGCTCATTGAAGTGGGATGTGATGAGACACCCAGTTCGTCGATCAGCTGAATGAAGTTCGGATAGGTCCAATTATTGAAGACGATGAAGCCGGTGTCGATCGCGTGGCGTTCGCCTTCGACTTCGACGTCGACCGTGTTGGTATGTCCGCCGGGATAGTTGTTGGCTTCGAAGACGGTGACATCGTGAAAGCGGCTCAGTCGATAGGCAGCTGTCAGTCCCGAGACTCCCGCACCGACGATCGCAATTCGCTGGGGTCGGTCCGTTTCGGAGCGGAGAGTCTCTGTCGAGCGGTGGGGGACCGCGGAATCGCGCATCGATGTCTGCATCTTGCCCTCAGTCGCTCGACGGCGGACTCTTTGGATTCTAAGGCGAATCGGATTGCTGAATCAAGGTCTTGCCCAGCTGTTCGAGATGACTCATTGTGTCACAGAAAGCACAGTAGCGGAGCTGGGGACGAATCCGAGCGGTGAGAGCTCGGCCCCCGACGATGATCGCCGTCCCGACCTGAGAAGCGGTCTCGAACAGCTGATTGAACCCGGTAATGAACTCACGCTCATTGACGATGTACGAGACGCTCAGCCAGAACACCTTGGGTTGATGGGTGCGAACAGCTGCAGCCATCGACTCCAGTGGGATCGAGGTCCCCAGCAGACGGGCATCCCATCCGACAGAGCGGAGAACCAGTTCCGACATCGCCAGCGGCAGCGCGTACTGATCACCTTCGATCGTCGCCCCCAGCGCGGTCAGTGCGGGATTCGGCGGCAGCTGTTTCCGCCGCAGGTCATGCATCACACGCAGAGCGATCTCGCAGGAACAGCGCTCCTGGTAGACCTCGGCTTCATGGCATTCCCACT
>JBIIOI010000019.1:0-86666 GCA_044337025.1 Planctomycetaceae bacterium
ATACCGCCCATAGGACGGAAACCACGACAGCGTGATGAGCATGACTGAGCACTCCTTTGCTCAACACTCATGCAAATGCCTTGCCAACTGAAAGTTGTTGTGGAAGGGTTTTGAAACCGGCTCTAGCAGATCAAATGGTTGTGGGAACGAAAGAGAATGCATTCTACGATTGGTATGTGATGGTGAAAGGGCTGTCGGACTATCGAGCCGGCAAGTACCAGGACGCTGTTCATTGGCTTACCGTAGAGTTTGCCTCCAAGCCTGATTCAAAGCCGGCCAATGAACAGCTCGCTTTCGCATCGGCAGTGATCGCAATGTCCTATCATCGGCTGGAGGACCCGACGAACGCGAAATTGGAGCTTGCCAAAGCCAAAGCACTCATCGACGAGAAAATGCCGAGCATCGATCATTCCGACCCCAATCGAAAAGGCCCCCGCAGCATCGATTGGCTGCAAGCCGAATTGCTAACTCGCGAGGCCAGAAGCCTCATCGAAAATCACTGACACTGCGTGGCCCAGATTCCCTCACGACCAAGCTCCGGCTAGCCGGAGCTTGGGAACGAGGTCGAGAGAATGGTGCGATTCCGCCGGGTGCCACTCAACGCGGGTAACGATTTTTCTGGGGGAATTTTCCAGCAAACGACGGGTGGCTGGGGTCGGAGCGAAGCGTAGCCCCCAGCGAGGCGCGCGAACGACTGGACGGAAGTGACAAATCGCTCCGGCACAGTTCGCTCGGCTGGGGGCTCCCGTTGGTCGACCCCAGCCACCCGGGATCAACTCTTGCCCCAGCCACGCCCGCCGAGCAGTCGCGTGCGTGCCGCCCCACTTCTGCTACGGGGCGATCTTCACTCGGCAGTACTTCTTCTTCCCCACCCAGACCATCAGCCCATCAGTCACCGCGATCAGCTGATCGTGCTTCTCGATCTTGGTCTTGGCCTCCGTCAGCGAGGCGGCTCCCTGTTCGATCTGGCGGCGGGCATCGCTCGTGGAGGGGCAGAGTCCCAATTGCTTCAGCAGGTTCGCCGCCGGGATCTGGCCGTTGGTCAGGCTGGCTGCGGGGATCGCGACCTCGGGGATGTCGGTCGGCAGGGCCCCTTCGCTGATCTCACGCTGCCAGCGGTCGGCAGCTTCGGTGGCCAGGTCGGCAGTGTGGTACTCGCCGATCACCGCTTTCGCGAGGGCGATCTTGGCCGCTTTGGGATGCCCAGCCAGTAGTTGCTCGACCTCGGTCAGCGCGATATTCGTCAGCAGCTCGAAGTACATCTTCAGGCAGGCGTCCGGCACCTGCATGAACTTCTTCATCATGTCGTACGGCGACTCGGCGATCCCGATGTAGTTGCCCAAGCTCTTCCCCATGCGGCGAACGCCATCGAGACCCACCAGGATCGGCGACATCACACCGATTTGCCTCGGCAATACATCCGCCCAGCCCTGCGTACCCAAGCGGGGAGAAGCGACGAACTCTGAGGAAACTTTTGCTTTTACAGCATCGTTCATCCATCGCTTTGCGAGCTCACACGTTGAGAGCTGCAGATCGCGAGCCATCATGAAGCTGTAAAGTTGTTCTGTGCCTCCAAGCTCGATATCCGCTCCGATCACGACCGAATCGAACGCCTGCATGATCGGGTATAGGCACTCATGCAGGTAGATCGGTGTCTCGCTGGCGAATCGCTTCGAGAAGTCGTCGCGGGTCAGCATCTGGGCCACGGTGACCTTGCTGGTCAGCTCCAGAATCTCGGCGAACGACATCGACCCGAACCAGTCGCCGTTGCGGTGGACCTCGGCATTGGAGAGGTCGATCACCTTGCCGACCTGCTCCAGGTAGGTCTTCGCGTTGGCCTCGACCTTTTCCGCGGTCAGCCGGGCGCGGGCCTGGTCACGACCGCTGGGGTCACCGACCAGAGCTGTGTAGTTCCCGATGATGATGACAGCCTTGTGGCCCAGCTCCTGAAACTGCCGCATCTTTCGCATTGGGACGGTGTGGCCCAGATGCAGATCGATCCCGGTCGGATCGATGCCGTACTTGATGCGCAGCGGCGTACCGGTATCGCGGCTCTTCTGAAGCATCGTGGCCAGTTCGGCCTCGGGAACGATCTTCTCCACGCCGCGGCGGATGATGGCGAGCTGGTCGGCAACAGGAGGGAACTGCATGGCGAAGGCGGTCGAAGGTGTCCGGAGTGGAAGGGCGGGATTGTATCGAGTGGCGTGACCGACTTGGAACTGGCCAGAGGCGGTGTTGATCGCCCACAGGGGATTCACCCCAGAGACACCGAGGCACGGTCAGTGGTTCAGTGGTGAACTTATTCGCCGCGGTCGACTTCGACTCGGCAGGCGGGCAGGCTGTCGAGGAAGATCTTGCCGTACCGCTTCGTGCGGATACGCGGGTCGAGGATCACGACCTGCCCGTGGTCGGTGGCTGTGCGGATCAGGCGACCGAACCCCTGCCGCAGCTTGATCGCGGCCTCGGGGACCTGGTACTCCATGAACGGGTTGCCGCCGTTCTCTTTAATACGCTCCACGCGGGCTTCAATCAGTGGTTCATCCGGCACGCTGAACGGCAGCTTGGTGATAATGACGTTCTGCAGGGCGTCTCCGGGGACATCGACTCCCTGCCAGAAGCTCTCCGTGCCGAACAGCACAGCTCGCTCTTCCCGTTTGAACCGGTCGAGCAGCTGGGTGCGGTTGGTCCCGTCTCCCTGGCACAGGAGGGTCATGTTCTGTCGCACGAACCACTGCGTCAGCCGGTCGGCACATTGTTTCAGAGAGCGGTAACTCGTAAAGAGCACAAACGCCCGGCCCTGGGTTTCCAGCACATGCCGCTGAATCCGCGGCAGCAGTGCCTCGTCGTACTGTTTGGATTCCATCGACGGGTCAGGCATCCGATCCGCCAGCACCAGGCGGACCTGCTCGCGATAGTTGAACGGGCTCCCCTGCTGCAGCTCGTCCGCTTGAGTGAGTCCAATCCGGCTGCGGAAGAAGCTGAAGTCTTTCTGCCCGACCGAGAGCGTGGCGCTTGTCAGGATCACGCTGGGAATCTGGGCGAACAGCTGATCTCGCAGCACCGGGCCGACATCGATCGGGGCGCTGGTCAGCTTGAGGCTGCGTTCGCGCCCGGCCGACTCGATCCAGTAGACCGCGTCCTCGACCTCCTGTTGGAACCAGGTCTTGAGGGCGATCGCCAGACTGAACAGCTTCTCCGAAGCCGCTTTGACCTCGATCTTCTGTTCTTCGGCGTTGAGCGAGTCGGCATACTTGGCCAGCGACTGTCCCAGTTCGACGAGTTCGGAGGACAGGTTGTTTTCAATCGGCAGTGGATCGCGGACTCGTCCGTTGGAGCTGGCGAACTGTTCTTTCCAGTCGCGGATCGAATCGAACAGATAGGTAGTCAGATACCGCAGCCGCATCACTTGCTGCTGGGCCTCTTTCAGACCGTGATGCACCAGCAGTCCGCGCTGGGTGCGGTCGTTGTAGAGCTTGTTGAAGTTGTACGTCAGCTGGGCCTGCGTGATCGAGACGCCGAGGTGATTGCCCGCGACCGATTCGACGGTATGGGCTTCGTCAAAGATCGCGACATCATAGTCCGGCAGGACACTGGCCCCTTCGCGGCGGAGGGCCAGGTCGGAGAAGAACAGCGCGTGATTGACCACCAGGATGTCGGCATTCCAGACGCGGCGCCGGGCCCGGTAATACAGGCAGTCCCCATGCGTCGGGCATTTCTTTCCCAGGCAGTTCCCGTGCTCGCTCTGGACTTCGTCCCAGACTTCGCCCAGCGGACGAAAGCTGAGATCGGCCAGGCTGCCATCGCCCGTGTCGTTGGCCCACTGGCGAATCTGAGTGAGCTGTTGCAGCGGCTCGTCATCGAACAGTGAACGGGCTCGCTCCCAGGCTCCCTGCAAACGCCGCAAGCTGATGTAGTTCGACCGCCCTTTGACCAGCACAGCGGAGAACTCGACTGGAAGGATCGCGTTCAGGAACGGGATATCCTTGGCGATCAGCTGTTCCTGCAGCGCGATCGTATGCGTGCTGATGACGATCTTGCGGCGCTCGCCGTTGGGCTTGCGGGTCTGAGTGGCTGCGAGGATTGCCGGGACCAGATAGGCGAAGCTCTTGCCAACGCCGGTTCCGGCTTCGACGACCAGATGCTTCTGCTCCTGGATCGCTCGCGCGACGGCGCGGGCCATGGCCAGCTGTTGCGGGCGGCTCTCGTAATTGGCGAGCCGCCGGGAGATGAGTCCCTCGTCTCCCAGCACATCTTCGGGAGTCAGGATGGCCGGATCGGAAGGCTTACTCACTCCGCCGAATCCCAATCAGGCACAGGTCGTCGCGGCTGGCGACGTCCGTGGCGAACTCTTCGATATCACGAGTCAGATGCTGCAAGGTCTCTTCCAGCGTGCCGGCAGCAGCGGTGACGAGTTGCTCCAGGCGAGACCGCCCGTAGATTTTCTTTTCGGAGTTCATCGCTTCAGTGGCTCCATCGGTGAAGGCGATCACCGTGTCATCGGGAGCCAACTGGATCGACATCTCCTGATACTCCAAGTCCGGCACGATCCCCAACGGAAGACTGGCGTGCTCTTTCCCGAACGAGCTGATCGACCCGTCCTGGGACCGCAGCAGCGGGGGCAGGTGACCCGCGTTCACGATCCGCAGCTCGTGGGTCTTGGGATTCAGGACCAGGCACAGAAACGTAATGAATCGATGCCCGAGCCCGCTGCTGGCGATCTCGGCGTTCAGGCGGCTGATCGCCTGGGCTGGCGTCGGAGACGTCAGCAATTGCAGCCGGGTCGAGGAGTACAGCCGGGCCATCAACAGAGCTGCGGGCATCCCCTTGCCAGCCACGTCGCCGATCGTGATGGCTGTCCGACCATCCGGGAGCGGGACATAGTCGAAGTAGTCCCCGCCGACCCGCAGTGCCGCCTCGTAATAGTCGCCGAAGAGATAGCCGGGAACCTTGGGCCGGGACTTCGGCAGGAACCCCATCTGGACCTGCTTCGCGAACTCCAGATCCCGCTCGATCGCGCGGCGCTCAAGGGCCTCCTCGTGCAGCCGGGCGTTCTGAATGGCCAGCGAGGCCTGCATCGCCAGACTCTCCAACAGATCGAGATCATTCTCATCGAACGACTGGCGTTCGCTGCGGCTGACGACCTGGATCACCCCCAGCGGCTCCTCGTCTTCATCAAGCAGAGGAACACACATCATCGACCGCACGCCCATCTTGGAGAGGCTGGTACTCCCTTTGAAGCGGGTGTCGTCCGAGATGTTCTCGCTCAGGACCGATTCGCCGGTCTTCATGACATACCGGACGACCGTCATGCTGACTGCGACAGCATCAGCGACCGTTCCGCCGCGAGCCTGAGTCGCCTTGACCTTGAGCTTGTCCGAGTCGGAATCTTTGAGCAGCACGAACCCCTGGTCCGCGAGCGGAAAGATATTGAACAGCGTCGCGAGCAGCTTGGGAAGCACTGCGTCGACTTCGAGCTGTCCGCCCAGTGCCCGAGCGATCTCCAGGATGCCGCGCAGCTTCACCTCGGGGCGGGCGATCACGCGCGAGTCTTGGGGCTTGGGCAGTTCGGCTCGCCGACGAATCCCCGACGACGACTCGAATTCGGGCTCGTTGAACGAATCCGGCAGAATGAAAATGCGGCTGCCGTCGATCTGGTCGAACTCGACCCCCGTCGGTCCATCAACTCCCGGATCCTTCTTGTGCGGAATCGGGATATCAGACGCCGAGGCATTCAGGTCGAAGCGATAGGTCACATCGCAGATACGGATCAGGTCCCCATCCTGCAGCTCTTTGCGTCCTTCGAGCAGCTCTTCGTTGAGGTAAGTCCCATTCCGGCTGCGCATATCCTCAAGGAAATACGAGCCATGACTCTCCAGAATCTGGGCGTGCTGGCGGCTGACGGCGGCGTTATCCAGGACGACGTCACACTCGGGGTGACGTCCCATGATCGTATTCTCCTGCACCACCGGGTAAGCCGGGGTCGGGGAGTCACCACGAAGAACTTGAAGCACCGCCACGAGGCTGGGCACCTGTTGGAGAGTATGTGACGTTTGGTGGAGTCTACCCCGTGCCAACACAAGCGGTCAAACGCCTCGAATTTCCTGACGCGCACACGCACCCGGCCAGCTGCCGGAAGGGTATCGACTTGGATCGTTTGAGAGTTGTTGGAACGGGATTGCTTCTGCCCTCGCCTGAAACGACAAAAGCCCAGGGGTTTTATCCCCTGGGCTTCGTCAATCTCGCATTCCGTCCCAACGCCTTACTTAGGCGATTCGTTGGTCGGACGATCGCAGCTCAGATCGCACTGATTGGCATCGCAATCATCGGTGGTGTCCAGGAAGTCGGAGCCGAAGGTGTCAGCAGCCACGCCGCCGCCAAACGACTTTTCCTTGCTGAACCCGCTGAAGCTGTAGCACTGATTCAGTTCGCCAATCGCGTCAGCCACGTCGTTCAGTTCGCTGACAACAGCGTGCTGAACTTCGCTCAGACCAACGATCAGGCCAATGACCAGCAGCGTGGCGACGAGAACCAGCTCAGCCGAAACGATGAAACCGGCTTCGTCATTCAACAACATCTTGAACATCTGCACTCTCCCCTGCACGGACTATGGAGTCTGTGAACCTGAGGCGGCACACCCACAGAGGAATCTCTGAGAGCACGGCGCACCGCCAACGATCATCCGGAGGCCATCGCACGGGGTAACAAGCTGGGAAGGGGAGAGGGGCCCCGTGTGGCTGATCCACTCAACTAGCAGGGCTTGTGCCAATTCAAATGCGATTGCAGATCTGTGAGGTTTAACTGGTTTGACAGGCCCCGCGTTCTGATTTTGCGAGCGGACTGTCAAGATCCCTGAACACTCGCGGTGACGGTTTGTTATCGCCTCGAAACGCAGCGCGGCTACGCCCTGCGAGGGCAGCCTATTCCAGGTCCGCGAGGCTTTGAGCTGTCTCGGGAATCGACCGTGCCGCCCGGCGGATTTCATTCAGCCGCAGATCGAGCAACAGCCGCCGGGCCAGCTGGCGATGCCCCTCTTCCTGGGGAGTCCGATTTTCGGCGTGGAACCAGATCGGCGGCAGCCCCTCGCGCGAGATGGCCGCTTCCCAGTGTTCCCAGTGATCGACCAGCGGACACGAATGCTCTGCAGCCATCCCGCGGACAGCCTCGACGAACACCAGCCGGCGCGTCAGCTCGGCATCATTGCGAGGCGGAATGCAGGGCGGAGTTTGCAACACCAGCTGACACCCGTTCTGGCCCGCCCAGCGGATCACACGCAGCAACAGTTGCTCGAAGCGATCAGTCGTCTTGGCTTCGGCATCCAGGAGACTCAGACTCAGAAAGCAGACATCCGGGCGAAACTTGGCGATCCGCTTTTCGAACTCGAACACGATCTCCGAGAGACGGGACTGGGGAAACGTCCCATCGATAAACAGATCCCGGGGCCGCTCGAAACTGGTGCGAACAGCTCCAGCAAATCGCGAAGTAAACGTCCGCCACGCCAGCGGCGATGTCGTCTTCGGGGTGTAGCTGTCACCGGCGAAGAGCCAGCTCACGGCCTCGTCCGTACTGAGTAGTTCGGGAAACAACTTGATGCGAGGCGGCTCGACGGATGCACTGACGGGGATCGACTCGACAACTTCCGCCTCGGCAGGCTGGTGTTCGGTCAGTCCAGAGGTCTGTGCTCGATGCAGTAACAGGCGACGGCGGCGTGAGCGACCGGATCCGGGAGAAAAGTGGCTGGACATAGAACCTGCTCGGATGGCGTCGCGTCCCGCGAGCATGTCACGACCGCCGTCCTGGAGTCTCGCTGCGACACAACGATAAGGGGAAGGGGGAGCAAAGGCAAATGCCGGTGCTGCACTCTCACGTTCGCAGAAGCCGTAAGAATCCTGCCAGTCATGTTTTGCGTCGAAGTGAGAGGCTATTTCCCACGCCCCACATCCCGGACCTTACGCCTTCTTTCCCTTCAGGCTGACGAACTCCGGCAGCTTGCCCACCAGCGGCTCGGCGTACTTCAGAAACGCCTTGGTGATGTCCATGCCGCTTTCATCAATGTACTCGTCCGGCATGGGGCGTTCGTGATTGGCGACTTCGCTGAGTGGGATCGTGCCGAAGCTGGTTTCGTACTCGGAACCCTTCTGCCGCTCCAGTGTGACCATCACACCGCCCTGGCCCTTGAGAGCCAGTTTGACCGCCTGACGACCACAGCCGTACGCCTCCGCGACATCGAGCTTCACGACACGGTCAGAGGCACACATCGGCAGAGACTCGGTCACCTGAAACTCACCGCGCCAGCCGAACGCGTCGCTGACGATCTTGTGCAGCACCATCCCCACGCTGGCACCGCCCATGGCCCCGAACTCGACATTGTTAAACTTGTCGCGAGTCTGCGAGGCACTGACCGGCGAACCATCTGCGTTGCGAATCCCCTCGCCGCAGACGATCGATACGTAACCGAACTGCTTGTGGGTCTCTTCAACACGCTTGAGGAACTTGGCCCGATCGAACGCCCGCTCCGGCATCAGGATGATGTGCGGGGCATCCCCCTTCTTGCGCCGGGCCAGAGCCGCAGCTGCGGGGAGCCAGCCCGCCGACCGACCGACTGTCTGGAAGATCACAAACTGGTCGACTCGCTGCATGTCGCGAGCGAGCAGCCCCGACTGCTGCACGCTGAGGGCCACATACCGCGCCGCACTGGGATACCCCGGAGTGTGGTCGGTCCCGAACAGATCGTTGTCGACCGTCTTCGGAACCCCGACTCCCGACATCTCCCAGCCATTCGCATTGGCATACGCCACCACGCGATGGATCGTGTCCATCGTGTCGTTCCCGCCGATCATGAAGTAGTAGCGGATGTTGTGCTTCTTCAGCTGCTCCAGGATGGGCGGAAAATGCTCTTCCTTGAGCTTCAGCCGACTCGACCCGAGCGCACTGCTGGGGGTATGCCGCAGCCCCTCCAGCACCTCGGAGGACTCCGCTCCCAGATCGATCAACCAGCTATTCAGCACCCCTTCGATGCCATACCGCATACCGAAGACCCGGCCGATCTTCTTGCTGGCCTTGAGACAACCATCAATCACCCCTGACAGCGAGGCATTGATCACCGAGGTGGGCCCCCCGGATTGTCCGACGAGAGCGTTGGCGAGTTTCATGAGGTGGTTCCGATCACGAGCTGCAAACGAAAACGGGGCGAAACACTGGAAAACCAGCATTTCGCCCCGCGAATCAGTGCCCCCAGTAGGAGTCGAACCTACGACCTAATGATTAAGAGTCATTTGCTCTACCAATTGAGCTATAGGGGCTTGGCAGGTCGAAGATGATACTACCCGCCAACTGACCTTTCAAGTGATTTTGTCAACGTCAAAATCGACACAAACCGGCCCACCGAACCTCGATACCGGCAGGAACCGCCGAATTCGGGTGGTTCGCTGCAGTTCACCGGCAGGAAATGCTGATGAACTGTGCCAGCCGGGAGCGCAATACCCCGGAGAGCAACTTCCCTTCCAGGTCGGCACTGGGTCGCCTGGAGACTCGAATCGCGTCGCCACTCCCTGAGGCGGCGCCCATGACTGGAGAGTTCCATGCGTAAGGCGATCATTCTTGGATTGGCAGCCCTGTTCTTTGCTGCGAGCCAAGCTCCTTCAGAGGCAGCTGGCCGTGTTCTGCGTGGCGGACGGCTGATGAGCGGCAGCCGGCCGAACATCTTCGCCCGGGTCATGGAGTTCGAGCGTCGCAAGAACGAGTGGCTGTTCGGTCGCTAATTGACCAGGCTCGCCCCGGCGAGTCGAGAATCCCGCGAAACGGGGGCCATCTGGCTCCCGTTTTTGCATTGATGGAGTGCGTCCGCTGGCTGGACTCGGTAATTTCCATTGGGAACTACTCGCTTGAGCAGGCAGCATGTCGGAACCGCAAAGATCCGCAGACTTGCCACCGGACACGCCCCGCGTGGGGCGAAAGCGAATGGCGTGGGGCCTGGGGCTGAGTCTGCTGATCGGGCCCGGTCTGGCTTCCTGGTATGGGTACTGGCTCTCAGTCGATTCTGTGCAGGTTAGCCCCCCGGTCGATGCGCTGGTGATTCTCGCGGGCTACAACCGGCACGAACTGGCGGCTCAGTGGATTCGCGAGGGCCGTACTCGCGAGATCTGGATGATCTCGGCTCCGCTGACTCCGATGGTCAAACTCGGGCTGGCCCGACCCGCCCATGAAGTGAACCTGGAACGACTGGTCGAACTCGGAGTCTCACCCAAGGTCGTTCGCCAGTTCGCCGCCGATCTGCAACCACGCGATCTCCCGGGAACACTCCGGGAGATCGAACAAGGGATCCAGCAGCACGGGACTCGCCAGATCGTGGTGACCTGTCCGGCTCTGGAAGCCCGGTTTCTGCGGCAAGTCGCCAACGCAGCTCTCGCTCCAGAAGCGGCTCAGAAGATTCAGTTCGTGGGACTTCCCAGCGACCGATACGTATCGACGCGCTGGTGGCTGAGCCGGACCGGGGTCAAGGATGCCTGGAATCAGACTCTCCAGCTCCTGGGAAACTGGTGGGATGGCCCGACGGGTGGCTTTGAGGAAGTCAATTGGAGCCCGGAAACCTGGGAGCCACCCCCGCTGGAGGCCGCCCCGTGAGCCTCATCACCGCGTTTGAAGAGTCGCTGAACCAGCACGCCGGTGTCGGGCGCAATTGGCTGGTCGCAGTCTCGGGAGGTCCCGACAGTATGGCGCTGCTGCGGACGGCGATCACCGCGGCAACCCGGCACGGTGCCGAGGTCACCTGCGGGCATATCGATCATCAGCTGCGAGCAGAATCGGGGGCCGACGCTGACTGGGTGGCGGAACAGTGTGCCGTGCTCGGAGTTCGCAGCCAGATCGAGCGGGTCACTGTTCCCAGCGATGGTGGAGCGATCGAGGAGACTGCCCGGCGGGTCCGGTACGAGGCCTTGATCCGCGTGGCGACGGAGTGCCGAGCCACAGCCATCCTGACCGGACACACTGCGGACGACAACGCCGAGACGATCCTGCACCATCTGTTTCGCGGGACGGGGCTGCGCGGGCTGGTGGGGATTCCGCCGATCCGGTCACTCAGCAAGTCGTTGTGGCTCTGGCGCCCATTGCTCAAAGTGCGCCGCAGCGAGATCCTGGCGGAGCTCGAGCAGCAGGCTCAATCGTACCGGACCGACAGCTCCAATGCGTCGAGTCAGTTCACCCGCAACCGAGTGCGAAACGAGCTGATCCCCTGGCTGGAACGCGAGCTGAACCCGCGAGCTGTGGAGGCCGTTCTCCGGCTGTCCGAACAATCGGAAGAGGTCATTGACTGGTTGCATGCGGAAGCAGTCGAGCTGCTCGATCGATCGCTGGTCCAACCTTTGACACCCGCGATCCGACTGCACTGCGAGCCGATCCGCAGCTTCCCCGCAGTGGTCGCACGCGAGTGCTTTGTCCAGCTGTGGAATCGCCAGTCCTGGCCCCGGCAGGCCATGACGCGCGAGCACTGGCAGCGGCTGGTCGACCAGTGCGACCCGTCGGCGGCCCCCGCGGTGCAGATGCCCGGCGGAATCGACGTACGCCGCCGGGGGGATCTGCTGATCCTGACTGCGCCGGGAAACGCGGAGTGATGACATGCGGAGCCACTTCGCCCGAAAGCCCAAAGGTTGCAACCCTTGGGCTTAGTAAGTGATCATGAATCCAACACTTTCGAGAAGTCATGTCTACCAGCAATCCACTTTCGCTGCCGAAGCAACCACCGCGAACTTTCTGGCGGTCTTGGCGGTTCCTGCTGCTGGTACTTGTTCTGCTCGGAGGCGGAGCACACTGGTGGTCAAAGCGCCTGACCCTCGAAGAGCAGTATCTGGTCGGTCGCTGGTCCGTAACGGTGCAGCTCCCTGATGGCAGCGCCAGCGGTCATACCTGGGAGTTTCTCTCGAATCGACGGGTCACTTCGAACGGGGCCTGGTGGAACTGGACTGCGAGTGGAAACCGATTCACAGTTCAGGAACACACCCCGAGTTATAGGGTGGTGTGGAACCTGATAAACTCTGGTTTCAAGTCCCGGTCCTCCGAGCAACCGGCGGCAGGACAGCTGGAGATCATCAACTCTCAAGAAGCGAAAATCACGCTCATCAACCCCAGCACGGGTCAGGACGGGTCACAATTGCACCTTCGTCGTGTCCTGCCTGATTGAGACTTACACCAGAGCCTTGCGCACCACCTGCGCCTCGTGTTCAATTCCCGTCAGCCGCTGGTCCAGCCCCTGATGGAAATAGGTCAGCAGCCGATGGTCGAGCCCCATCAGGTGCAGGATCGTGGCGTGCAGGTCGCGGACGTGGCAGCGGTCCTCCACAGCTTCGAAGCCGACCTCGTCCGTCGCTCCGATCGCCTGGCCCCCTTTGACTCCGGCCCCGGCCAGCCACATTGTGAAGCCGTGCCAGTCATGGTCGCGACCGGGCTTGTCGACACCCTCACTGGTTGGAGTCCGTCCGAACTCGCCGCCCCAGACCAGCAGCGTTTCTTCCCACAGCCCCGTTCGCTTGAGGTCAGCAATCAAAGCCGCGATCGGCTGGTCGGTCTCGCCCGCGTGGGTCTTGTGATTCGTCACGCAGTCGGTGTGTCCGTCCCAAGTATCTTCGATATGCCCCCCGCCCGAGTAGAGCTGGATGAACCGCACGCCGCGCTCGAGCAGTCGCCGCGTCACCAGACATTTGCGTCCGAAATCCGAGGTCAGCTTCTCGTCCAGCCCGTACATCGCGCGAGTCTGCGGAGACTCCAGCTCGACATCGACAGCCTCCGCAGCTGCGGTCTGCATGCGAAAGGCGAGTTCGTACGACTCGATGCGGGCCTTGAGTTCGGACTCGAGCGGATGGTCCAGCAGGTGCTGCTCGTTGAGGGTCTTCAAGAGATCGAGCCCCCGTCGCTGGGTGAGGTCGCTCGTTCCCGGAGGAGTCGCCAGATCGAGCAGTGGCGAGCCTCCACTGCGAAACAACGTCCCTTGATAACTGGCTGGCATGTAGCCCGCCGTCCAGTTGGAGGCACTGCCAATCGGGCCTCCACGCGGGTCGGTCATCACGACGTAGCTGGGCAGGTTCTCGTTCTGCGTCCCGAGTCCATAGCTGAGCCATGATCCGAGGCTGGGCTTGCCGATCAGGACGTTGCCGGTGTTCATCTGCAGACAGCCCGAGGCATGGGCTGCGGTGTCGGCGTGCATCGACCGGATGACGCACAGGTCGTCCGCATGCTGAGCCAGATGCGGATAGAGGCTGCTGATAGGCAGCCCGCTCTGCCCGTGATTCGTGAACGGGAAGACGCTCTTGCTGAGGTGCCCCACCGGGCGCCCGTTGGAGCCCAGAGCCAGCTTCGTCGAGTAACTCTGCCCGTGCCGCTTATCGAGTTCCGGCTTGGGATCAAACGTGTCGACCTGACTCGGCCCGCCGTTCATAAACAGAAAGACAACATGCTTGGCCTTGGCCGGAAAGTGCGCCGGCCGCGCCGCCAGTTCACCCGCAAACGCCTCCTCGCGCGCCATCAGGTCCAGCAACGCCAGACCCGCAAAGCCCCCGCCCGCTTCCCAGAGGAACTCGCGACGAGTCCGGCCACAGGGCGTTTGATTCGGGCTGAAACGGGGGTGAAGCATGGGTCATTAGTCCCTGGTCATTCGTCGACAGACATCAATCTGCCTCCAGCCACTGCTGACTCCCCTCTCCCCCGGGAGAGGGGCTGGGGGTGAGGGTACTTCAGTAACGGGCAAGATGATCGCATGTCGACGACAGTCCATCCCCCGGCCCTGAGCCGCCTGAAAGTGTGGCACGTGTGGCACTGATGTTCAATCTGAGGCTCCCGACTGTCACATGCTGACTGCAGGGCCGCATTTCAACAGCTTTCTTTTGACACCCGGAATCGGATTCATGTAGTCATACACACAAGTGGTCGGTCCATAGGGCTGCTTGCAGGAAAAGCCGACCTTGCCACCTCCACAGGTGTCCTTCTGTTGAAATCCACTTGTGTATGCGCAAGGACTTCCAATTAAGTTGTAGAGCGACTTGAAGGTGATGGAATCGACTTCGTCCACGGCACCCAAATGCACTGGGCAACCGTCACCCGGGGTTGGCGTCTCAACGATGCTGCAGCCCGCCTCGTAGGAATAAATGATGGGTTCACACTGATTCACTTGACCGTTCGCATCCGGTGTTCCGCACTCAAAACATTTGCACATGAACGAGATCGTTTGTCCAGTCGCTGGGTTCACAAACTCGCGACTCGGAGTCCCACCACTATGTTCAATGCAGTCCGCGGGCGAAAATCCCGGAATCTCTGGGTGGAGCCTCAGGAACTCCATCATCGCTCGACACTCCGAGTTATGTTCCGGCCCATGAGCGCACTCATACCCACCCGCATCCGTGAACGTGCTGTGAAACTGGCTGCAGGGACAGGGAGCAGCGGCCTCCTGCCCAATCGACGCTTGCCAACTGATGGCTTGAAACAATGCGGACAAGACCAGGAGAGATCCAATCAGCCACTGCATGTTAATTCTCCGAGAACGAGTTCCGACTGGAACGAGTGCGTTGACGCCACAGATACAGCAGAAATCCGAGGACAGCTGCGAGATTCAATGTGAACAGCCAGAACCGAAGCGGGGAACGGGTCGGGGATTCGGCACCTTCGCGCGCGGGAATCCTGGCCTTGCCAAAGGTCGCATCGATCACAAGAGCCGTCTTCGGGATCTCCTGAATGCTCGATTTGGCCGCGAAGTCCTCCGCAGACAGAGTTCTCGTCAGCGACACCAGTTTCGTGGAAAATCCATCATCGATCTCTGTCCTGCGAAAGACCTGTCCGTCCGGAACGTGGAAAGGCAATTCGCGGACAAATGTTCCTGTGGACGCCACGACATCGTTCTCGACGGAATACTGTCCACTGTTCGAAATCGTATGGAACACCACTTCACTGAGACCTGTCTCTTTCTGAACAACCACGAATCGCGCGATCTCCTGTTCATCCACCTCGGCGTGAAACCTCACGCCGCCCAGCCAAGGAAGGTTCAGCTTTCCCGTGATTTCCGTCAGACCGTTCCCAAGATCGACTTCCCGGATTTGTTCCTCCTGGATCGCGTAACGAGTCAGGCCGAATCCGCAGCACCATTCCAGGACAGAGCGTCGAAAATTGATCACGCCCTGATCGGGAGCCACCGTGTACCCATCGTATCGCGAGGAACCGTCATGAGAGAGCACTTCTTGAAGGCCCTTCGTATTCGTCGTGCGGATCTTAGGAGGCAAGCCCGGGAATGCGAACGGAAGATGATCCTGTGGCAGGGTCTCTCGATCAACCTGTGTCAGCGCGTCGAGCGCATCGATCTTGATCAGAAAGCGAAAAGATGCGTCTGAATACCCATCCGGGCCACTGGCGGGTAATGGCTCGTCGTTCCGATACGATGGTTTGCTGGGGTGGGAAAACTTGGATGCGGCGAAGACTTGTATCATTCGCTCCATCGCAAAGTCCTTCTGAATGATGCCGTACTGTTCCAGTTCGAGCGAGAAACGAGACAGCCTCTGGTCTCTCGCCTTCTGGCGATCAAACACGGGATGTTCGGACGCCGTTCCGACAACCGCGAATCCGAAGAGTACGACATAAAACGACATGTACCTGGAGATCATGGCTGAGATCCTTCCAGCTTCGGATGCGCGACATGGAGATTTGGCTTCGAATGACTCCTGGAACTCACACACAGGAGTTCTGACTCCCCCAAGCCAGCTGCGGTGATGCGAAGTTTCTGCGGTAACGACGTTCGAAACTCGGGGCCCAGATCGAGCGTGACACGGACGCGAGTGGGCGAGATCTGCTCTTTATGCCTCAGCTGAACTCCAGGCAAATCGCACACGCTGATGACTGAAGCCGGGAGTTCGCACTCAACACCATGAATCTCGACAGTAACAGGTTCCGTTTCCGTGCTGCCGAGCATCGTCATCACAGGCCGGATGGCGATGTTCTCGGTGATGCGCAGGAAGACGGGGAGATGTGCCAGCTCGGGATGCTCCACAGTCCCGATGGAAAAGTTCGTGGTGTACTGTCCGACCGGGATGTCCGGTTGCAAGCTAAACTCAATTCGCCAACGGTTTGCCTCCCCAGCGATGACCTTTCCGGTAATATGTCCCGGCCTCCCGATGACCTTCAGCTGAGGAGCAGGTATTGGGTGCGGGAAATCGTGATTCGCGGTGAGATCCAGGGTTCTTACTTGTCTGCGATATTTCTGCTCAGAGATGACACCAAAGCTGACTGCCCTACCTGCGAAACTCCATGGCATGGACTGGGCGACGGTGAAATCGACACGTTGGCTGGCGCGGTGGGGATCGTTCGTCAGGATCTCGACCGTGACCGGGCGAACGGCTCCGAGCTCCTTGAGCGGCGCGATA
This sequence comes from Planctomycetaceae bacterium, assembly GCA_044337025.1. Classification (GTDB taxonomy): domain Bacteria; phylum Planctomycetota; class Planctomycetia; order Planctomycetales; family Planctomycetaceae; genus TH-plancto1. The sequence goes on from JBIIOI010000019.1 coordinate 16,389, forward strand.
GAAACCCGGACTGTTTCAGAGTGTCCTGGCGTCACGACTCCGGACATCGGAGAGAGTTTTGTGCATTGGCAGGTCGGAGTGACATTGTATTGCAGGTCCGTCGGACCGTCGTTGTGAACGACAAAGGTGCCAGCGGCATCTTCGCCCGGCTGCGCCAACAACTCGGTCGTCTCCGAGTCGATACGACACTCGGGATGCCCTGAAGAGACAAAATATCGGATTCCGCACATAGCCAGAATGACGGCTACGGCGGACGATACAATCCCGATGAATTCTTTCGAGGCCCGCAAGATTGATCCCTCACTTCAAGAAAACAGGATTTAATCATTTCCGCCCTATTTCCGGAACGCTAGCAGAAAATACCCATAGCTGACCAGTTTTTGAAATTTCCGGGGCGGGCCGCGAGGCTCTCGCCGAACTGCATGTGGCCGCGCAAAATGATCGTGGAGCACAGCAAGATCGGAGCTTCGCCTGCCGGACACAGAAACAAAGCCCCGTTCCCTCTTCACTTCCCGAGGAACGCTCGCCGGGCTGTCTGCAATTGATCCGCAAAGAACTCCCCGTCATCCCCGAGTTGCTTGAGCTGGGCAATCGCTGCGTCGAATCGCTTGTCCCCTTCGGTCGCCATCGTCCCCATCAGCGAGAGCGACAAGGCCACATAGCCCTCGGCCATGGCGGCCAGCGTGGGACGCTCGGCATCGTGGTAAGCAGCCTGGGAGTTCTCAAAGTCGTGATGCGCCGCCTGCTCCTGACCCAGAGCCAGTCGCTGGGCACCGACGAGCCAGTGGGCATTGCCCAGGGCCTCGTGATCGAGCTGGGCCTCCTGACACAAGCGACGATGGACGCGGGCCAGATCGTACGCCGCCAGCAGATCGGAATTCGTCGGCTGAACCGCTTCGTCCGCCCAGCCCGGCCAGAGATTCGCGCTGACATTGTAGGCCAGCTTGCGGGCCGATTCGATCAGCTTCGAATCCCCACTCCGCAGACCGAAGTCGATCCCAGAACGGGCCAGCCAGACCATCCGCGCCAGTTTCCGCTGGGCGAACAGCTCCTTCGTGATCGCATGAAAGGCCGACATCACCTGAGCCGGATCACCCAAATCCATCAGCTTGGCCGCTGTCAGGAACGAGTCGGTTTGATCGAACGACTCCAGGGCATCCTGGACTCGCTGCTGGACGGGGGACAGTTCATCCGACATGGCTCACCTCAAGAATTGGAACTCCTGACCGGCCAGCTGAGGCCCGGATCAGTGACCGTGACCCATCGCATGGGCCCGGGCCTTGGCTTCCTCAGCTTCATAAATCTTGCCGCACCGCATGTAGATCACGGACAGCTGTGTGTACGAGAACGCATCGGTCGGATTGAGCTCGACGACCTTGTTGGCGTAGCGGATCGCATCGTCGAATCGCTGCAGCTTCTGGCTGTAGACCGCCAGCGCGGAATAGGTATCAACGTGCGCCGGATCGATGGCCAGGATCTCTTCCAGCTTGGCCACCGCGCCTTCGAGATTGCCGGAGTCCTTCATCCGAACGGCTTCGTCATAGATTTCGTGAACAGCAGGCATGCGCAGACTCAAGGAGGGGGGGGAGAGAAGTCAGTGACCAGATGATACCCCGCGGAAGGCCAAATGTAACCTCCCGCAAGGATCGACCACGAAGGGAGTTCGAACCTCTTCGCCCGTACGATTGACGCCCGGTCCGCCACGCGGTTCAATCCACGTTGATTGATCTGGCGGATGCCCGCCCGTTCCGTCTTCTCAGGACCGGCAACATGCATGACTTCGACTACCAGTCGCCCCGCACGCTCGCGGAGGCGGTGGCCCTGCTGGCTCAGGGTGACAGCAAGCCACTCGCGGGCGGAACCGACCTGATCGACCATATGCGGACCGGTCGGTATCGCCCGGCTGTGGTCGTCGACCTCAAGAAGATTCCCGAGCTGACCCATCTCATCGTCGATGCCAGCGGTCTGCGATTGGGTGCAGCTGTGCCCTGTTACAGGATCCAGTCGACCTGCGGGATCAAGTCCAGCTACTCGGCTCTGGCCGACGCGGTGGCGATCATCGGCGGGGTCCAGATCCAGAACCGGGCCACCGTCGGCGGCAACCTGTGTACCAGCGGACCCGCAGCTGACTCAGCTCCGGCCCTGCTCGCCTTGGGTGCGACCTGCGTCATCGCCGGACCGAAGGGCAATCGCACCGTTCCGCTGGAGCAGTTCTTCACGGGTCCGGGGAAGAACGTCCTGCAGGCGGGGGAAGTCCTGGTCGAGATCACCTGTCCCGCCCCTGCGGAGAAGAGCGGCTCGAACTATCGGCGGTTCATCCCTCGCAATGAGATGGACATCGCGGTCGTCGGAGTCGGCGTCAGCGTGACCCTCGACGCCAGCGGCCAGACCATCACAGCCGCCCGCATCGGCCTGGGAGCCGTAAGCCCGACGCCGATCCTGGCGACCGAAGCTGCAAAGGCTCTGATCGGGAAGCCTGCGAGCGACGCCAGCTACAAGGCTGCCGGAGAAGCTGCCCGAACTCAGACCAGCCCAATCGACGACATGCGCGGAACCGTCGAGTTCCGCCGCCATGTCACCGGGGTCCTCGTGGAGCGGGCATTGCGCGAAGCCGTCGCCCGAGCTCGCGGCGAAAGCAAGTTCGTCCCGCACGTAAAGTTCGGTTGCTGTAACTAGTCTCTGATCCGCCCTCCCGCTTCTGGCCATCCGCCACCAGCCATCCGCCATAGGCTAATCATGTCCCGCAAACGCATCGTCTCCTGCACCATCAACGGCGAATCACGTGAGTTCCTCACCGAGTCGCGGACGACGCTCTTGGGCGCCTTGCGCGATACCCTCGACATGACGGGGACCAAGGAAGGGTGCAGCAACGGCAACTGCGGAGCCTGCACCGTACTCCTCGATGGTCGCCCCGTCGTCAGCTGCCTGGTCCTGGCCGTCGAGTGCGACGGGTCCCAGATCGAAACGATCGAAGGGGTCGCCCAGCCCGAGAAGCTGGCCCCGGTACAGCAGGCCTTCCTGGAGAACGCCGCCCTGCAATGCGGCATCTGCACGCCGGGCATTATCATGCAGACCCGCGCCCTGCTGAAAGACAATCCGAACCCGACCGAAGAAGAGATCCGCTTCTACCTGGCCGGCAACCTATGCCGCTGCACCGGCTATGACAAGATCGTGAAAGCCGTCCAGCAGACCGCCTCGCTGCAGGCCGATTCATGCCAGCCGGGCTGTTGTGGGAAGTGATTGTCGCGGGGCGCGAGCGTCTCAATCTCTCGTGAGAGGATTTCAATCTCCCTCTCCCCACCCAGGGCTTGAGTATTTGCTAATTCGTGATTTGGGGAGAGGGGAGGAAGGCAGAGAGTCGGTTACTTCGACCTCTACTTCGTGGCCGGCTTCTGGGCCGGAGCGGCAGGCGTCGAACTCTTGGGAGCCGCTGGGCTGGTCGTGGCTGGGCTCGCCGGAGCTGGGGGCAGGATCAGGGAATCGAAGCGCGGATTGATCGCTCGGGTATCGTCGTTGATCCCTTCATGCGAGACCCGGCACTTTACGACCGGCTTCACCCACTTGCCGCCGTACTGCGATGTCACCGCAGGATTTCGGGTGCGGTAAGGCTGCAGGTCGGTGGTGATCTTCTTGAGGGTCTCGGCGTCCAGGTCGTCCAGGCCGAGTTTCTGAGCGTAGCGCAGCTTGCCGGGAGCTGAGGTTGAGGCCAGCAGCAGTGACCGGACTTCTCCGGCGGGGTTCGCCGTATAACCGTACACGAAGTAGTCGATGGTGCCGACCACTTTGGACAGGTCTCGCTGGGGCGTCTTGCCGGGAACCGGTTTCCCCGATCGGACTTCGGACTGTCCGGTCAGGACAGCTCCCGCTTTTTCCAAGCCAGGGATTTCCGGGACATATTCGAGCCCAGGCAAGCTGCCGGTTTCGGAGGTGAGACTGGCTGTGCCACCGGTTCCGGAAGTCAGACCAGCCGTCAAGCTACTCGTTCCCGAGGCCAGATCGCCGGTGCCCGCATCCGGAGTCGTCGTCGCCAGATCGACGGCCCCTGCAAACGGAGAGGCAGAGCCTTTGCCACCCAGGATTGATCCAAAGTCACCGCCGCCGCCTCCTCCTCCGCCACCACCTCCACCACCGCCGGCGGCGTTTGTCACAATCCCAGCCACCCCGGCCAGGTCACCGATCGAACCTTCGAGGGAATCGCCGCCTGCTCCGCCGACATTGAAAGCACCTCCTCCGCCGCCGCCGCCAGCCGACGAGGTGGCGTTGACCAGTGCCCCGAAGGCACCCATCACGTTCTTCCCCTTGAAGGCCTTCTTCGTCACGCCGGTCATCACACCCATGATGTCCTTCAAGGTCACCTTGGGGCGATCAGCGACTTCCTTCTTGATCTCTTCCGCGATCAGATTCACGTCCATACCGATCAGCAATGACGACCCGGCCCCAGCCAGTCCCCAGCCGAACAGCAGGATCAGCATCTTGGTCCCCGGCACCTTGGCGAGCATCGACGCCCAGGTTTCTCCCGGATTAACCACTGCCATCAAGCTCTTGCCGTCCTTGACGCACAGAAACGAGGCTCGCAGGTGAGCGGCCATCGCCAGTCCGCCGCAGACCAACAGCTGGGTCACAGAGACCAGGGCCCGCTGCAGCGGTTCTCCAAACAGAAAACGCGAAGTGATCGAACCGATGAAGATCCCCGCACAGCCGATCGCCAGCGGACCAACCCACTCGGGCAGTACCGAAATCAAATCGGGAGGCAAGTCCTCCTCAGTGACTGTGATGCCGGTCCCGTCGAATCCGGCCTTGGGAAAGTAACCGCATTCCGGACACCAGCTGGAGTTCCCCCAGGAAGCTGTCGAGAAGCACTTCGGGCACTCTTCACCTGGACCGGGCTTGGCACCGGGCACGACCTTGGCCTTGGCAGGAGCCTGCGCAGGCGGAGCCGCTACAGCGGCGACCGGCTCGGGTGCCTCCGGGGCGACTTCGCGCCGGGGCGGAGGTGCATCTTGTCCCACCGAGCGGAGCATCTCCAGGAGCTGCTCCTGAACTCGGACGACGTCCGGGCGAACTTCGTTGGCTGTGTCCTGGGACATGACTGGAATTCGGCTGGGGGTGGGCCAAAGAGATCCTTGAGAAGGGGAACATCACCTTCCGTATGTAAGCCTAGTTCACGATTTCGGCGAAGCAGCCACGTTTCGGAAAAACAACATTCTGGGCTCGCCGCAACCACTCTCCGCGAAAGGGCATTCTCGCGCGGAACGAAAGGCGACAATCGCCAGCACTACAGCAGATCCAGATGTCGTCTTCAGTCAGGAGAATGGAACGCTAATCTCCTGACTGAAGACGACATCCGAACATGCTCTAGTGTTCCATTTCCCTTCTTTTCGAGTGCTGGAAAGAAGGCCATTTCTGAGTTTGTTCTAATCGACCATCCGCCCGCCAGGGTTCTTAATGATCTCTTCGAAGATCGCCGTCAGCCGCGCTTCATATTCGGCGGGATTCCCTGAACCGCGCGGGCTCTTTCCGGCCTTGTCGGTGAGTGCTGTGCGGGCCATCCGGTCCATGAAGTTGTAGTCCGTTCCCAGTCCGATTCCGACGCTGTACAGCACCGTGTTTTCTTCCTCAATCCGGGCCGCCTGCACCAGGGCCGAATTCAACCAGGGGTAGGCGTTGCTGTAGTAGTCGGCGTTCGGATTCGCCCCGATGTAACTGTTGATCGTACTCGTCGAGGACTGCCAGGCGTTCGGAACTCCATCGGTGAGCAGGACGATCACTTTCTTGGCAAAGTGCCGACCCGAGCCGCCTTCTGCTGGTTTCTTCAGGTGATTCCGGGCGGCAATCAAACCAGCCTCGATCGCGGTGGTCGCTCCAATGTCCGACACAGCCTGGAGCTGAGTGCAGGACTGCATGGCATTAGTGTAGTTGTTGGTCAACGACCGCACGAGAACCGGAGCGTGATCGGCACTGAGTGCGTCGAACGTGATCACAGCCACGCGGTCGCCCCCCGAAGCCAGACCCGCGTTCTGTTCCTTGACGACCTGCAGCGCGGCAATCAAAGACCGGCGGCAGGCATGCATCGGCTGCTCCCGCGGCGGGAAGCTGAAGGTTCCACCGGCAGTGGCCTCGTCGTGATACGAACAGTAGTTACTCGCCGTCGACAGCTGCGTTTTGGTGCCAACTCCGGGTTGAGCGTTTCCGTCACCGGTGGCCACATCCGGGCTGCGGTCGCGACCGAAGTCCTGCAGGAACTGTACGTAAGTCAGGTAGCCGATCTTGTCCATGCCCCCGGACATATCGGTCCAGTCAGGAGACGAGAACGTAAAGGTGTTGGGGTTGTTGTAGCCCCAGAAGTTGTCGCCGTCATAGTTCACAGGAACGTAGGTCAGGAGTGTCGATCCCAGGCGCGGAACCCCCGGCTGAGAGCCGCTGCTGGTGTAAGGAACGTACCCAGCCACCGTCGAGACCGAAGAGATGAAAGGAGCAACAGCTCCGTAGCTGGCGTAGACCTTGGTCTTGCGAGCCCGGCTGCCGAGGGGAGGTGATGGCGGAGGAGGATCACTGGGTCCACCGCCCCCACCGCCGCCTCCGCCCCCTCCACCGCCATCATCAGGCGGGGGGGGTGGTGCCGTGCCGACTCCCACATAGGTGATCACATAGTCGATGTACTTCTCCCAGAACCCATAGCTCGTCTGCGAATTGGGGATCGGGCGGGCGTTGGGCATCAGACGGGCGATCTGATTGTCGATGATCCAGCTGTAGGCTTTGACGCGACGAGTCGCTTCATCGTCGGTCGGGAGAATTCGGTAGGTTGAAGCGATCGACGCGTCCGCCAGGGCTCCGTCGTCCTTGGTCATCTCCGCATAGGCATAGTAGTCGCTGGGAACACCCAGCGTCTGTCCAACGTGCTCCAGCGCCCCCGGGTAGGTTCCAAAGTTCAGGTCGGAGTAGAGATCCTGAACCAGTTCCGTCGCCACATTGGGATATCCGTTGGGGCCATACAGACCATTGATCGTCTTGGTGGCCCATTGAGGTTCGGTGTCGTCGTTCATCGACCCGCTGGTGTCCACGACGAAGACGATGTCGCGAGGATTCAGCATGGCTGTCGCCTGCGCTCGAGTCGTAAATCTGGAATGGCCGATCACCGGGGCAAAGAAGAAGGGCTTATCGGTCACTCGTGTAATCACTCGCACGGCGTTGGCGCCGACTGGATCCGCGGTGAAGACCTTGGTCGTGAAGTTGTACTTACCCAGCAGGACATCCGCGTCGGGCACCACCACGTTCCCTCCGGCGGCCCGATGCTTCAAGGCATATGCCTTCGCCTCGGCCTTGACCGCCGCTTCGCCTTGGCTCATCTCCAGCACGCCCGCCAGCGCCGCCGAGTCAGCTGCGTTCTGAAGTTCCCCCTGGGCGAGGGCCATGTACCCCACATCGACGGTAAACGCGACGAACGCGAATACGAGCACCAGCATCATGGCTGAAAAGACCAGAATCGCACCGCGGCGACGCGGGGTCTGGGGTGTCAGCTTCACGGCTTGCATGCGAACCTCGATCAATGGACGGACCGGTCCCTTTGAGAAAGGGCGTCCCGCAAACCTAGGTCGATGGCGGAATGGAGCAAGTCAGAAAGGCGGTCTTCCGCTACGAAAGCTGCCGAGGAGACGGGCCGTAACGATTAACGTAGCACGGGCTTCCAGCCCGTATTGATCCGGAATACGACATGGGCGAGACGCCCCTGCTAAGCCGCTCGCTGCCAGGTCGCTCGGAACCGACCCCGCACAGCATCCCAAAGCGCTGCAGTCGTGGTCGTATTGAGCGAAAGAAACATGAGCGGTAAGCCAAAGACCGTCGACTTCCGACCTCGCTTTTGAAACACAAATCCCACGCAGGCAGCCAGATAGAACGCACACTGCAGTAGCAGCAGGCCAGCGTAGACCGGCTGACTCGCTAAGGCGATGTTGGTGACTCCCGCAGCCAGCAGAAACGCTGGCGACAGCAGCCGCATCAGCTTATGGGAAACAAACTCCAGCCAGATCGGATTCCGCCACGGCAACAGCCAGCGTGGCTGATTGATCACCAGCTGCGCTGCACCCGCGATCGTACGTCTTTTGCGAACCGACTCCTGCGTTGTGGACTGCGAGGGAGTGTCGTAAGCGATGGCCCCCGCCTCGATCAGGCAGCGATATCCCTGCTCGACCGCCTGCATCGGAATCACGACGTCATCCAGCAGCGTCTGCGGCGGGATGGGGCGGAACAGTGACTTGCGAATTGCGTACAAAGCGCCCGTCGCCCCGGGGACCGAGCGGAACCGAGCCTCGCTCTTGCGGATGAATTTCTCGTACTTCCAGTAGGCTCCGATCCCCTCCGCAGCAGTGCTGTCGGAGTTCTCAGCCCGGAAGACCAGTTCGCCCGAGACCACTCCGACTGATTCATCCGCGAAACAGGCTGCCAGCAGGGACAGGGCCTGCGGATCGAGAGCCTGACGGGCATCCGTGAGGATCACCAGCGGTGAGTGACATTGCGGGACCAGATCGTTCAGCACAGCCGGTTTGCCACGGCGCTCGGCGAAGGCGACCAGCCTGACCCGCGGATCTCCAAAGGCAGCGATTACTTCGGCCGTGTTGTCATCCGAGCCGTCCGAGCCGATCAAAACCTCGGCGATTTGCGGGGCACAGTCGCTGGCGAACAGACTCTCCAGCTTCTTCGCGAGTCGGGAGCCCTCGTTATACCCGGCGATCACGATTGAGAGTGGACCGGCGTAGCGAGCGCGTTCGACTCGACCCGGAAACAGGCGCCCCAGTGTCCAGACCAGCAGCGGATACCCGGCGTAAATGTACGCCAGGGATGCGATCGACACCCAGAAACAGACCACCAGCGGGCTCAAGTTCCTCTCCCCACCAATGACCGCCAGATTGCGGCCTCGCTGGAAAAGCTAGTTCAAGAACGCTGCCTGCTTGCTCGCCGATTCCCGCGACCCAAGAATTCCGCAGCGACCTGAAGCAGGCTGCAACGATTGCGACAGCCCGAGAGACCTTGATCGAAAAAACTTAATATGCCGGGGTTGCAATTCGAATCAACGCCGGTAGATTAAGTGTACGCCTGTACTTTCAGGACGATTCTCCAACACTGAGGGGCTCAATGATGAAGGTGAAATACTGGTCGTGTCTGGCAATTCTGGTGGCGGGCTGCATGTTGACCTGGCAGGCCACTGCTCAAGAAAAGAAGCCAGCGAAGGATGCTCGCGGGCCACTTCCCGCCCACTATGGAAAGCTGGGACTGTCCGATGAGCAGAAGGACGGGATGTACAAGGTCTACGACGAGTACAAGAGCCAGATCGATGAGCTGTCGGCTCAGATCAAGAAGCTCCAGGCGGATCGCGATTCCAAGCTGCAGGAGAAGCTGACGCCGACGCAGAAGAGCCGGCTGCAGGAACTCCGCGACGAAGCCGCCAAGAAGGCTGCGGCCACCAAGGCCAAAATCGAGGCCAAGGAGAAAGAAGCCAAGAGTCCGGAAGCCACGCCCGCCGAACCGAAGAAGCCGTAAGGAGCGCTTGAGCCATGGGGCCTCCCGCAGTCATTGCGGGAGGCCTTTGGAATTCTGGTGAAATCCTCTGAACACAATTCACCGGCAGCGACATCTTTACGTGCGAGGAGTTCAGATTCGTGGAACCGACCGACCAGGAATGGCTGATCCGGTTTATCACGGAACGAGACGAAGCCGCCTTTGCATCGCTGGTACGGCGATACGAAGGTCTCGTCCGGTCGGTGTGCCGTCGCGTGCTGCGCGATCAGCATCTGGCCGAGGATGCGTTTCAGGCGGTGTTCCTCATCCTGGCGGGGCAGACTGCCATGCTGGCCCGCCGGACCGGTCCGCTGGCTGGTTGGCTGCAGACCGTGGCCACGAACGCCTCGCTGCAGTTGCGTCGTTCGCGTCTTCGGGCTCGGAATCGAGAACTGGTCGCCAGTCGACAGCCACGCGAAGCTCCGCTGACCGAGCTGGTCGGGATCCTCGATGAGGAGCTCCAACAGCTCGACCAGCCCTCGCGGGACGCGATCGTCCTGTGCCACCTCAGTGGGCGGACGCAGGACGAAGCGGCTGCCGAGCTGGGCGTCTCGAAGTCGACGTTGCGCCGACGGATCGAGCGCGGGCTGGGACTGCTGCGAAGCCGGTTCTCGAAACGGGGGCTGTTCCTGCCCGTGTTCGCGGTTCTATGGAATGCGATTCAGTCGCAGTCCGCCCAGGCCAGCCCGCCGAATCTGGTTTCTCAGCTGGCCGACACAGCGGGCCAGCTGGCCCGCGGTCGAACGGTTCGACCGACTTCACTCCTGCTCTCACACACATCGTGGAACCTGTCACAAGGAATCCTGACCATGACGCGCTGGAACCGAATTCGTCGCTGGACAATCGCCGGACTGCTCGTCGGAAGCCTCGGGGCGTGGGAGCTCTGGTCGCAGGGTTCCTGGTCCGAGGCCGCTGATCAGGTTGCCAGTCCGCCCAGCCGAGTTGCCCAGGGCACTGAGACCGCCCGCGATGCGAAGTCGCTCAGCACTCGCGACATTCCGGTCGAAGCGGCACAGCCTCAAGCGGCGAAGCCTCTCATCGCCCAGGGAGCACAGTCAGCGAAGAATTCGGCCCCGCCCAAAGTCGCTCCCCCAGCAGCGCCGAAGAAGGACGACCTGCTCAGCAAGCTGAAGGCGGTGAAGAACAAGGCCGAGGAGAAGAAGGAGTTCCCGCCGGTTCCTCCCCAGCAGTTTCAGATTCAGGCGAGCTCTTCCTTCAGCGGCGTGATGAATATCAACGGGAAGGAGTTCCGGACGACCGATCCCGCCGAGTTCGAAAAGCTGATGAAGCAGAACGGAGGACTGCTCCCGAACTTAGCCGGGCCTGGGGCAGGCAACAAGGTATTCCAGGGCGTGATCAACAAGAACGGCGTCGAGCAGAAGTTCGATGACCCGGATGAGTTCACCGAAGCTGCGATTGAAGCCGATATCGAACTGCCGGTCCTGCCGGGGTTTGATTTGCCGTAGCAGGCAAGCGCGGATCATGCCGATTCGATAAGTCCCCGTTCGCCATCGGGCTACTCCAGCGGTCGGTTCCCAAACGCCTCGCGCGGTGTCTCCACCGGGACATCCAGCTGGGTGCGCAGCTTGGCTAATTCGGCGGTCAGGGTCTTGACGGTCTCTGCATAGGACGGGTCGTTGAAGAAGTTCTTCATCTCCGCCGGGTCGGCCTTCCGGTCATACAGCTCGAAGTACGGCTCTTCGGGAGCGTAGATCCGCACCAGCTTGAACTGGTCTGTGATTACCCCTTCGTGCGGGCGAACTCGGTGCGGGACCGGGTACTCGTAGTAGTGGTAATAGAAGCTCTTTCGCCAGTCAGCTGGGGTCTGCCCCTTCAGGATGGGAACGAGGCTGGCTCCTTGCATCTCCTTCGGGACCTCGACCCCAGCTGCGTCGAGAAACGTCTCGGCGAAGTCGACGTTGGAGACGATCTCGTTGCTGACCTGACCCGGCTGGGTCACACCCGGCCAGCGGACGACGAGCGGTGTGCGGAGCGACTCTTCAAAGATCCAGCGCTTGTCGAACCAACCATGCTCACCCAGAAAGAACCCCTGGTCCGAGGAGTAAACCACGATCGTGTTCTCTGCCAGACCCGCCTCGTCCAGGTAATCGAGCACCCGCCCGACCCCTTCGTCGACGGCTTTAATACAGCCCAGATAGTCGTGCATGTACCGCTGATATCTCCAGCGGACCAGGTCGCTGCCAGAGAGCTGGCTCTTCTCGAACTCCTTGTTGCGGGGCTCATAGTAAGCGTCCCACTGCTTCTTCTGCTCCGGAGTCAGCGAGCCGGGAGCCTTGAGCTTGGCGTCGGTCTCGGTGAAGGTCTTCTCGATCGTCATATCCTGATCGCGTACAGCCAGTCCGCGATTGGCGTAGCTGTCGAACAGGTTGGCGGGTTCGGCAAAAGGCTTGTCGCCATTGTGTCCCAGGTGCCGCAGTGCGGGTGACCACTCGCGGTGCGGGGCCTTGTGCTGGCACATCAGCAGGAACGGCTTGCTGGGGTCGCGTTTCTTCAGCCACTCCAGCGAGAAGTCGGTGATCAGGTCGGTCGTGTATCCCTCGTGTTTGACCTTCTTCCCGTTATGGATCATCGGCGGGTTGTAGTAGATCCCCTGCCCCGGAAGGATGTGCCACTCATCAAACCCGGTCGGATCGGTCATCAAGTGCCATTTGCCGAAGATGGCGGTCTGATACCCAGCCCCCTGCAGGAGCTTCGGAAACGTGACCTGACTGCCATCAAACACGCTGTTGGAGTTGTTGTAAAACCCATTCTTGTGGCTGTACTTCCCAGTCAGGATACACGCCCGACTGGGACCGCAGATCGAGTTCGTGACCAAACACCGGTCAAACCGCATCCCTTGCTTCGCGATCCGATCAATGTTGGGCGTCTCGAGAAGCTGGCGTTCATCGCCATAGGCCGAGATCGCCTGATAGGCGTGGTCATCGGAAAAAAGAAACACAATGTTCGGGCGATCCGCGGCATGGGCGAAAGCCGCGCTCAGCGTGAACGCCAGCAGACAGAAGAAATGCACCAGACGCATCAGACTTGTCCCCAACTCACCCAGTAGGACGGGCACATCTGCCCGTCCGGATCCTTCAAGAGATCATGACGCCAGCCAACGTTTCTCGCTATCCAATCACAATCATCAAACCAGTCCCGTCAGCGTCCCAGTCGCGTCCGCGAACCTGTCCGACTCGATCCCCATCCGCTGAGCCATCGTCAGCAGCACATTCGCCAGCGGCGGATGCTCATCGGGGTCGTGCGCAATGTGCTGCCCCTGCTTGATTCCGAGCTTCTTACCACCGGCAATGATCGTCGGCAGGTTCTTCGGCGAGTGCTCGCCCCCTTTGCCCGAGTTCATGCCGCTGCCATACAGGATCATCGTGCGGTCCAGCATCGATCCGTCGGCCTCGGTCGTCGACTTCAGCATCGACATGAACCGCCCCAGCCTCGACAGATGGAACTGGTCGATCTTGGCCAGCTTGGCCAGCATCCCCGCATCGCCGCCGTGATGCGACAGTTCGTGATGGTTCTCCCCGCCTCCGCCATAGCCGCCGGCCTCGCGGGACCATTCGAACGTAATCACCCGCGTCGTGTCGGTGATGAACGCCAGGTACGACAGCTCCAACATCACATCGAGCCACATCGGACGGTCGTGCGAATCACCCGGCTTGCTGTTGAGCTGCAGCCCCTTGTCCTGCACTTCGGCCTTTGGCTTATCGATCCACGACTGCAGACGTTCCACCTGCTTCTCGGTCTGCCGCACGCTGGAGAGGTATTCATCGAGCTTCTTGCGATCGTTCGTCCCCAGCTTCTTCTCGAGCGCCGCAGCCTCTCCAGCCACATCGTCCAGAATCGACCTCCGCTCGCTGTACCGCTTATGAGTGGCTGTGCGATCCCCGGCAGACTCGGGCACGAACAGCCGCTCAAACAGCCGCGGCGGCGAGTTTTCCGAAGGCAGCGGTGTCCCGTTGATATCGAACGACAGCGTGTGGCTATGCCCTGCTCCGCCGGTTCCGGACTGATCGCCTAGCTGGAGCGAGGGGTAGCGGGTCTCGACCCCGTGCTTCTCGGCCACCAGCTGGTCGAGCGACATCGTGTTGGTGTAGTCGGCTCCGGGCTTGGCCTTCAGGTAGGCCGCCGTCAGCCAGGTGTCCGCGCCGCTGTGGCCCCCTTCCGAGTGCGGGTGCCCGAGCCCGCTCAGCACACTGAATTCGGACTTGTGTTCTTCGAGAACCTTCAGCGTCGGAGAGAGCGTATAAGAGGCTCCCTGATCGGCAGGGACCCACTCGATGATGTTGACCCCATTGGGCACATAGCAGCAGATCATCCGCGGCTGCACGATGTTCGACTTGGCCCAGGGCTGAAACGTCGATGGTGCCGCCAACGCATGCGGCAGCATCGCATCCAGAAACGGCAGCGAGATCGCAGCACCAGCCGCCTTGAGCAGGTGGCGACGGGACAATGGCTGGCGGCGAATGTGAAACATGGGGCAGTTCCCGCGGTGAGGTGCGATCTGTGAATCATAGCCCACAACAAGATGCGTTTCGAAGTCCGAATTTCTCTCCAGCCTCGACACCTCGACCATTGTCTGGGCTACAATACGGTTCCTGCCAGAATTCCGGTCCAGCTGCGCGGAGGCTGAACTGGTCCCGCCTGATCTTCTCTTTCGGATCGCCTCATGCCGCGTCTGTGCCTGTTTGCATGCCTGTGCCTGCTCGTGACTTCGGTCTCCGCAGCTGACCCTCCCACATCGCTCGGCTACTCCGAGCGTATCCAGCCGCTGCTCATGAAGTACTGCGGCGAGTGCCATCAGGGGGACAAGGCCGAGGCGGGAATCGCCATCGACCAGTTCACCGAGGCCAAGGCCGGAACACTCGACCGGGCCAAGTGGAAGAAGGTCCACGTCCAGATTGCCAACAAGATCATGCCGCCCGTCGACGAGGCCCAGCCGACCGACGAGGAACGCAAACAGCTGACCGACTGGATCAATGACCGGGCCCTGACGGTGCGCTGCGACGGCCCCGCCTATCCGGGCCGCGTCACGATCCGGCGTCTCAACCGAGCCGAATACGATAATACGATTCGCGACCTGTTCGGCATCGACTTCCAGCCCGCAGCCACCTTTCCCGCCGATGACACGGGCTACGGGTTCGACAACATCGGTGATGTGCTGACGTTGTCGCCGGTGCTGCTGGAGAGATACCTGGAAGCTGCAGAGCAGGTCACTCGCCGCACGATCCGCGCTCCTGATGAGGACTTTGTGACCGAGGTCACCAAAGAGGGTCGAGTCCTGGCATCGACCGATGAAGCCAAACACGAATTCGAGTTCCCGGTCGAGGGCGAGTACATCCTGCGGGTGAAGGCGTTCGCCGATCAGGCCGGCGATGAGCTGGCCAAGATGGAACTGCGGCTCGATGGCAAAGAGCTGGAGAAGGTCGAGGTCAAGGCCGCCAATGCTGGGGAGACTCAAACGTTCGAAAAGCGAGTCACCATCCCGGCGGGAAAGAAGAACGTCGGAGCGGCGTTCCTCAACGACTACTACAAACAGCTCGATGGCAAGAACGAGGACCGTAACCTGCATATTGTCTCGATTTCCGTGGCAGGTCCGATCGGTAAGCTGGCGGGTGACCTGCCGGAACCGCATCGCCGCCTGATGATTGTTCAGCCGGGGACACCCACAGAATACGAAGCCTCAGCTCGGACGATTCTGGGCCGCATTGTTCCGCTGGCCTGGCGACGATCGGTCAGTGACGAGGAGATCAGCCGACTGGTTTCGCTCGTCAAGCAGGTCACCGACGATGGGGCCAGCTTCGAGCGGGGAATGCAGACCGCTGTGCAGGCGGTCCTCGTCTCACCGCGATTTTTGTTTCGAGTCGAGGAAGACCCCGCCTCCGGCATTCGCGATCTGGACTCCTACGAACTCGCCAGTCGGATCTCGTACTTCCTCTGGTCGAGCACGCCGGACCCGGAACTGCTTGAGTCAGCTCGCACAGGACAGCTGACGCAACCTGCCGAACTGGAGCGTCAGACCCGTCGCTTACTGGCGGACCCGCGTTCGCGCTCCATCGTGGACAACTTCGCCTCGCAGTGGCTCCAGCTGCGAAACCTGGCCAACATCAGCCCCAACCCGCGGCGGTTCCCGAAGTTCACGAAAGAGCTGCGGGCCGACATGCGACGTGAGACCGAGATGCTGTTCGAGACGATCCTGCGCGAAGACCGCAGCATCATCGAGTTCCTGTCGGCCGACTACAGCTACGTCAATCAGCGACTGGCCGAGCACTATGGGATCGAAGGGATCAGCGGGGACGAGTTCCGCCGCGTGACAGTGAACCCCGACCAGCGCGGCGGTCTGCTGGGACAGGCCAGCATCCTGACCGTCACCTCGAACCCGACGCGGACATCGCCCGTGAAACGCGGGAAGTGGATTCTCGAGAACCTGCTCGCGGCACCTCCCCCGCCCGCACCCGCTGGCGTCCCGCCGCTCAAGGAGTCGACTCGCCGCGAACCGATTGAACTGACGCTCAAGGAGCGGATGGCCCAGCACCGGACCGACCCGGCGTGTGCCGCCTGCCACCAGCTGATGGACCCGCTCGGGTTCGGTTTGGAGAACTACGACGCGACCGGTGTCTGGCGAACCAACGACGGGTTTGCGGATGTCGACAGTACGGGCGACCTGCCGGATGGGCGAAAGTTCAACGGACCGAAGGAACTGCGGGCGATCCTGCTGGAACGGTCGGACGACTTCCGGAGGTGCTTTGCGGACCGGCTGCTCACTTACTCACTGGGGCGCGGGCTCGAATACTTTGACGAGTGTACCGTGCAGCAGATCACAGCTCGGGGGAAGAGCGAGGGCGACAAGTTCTCGGCCTATGTGCTGGGGATCGTCAATTCGACGGCGTTTCGTCAGCGGGCCAAGACCGCGCTCCCGGAGTAATGGCCCGTGACTGAGCTGCAGTGGAGACTGGGCATCTTTCTCGGGATGCTGCTGGTGATGTCGGTCGCGGAGTGGGTGTTCCCGCGCCGCGAGCGTGTCGCTCCGCGCGCCCTGCGCTGGACCAGCCATGCGGTGCTGACGCTGATCAATACGCTCGCGGGGAGATTTTTGGTCCCGCTCACTGCGGTTCAGGCTGCTGGCTGGGCCGCAGAATCTGGCTGGGGCCTGCTCCGATTCGTGCAGTGGCCGAGCTGGCTCGAATTCGCTCTGGCCGTCTTGCTGCTCGATCTGGCGATCTATGCCCAGCATGTCGTCTTTCATCATGTCCCGTGGCTGTGGAAGCTGCACAAGGTGCATCACGCGGATGTCGATCTGGATGCTTCCAGCGGGATTCGGTTTCACGTGCTGGAGATCGTTGTATCGGCATTCCTGAAGCTGGGCCTGGTCGTACTGATCGGACCGACCGCACTGGCTGTCATGGTGTTTGAGATCGTGCTGAACGCCGGGTCGATCTGGAGTCACGCGAACCTGCGATTGCCGACATCGATCGACCGGTGGTTGCGCTGGATCATCGTGACCCCCGACATGCACCGGGTCCATCACTCGGTTGAGCTGCATGAGACCAACAGTAACTACGGGTTCTTTCTGCCGTGGTGGGATTCGCTATTTGGAACCTACATCGCCCAGCCCCGGCGCGGGCAGACCGAAATGACGATCGGCCTGGATTCGCCGCGGTCCGTCCACGAGACCTGCACCGTTCCCGCCCTGCTGACGATGCCGTTTCGACGCGACCTGCGCGAGCTGCATGAGCCTGAATGACGCGAACTGATATAATCCGGCGATCCACCCCTGTATCCGGTCGCCCGCATGTCCTCATCCTCCGAACCGAACCGTCCTGCCAACCGGTTGATTCACGAGACCAGTCCGTACCTCCGGCAGCATGCTCACAACCCGGTGGACTGGTATCCGTGGGGGGAAGAGGCTCTGGCCCGCGCGAAGACGGAGGGGAAGCCGATCTTTCTGTCGATCGGGTACAGCGCGTGTCACTGGTGCCACGTGATGGAGCACGAGAGCTTTGAGGACCCCAGCATCGCGGCCTTGATGAATGAGCACTTCATCAACATCAAGGTCGACCGCGAGGAACGCCCCGATCTCGACCAGATCTACATGGCCGCTGTCCAGCTGATCACGCGCCGCGGGGGCTGGCCGATGTCGGTCTTTCTGACTCCGGAAGGGAAACCGTTCTACGGCGGAACCTATTGGCCGCCGACTTCGCGGATGGGGATGCGCGGGTTTCGCGAGATTCTGCTGCTGATGCATGACTTCTGGGTCAATCGCCGTCCCGAGGTCGTCGAATCGTCCGAGAGTCTGGTCGGGGCCATTGGTCGCTTCACCTCACCCACCTTCGACCAGACGGAACTGGACGAGGGAATGCTGCGGCGGGCCGAACAGGAACTGCTCTCGTCGCTGGATCGCGTGCATGGCGGCTTCGGCGGTGCCCCCAAGTTCCCGCACCCGATGGACCTGCGAGTCCTGCTGCGGACCTGGAAAAGATTCGGCAACCCCGCAGCTCTCGAAGCCGTCGTCCTGACGCTGGAGAAGATGGCAGCAGGCGGGATCTACGATCATCTGGGCGGTGGCTTCCATCGCTACTCGACCGATGCGCACTGGCTGGTGCCGCACTTCGAGAAGATGCTGTATGACAACGCGCTGCTGGTCCCGGTCTATCTGGAGGCCTACCAGGCCACGGGTCGCGAGGACTTCCAGCGAATCGCCCGCGAGACGCTGGATTACGTGCTGCGTGAGATGACCTCACCCGAGGGCGGGTTCTACTCGACGCAGGATGCCGACAGTGAAGGGGTCGAGGGGAAGTTCTTCGTCTGGACTCCCGAAGAGATCGCCGAAGTCCTGGGAGAGGACGAGGCGAAGGTCTTCTGCGCGGCGTACGATGTCACCCCCGGCGGCAACTGGGAGGGGCATTCGATCCTCAACCGCCCCAGGCCACTGAACGAAGTCGCCAAGCAACTTCGCATGCCACTGGAAGAGATGGCCGCCACGCTGGAGTGGGCGAAGCAGAAACTGCTGGAGCGGCGCTACACGCGGATCGCCCCCGGTCGTGACGAGAAAATCCTGGCAGCCTGGAATGGGATGATGATCACCGCCATGGCGCGCGGAGCGCAGGTGCTGAGGGACGCGCGGTATTTGAAGGCGGCGCAGGATGCGGCGAGGTTTGTGCTGGAGAAGATGAAGCCGAGGGCCGAGGGCACAGGGCCGAGGGCCAGAGGGGAAGAGGGGGCACAACCAGGCAAGAATCTGTCAGCGACTGCAGCCACCCTCACCCCCAGCCCCTCTCCCGGGGGGAGAGGGGAGCCGGAAGTCGCTTCTGGCCATCCGCCATCCGCCATCAGCCATCAGCCCTCTGCAGTCCCTCAACCCTCAACCCTCAACTCTCAACCTCTCCTCCACAGCTACAAAGACGGCACCGCGAAGCTCAACGCCTATCTGGACGACTATGCGTGCCTGATCGAGGGACTGATCGATCTCTATCAGACCGACTTCGATCCCCGCTGGCTGGACCAGGCGCAGTCACTCATCCGGCATGTGCGAGAGCACTTCGCCGATCCAGAAACGGGAATCTACTTCTACACCAGTGACGACCACGAAGCTCTGATCAGTCGTACCAAAGAGGTTCAGGACAATGCCACCCCGGCCGCTCACAGCGTCCTCGCCTCAGCCATGTTGCGGTTCAGTACACTCACCGCGCGGACCGATGATACCGGTGGCTGGGATGCGCTGGTGGCTGTGTCGGGGCTGATGTCGGAACACTCGCGTGGGGCATCGCAGGCCTTGATCGCTCTCGACTACGCCCTCGGACCAACTCCGGAGCTGCTGCTGCTCGAAGGCGGTCAACCCGAGAAAGCGGATCAGCTGCTGGCGACGTTTCACCGCCGATTCGTGCCCGGCTTTGCTTTGTCGAGATACGAGAACTCCGGAGAAGACGGGCAGTTCCGCCACTTGTTGCTCGAAGGCTACCCGCCGGCCGAGGTCGTCACGCTCTACATCTGCCACCATGGAGCCTGCCAGGCTCCCGCTGTCGGGTACGAGGCCGCCAACATGGCGATTCGGATGATCTGACGACTCCTTGCGAACGAGTCCCCCGTGCTGCAGAATCCCACGGGAATGCAGTTCGATCGGGGAGCAGTGCGTTGAAGCTGGGTGTGCTGGGAAATGCGGACAGCTGGTACGTGGCCGATCTGTCACGCGCGGCTCAGGTGCGCGGGCATCTCTGCGAACGTCTGGAGTTTCCGCTGCTCAGCGGAGCCTGCGGGGGAGACCTGTCCCCCGTCATGCAGGGGGATGTCGATCTGCAGAAATTCGACGGGGTCATCGTCCGCACGATGCCGCCCGGTTCGCTGGAACAAGTCGTGCTGCGGATGGACCTGCTGCACCAGCTGCTGGCTCTGGGGATCCCGGTGATCAATCCTCCCCGGGCCCTGGAATGTGCGGTCGATAAGTACCTGACGACGGCCAATCTCGCGCGAGCGGGATTGCCCGTCCCGCGAACCATCGTCTGCGAGCAGTTCGAACAGGCGATGGCGGCCTTTGAGCGACTCGGCGGGGACGTCGTGGTGAAGCCGATCTTTGGAGCCGAGGGCCGCGGGATCGTGCGGGTCTCCGATCCCGACCTGGCCCACCGCGTCTTTCGAACACTGGAGCGGGTCGACTCGGTCTTGTACCTCCAGGAGTTCCTCCGCCATCCTGGCTACGACATCCGGGTCCTGATCCTCGGCGACCGGGTGCTGGGGTGCATGAAGCGGATCAGCGAGACCGATTTTCGGACGAATGTCTCTCGCGATGCCCGTACCGAGTTCCACACACCGACCGCTGCTGAACTGGACGCTGCGCGCCGGGCCGTCGACTCGACCGGAGCGATTTTCGCCGGAGTGGATCTGCTGTACGATGAGGCAGGACAGCTCTATGTGATCGAGGTCAACGCGGTACCTGGTTGGCGAGCCTTTGCGAGAACGACCGGTATCGATGTTGCCACTGAACTGATTCAATGGATTGAGGAACAAAAGCAATGAGCGAAGGCGGGCCACCTTCTTCTCAACAAACCGAGCGGCGACCGTGGACGAAAGCGACCCGTCGAGGGGTGCTGGCTCTACTGACGATTCATTCGCTGCTGCTCGGCTGGCTGGCAGCCGTGCATTCGCCCACCTATGACGAGCCGGGCCATCTGGCGGCAGGATATCGAATCTGGACGACGGGGCACGTCGATCTGTACACCGTCAATCCGCCGCTGGGCAAAGTGGTCGCAGCCTGGCCGCTGTTGTTCTTTCAACCGGCGATCGACTGGAGTGCCGTCTATGAGCTCCCGGGATATCGGCCCGAGTTCAACGTCGGCAACCTGCTGCTGACGAAGAATCCCACGAGCTGGTACTGGATGCTGCTGACAGCTCGCTGGGCATCGATTCCTCTCAGTCTGCTCGGAGCCCTGGTGGCGTTTCAATGGTCGCGAGAGGTGTTCGGCCGGACGGCGGGTTGGATTGCGCTCGTACTCTGGACGTTTGACCCGAACATCCTGGGGAACGGCTGTCTGGTGACTCCAGATGTCGGTGCCAGTTCCATGGGGCTGCTGGCAGCCTATCTCTATTGGAAGTGGCTGAACTCCCCCGCCTGGGATCGAGCCGGACTGGCCGGGATTGGGTTGGGTCTGGCCCTGCTGTCGAAATCGACGATGCTGATTCTGGGGCCGCTCTGGTTGGGAATCTGGCTGGTCAGCCGGCTATGGAACGGGACCTCGCCGCGCGATTGGCGCCGGGAGATGCTGCAGATCGGGATGCTCCTGGTTGTCGGGGTTTACTTGCTGAACATGGGTTACGGATTTGCAGGCACCGGGACGAAGCTCAAGGAGTTTCGGTTCGTGACGCGCACACTGGGAGGCGAGCTGTTTCAGGGCCAAGCCTACGCGAACCGTTTTCTGGGAACCGGGATCGGCGAACTGCCTGTCCCGCTTCCCCGTCAGTTCGTCGTCGGACTCGACCTGCAGAAGCGTGACTTCGAGAACGGACGCTGGGCCTATCTGGCGGGAGAGTGGCGATGGGGCGGTTGGCCCTACTTCTATCTGGCTGCGATCGCCATCAAGTCTCCGCTGGGGTATGGAGCCCTGCTCCTGATCGCGTTGGCTCTCGTGCGAAGAACCAGTCCGGACGCCCGGCGAACGGCGCTCTTTTGGGGCGGGGTCATCGTCGTCCTGATCGGAGTCGTCTCGATGGAGCAGGGGTTTACTTCATTCGTGCGGTATGTCCTTCCGGCGCTTCCCTTTGCGATCACGCTGCTCTCCGCGTCCGGTGTCTGGGTCGACCAGGGGAGTCGGACCGCCCGGTGGGTGGTCGGGAGCCTGCTGGGGTGGGTGGTCGGCTCCAGTCTCTGGTGCTTGCCGCACTCACTCAGCTACTTCAACGAACTGATTGGCGGGCCCCGGAATGGGCATTTCTATCTGTATGACGCCAATATCGACTGGGGCCAGGATCTCTATTTCGTCAAGAAATGGGTCGAGGAGCACCCGGAGGCGCGTCCGGTGACAATCACCTGGAACGGGATCTTTGATCCGCAATGGGTGGGCCTGAACCTGCCACGGACTCCAAGCCCGCCCACGGAGGCCGGAGGACCGACCTGGCCACAGCCAGACGCCTCGTTCGCCGGTTGGCACATCGTGAATGTGACCAGCCTGCACAACGCGGACATGCGATTTGCCTACTTGCGAGAGCTGGAGCCGGTCGACCGAATTGGTTACTCCGTCATGGTTTATCACCTGAATGAGGAGCAAGCTGCGAAAGCCAAAGCGCGGATTTCCCCCCCATTGCCGATCATCCGCAAGTTCTGAAGCGGGCCGATCGACTGGTTTTTGGCTGGCGGATTGGGAAAAACGGATGAGCCCCGTGGAAAACGGCGTGGCCAGACTTGTCAATTGCCCGATGAAGAACTAATGTTCCGAGTCCCAGTTTGGCGTCCTGTCGGAGGCTCCCCGTGCGGTCGGGCCATTCGGTTGGCCCAGAAGTCCCTCGGTGTCTGGAAATTCCCGATGCGGGAAAGATGCTGAGAACTTCCCCGTACGGGAAAGGAGAGTTGCGTGGTCAAGTTGCGGTTGCGAGACAACGAATCCGTCCAGGACGCAGTTCGTCGATTCCGGAAGCTGGTCGAACACGCAGGCATTAAGAAGGAACTCCGCAAGCGAGAGTTCTTCGAAAAGCCCAGCGAAGAGCGTCGACGAGAAGGTCGCCGCGCCAAGCGCCGTGCCCAGGTCATGAACGAACTCGCCCGCGGGTAGTTCTGGTTCTGATCTATCGATTTCCAATGAGCCCGTGAGTGACCACCGGTGAGTGGCCAGTCAAGGGCTTTTGGTGTTTGGCAGCTAAGTAGTCAGCCCAGAGAAAGAGTTTCGGAATTCACCACGGAGACACAGGAGGCACAGAGAAATCCGAATTCGAGCCTTCTCACTTGGGAAACAAAACACGGACGTGTGATCACCGAGCCGCTGTGGTATACCGCCAACTCGAGAGTGGGGTACGACCAGCGTCTGCTCCTTCTGGTATGCTCCGTGGCTCAGTGCCTCCGTGGTGAACTTCCTGGGCTGTCTACTCAGTGTTTCAATACCGCGTGTTTCAATAGAGTCGACTGCCGGGATACCACACCCGAATCGCCCGGTAACGCAGTGTCATCAGGCACCCCAGCACCACTCCTTTGACCAGCACCAGCCCCGTCGACTGGGCCCACGCCTCGCGAAAATCGGTCAGCCCAAAGGCGACAAACCCAGCTGCGTAGACCAGCTCCCACGAGGAACGCCGATTGTGGTGCCAGCGCCTGAAGACCAGGACAGCGAACACCAGCCAGCAAAGCCCCTCGAATAGGTTGAATCCCCGATAACACCAATCCCATCCGGTCGCGGTCGCTCGATCCCAGACCCACCAGGTGCGAGCCGGGTCAAGGTTGCGGATCAGCTCGCGAAAGAACTCCGACATCGATATGGCCTCTGTTTGCGAGCCGGAAGCGTCAGCGCCCGGAGAATCCTGGAGCGGCACGGCGTCAGCCTGCCGAGTCTTCGTCAGTAGAACAGTTCTGCGGGGCGAAGCCACCGAGACCGATCACCACTTGGCAGGCTCACGCCGTGCCGCTCTCGAACGCGCTTTCCGCATCCGCCAGCTCTTGGTCCCGCCGACCATACCCCAGCTCGCGAATCAACTCCCCTGCTCGCACCAGCTCCGCCCGAGCATCGATCTTCGTACTTCCTCCTTCCCCCTTCGAACTTCCCCAAAGGCGGGCTCGTGTCAGGTGGATGTCGGCGAGGACCAGCGGCATCGGCCCGCGCTCGGCGATCTGAAGACGCGGCGGAGCTCGCCCGAGGCAGTTTTGTCGAAGTACAACCCCAGCCAGGCTTCCCACTGCGTGGCTGAGATCAGCTCTTGCAAAGCATCTGCCGCGATGTCGGGAAACTTCGCCTGAAAGCCAGGGTGACGACCGAGAAACTCCTCGACTTGTTGTCGAGAAGGAACCCACCCAGCCTGCTGACCGATCAGGTGGACGACATAGTCCGACTGGCAGACTTCCTCCTCCAGCATCCGCAAGGTGACCACGCCGCGATTGGGGAATCGATCCTGATCGCGAATATCCAGCTTATGGGTCCGCTGACCAAAGCTCGCCAGTCGCCGGCGCACGTCGCCGAATTCCTGGCTGACGGTCGAGAGAAAGATCGTTTTGCTCATGGGCCCACGCATCCGGTAAGACGACCGATGAAGTTTCGATCATCTTACCGCGCGGGGTGTCGATTGTTGACTCCGCGTCCCATCTGTGACTCGCTGATCCCCCGAAGCTACGCCTTCACGACCGGGTTCGTCAGCGTCCCGATCCCGGTGATCGAGATCGACACGATATCCCCGTTCTCCAGCGTGAAATTGTCCGGCGGCACCACGCCGGTACCCGTCAGCAAGAACGCCCCAGCCGGCAAGTCGTTCTCTTTGCCCAGCCACTCTGCCAGTTCCGGCAGCTCGCGCTTCAGCTGGGACAGCGAGGTCGAGCCCTTGAAGACCTCGACCTTATTGCGGGTAATCGTCAGATCGATCGCCACAGCGTCCTTGGACAGCGGGCCATCGGCGAGCAGGATGCACGGGCCCAGGCCGCAGCACTGGTTGTAGACCTTCGCCTGCGGAAGATAGAGCGGGTTCTCCCCTTCGATATCGCGGGCCGACATGTCGTTGCCGATTGTGTAGCCGACGATCTGCATCGCGGGGTTCAGGACCAGCGTGAACTCTGGCTCGGGAACCGACCAGTGGCTGTCAGCTCGGACGCGGACTGGCTCGCCGGGGCCAGAGACGCGGTGCGGCGTGGCCTTCATGAAGATCTCGGGCCGCGGAGCGGTGTAGACCTTGTCGTAGTGGCTGGCCCCCGCTTCGGACTCTTCCATGCGGGCGATCTGGCTGCGCTTGTAGGTCACCCCGGCCGCCCAGACTTCCTGGCGATCGATCGGGGCCAGGAACGCGACCTCGCCCAGCTTGATCGGACCGGCCTTGGGATCGACCAGGAACTTCGCCAGCCCCACCGGATCGGGCGCGTGCAGGATGTCCGACAACAGGCGAATCCCGCTGACCTGCTCCATATCGAGCAGCAACAGCCCGGTGTCTTCGACCATCGCCACACGGACTCGTCCATCCGCCAGTCGCACTTTCGCCAGTTTCATCCGCTGAGCTTCCGATAGGTTCGCAGGGCTTCGAGGGTGGCCTGCATGTCCGGAGGAAGTTCGGCCTCGAACTGCATCACGCGGTCGTTGACCGGATGCCGGATCTGAAGCCGAAAGGCATGCAGTGCCTGTCGCTCAATGAGCGTATCATCTCCGTTGGCGATTGTCTCCGGCGCCGCGAAGTCGCACACCGTGATTTTGGAGTGCCCCGCGTACAGACGGTCTGCAATGATCGGGCACTTCAGTGAAAGCATGTGGACCCGCAGCTGATGTGTGCGACCCGTCTCCGGGAGCAGCCGCACATACGTGAAACCGCGAAACCGCTCCAGAACCTCATAGAACGTGACCGCCTCGCGAGCACTGGGCTCCCCCTCGTCGCAGACGATCATCTTCTCGTGATTCTTGGGGTGCACCTTGATCCAGGTGCGGATGTAATCGCTGT
Source organism: Planctomycetaceae bacterium (assembly GCA_044337025.1). Lineage (GTDB taxonomy): Bacteria > Planctomycetota > Planctomycetia > Planctomycetales > Planctomycetaceae > TH-plancto1. Next base: position 42,054 of record JBIIOI010000019.1, read on the forward strand.
CGCGCTCGAGCGTCCCGCGGACGATCGCCCGGTACTCCTTCTTGACCACTCGCTGCTCGAACTGCCGACTGAGGTGATTGTGGACGGTGTTGTCCTTGGCAATCACGATCACCCCGGTCGTGTCCCGATCCAGACGATGCACGATTCCCGGTCGCAGCTGGCCGGCGATGTCGCTGAGCGTGTTGAAGTGGAACTGCACCGCAGCTGCCAGAGTCCCCTTGAAGTTCCCCTTGCCGGGGTGCGTGACCATGTTGGAGGGCTTGTTGATGATGGCGATGGCCTCATCTTCGTACACGACCTGGATCGGCAGATCCTCAGGCTCCAACGAATGATCCGGCAGCTCCGGCAACCGCACGCTCAGCCGGTCGTTGACCCGCAGCCGCCGCGACGCCTTAACCGCCAGTCCGTTGACCTGCACGGCCGATTGCTCGATCGCCTTCTGAAACAGCTCGCGGCTGTAGTTGGGAAACAGCCGGGCCAGATAGTGGTCGACCCGCCAACCATGCGCGCGAGCCTCGACCGTCAGTGAAACCGGCTCGCTGATCGAAAGGGACGGGATCTCGACTTCATCGAGGTCCGGTTCCGGTTCAGAACTGTCGGGGAGTGGCTGCAATGGGGGGCCTTGAGCGATGTCGCGGTCGGTCTGTACGTCGGGATGTTACCGGATTGCCAGCGACAAGCGACTCACCGGTTATGCGTCGCCCCCGATCGCGGTCTGTGAGAGAGGAGGTTCGCACATGCCGACAACTCAAATACCACCATGGGTCGGAATGTGGGGACTCTCGCTGCTGGTCTTCGGCAGCTTGAAACTGCTCAGCTGGTCGGCCTGCACGGTCGCAGCCTCACCGGGCAGGCATCTGGGCTACCTGATTGGCTGGCCCGGTATGGACGCGGAGGCCTTCCTCGGATCGCGTGAGGCTCCCAGGCCGTCAGTCGGGGAGTGGGGACAGGCGGTCTTGAAGTCGTTACTGGGTGCAGCACTGATCTGGGTGATCTGGCCGATCATCCACGAGCGTTCCCCTGTTCTGGCAGGGGCCACAGGGATGACCGGGATTGTCGTATTTCTGCACTTCGGAACCTTTCATCTGCTGTCCTGCCTGTGGAGAACTGCGGGGATCCAGGCTGTTCCGATTATGAACAGCCCGGAGGCGTCTCAAAGCCTGAGGGAGTTCTGGGGTCGCCGCTGGAACCTGGCGTTTCGCGACCTGACCCATCGGTTCCTGTTTCGGCCACTCACTCGTCGTCTGCCGCCCTCGATGGCCCTGCTGATTGGCTTCATTGTCAGCGGTCTGATCCATGACCTCGTGATCTCTCTGCCCGCTCAAGGCGGGTGGGGGCTGCCGACCCTGTACTTCACGATTCAGGGAGTTGCGATCCTGCTCGAGCGCAGCTCATTCGGGAGAGGCTGGGGGCTGGGACGCGGCCTCGTGGGCTGGTGTTTCACAGCCGCGGTCCTGATTCTTCCGTGTACGCTGCTGTTTCATCCGCCATTCCTGGTGCGAGTGATCAATCCGTTTCTCGTTGCCCTGGGAGCAGGATCATGACGATCGATCTACCGAATGCGATCTACATCGCGGGACTCGGCCAGCTGAGCGTGCTGATCGCCTCCTCTCTGGTCCCCGTTCGGCTCGACTGGAAGGCCCAGCTGGCTGCGCTGCCGACCCTCGTCCGACAGCTCTATTGGGTCTACGGAGGGTACGTCGTGCTGTCGATTGTCGCCCTGGGGACGATCAGCATTCTCAATGCGGAGGAGCTCGCCAGCGGAACCCGACTGGCTCGCTCGTTCTGTGCCTTCGCTGCGATCTTCTGGGGAGTCCGGCTCTCACTCCAGCCGTTCCTGGCTGCCAGGCCGTTTCTGACGACTTGGTGGTTGCGAGCCGGTTATCACCTGCTGTCAGTCTGGTTCGCGGCCTTTGTGCTGGTCTTCGCCTGGGCCGCGATTCGCTGAGACTCACATTCGGCACAGCCCCTACAATCGGCACAACACGGGAGAGCTGACCTGATCGCGGCATTTCGCGGCAGATTCCACGTGACTGCGGGAGTGGATGTCGGAGACTGGTGTGATCGAATCTTCGGCCAGGATGGCCCCTCCCCGGATCCGTCATGGCTCATTCTCCCGATTGTCATTGCTCGAACCCTGTCGCCGATGGTGCTGCCGCTCCCGCAAAGAGCGGGTGGGCTTCGCGGGCTCGGTTCTTCTTCGCCACAATCCTGGTGATCGGAGTCATGGCCCGTCTGATGGGCGACAGCGTCCGCGGGGTCTCGACCGTCTACTACGCCATGCCGCTGCAGGTGCTGGCCGCGCTGACCGCGCTGTTGGCTGTGCTCAACTGGGGGCAGAAACGCCGCGTCCTTCGCTGGAGCGTCTGCACGCTGCTGCTCGTACTGGGAATCGTCTTCGAGGACTACCGCAGCTCCCCGAACCGCAGCTCAGAGACTGACCTCAAGGTCGTCTTCTGGAACGCCTGCCGCATTCATCGGGGCTGGGACAATGTCACCGCCGAAGCTCGCAGCTGGGATGCGGACGTGATCGCACTGGTCGAGGCCGGGCCGGGAACCGAAGAGACCCGCCAGAAGTGGCAAGCCGGTTGCCCGGGCTATCGCGTCTCTCTGCTCGGAGCAGGAATCGTCCTGCTGACCCGCGGTGAGTCGGGGCAGACGACCGTTCACGAGTTCCCCGATGGCAGCCGGGCGCGCCAGATCCGCACGACCGTTCAGGGGCAGGAACTGCAACTGGTCGTGACCGACATTCAGGCCAACCCACTGCTGTCGCGCCGCGAGCCGTTGATCCAGCTGGCCGATGTCGTGACACCGCTGGCTGCGGAGCCCACGCTCGTGCTGGGCGACTTCAATACTCCGGTGAACTCCGAGCTGCTGAAACCGCTGCGAGAGAACTTCGTATCGGCGTTCGATGCCGCCGGCCAAGGCTATCGTCCGACGTGGCCCCAGCCGCTGCCCGTCCTGGCGATCGATCAGGCCTGGGTCAGTCCGCACCTGGACGTGACCAGCTGTCGGCACCTGTGGACGAATGCTTCCGACCATCGCCCGATCTATCTGACGATCAAGCCAGAGCCCCAGTCACCCGTGACCCAGGCCCGTCACTCGGTCGCCAAGCCCGCACTATGAGTTCGCAGCGCCGGCACGATCACCTGCCAGCCGACCGCGCTTAAGACCAGCAGCGCATACTCCCCCGGCAGCCGATAGCGCACCGAGCTGACAAAGCACAGATGCAGGGCCGCGAAGTAAACAATCGGCCCCCCGCAGATCGCCAGCAGCCCCAGGTTCCTGCGGCACGCCCACGTGCCAATCACAGCGGGGATAAACACCACCAGGTACCACCCGACTGAGACTACCTTGAGCAGCCACGACTGGCGAAACTGCTCCGCATTCGGCAGTGGGTTCCAGTACCTCAGCGTCTTGATCCAGGCCAGCTCCAGCACGGGACCGGGATTCTCAGCGGCAAACTGCCAGGCCCGATCCCGATAGTGCCGGTCCATCTCGTATTCGGTCATCGTCGAGAGAACATTCTCGCGATCAAAGAAGGCCATGTCGCTGTCGCCGGTGGCCTCGGGGCTCCACCCGTCATAAAGACTCGGGCCCATCCACATTGTCGTCAGGACAAAGTGCCCTGTGACACGCTGATTCCGAATCGCCCACGGGAGCAGGCTGGCGAACAGACCCACGATCAGTGCCAGTCCGGTGACGAATCGCGGGGCAGTGGGCAATGGGCAGTGGGGAGTGGGGAAGAAGCACAGCCAACCCGCCAGCAGCGGAGGAAACAGCAGCCAGCTCGGCCTCAGGTAGACACCCACCCCAGCCAGAACGCCCGCTAGTAGTCCAAGTGTGATCGCGCGTGTCAGCTCCCCTCTCCCCCCGGGAGAGGGGTTGGGGGTGAGGGTTCTTGCCCCCACGAATGGAATCAACCCAAACACCAGTGCCACCGCAAACGCCGTCTCGGTCAGCTCAATCGCGCTGAACCCCACAAAGATCGGCGACACCGCAGCCAGGCTCCCCGCAATCAATCCGACCCGCTGATTGACCAGGCGCTCTCCCAGCCAGTAGACCCCGACGCACCCCAGCGCTCCGATCGTGGCCAGCACCAGCCGAGCTGCGAACAGACTCTCGCCAAAGGCCCAGATCGACCCTGCCAGAATCACCGGAAACCCCGGCATCCGCAGCACCGCCCGCGGCGGCGTATAGATCTGGTACGGCTCCCCATTCACGATTCGCTGGGCCAGCTGCCAATACCCGTCGGCATCCCCCTCGATCAGGTATTTTCGGTGGGCGACCTCATCCAGGTAATACTGCACCGCAAACACAGCTGCAATCCGCAGGACGAGCGCCACCGCGAACAAGATCCAGACCAGTCTTCGCGGACTCGCTTCAATCACCAGACCCACCGATCACGAGAGGGCAATCCACGGGCTGATCGTACGGGGCAGATTTCGACGGGGCAAGGAGGGATCAAGGAGTCGAGTTGACACAGGGACAGGTTCATTCGTCGGAGTCGCGTATCTCTGTACCAACTTCCAGGCAGGTCGACGAAGAAGCGAACTACCCTCCCGGTCGTCTCCCACTTCCGAGTTGGCCACCGGCTTACTTCTCGAACCGGATGTCGACCAGCCCCACATCAATGTACTGACCTCCACCGGTCTGGTGGGTGTGGACAGCCAGCAGGTTTTTCCCGGCCTTGAGAGCCCCTTTGGCGAGGACATTTGCGGGGACGACCACGTAGTTCACCGTGTACCCATGCGTCTCAGCGATCTTCACGCCGTTGAGGTAGACCTCGCTGTCCTCATCGTAATGAATCCGCAGCCCGAGGTTCTGAATCTCCTCGGGCGACTTGATCTCGAATTCCCGGCGAGCCCAGATGTCTGGAGTCGCCCAGTCAGTTCGCACATGACTACCGGGCGGGTTCAGGTGGCCAAAGCCCGCCGGACCGGTCTTCCAGGCGGAATCATCAAATGCCGCATCCGGCCAGCTCTTGCCCGGCTGTTCGGTGATGAACCGCCACTCTTGAGCAGTCTCTTCCGAAGTCGGCACCAGCGTCTTGAACGTCGGCGGAGGGCCATAGACCCGCAGGTTCGCCTCGCGCATCCGCTTCTCATCGAACTTCAAGACCTCCCGGTCATACGTAAACAGCCCGTTGACTTCGATCTCCACATCGGTCGTCTGCGTATAGATCGCAGCTGCGAGCCCCTTGCTGATCATCTCCGGCAGCTGCCAGGCGAGCTGTTCGTAGGCATCGGCGAGGGCTTCTTTCGACTCAAACGACCGGTAGCCCCAGTTCCCCTTGTCGAGCCACGTATGCCCCTCAACCGGCAAGCCCAAGCCACCATACTCGCCCAGCACCGCAGCCCGCTCGGGCGTGATCTTCGGCAGGAACGGACCGGGGTAGCGATGCACGTCCAGCACATGCCCGACCGGGAAATCGTTGCCTCCCGAGGCACAGTTCACCAGCCGCGATGGGTCGTACTCCATCGTCCATTTGGTGACTGCCACCGTGTTCGCCTGGCCCCAGGCTTCGTTGAACGGCACCCACATCACGATCGACGGATGGTTGTGGAGGGCATCGATGATCGCCTTCCACTCCTTGTTGAAGTTGTCGGATGACTCTTGCGAGCGAGTGATCTCGGTGTTGTCGAACTTGCCGAACGGATCCCACTCGGCGTGCTTGTCCCCGCTGGGCATATCCTGCCAGACCAGCAGCCCCAGCTTGTCGCACCAGTAGTACCAGCGATCAGGCTCGACCTTCACATGCTTGCGGGCCATGTTGTAGCCCAGGCGTTTAGTCATCTCGATATCGAACTTGAGAGCCTCGTCCGTCGGAGCTGTGTAGAGCCCATCCGGCCACCAGCCCTGGTCGAGCGGGCCGAACTGGAAGTAGGGCTTGTTGTTGAGGAACAGACGGTTAATCCCTTTGTCGTCCTTCTGCATCGAGATCTTTCGCAGGCCGAAGTAGCTGGTAACGGTGTCGACAACAGCCTCTCCGTTCTTGTCGCCTCGGATGATGTCCGCCACTCGTGACACCCGCAGCCCGTACAGATGCGGCTGCTCCGGCGACCAGAGCGTCGGCTCCTTAACCGGGATATCCAGAGTGACCAAGCCGCGTTCGGTAACACCCTCCGCGGTCGCGACAACCTGTTCCCCGTCGAGGACTTCAACCTTGATCTTTGCCTTTGCCGGGGCCTTGTTCCCCAGTCCTGCTTTGACCTCCACACGGACAGATGATTTGTCCACATCCGGCGTGACCTTCAAGCCCTGCACAGCCAACATCGGTTCACGTTCGATCCAGACTGTCTGCCAGATCCCCGTGACCGACGTGTACCAGATGCCGTTGGGCTTCTCGACCTGCTTGCCGCGTGGCTGGTAACCCGCGTCGGTGTTGTCCAGTACCCGTACGATCAACTCGTTCTCCCCGTCCAAGCTCAACTTCGACGAGGGATGGTCGATGTAGAAGCTGAACGGGTCATAGCCCCCCGTGTGGCGCGCGTACTCGATCGGCTGGCCGTTCAGGTAAACCTGACAGCTCCAGTCGACCGCCCCGAAGTGCAGGATGGTGCGAGGGAGCGGCGTCTTCACGTTCTGATCGAGGGTGAACTTGCGGCGGTACCACAGTGCCTGGTCCGGTCCCACCGTCTTACCGACCCCGCTCAGGGACGACTCGACCGCGAACGGAACCAGAATCTGCCCGTCCCACTTCTCCGGAACGCCCGACTTGCGGTCGGTGATGGCATAGTCCCACAGCCCGTTCAGGCTCTGCCAGTTGTCCCGTTGGAACTGCGGCCGGGGGTACTCCGGCAGGACCTTGTCCGGTGAAACATCCTTGGCCCAGCGTGTCAGCAGCCGCGAATTTGCGGGCTTCCACTCGGCAAAGGCCGTTGTACCAAGCACCAGAACACAAACGAACGTCAACAGCCGAACCATGTGAGACTCCCCCAGCGAGACGGTCTCAGTCTACTGCATCATTCCCTGCCCCGCGATTCCGCCAGTTCGCGGTCAGGGGTCAACGGCGATTGGATCGATCTGTCGGCCCAAGGGGCCAGCGGTTAGCCGAGCCAGGGGCAAAGCCCCTGGGAGAATTCACGAGAACAGATCCCAGGGCTGAAGGCCCGGCAGTTCGGCTCTTTCGTTCGGTGTCGCGAGCGAACTGCCGCCCCGTTGGGGCTCGGACAGAAAGCCGCCTGTTCCCCAGGCCGTTGGCCTGGGCTCGATGAACTACTGGCCCCTTGGGCCGAAATCGATCAGCTGTGAGCCACCGTCTTCAGCAAGCTGTGCTCGCACTCTTGCACTCAGTCCAGCCACTCATCCGCCGGGTCGAACTTTGGCAACACCAGAATCAGCACCTTCATCCGACCCACAGCTCGATGGCGCGTCCCCGGCTGGATCAACACACAGCTGCCGACATGGAGCGGCAGCGACTGACCATTCAGCTCCATGTGTGCGCCAGGCTGGCACTCCAGGACGTAATACACCTCGGTGAGACGTTTGTGATAATGGACCTTCGCTGTCTCCAGAATCTCCGTCACATGAACCGTGGCTGGAAAATCGGCGAGGTCACCAAAGGCCCGGCGCGCCAGACCACAGGGGCACGGCGTCGGCGGGATCGCAGCGAAGTCGGCGACTACGAAACCGTCGGGCATCGATTCACCTGCAAACCGTCAGAATTCTTACGAATTCTGCTACGCATCGCCGGAGGCTGACTAGCAACGAGACGTTCCGGGAGCTACCGGTACTCCCCCGTCGACGTCCAGAATCCGCTGCGGATCGGCCCCAGCCAGCAGCGACAGCTGATACATCTCTTCGCCAGCTGGAGTCGGGTACTCCCCGGTCAGGCAGGCCTGGCATAGCTTGCTGGCGGGCATCTGCACAGCATCGGCGATCGCGGCCAAGGGCAGATACCGCAGCGAGGTCGCCTTCAGCTCCTTCGCCATCTGCTCTTCGATCTCGCGCGTCAACGGCCCTCCCTTGAGGAACTCGGGAGCGAACAGCTCCTTCACGCGGGTCATATCGATCCCGTAAAAGCACGGAGCCACGATCGGCGGGCAGGCGACGCGGACATGAACCTCAGCCGCTCCGCCCCGCTCGAACAGCTGGGTGATCAGCGTTCGCATCGTGGTCGAGCGAACGATCGTGTCCTCGACGAGGAACACCTTGCGGCCTTCGAGGACTTCCCGTAGCGGGGTGTACTTGATCTTGGCCTTGTCGCCGCGGTTGGTCCCTTCGATGAAAGTCCGGCCCACGTAGCGGTTGCGGATCAGACCTTCGAGGCACGGGATCTTAAGGGCATAGGCCATCGAATCGGCCGCCGCCTTGGCTGTGTCGGGCACGGGGACCACGATCGACCGGTCGTCGATCGGAATATGTTCCTGCTCGGCCAGCTTCTCGCCCAGGACCTTGCGGCTGAGGTACACGCTGCGGTCATCGAGCGTACTCGATACGTTGGCGAAGTAGATCCACTCAAAGAAGCAGTGAGCAGTCCGCGGGCTCTCCGCATACTTCTCCACCCGCAGCTTGCCGTCCTGAATGATGATCGCATGACCTGGCGGTAGCGAGTGAATCCGTTTGGGATCAAAGCCCAGATTCGCCAGAGCCACGCTCTCGCTGGCAGCTGCGAAGAGTCCTTCTTCTTCCGCCCAGCACAGGGGCCGAACCCCCAGCGGATCGCGGGAGACGAACATCTCTCCCAAAGCGTTCAGGAAGACAATGTTGTACGCCCCATCCAGCTTCGTATGCAGCCGCTTGAGCAGCTCCAGCGGATCGCTCTTGGTCTGCTTGGCGATCTCCTGGCTCATCAGATGGAGTAGGATCTCAGTATCGGTCTCGCGGCTGAGGTGGAAATCGCCCTGGGCGAGGATCTCTTTGCGGAGCTTCTGGTAATTGGCGAGCTGGCCGTTAAAGCCGAACGCGAAGCACTTGCGCTTTTCGAGGTGATGCCGCTCGAACGGCTGGGCGTAGTTCCTGTCGTTCTTGCCGCAGGTGGCGTAGCGGACATGCCCGATGGCGGCGGGGCCTTCGAGTCCCTTGAGCAGGGCCTCGGCCTCGTTTTGATGGTTGAGGTGGAACACCTCGCTCACCGTGCCGACGTCTTTGTAGGTCTCGACGAGGTTTGACCCGCTGGGACGATAGACCGACATCCCCGCTGCCAGCTGGCCGCGATTCTGGATATCGAGCAGGAGCCGGGGGATCAGACGCGAACTGACGTCGCCGCCCTGCTTGGGAGCCAGCGAGCTGACCTTGCCAGTGGGGAGGTGGTAGATCGCAGCTACGCCACACTCGTGTAACAGATCGGCCATCAGGGGTGTCCGCTTCCGTCGCGAGAGATCACGGGAGAGAAGCCAGGCGAATGGCACGGACGGCGCAGACCGCCTCCGCAGAAATTCACCAGGAGTTCACCAATCATACTGCCCTCAAGGGGGAATGCCAGTACGATGATGACGGTGTCATGGCTGGGTTCAGTGACTCCTCCGTCGGGACTGGTCGAAACTTGCCATCATCGGCCCGCACACGCTTTGGCAGAATGCTCAAGGATTGCCATCGACGCTCTAACTCCCGGCATGCTATGCTCTTCGGACACTCCAGCCGGGAGAGACTTCTGCCGGAACCTGTTCTCAGGAGGCCCCTTTGAGTTCCCCAGAATCGTTGACACTGCGCGAGCAGCTGAATGCTGCGGAACGGCTCAACCGCGAGATCATGGATCACCTGGAGCGAGCGTTCGTGCCTCAGGCCCACGAGCTGCGGCGCGTGACGCGGATCTCCGGAGACGATGATCCCGGCCAGCAGATCGGTGACATCGCCCTTCGCAGCCAGGTTGATAGCCTGCTGAAGGGGGATGCCTATACTTTGGAGATGCTTGAGAAACTTCAGAAGTTTCTGACATCGATCGGCCGGGAAGTCGGTAAGATTGTGGCGGGGAACTGACCCCGGCCCTTTTGCAGGTTCGCTTCCCGAACCTGCTGATCACTCGATCAATTCCGTCCATTCACACCCATGTCGACTCCCGCCCCCGCCTCGGAACCGAGTTCGGTCCGGACCGCGTATGCGTTCCTGCGACCGCTCCCCTCCGTGCGCGAGGACGAAGCCCCGCCTGCTGAACCGCGTCCGAGTTCCGGCCGGGATCGCTGGGAGCGACTGTTTCCGAGTACCGCCGGAATCCCGGATGCGGGCTCCTCGCTCGATGTCGCCGGACTGCAGCTGGGTCAGTATCTGATCCAGGAGCGAATCGGTCGCGGCGGTATGGGCGCAGTGTTCCGCGCCAGCGATCTGCGACTCGATCGCATCGTGGCCCTCAAGATCCTGGCTCCGGAGTACACGCGCGATCCAGCCTCCGTCCAGCGATTCCAGAATGAGGCCCGCGCAGCTGCCAAGCTCGACCACGAGAACATCGCCCGCGTGTTTGCCTCGGGCGAAGATGGTGGCCAACAATACATCGCCTTTGAGTATGTGACCGGAACCAACATTCGCGACCTGATTCAGCAGCGGCGGATGCTGACTCCCGGAGAGACGGTGAACTATCTGTTGCAGATGGCGGATGCCCTGCGGCACACGAGCGCTGCCGGTGTCGTCCACCGGGATATCAAGCCCTCGAATATCATCATTACTCCAGGAGGCCGGGCCAAGCTGGTCGATCTGGGACTGGCCCGGCATCAAACGCAGAACGATCTGACAGTCCATGGGACCACACTGGGAACCTTCGATTACATCTCTCCGGAGCAGGCCCTCGATCCTCGCAATGTCGATGTGCGGAGCGATATCTACTCGCTGGGCTGCACCGCCTACCACATGCTGACCGGAGAACCGCCCTACAACCGGGGCTCGATGTTCCAGAAGGTACTCGATCATCACCAGAACGACATCCCGGATGCGTCGGCCAAGAACCCGATGGTTCCGCAGCAGATGTCGCACATTCTCCGCCGGATGATGGCCGGGCAGGTCGAGGCCCGCTATCAGCGTCCGGACGATCTCATTCGCGACCTTCTGCCTCTGGCAGCGGCACTGGGGGTTCCCGCTGGCGGTGGGATCTGGAGCGAATTGGCTCCGCCACGGTTCGCATGGGCCGAGCATCGGGGCTGGATTCTGGCGCTCGGAGTTCTGGTGACTCTGGGAGTCATTGCCAGCTTGCCTCCTCGTGAAGCTGACCTGCTGCCCTCATCCAGCGTTCCCGCGATCGCCGGGCCGATCAGTCCCGCTGAGCCCCCTGGCACGACCCCTTCTGCCAGTGACGATACGAATCGTCCTGCAGCCGCACCGGTGATCTCCGGCCTCCAGGCCGGGATGAAGACGATGGGCAGTGGCGACGTGAAGCTGCCCGACCAGCTGGGAGCTTTGGCCAAGGCGCAGAGTCCCTCGACGATCCTGGAAGACACAACACCCCAGACGCCGGTCTCGCCTCCGACCACCCTGAGCACGAACACGGACGAGAATCGATTCTGGGCTGACTCTGCCGGAGTCTTTAAGGGTTACGCCTCGCTGGAGGCCGCCTGCCTGGCAGCGGTCGATGGATCAACGATCGAGCTGAGATTCGATGGCAAATCTTCCGCTCAGAAGCCGGTTCGCATCGAAGGCAAGTCGCTCCGCATTCGGGCGCAGGTCGGTAAGCGCCCCACTCTCGTCTTTGAAATCCCCGAAGTGATCGGCCAAAGCCCCCCCTCGCGGATGATCACGGTCATCAACGGAGCGGTGGAGCTGTTTGATACCGACATTGTGTTCCGGGTTCCCCGCGGACGCCCGGTCGACCGCTGGTCCATCTTTACTCTGGAACAGGCCAAACGGCTGAGCCTGCGCGGCGTCTCCGTCACACTGGAGAACAGCTCCCGGCAGCTAGCTTCCATCGTCGAGATCCGCACTCCGACTCGGACGTTGATGGACCGCATGATGCCCGATGGCTCCATGCGAGGTCAGACCACGATTTCGATGTCGGAGTCCGTCTTCCGTGGGGAAGCGGACGGGTTTCACGTCTCCGAGATTCTCGAATGCAGTGTCGAACTCAGTCACACAGCCTGGGCCCTGTCCGAAAATCTGGTCTCGATCGATACACGGAACAGTGTGCAGATGGCCTCGTCCGTCGAGCCTCCGCCTTGCCGTCTCCAGCTGGACCATGTCACGGCGGTTGTCGATGGCAGCCTGATCTCCGTCGAAGCGGGCGAAGCGGGTGTCGCTCCGACCGTCGATGTCCGCTGCGACAACTCGCTGCTGAGTGTTCTGGGCTCTGATCCCTCAATGATCATGATGAAAGGCCCGATCGAGATGGACGAGTGGCTCTCCCGCCTCGTGTGGAAAGGGACCGCGAACTACATTGACGCGGTGGGCTCCTGGTGGGAGATCTCAGCTGTTCGGTCCATCAGCACTCCCAAGCGTCTCTTCAATGCGTCTGACTGGAGTCAGCATTGGAACAGTACCGGAAACGCCTCGATCGACCGGAACTCGTTTGAAGCCCCCGACCAGTGGGATGCGCCGGTGTTTCACGCCATCAGCCGGAAGGCCTTCCAGCTCTTGCCGACCAGCCAGTTCTACCGCGCCCCGGAAGCCTCCGATGGCACCGACGCGGGTGTCGACTGGCGTTTCCCCCAAGTCCCCACAAAGCTGCCCGTGCCGTAATGACGAACGAGGCTGTGCTGACGACACGAGCTTCTCAAATCGTACTGATCGTCTGCACGCTGGGAGCCAGCTGGCTCGGAATGCAAGCGATCCACGAATTGGGCCACACGGTCGGAGCGTGGGCCACTCGGGCGACGGTTGAGCGGGTGGTGCTGCATCCGCTCACGATTTCGCGAACAGACCTGAGTCATAATCCCCGACCGCTGCTGGTCGTCTGGGCCGGTCCGGTCCTGGGCTGTGTGCTGCCGCTGATCCTCTGGAGGCTCAGCTGCTGGGCAAGCTGGTCGCAATCGTTCCTGCTGCGATTCTTCGCCGGATTCTGCCTGCTGGCCAACGGACTCTATATCGGCATCGGATCATTCGATCATGTCGGGGACTGCGGTGAGATGCTGCGGCACGGGAGTCCGCCGTGGATGCTGTGGGGCTTCGGTGCGGCACTGGCCCCCGCGGGACTCTGGCTCTGGCACGGACAGGGACCGAATTTTGGATGGGGTACAGAACCAGCGACGGTCGACCGGCGATCACTGGGATATAGTGTGGTCGCCCTCATTGGCCTGCTCGCACTGGGATTGTTCGTCGGTGGCCGATAGATCTTCTTTGACAGGACGACGATTCCTCGACGAATCCTCAGTTAAGGAGCCCCCGCGTTGGCCTGTCGAGCCTTCCACTGATCATAGCCAGCGGTATCGACAACACATCGAAACCCGGTGTGGAAAGTCCCCGAAAGTGCTTCGGCCCGCATGCGGGCTCCGCAGCGATAGCCGGTACAGTTGTTAGTGTTGCACATGAACGACCCGCCGCGAATTACACGCTTCGGGAGCCCCGGTTCGAGGGGATCGTAACTCTCCTCCGGACCCTGCGGATTGCGTTTCGGAGAGACCGAATAGTAAGCCACATGATAGTTGTCCGAGCACCACTCCCAGACGTTGCCCGAGATGTCGAAGAGCCCCAGCCGGCTGGGCGGGAACGACTTCACCGGAGAGGTCGCGACGAACCCATCCAGAATCTGAGGTGCGGTCGGAAAGGTCCCCTGGTAGTAGTTGCACAGCATCTCACCACCCGGCGTGAACTCGTTCCCCCAGGGATAGATCTCCGGACCGCCGCCGTTTCTGGCTGCGAATTCAAACTCCGCTTCGGTCGGCAGACGTTTTCCGATCCAGTCGCAATAGGCCAGCACGTCATCAAAGTTCAAATGGACCACGGGATGGTCGAGACGCTCCTCAATGGAGCTTTCCGGGCCATCAGGATGCTTCCAGTCGGCTCCGGGCATGAACTTCCAGACGCTCATCTCCCACCCATCGCACGACATATCGAGCTTGGTGCGGTCGAAGTCAGGGTTGAAGCACAGCGACCCCGGCACCAGCATCTCATCCTTCACGAGATTGACGTCGATCCCACTTCGAGCCAGCTCGTCGCGAGTCGGCACCTTCTCGGAGTACGTCTGATAGCCGGTCGCCGCGACAAACCGGGCATACTCGCGATTGGTGACTTCCGTCTGATCGATCCAGTAGCCATCGAGCTCTACGGTGTGGGCCGGGTACTCATCCGGTTTGATCCGATGCGGGTTCGGCTCTCCGGGGCTGGGGAGCTGTTCGACTCCCATCACGAACGAGCCCCCCGGAACCCAGACCATCCCCGGCGGATTCGGCTGCGGGGCCTTTACGATCAACGGGGCATCAGCAGAAGCGGCGGCAGATTCGGAGGGCGCTGTCGGAGCCGTCGGACTCACGGGCCAGAACGAAGCCAACCCCACCGTTATCAGCGAGGAGGCCAGAACGGCTGGCAAGACCCACCGAGGCGTGGCATGATCGGAGATCTCGGACACTGACGCACCTTGACCGCGTACGGGACACAGTCAGTGTAAGCCGCCGCCACGCCGGTCGCTATCGGCTCTCGACGTTAGCCGTCGAGTTCGCTCGACGTGCCGCACTCGAAATTACGCGCCTCCTCAAGCCGCCCGCAGCGTCCGCGCCAGATGAGACCAGCTGATCCAGTCCTGCACCTCAGCCAGGTCCGGCGGATTGGCCGAGCGCAGCATCCGCTGCCCTTCGCGGCTGTCTGCCAGTGGACCGACGACCGACAACAGGCCATCCGGTGAATAGCTCATGATCTGCTGCGGCGAGATGATCTCGCAGGCGACCAGCAGCATCGCATCGTGCCCGCGCAGGCCCGGCACCTGACACATCAGCGACGACTGGGTCTGCCAGGTCTTGATCGTGTCCGCATCGATCTTGGAGTCGTCCAGCCGGTCAGCGATCCAGCTGGGCGGCCGATTGAAGAAGTCCTGCACCGTCAGGATGCCGATCGCGGCCAGCCGCTCGGCCATCTTCGGGCCAATCGAGGGTGCATCCACCACCGGATCTTCGGGATTCAGATAGAACCTCGGCGAGCTGGTCTCCGACGAGTCGCTCTCATCTGACTGAGGCACCAGGTGCAGGCTCTCCGTCCGCGGACGGCGACGGCTGGTCCGCTCGTCTCGATCAGTCCGGTCGCGATCCCTTTCCTGGGCATCACGTTTCGCGCGGGAATCGCTCGTCCAGTTGTCCCAGTCCCCCGCCTCCAGGTCGTGCAGGCGCTTTGGACGCCAGCCCGCCCATTGGCTGGCAGCTCGCAATGTCATCGCGCGGCGACCATTCCGGATCCAGGTCCGCAGCCGATCATGATCGGGCCAGTCCGTCCGATCCGCCATCCACGGCTGCCACGAGTCCGAATTGCGATCCCGCGCCCGCATGATTCGGCGATCCAAGGCCTCGACATCCTCAGCCCCCAGCTCAATCGGGTTCTCAATTCCAATCGCTGCCAACAGCTGGGCTTCCGGTCCCGTCAGATCCGGGACACAGGTCAATAGCCGGGCTTCCGCCTGCCAGAAGCGCAGCTGGGCCGGAGAGATTTCCGCGTTCAGGAACTCGACGCCGGCCGAGTCGAGATCGTAGACGATCAGCTCACCTAGATTCCCGATTCCCAGCGAACCCAGCCGCGCCACCATCTGCGAACCCAGCGAAGGGAGCAGGTTCACGGGGCTGTCGACTCGCAGCCAATAGGGCCCCTCGGGCTGGACGCGGACTCGCAGAGTCGGATCGCTGTGGCCCGCATTCTCCACCACGCGCGGAAGCGGAGAGACCGCTGGCTCCGGCGGAGCTGCGGCCCAGACTCGCACCGGCTCGTTCAAGACCTCGACCGGCGGCAGCGGCGACGGAGGAACTGCGATGAGCTCCAGCGGTGTCGTTCGCACAGCCACCACCTCGGGAGCAATCTTCGCCGGAGCGGATCTTGTGGGGGCGATCCGGTTCGACTTACGCAGCCCTCCGCCCAGAGTTCGCACCGACAATCCATGACCATCGAACAGATCCGACAGATGCTCCTGACAGGTCAGGAAGACGATTTGCTGCCCCGCAGCTGAGACTTCGCGAAGAACCTCGACCGCAGAGGACAGACGCAGCTCATCGCTGTCGACGAGCACATCATCCAGCACCAGCGGCAGCCGGATTCCACGCCGCGCATATTCAGCGACCAGGGCCAGTCGCAGGCTCAGGGCACTCTGATCGAGCGTTCCCCGGCTGAGAGCGGAGGGCGGGAGCAATCCCCCTTCGGCGTTGCGAATGAACAGCTCGCGGGTTGCTCCCTCAAAGTGAAACGCCGTATAGCGACCATGCGTCAGCCGGTTGAGATAACCCGACGCTTCGGCAATCACGCGCGAGTGTTCTTCGCGATGCAGCCGCAATCGGGCTTCGCTGAGCAGCACTTTCTGCAGAGTCAGCGAGCTCCACTGCTCACGAGTTGCAGCCAGCCGGTCGTCCGCCAGCTGACGGGCAAACTGCAGGTCCATCACCGAGCCTTCGTCTGCGAACCTCTGCTGTTCGGCCAGCAGCTGATCAACTCGCAGCCGGGCATCGCGAATCCGCCGCTGCAGTTCAAACAACCGCTGTCGCAGTTCGGCCCGCCGAGCCAGCAGTGTCTTCTCCCAGGCGGCATCACCAGGACGCGCATCGGACTCTTCGACGAAGCGTTCGGTGACGACTTCGCGAACGGGCCGCGCCACCTGCTCGACTTCCGACGGCAGCTGGGCGGCATACTCCGCATGCTCCTCGCACCGGCAGTGCAACGCTTCATGAGCCACCGCATACCGCAACCGGTTCGAGAGCGGATCGCGACTGGCTGTAATCAACTCTTCGCGTCGCAACCGCAAGCGATGAATCCGCTCCAGGACCTCGTCCTCACACTGGGCGATGCGAGCCTGTTCGTGCTGCCAGCGCTGCCGATCGAGCACACTCTCGCGGCGGCTGATTTGCTGGCACAGGACATACACCGTCTGTCGCAGTTCGGAGAGATGCTGCTCGAACGTCGAGAGCACCGAGTCGCAGCGGCAGGCCCCGCGCGAGGTCGCCTCGCGATGGGACCGGCATTCTCCCTGCAGCTGGAGCGACTGCTGCTCGAGCTGGGTCAGCAGCTGCCTTTGGAACGCCAGCGTGGTCGCCTCGTCCGGTGTCTCGGCACAGGCGTGGCTGGTCGATTCGAGGGTCAGCCGCAATCGAGCCGCAGCCAGATCGCGCAGCACCTGCTTGGCGTGTTCAATCTGTCGATCCAGTTCGTGCAGCTCGCGAATCCAACCGGCCTCGGTCGAGACTGCAGGCTGGGCCTGATGCTGAACTTCGCGGACGGAGTACGAGCGGCGCGACCAGAGCCGCGTCTGGCACTCGGTCAGATCGGCCTCGACCGGTTGCACTTCCGCCAGCAGCCAGTTGTGTTCACCCTCCAGCCGCTGCAGATGCATCCGCGTCCGCCGGAGTTCCTCGACGATCGACTCCTGACGGGTCCGCTGCAAAGCTGCAGCGTTGTCCGCGATGCGGCTGGCCTCATCAAGGTCGCTCGCTCGCTGTCCGAGCAGACGATTCGTACCGGGTCCCTCCCACAGCAGGCGACGACGGGCTTCAACGTCGGCAACGAGCGGATCGACCCAGGCTGCATCGGTCCGCGTGGTGGTCAGATCGATCCCATCCCTCAGGGCCAGATGCACCAAGCCGCTGAGTGAATGCGCTTCGTAGCTGCCGACGAAGTACAGCAGGTGAACCAGATCCCGGTCGAGGCTTTCGATCTGATGGCGTAGCGACTCGGCTTCTTCGGACGAGCCCTGACGCACCTGAATGGCCAGGGCCTCTGTCTCTCCGGGACGACCGCGGCGGACCACCGTAAACCGCGAGCGGTCGCTACTGAGCGACAGACTTCCGCCGGGGACACCGCCTCGAATCGGCGGCAACAGCTCCAGCCGCCGGGCCTCGTCGAAGCCACAGATCACGCCACGCAGGAAGTGCAGGATCGTGGTCTTCCCCGACCCATTGGCCCCGTAGTAGACGTTGAGGCCCGAGGTCAGATCATCAATCTGCAGGTCGACGAGGGTTCCGAATCCGTCGATCTGAATGCGCTGAAAGTCCATGAAACTGATCCTGTCCGACGAGATCAAAACTGAGCAAGAGCCAATGTGTGACGCGCACTACGATGCGGCGCGGAGCCTCTGCAGGACGGCTTGACGCACTTCCACCGACTGCGGGTGATCAGGAGCCACTCGCTGCGATCGGGCCCAGTCGGGAGCGGTGACGCTCTCCGAAGCGATCTCGGCCAGCGAGTGTGCGGCCCGCCCCGCCAGTTCGGTCTTGAGAGACCAGATCGATTCGATCAGGGGGACATACTTCGAGTCCGATTCCGATGACGCGAAGCGAGCTGTCACCGAGCGCACTCGACAGCCCGGATGACGCGAACGCCGCGTCAACTCCTGCCGCAGCTGATCCCGCTGGTCGTGATCCCACAGCCGGTGATCGGCCTCGCCCGGACCGGTGATGGTCAGATCGACCAGCAGCAGCTGGGCCTGCGGATGTGTGGCGAAATACTGGCCCGCCGCCGAATCGATCTCTTCGGCCAGGTACTCGGCCCGACGACTGGCGGGAACCGTTGCGGCCACTCCGCAGGCGACAGAGATCTGCCCAATCGGCCAGACATTCAGCGCCGCAGCTGAGTTGGCCTTCTGCGGCTTGAGTGTATGCAGTGTGACGCGCGGCTCTGTGCCGGGGTCGTCGACGCGATCGGTGACTGAGCTGTGCGGGACGAGATCGAGGTCACACAGCTCGAGCAGCTCGCGGTCACTGCGCACATCCCAGCCGATCACCACTTCGCGCCGCTGAGCGAGCCTCGCGCGATCGGCAGGAGTCGGGAGCCCCGCGACAACCTGCACGGGGCCGCTGCTGGTCTCGATCAACCGCACCTCGCCGGGGTGCATCCGGGTCAGATTGGTGGGCGTGTCGACGAACCGAGCCATCCAGTCGTTGTGCTGACGCTCGATCCAAACGACCGGGATGCCACGCTCGCCGCAGGCCTCGATCTGACGAGCCAGGAACCACGGAGCTCGTCCGGCTGTCGAGGCAGCGGTCAGAACCTCCGAGTGCAGGATCACCAAGTCGACGCGGCGGTCGATGGCGGCCTGAAACGCCTGCCGCAACGCGATCAGCCGGGCCTCGGCGGCGACGCGAAGTTCATCGACTGTGGCGTCACCACAGCCTGTTAACGACCGATCCAGATGGAGCCCGGACAGCTCCAGAATCTGGAGATCACGCGAAATTCCCATGCGAGCCTCCCTGCCCCCGTGATTCGCACATCCTGCGAGACGCAATGGCCATCGCCGCGAATCCCCGGCACACTAGCCGATTTTGTAAAAGTGGGACAAGGCGAGATTTGGGCGTGAAGGCCGCACGTTGCCCGGCGAGCGCAAGTAGAGGACAGTGGGGAATCGGCAGTGGGCAGTCGATGGCCGGAGGAGCCTGGTTATTGCTGCGAACCTGGCTGTTTCTCCGAATCAGAACTGCTCGCCTTCGGGTCCGCAGCGGCTGGAGACGGTTCGGGTTCCGCAGGCTGTGGGATCAGACGCAGGCAGATTCTCTGATCTCCATCACCAAATTCGGTGGGCCTCTGGCCGTCCAGTCCCAGGCACAACGCCAGCCCATCGCGGGTCTTCTCCATCAGCCCCGGGAACGTCTGGTTCCCTTCCGTCTCCTGCAGATCGACAGCGCGCGGATCGTCTGGGCTCCCTAGAGACATCCGGTAGACTCGCGCGAAACCCGACTTCTCATCAACGGCCCCGAAACAGGTCAACGTGCTCCCCTCGATCTCGACTCGTTCCCACTGCTCGGCCCGGTTCGGTGAGACGAAGAAGTCGACCTTCCAGCGTCCCTGTAAGGGCGACAGTCGGGAGTCTTGACTGCCTGCGTTGTCTCTTGGATCGGGCTCGACTGTGGGGGGCTTCGAGTCTCCGGGCTTCTCCTGCTGCTGATCTTGGGCATTCGGGAGGACCTTTTGCAGCTGGGCGGCAGGGATCGCGATTCCGCGGTCGTACTCGACGGGAATCTTCGTCAATTGATCCGGGGACAGTTCCACATCACTATCGGGACGTTTGGTCCCATCGAGCAGGACATACCCCTTGCGAACGACACCGCTACGGATGACATGGAAAGAAACCTCGCCCTTCAGCTTCTGGGCCAGTGCATACTGCAAGTCCTCCAGCCTGGTCATCTCCCAGACGTGGAAGCCAACCAGGATGTCCCCGGCCAGCATTCCACCTTCAGCTGCCGGTGTGCCGGCCAAGACCTTTGCGATGCGCAGACCTCCTCGGAACTTGCCTTGTCCGGCCCCCTGCGGCAAAGGCCCGGCCAGTTCGCACTGCGCCCCCAGATCCTGAAATACCCCCGGCTGGAGCTTCAATAGTCTCAATGTGAACGTCGCCTCACCCTTCGTGCCGACGATCGACTTCGGGCGGTCTTCTTCGTTGCAATCGCCCAGACGCAAAATGATCTCTTCGCCGCTCACGTCGACAACGCCTCGCAGTTCATTCGTAGACTTGGTCTTCCGATCATTGAACAGCAGGTCGATATTCTGAGCTGTGCCCGACGCTCCGAGCCGGACTTCGATCTCTTCATCGGGCCCCCATGACAAGGCCATGCGGCTCCCTTGAATTCGTACAATCCCTTCAATCGTGGGCACTTCCACGTCGGTCGGGAGCGTGAAATCTGGCTTCCATGTTCCCTGCCACACCCCTTGCAGACGGTCCAGTGCGTGTCCCCGCGAGCCAGTGGGGGGCTCTCGGCGTAACTCCCAGATCTCCCCTTTGGCCCCGACCGCGAAGACCTCGGGACGGATCGACTCCGATTCGGTCGCCCGGTCGAAACAGAGTCGGATCACATCGTCAGAGAACTCCGCAATCCCCAGAGCCAGCCGCCGGTTGACTGGCTCCTCGTTGGGGCCAAACAGCAGATCGACCGGCTGTGGTGAACCTGTTTCGCCAAACGTAACTTTCACGGTATAGGCCAAAAA
The DNA here is from genome assembly GCA_044337025.1 of Planctomycetaceae bacterium. Taxonomy (GTDB): domain Bacteria; phylum Planctomycetota; class Planctomycetia; order Planctomycetales; family Planctomycetaceae; genus TH-plancto1. The sequence continues at coordinate 63,003 of JBIIOI010000019.1, forward strand.
AGGATCACGCGAGTCTTCGAGAAGGTCTGACACCAGCGCCTTCGTGTAATAGACCTTCATGACCTGACCTTCGATCACAGCTTCGGCTTCTAACGAGTCTTTCAAAAAGAGCCCCATGCCCAGCACGCTGGTCGGATGAATCGTCAGGTGCCACTGGCCCTGGAGTTTGGCCAGCATGGCGGCTTGGGAACTGTCGGGTTCAGCCTTTGCGGCAGGTTGAGGCGTGCGGCTCTGCTTCGGGAGTCGCCGCAGGGTATAGATATCGACATTCTTACCCGCGACCAGCACCTCGGGACGTGTTCCGGAGCTGTTGACATTCACGCAGATACGAACCAGATCCTGGCCTACCTCCATAATCCCCGGCAGGACCGCACGCTGGTCCTCCCCATCGTTCGGGCCTGCCACCAGATCCACTGGCTGCGGCGTCCCCGGTTCACCGAGCTTGATCTGAAAGACCGACGGTTTGTCGTTATCTGGCTGGGGCGGGTCGAGAGACCACGTCATCACGTTGTCGCGAATCTCGGCAATGATTTTGAACGGAAGCTTCTCCTTCGGCAGTTCTTCCGATTGAACTTCGACTTCCCACACCCCTTGAAGCTTGGCCAGCATCGCGGCTTGCGGATCGATTGGGATAGAGGACGTAGCAGTTGGTGGGGCATCGATTGGAGTGAGTCTTCCGTCCTGCGAACGACTCTCCGCATGAACCTCTAGAGCGCCGGATTTCTCGGCTTCGATGAGGTCGTTTTCGTCTCCCGCCGGGACCAGCAGGACCACCGGCTGGTTTGAGGCACCTCGCTGCCGATTGGCCCAGAACTCTTTGAGGATACATCCACTGGCAATGATCGGAGTATGGTCATAACCAACTTGCAAAGGTCGAAGGGTTTGAGACACGAACACCTTTTGCCCGACTGTCAATTGCTCCAGAGTACTGTGCGGGCTGGGTTGAAATGTCACTAACACCATTCCGTTCTCATCTGGCGCTGCCAGAACTTTCACACCGGGAGGTTGAGGCGAGTTCGAATGACCGGACTCTCGCTGTTCTGGCTTGGCAGTATCGGTGATGCCATTCTCTCTGGATGGCGTCCCCTCCCACTCCAGCTGCGGGTTCAGCAGATCGTCCACCCGCCGCTCGATGATCTGGTCGCTGATCCGCTCGCGCAGGTCGATCGATCGCTGCGTCTGGAGCAGCTTGTCGTGCATCTCCAGCAGTTCCGCCCGCAGCAGCGATTGCCGCGCGGTAAAGGCCCGCTGGACCGCGCGACGCAGCTCGGCTTTCTGTGCCTCATTCTTCTGTGCTCCGTGGGGCGTCGACTGAAGCTGTCGTGCCAGCTGGCGCGCCTCGCTGTCGGCAGCCTCGAATTCCTTCCGCAGCTGGGCGATCTGTTGCTGGACCTCGCCGCTGGTTGACCCAGTGCCGTCAACATTCCCAGGGGAAACGGCGGGGAGTCTCGACCCCGCTTCGGTCTGAACCTGGAAGGCGCGATCGTATCTCCCAAACAACGTCTCGGTCGCGGGTAAGCTGCCTGGCAGGAGCTTGCGGGTTCGAGCTCGGCGCTGGGCTTGGCGCAGAGCCGTCTGCCAAGTGCCGATCCGCGAATCATCGGCCGGCGAGGATTCGATCGCCTTCTCCAGTTGCTTCACCAATGCCGAGTCGAGTTGCGAGATCAGATCATTGGCAGCCGTCAGAGCCTGTTGAGGCGAGGTATCGACCTGCGTGATAATTGCTTCGATCAGTTTCTCGGCATCCTGCAGCTCCGCCTTCTCAATCCGCCCCGAGGACTGGAAGTACTCCAGCGCATCGTCGAGGGTCTTGAGAAGCTGGTCCTTGAACTTTTGGAGGACCACGCTGCGCTGAGCCTCATGGGCTGCCAGCAGAGCTTCGGTGAGTCGGACGGGAGCTTCTGCCTCTTGGGCTTTCTGCACCGAATAGAGGCCCTCTTTCATGAGTGCCTGAGATCGTTCGAGGTTCTGCTTATCAGCTTCCAGACGCTGTCGCAGTCTCTCGCCCTCGGCATTCAGGTGTTCGATCTCCCCCAGCGGGTTGACATTCGTGGCGGGAGTTCCGGGCAAGCTGGAGGCCGCTTCAGGTTGCGTGTTCTGCCGCGCTGCGGAGATGCGGGCCTGCAACTCCTTGACCTTGGGATGGTTCGCCTCCACCGATTGCTGTAACTGGGCGAGTTCGTCTTCGAGTTGGGCGACGAGCTTGGCAGCTTCGCTCTGCGCGGGATCAACTGGCACGCTGCGTGCGTTCGGATTCGCCGGCCCCCCCTCATCGAGCTTCAGGAGAAGTGCTTCGATCTCCTCCAGCTGATCCTCCGGCCCGGTGACGATGACCGAGTTGGTCCGCGCATCCGGGACGATCTTCGACGGGCCTTTGTCGTAGACCTGCTTCAGAACTTCGGCGACCTCGGTGGCCTGGGCGTGCTTGAGGGCGAAGACTTTGACTGGTGAAGTATCGGAGAGCTGAGGAGTCGCTTCTCCCGCAGATGCGGGGACAGCCTTGGGAGCGTATTCCGGGGCGTCTCCCTGGCCGGGGATTTTAGTCTGGAGCACGAACTCCAGACCGCATTGCTTTGCCGAGGTGGTGATCGCCTGCTCGATACGGTGCAATTCCGCCGTCGTGTAATCTGGTTGGGCAGTCAGAATGATCAGGTTCTGTTCGGCCTGACCGTCCACTTGTACTCCACCCGCACGGAAGGCCAGCTGCTGCACCCCGACCTCTGACACAGCTTCGATCAGCTGTTTGATCTTCTCGTACTTCTCATCCGCTCGCAGGGCGAGAGTGACGCGGATCGTCGCCGGGGACGGCGTGGCTTTGTCTGGCGACTCCGCTTTGGCCAGCCCGGCCTTCTCGAGAGCCTCGACAACCTGTTTGACGACCTCGGACTGCTGGGAGTCCGGGTCAATGATGAGGATGATCGCCGGTCTGGTTGCAGTCAGCTCTGAAACCGCAAGTGTTTTTCCCCACGTAATGTCCTGCGGCGGGATGACCTTTCCGGGCTCGGACTTCAGGGGGGGATCACCCGCTTGGGGTTTTCGGTTGGCAAACTGCACGACGGCAATCGCCGCACCGCGTTTGGCGGCCTCGATCCGCAAGTCGTTCCCTGGTTCAGCCTGGGTGGAGGTCAGTGTTTCGATGGAGGGGATCGCGTCCTGTTGAAACTCCGCACTTGGCAGATAAAGAACCTTGGTCACCATGTTGTTGGCTTTGACCTGTTCGAAGTCTTCATTGGTCAAGGTGACCGGAGCAGAGTTCCGGGCCAGGTATTCATAGACCTTGTCACCATCGACTTGGGGAACGATATGCAGCGTCGGATAGACGGTCAGGCCTGCATGCCCTGGGATGTTGCGGAGTTGCAGCAGGTAGGTGCCGCCTTGCGGAAAGTCATATCGGGCAGGGGCCTGCAACTGGTTCTCGGCGAAGGCAGTCCCGACTTGCCAGCCGATCTCCAAGCCTTTGGGGCCGGTGAAGTGGATTTGCGTCGTGCGAGGCGAGTTGGCGACTTCGGACTTCTTCTCAGGCAGAGGAGCATCCTGCCCCCAACCGACCATTGAAGTCAGGCTCCAGAGAAGTGCGAACAGTAATGTACGTGTCATCGGAACACTCCCTATCGGGCGTGAGGATTGTCGTCGGTAGGACGGCCTTTCCAGGCCGTCCCGTGCGAAAGCTGGACGTCCGAGCGACCAAGCGGGTTGATCGGGAGTTCAGCGTTCGCTCCATGGTGGGTCTTGTGCGTAAGTGGCTGCTCCGTGCGGGACGGGCTGGAAAGCCCGTCCTACAACTTCACTCCCAGAGTTTCTGGGACCGGCGGTGCCAGTCGTCGAACTCCTGCTGGAGTGTCTTCAGATCGTCGCCGGTCCATTCGGTCGCGGGGTCAACGTCGCGGGACTCACGGAGGTCCGTGGACCCCGGTGACTCGGGAGGCCCTGGCTGAGCCAGCGACTTCGTAGGACGGGCACCCTGCCCGTCCGGAATGAACGCCATCGCCAGCGTTACCAGACTGCCTCCTACCAGCATTGACCACACACCGGCCCACAGCCACCAGCGTTTCCCCTCGACCGGCAGCTGGCACATGAGCGGCAGCTCCACAGCTGTCGGTTGTTGCACATGGGCCAGGCACTGCTCCAGCGTGTGGGCGAACTGACTCGCACTCGCAAATCGTTCCCCCGGCTGCTTGGCCAGCAGCTTGTGAACGATCATTGCAAACCAGCTCGGGAACTGCGGCGAGATCTCGCGGAGCGGACGGGGAGCATCATCGTTGAGCCGCCGCAGGATGCCGTAGGTCGACTCGGCCCGGAACGGCGGGCGACCCGTGGCCAGTGTGTACAGCACGCTGCCCAGGCTGAACAGATCACTGCGAGCGTCGATCGCCTCGCCGCGGGCCTGCTCAGGAGACATATAGAGCGGCGTGCCCGCGATCACTCCGGTCCGCGTGATGCTCGCATCGTCGATCGCCCGGGCCAGCCCGAAGTCGGTCAGCATGACACGCTCGACGCCGATCTCGAGCAAAATGTTCGCGGGCTTCACGTCGCGGTGGACCAGGCCCTGGGCATGGGCCGCAGCCAGCCCGTTCGCGGTCTGGACCCCGATCCGCAGGATGTCGACCAGCTCCAGGGGCCCGGTGCGGTCAATCCGCTGTTGCAGCGACTCGCACGCCACATAGGGCATCACGATGTAGGGCAGCTTGCCGCTTGAGTGGACCGTCAAGATCGGCATCACGTTCGGATGCATGATCGCAGCTGTGGCTTGCGCCTCGCGGGCGAAGCGTTTGCGAGCAGGAGCGCTGACAGCCAGCTGAGGAGCGAGGACCTTCACCGCGACGAGCCGCTTCAGCTCCGGCTGGAACCCTTTGAGGACAACGCCGAAGCCACCCTGGCCGATCACTTCGAGGATCTCGGTATCGCCCAGCCGTCCGATTGACTCGGGGCTGGTCGACGGTTCGAGGCATTCAACCGCGAAGTCCGCAGCGGACTCGCTATCGACGGCGCTTTCGATCCCGACGGAGGAGAGGCTCGATTCCCCCGCCGCACAGGCCTCGCGCAGGACCGACCCCACCCGAGTCCAGGCTGCAGGTTGCCCCGCGAACTGTTCGAGCTTCTGCTGACAGGCTTCACAGGTCGTTAGATGCAACGACAACGCCTCCTCTTCCGCCTCGGACAGGCGGTCTTCGAGAGAACGTCGAAGAAGGTTGGGGTCGCAGAACATGAAGAGATGACGAGAGACGAGAGATTAGAGACGAGAGCCAGAAAACGGCAGACCTACCTCTGGCTATTCATCGAGAACTTCCGCGATGCGGCTGCGGATTCTTGCGAAGATGCGGCTGCGGGACATGTAGATACTTCCGGGAGTGACGCCGAGGGCCGCGGAGACTTCGGCGACTGATTGGCCTTCGACTTGAGTGGCCCAGAACGCCTTCCACGAGGTGTCGCGGAACTCTCCGCGAACCAGTTCCGCTGCCCACAGGATCAGCTCCTGGTCGTAGCGCTGAGCCTGCTGGGTGTCGATCGAATCGTCACGCGTCTCGGCCAGCTGTTTCAGAAAGTCCGATCCGCCCTGGCCGGTGATCTGCTTCCGCTCCCGCATCATGAACTTGATGACCACGTTGCGGGCCACCCGTCCCAGCCAGCGCCGGAACGAGGCATCCTTTCCGTCGTTCTGCCACCCTTCCACCGACTTGGCGATCGCGATCAACAGGTGCTGCGTCACATCAGCTGTGTGCCGGTCGGGGGTTCCCAGCCTCCGCACCAGCCGCATCAGAAACGGTTCGTACGCACAGACAAACTCAGTCCAGGCGGGCTCGTTCCGCTGGTCCTGAAGTCGGACGATCAAACTCTGACGCGTCTCCGGAGGCCGCATGACGCCCTTCGGGTAGGAGTCGAGGGTTGGCTCATTATGGAGAGTCCCTGCTGGCTCGGCGATCTCACGCGGAAAAACAGGCAGAATTCGAAATCGCTACTTTCGCAGTGCCCCAGCGGGAGTATTCGCAGCCAGGTCTTCGATCATGTCGCCCGTCGCCTGCTCAACAGCCTTCTCCCAGTCTTTGGGAGAGTAGCGATCGCGATACTCCTTCCGGGAAGCGGCGAAGATGATCCCGCGCGAGCTGTTCACAAGGGCTCCCGTGCCGTCCGCATGGAATGCACTGGCCACATCTTTCGAGGTCCCGCCCTGGCTCCCATAACCGGGGATCAGCAGCGGCACATGTGGCATCAAGGCCCGCAGCTGGGCGAGTTGCTCAGGGTGCGTGGCACCGACGACTGCTCCGATACTGCCGGCGTTTTCTGAGGCGATCGCGGTCTCTTGAGCCAGCTGTTCGACGACCGTGGCCAGGCACTCGCTGACACTTTGCCCATCGGTCAGGCGATCCTGCAGCATTCCCGAGCCGGGATTACTGGTCTTCACGAGGACATACAGCCCCGCGTTCCGCTCCTTCGCAGTCTTCACAAACGGGTCGAGAGTGTCGCGGCCCAGAAACGGGTTGATGGTCAGGCAGTCCGAGGGCCAGGCCGCCGCTTCGGGATCGTCCCCGGCCAGCCAGGCTGCGGCGTAGCCTTCGGCGGTGGAGCCGATATCACCGCGTTTGGCGTCGGCGATCACGATCAGCCCACGCTTGCGGGCGTGCCGCATCACCGTATTGAGAGCTTCCAGCCCGTCGGGTCCGCACTCTTCAAAGAAGGCAACCTGGGGCTTCACTGCGGGAACCAGCGGGGCCACGACATCGATGATCCGGACGCAGAACTCCTCATAGGCGGTTGCCATCTGCAACCGCTTGTCCGGAGTGGCCTGCCGGGCTCGCTCCAGAATCTCGGCGGGCAGCTGATCGAGGCGCGGGTCGAGGCCGACCAGAGCGGGTGTCTTTTTGGTGCGGATCGCGGAGTTCAGTCGTTCGATGAAGGTGGCCATCCCGGGATTCTGGCAAAGCGCACGCTGGCTGTCAGCCGTCAGGCCGCAATGCGATCCGGCTCAGCCTGGCCTCGAAACTCAGGCATCGTGACATGATCCGCCGCGGAGACCCCGTCGCGGCGGAGTACTTTGAACGCGGTCAGATAGAGAATCCGCAGGTCCATGAGCAACGAGTGTTGGTCCACATACTCCTGATCGAGAGCAAACTTCTGCTCCCACGAGATGGCGTTTCGCCCATTGACTTGAGCCCAGCCGGTCACGCCGGGGCGGACATCATGCCGGCGAGCCTGCTCGGGTGAATAGAGCGGCAGATACCGGACCAAAAGCGGCCGCGGGCCCACCAGACTCATCTCGCCGCGAATCACGTTCCAGATCTCCGGCAACTCATCGAGGCTGCTGGCGCGCAGCCAGCGACCAAACGCCGTCAGCCGCACGTCATCCGGCAACAACTGTCCAGCAGAGTCCCGCTCGTCCGTCATCGAGCGGAACTTGTACATCTTGAAAATCCGCCCCCCAAGACCTGGCCGCTCCTGAGAGAAGATCACCGGCGAGCCGAGCTTCCAACGCACCAGCAGAGCGACCACCGCCAGCAGCGGCGTCAGGACGATCGCCAAGGGGATCGCAATCGCGAGGTCGAGCAGACGTTTTCCAGTGGTGCGATACATGGGGTCAGAGACGAGAGGTTAGAGGTGAGAGACAAGACTGCTTTCCGGCTCCCCTCTCCCCCCGGGAGAGGGGTTGGGGGTGAGGGTGGGTGACCGTAGCCAGCACCGCGTCAGGACGCCGGAATTCTGACGAATTCCGCTACGGTTTCCGGAACTGGCGAGTTGCGAGCAATTGCGAAGCGAGAGACGAGGGGTGAGGGTTCGTGACCGAAGCCAGCACACCCACAGGCACGGCAGAATTCTTACGAATTCTGCTACGCAACCCTGCGAAGCACCTGCTCTGGAATCGGCAGACCGTGCGCTCGCAGCTCCTTCCGATACAGATCGGCCAGCTCCTGCCAGATCACCTCGCGACGGAAGTCGGTCCGCACGCACTGCACAGCCTTCTGGCCATGCCGGGCGAGCAGGACTTGATCGGACAAGTAACGCCGAACGGCATCGGTGAGTCCGGCGACGTCTCCGACGGCCACCAGAGTTCCAGTCTCTCCGTTCCTGACAGCATCGACGGTGCCTGTGGCTGCGAAGCCTGCCGTGGGGCGCCCCGCTGCAGCCGCTTCGAGCGGGACGTTGGGCAACCCCTCGCGGTGCGAGGGGAAGACCAGCAGATCGAACGCGGTGTAGTAAGGGGCCGTGTCGTTCACGAATCCCGTGATATGCACGCGCGGATGATTCCAGATCTCATCTCGGATTCGCGTACTGAGCGGGTCGCCCTCCTCGAACCCTCCGACCAGCAGCAGATGCAGGTCGGGCCGTTCTTGCTCCAGGGTCCGGAACAGCGACATCAGCTCAGCCACTCCCTTGTCGCGGGTCAGTCGGCCCACGAAGCCAAGCACCTGGGCATCGTCGGGAATCCCCATCGACTGACGAATCTTGCGAGCCTCGGCGAAGCGTGAGTCCGTCGCCGCGAACCGCTCGACATCGACACCGTTCGAGGACCCACCACCCAGCACGACGGTCTTGCTGGCCGACCCCAGCCGGTATTTCACGAAGGCGTCCCTCAAGCTGGGACTGACACAGATCACCTTGTGAGCACAGGCTGCAGCGGTACGTTCGGTGCTGGTCAGCAGCAGCCGTTTGAGGCCGGTGGCTGTCTCCATCCGCAGACCGCGCAGGGTGTAGATTCGAATCGGGACCCGCGCCCACCGCGCAGCCAGCATTCCGAGCAGGCCGGCCTTGGGAGTTCCCGCGTTGACGATGTCGGGGCGGATGTCGCGGAAGACCCGAGTCAGCTGCTTGAGCGAGTTCCAGTCCTTCCACGGTGCGATTTCGCGCGTCATCGGGACCGAGACATAGTCAACTCCCTCGCGAGCTGCGGTGGCTTCGAGGTCCGCCCCGGGAGCGGCGATCAACGTGACCTCAAACCCCTGCTGCTTCAAATAGGCCAACTGCCCGGCCATCAGCACGCGGGTCGTCAGTGGGTCAGTGGCGAGGCAAGCGATGCGGGGCATGGGGAGGGTTGAGGGGTTAGAGGCGAGGGGTTAGAGGCGAGTGTGGCAGAGGAATCGGCTGGCTCCCCTCTCCCGCCGGGAGAGGGGCTGGGGGTGGTCGCAGTGACTGCCCTTCCTTCCATCTAGGCAGCTCGTGCTCGTGCCACAGGTTGTGATTTCTCCACGAGCACGTCCCGCCAGATCTCTTCGTACTGACGGGCGATCACGGTGATGTCGAAGTTCTGCTCCATCCGCTGACGGGCGCGCTGGCTCAGTGCAGCTCGCTGCTCAGGAGTCGAGTTCAAGATCTGCAGGCAGGCTTGAGCCATCGCAGCTGGGGCTTGCGAGGGCACGACCCAGCTGGCGTCATCGACCAGCCAGGCCGAATCACCGACATCGGTGACGACGCAGGGGACCCCGCAGCAGAGGGCCTCACCAATGGAGTTGCTGAACGCTTCGCTCACGGAGGCTGAGACCTCCAGGTCGAGGGCAGCATGGACCTGCTCGACGTCCATTCGCTCGCCGAGCAAGTGGAACCGATCGGCATAACCACTCGCGGCAATCCACTCTGTGAGAGTCATGTTCTGCGAGGTGATATTGGTTCCGCAGAGGACGAAGTGTGCCGCGGGCGATTGAGCTGCGACCCGCGACATCGCCTCGATGAACAGCTGCTGCCCCTTCAGCTCCGAAAACCGGGCCACCAGCCCAATGAGCGGAGTCTGGGGGGCGAGCGACAGCGATTGTCTCAACCGCTGTCGCGCGGTAACCGAGGGGCGATACCGATCGAGGTCGAAGCCGTTGGGAACAACCTGCATCTTCGAGCGATCGTAGCCATAGTCGGCGTGGACTTTTTGACCGCTGACCGTGTTGACCAAAATCCGAGCAGGCGAACGCTGCGAGAGCCACGCACAGGCCCGAGCTGTGTAACGCGTGGATCGGCTGTCGTGCTGCGGGTCGAGCGTCGCATGTCGCAGGTTCCACACCACGGGCGGAGAGCCGACCCAGCGGGCGACCAGTGACGACATCAGGTCAGCATGGTACAGCCAGCTCTGAATCAGATCGGGCTGGAACTTCTTCAGCTCACTGGCCAGCCGCCACAAGGCTCGTGGATCGGGCACGCCGGGCCGCATGCCGAGCGAGACCACCGGGATGCCGAGGCTGCGAATCTGCTCGCCGATCGGACCATCCTGGATCAGGCCGATCACGCAGGAGTCAATCGACGAGCCAGCCGCCTGTTGAGCGGCCAGAACCTTATGCAACATCACCGGAGTACCACCGGCTCCGAGCCCCGTGATCACGTGAGCGACGCGCAGCCGAGTTCGTTCTCCACTCATCCGGGAGTTGAAGCCGAGTGCGGGTCGCGACTCAGACGCAAGACTTGGCACCATCTGCTCCTTTACGCCGCTCTCCGGAGGGGTAACGTCTCGCTCGGTCCGGCACTCACCTCGCGGTGCCACGCCTGGAACATCAGGATCGGCCATAGCTGAGAGATCCGATTGGCCCGACCCGACTTGTGTTCCTCCCAGACCTGCCGCACAGCTGAGCAGCGGAAGAATCCTTGATCCGCCAGCAGCCGCGGCTCCAGCAGACTCTCGGCCCAGTCGAGCAGTGGGCCCCGCACCCAGCGGTCGACGGGGATTCCGAATCCCTGCTTGGGACGATCGGTCAACGCCGTCGGCACATACTTGGCGAGCAGCCGGCGGAGAATCTGCTTCCCCTGCCCGGACTGCAGCAGCATCGGCTCCGGCAAGCGGCAGGCAAACTCGCTGACGCGATGATCAAGGAACGGTGCCCGGGCCTCCAGGCTGCAAGCCATCGTTGTGCGGTCGACTTTGACGAGGATGTCATCCGGCAAGTAGGTCAACGTATCGAGCGCCATCATCCGTCGGAGCGGGCTCTGACCGCTCAATCGCATCGGCACTTCGTCGAACGCCGAGTCGGCTATCGCCTCAGAATCGACAGCGGCCAGCGGATCTTTCCAGGCTGAGACCATCAGGCGGTAAGCGTCCTCAAAGGAACTCGTCTTGAGCAACGCCGAAGCCCAGTAGACCTTCCGCAGCAGGCTGCGACTGCCAGCAGACTGCACTCCGGGAATCTGGCCCAGGGCCCACGCAGCTGTTTTCCGGATGGAGTCGGGGATCGCCTCGATCTTTGCGAATTGCAGCCCGCGGACGTAACGCGAGTAGCCGCCGAAGATCTCGTCGCCCGCATCGCCGGACAGGCTGACGGTCACATGCTGCCGGGCCATCTTCGCGACGAGGTAGGTCGGGATTTGCGATGAATCGGCGAATGGCTCATCGAACATGGCCGGAAGCAGCGGGACGACATCGAGAGCATCCTGCGGCGTGACATACATCTCGGTGTGATCGGTGCCCAGGTGCCGCGCAATGGCTTTCGCATGCGGGGCTTCGTCGAACTCTTTCTCGTGAAACCCGATGCTGAACGACCGCACACGCTGAGTCTTCCGCGACTGCATGAGCGCGACGACCAGTGACGAGTCGAGCCCGCCCGACAAAAACGCCCCCAGCGGGACATCGGAGATCATCTGCTCTTCGATGGTTCGCAACAGGATCTGTTCGAGCTGATCGACTGCCTCATCGAGAGTCCCGGAGAACGGATGGCTCTGTCCGGCCGTCAGCGTCTCCATGTACGACCAGTAAGGCTGCGGTTCCGGAAGCCTGTGATCGACGAGCTGGGACCGCGTGAGTGTCAGGATCGTGCCGGGCGTCAGCTTCTGGATCTGTTGGTAGATTGAGTGCGGCGCGGGCAGGTAGTTGTGGCGCAGATAGAGAGCCAGTGACTGGCGATGGATCGTCCCGTCAAACATCGGATGCTGCCGCAGCGCCTTCAGTTCCGATCCGAACAGGAAGGCACCACGCCCGTATCCGAAATAGAGCGGCTTCTCTCCGAATCGATCGCGGACGAGCGAGAGGGTCTGCATCCGGCGATCCCACAGGGCGATCGCGAACATGCCGACACACTTTTGAATCGTGGCCTCCAGCCCCCAGTGATCGATCCCCGCAAGCAGCACTTCGGTGTCGGAGTGACCTCGAAACTGGATCGGACCGACTTCGGTCACGAGCTGGGCGCGGACCTCTTCGGAGTTGTAGATCTCGCCATTGAAGGCGATCACGTAGCGCTGACTGGCAGCTTCCATCGGCTGATGGCCGGCAGCTGTCAGGTCACGAATCGCCAGGCGGCGGAACCCGATCCCGAGCTGGGCGGGCAGGTCGACAAAGATCCCTTCGGCATCGGGGCCGCGATGGACGATGGCCCCGGACATCTTCCGGACCGTTTGCTGCAGCTTGTCGGCTGATAAGGGCCGAGGCTCCAGATGGACAAAACCCACGAATCCGCACATCGAGAGCACTCCCTTTCAGCCAGCGGACCTGTGTTGGATGAGCGGTCGTGAATCGGCCACGTCGTCGAACAACTCCTCGTACTGGCTGACGATTCGCTTCCAGTGGAAGTGAGTCACCAGTGCCTCCCGAACTGCTGGATCGGGGCGATCAAACCAATCTTCCTGCCAGGGGAGCAGCGAAGTGACCCAGCGCTCGGACATCCCCAGCTGATCGAGAATCTCCCGAGCGCCGCCGACCTGTTCGAGAGCCACGACGGGGCACCCGCAGGACACCGCTTCGAGCAGCACATTCGGCAACGATTCGGTCCGCGAGGACAGCACGAACAGGTCCGCATGGGCCATCCAGCGCGAGACATCGGATTGATACCCCGGCAGATGGACCGAGCGGCCCACACCCAGATCGTCGGCCAGCCTCTGCAGGTTCGTGCGTTCGGACCCTTCTCCAAGGATCCACAGCTCAGCATGCGGATGGGATCGCTTGAGTTCGGGAAACGCCTGGATGAGGCGGTCGAACCCTTTCTCAGATCCCAGACGCCCGACACCCAACAGATGCGGACCGCGCGACCAGCCGTTGATGCTGATCTGGGATTCGAGCTGCGGCCCGAACGGACTGGTTGTCTGCTCGCGGATCGAAGGAGCCAGCGCGTCGACTTCGACTGGATTAGCGATGCGGACCAATCGGTCGCGCGGGATACCGAGCTGAGTGTGCAGCTCCTGCATGGCGAACGACGATTGCCCAATGACTCGATCGGCTTGGCGATAGGCCAGAGCCAGCGCCGGCTTGAAGACCCGCCCAAGACGCCAGGCCGCGAGTGATGTCTCCAGAACGCCAGTCTCGCGAACAATCAGTCGCGTCCCGCGGGGAAAGGCGGGACGCAGCATTCCAGCCAGTGCGTTGAGGTGACTGGCTGCTGTCAGGACGATCTGCGGGCGCAGCTGGCGAACGAGCCGTAGCAGCGGGAGGGCCGCCTGGGACACCCGGCGACTGGACAAGCTGTGGCGAGTCACATGGTCTGGCAGGGTATTGCCCAGCGGACCATCGTCCTCGACCACCACCAGATGCACGTCGAACTGCTCGCGGGACAGCCGTCGGGCCAGGGTGGTCACCACGCGCTCAGCCCCGCCGCCCCGGTAGCTGGGAATAGCCAGCAGCACGCGCCGAGGGCTCCTCGCGCGGGCGTGATCGTCAGCGGATGGCCGACCTCCAGACATGGGATCCTTCCCAAAACCGGGCAGCCTCCAGCTGCCCAACCACCAAGCCTGCCAAGGATAAGAAATCAGCCCGATTCTCAGAACAGCAGTTTTTGCCGATCTCTGATCCGGGGTGCGAGACGAGCATCTCGGCCAGGGGAGTTCGATGACGGTCGACAGAGGAAGTGTGAGTCGCTTTCTCCGCGACCCAGTCTTCTACACAAACAAATTCAGCATCGTGAAAAAGAGGTCTACGGCTTCCAAACCGGATCCGGCGGCGTATAGCGGACTGTGGGACTGATCCGACTCGATATCCTCGCGAACCTGTTTCAGCATCTCCCCGGGATCGAGCACGATCCCTTCGCAGTAATAGCAATGGTCAAATTCGATCGATCGAAAACTCAGGGTGCGAAACGACGGGGTTTCGCAGTCAGGGCAGATCAGTCGGCGCCCACAGGCGGGAGCGGAGATCGCCTTCTGGCTGATCCGCGGTAGCTGATCTTCGGGCAGGGACAAAGCCAGGCTGCGACGCGGGATCCAGGTCAAGCGGCAGTCCGCGCACTTCCAGGTCCGCTCTTGGGCATCGCGAATCGTCATGACCTTCTGACAGCCGGGACAGTTCTGCTCTCGCATGGTACGGCCCTCAAAGAAAACGCCCCCGGCCTGCGAAGCAGACCGGGGGCAGGCACCAGACCGATTACTGTCCTCGGAAGCTCTGGCCGAACATGACCATCTTCATGATCCCCTGGAACTGAGCCACGGGGATGCGGGTCGTCACGTGCATCGAGTCCTCGCCCCCGACAGCGGTCACCGTCAGGTAACTGCGAGTGATCTGCAGGGCCTCAACCGACTCCTTGGAAAATGGAACCGGAGCATCGGGAATCGTCGTCGCCGCCAGCATGCCGTTGGCGATCAGACCGGGCAGGTCCAGCAGCACCAGCAAGTGAGCTTCGGGCGGCAGATCCTGGCGAACTTCAGCCAGCGTGTTATTGCTGGAGTCGTAGGCATTCAAGGCCGCTTCCATCGACTCCTTGTTCCCGCCCTGGGTCATCAGCAGTCCGTCGGCCAGAGAGACAATCCGTGTCTGAATCCCGCTCTCTCCGTAGAGGATGGCGTTCATCTTCTTGACCATGTCGGCTCCCGGGTTCGATGCGTCAATCTCCTGGATCGTCGTGACGACGTCGACCTTACGAGTCCCGATCGTCTCACTTTCCTGGGCATTTGACAGCTTGGTCGTCATCTCGCCGACTTTCATTTCCTTGATCGAGTCATAGAAGGTCCGGCCAGCCGCCAGCAATTCGCTGGCTCCCTTGGTCTCGAAAAGAATCGTCGAACGGACTAGGCCTTCGTTCCCGCCCGTCAGATCGAAGGTGGTGACCGCGGAGTGAGTCCCGCTCTTCTTGAGGACCTCCATGTAACCTTCGACTCCCTCTTTCATTCCGGTCCCTTCGAACATCGACCCGACCAGCTGCATCGCAATGTCGGTGATCTCGGGCATGTTCCCACTGACTCCGACGTACACCGGCAACCCGGCGGCCAGCTTGGAGATCCCCGGAAACTTCGACTTCGGCTGGCCGGCGATGAACTTGGCGACATCGCTGCCTTCGGCGAACTCCAGCAGGTTGTCGACCTGCAGCTGCTCGGCGGAAGGGGTGAGTCCGAGCGTCAGCGACTCAGTCTCGTCGAGCAGCTTGAACGCCAGTTCGACTTCGGCTTTCAGTACGCCGACGACCGCTTCGGGATTGGTGACACCCGGAGTATTCAGGCCCTGCTGCAACTGGGTTTCAAACAGTTCCCGGCCTTGCTGAAGCTTGGTGTCATAGATGGCAGCAATGTGGTCGATGTTGACGTGCAGACCGATGTCCGAGCTCGCAAAGACCTTGGCCGCTTTCGCGTCCCCCTCGAGGACCGTGGCCAGCGAATCACTCTCGCCAGCGACTTCCGGAACTCCGTGATCCTTGTCAGCGTAGAAGACCCAGTCATCGCGGACCTGAGCTTCAAAGTTCCCGGGCAGAGCCTTCGAGAGAGCTTCGCCGTCCGTTGTCGGGATCGCGAACAGGGCCTTCGGCTCGCCTTCCTCTCGCATGAATAGACACAGATAGAAGTCCTTGGAGCGGTCCACGCCCGTCATGCCTGGGTTCGAGATTGCCAGGCCAAACGCCGGGGCGTTCTGCGAGATCATGTCACCGAAACCCGGCTGCACCGAGTTGACCAGCGCAGCCACTTTCTCAACGGTGCCATCGAACTGCCGAATGCGAATGACCACATCGGCATCCCGAGAAATCTGAGCCAGCGGCGAATCTGCGGCATAAGCCGCACCGCCCAGGGCCATCACGAGTGAGGCCACCAAACCACGGAAAGTTTTC
The DNA here is from genome assembly GCA_044337025.1 of Planctomycetaceae bacterium. GTDB lineage: Bacteria > Planctomycetota > Planctomycetia > Planctomycetales > Planctomycetaceae > TH-plancto1. The sequence goes on from JBIIOI010000019.1 coordinate 78,914, forward strand.
ATGAGATCCTCAGAGGAAACAGAGAGTGAGCAGGAGTGAAGGGTGTTGACCAGCTCTCCCTGTCAACGAACGCCTGACCGCAGCGGATCACGACGTTCTCACCAGAATCGAGTGGGAAGTCAATCGAGCTGGGTGACACGGGAGTGTGCCAGAAAGTCGCCAACAGCACTGAGTGTATTACAACACTAATGCACATTGCTGTCAAGAGACGCGATTTGTCGTCGAAATCCGCAGAATAGAGCGGTTTCCGACCAAGGCGCGGGTGCATTCTGTCCTCAGGAAAAATACGATCCTTTGTCCCGAACTGAGTGTCCGTTCAAGACTTCCAGTGAAGGGGTGGCACACAGCGGCTCTCGAGCCCGCTGAGTGTTGCCGGACTGACCGAGTTTCTGAGTCAAAACCTGTGCCGAACGCGACCTTCGACCAACTGACCGACCTCCTCTCCCGACGCATCCTGATTCTGGATGGGTCGATGGGGGCCTTGCTGTTTTCGCGCGGGCTGCAGGAGGCTGACTATCGCGGGACGCGGTTCACCTCGCATCCGGTCGATCTCAAGAACTCCACCGATGTGCTGTGCCTGACCCAGCCCGACCTCATCGGCGGGGTGCATCAGGAGTACCTCGAAGCGGGGGCCGACATTGTCGAGACCAACAGCTTCAACGCCAACCCGCTCTCGATGGCCGAGTTCGAGCTGGCCCATCTGACGCGCGAGATCAACGTCGCAGCTGCAGGGGTCGCCCGCCGCTGGGCCGATGAGTACACGCGCAAGACCCCCGACAAGCCGCGATTCGTGGCGGGCAGCATCGGGCCGACGAAGGTCCAGCTATCGTTCAATGCCGACAAGCCCGGCTACCGCCCGACGACTTTTGACCAGATGCAGGCCAGCTACGCCGAACAGGTTCGCGGCCTGATCGAAGGGGGCGTCGATCTGCTGCTCCCCGAGACCAGCTTCGACACGCTCAACATGAAGGCCTGCCTGTCGGCCATTCAGCAGGTCTTTGACGAGGGAGCCCGCCGCGTCCCGGTCATGATCTCCGCCACGATCTTCCAGGGCGGTCGCACGTTGACCGGCCAGACTCTGGAAGCGTTCCTGGCTGCGGTCGAGCACTTCCCGGCGTTCAGCATCGGGATGAACTGCGGCATCGGCCCCAAGCAGATGCGGGAGTATGTCGAGATCCTGGCGAAGCGCGTGCCCGCTGGAACCAACATCTGCTGCTACCCCAACGCCGGGATGCCCGACGGCATGGGCGGATTCGACTCCAACCCAGTCGAGTTCACAGCCACCGTGCGCGAGTGGGCCGCCAATGGCTGGCTGAATATTGTGGGCGGCTGCTGCGGGACGAACCCCACGTACATTCGGAGTGCGGCGGAAGCGGTGAAGGGCCTGAAGCCCAGACGAGAGACGAGAGACGAGAGACGAGAGACGAGCCGGGGAGCTGTGTTTAGCGGGACGGATGTTTTTGAGCTGAGCGCTCCAACTCTCAACGAGGCCGCTCCGTGTGCTGACGCTTCCGGCTCTCAACCCTCAACTCTCAACCCTCAACCCGCCCAGCGGCCGTTCCTGATGATCGGTGAGCGGACGAACGTCACCGGTTCGCGCAAGTTCGCCCGGCTCATCAAGGAGAAGAACTACGACGAGGCCCTCAAGATCGCCCGCGAGCAGATCGAGGGCGGGGCCAACATGATCGACGTCAACATGGACGAGGGCCTGCTCGACAGCGAGCAGGAGATGGTCCACTTTCTCCATTTGCTCTCCGACGATCCGGACGTCAACAAAGTCCCGGTCATGGTCGACAGCTCCAAGTTCAGCGTCATCGAAGCAGGGCTCAAGTGCCTCGCCGGCAAGGGCGTGGTCAACTCGATTTCCCTGAAAGAGGGAGAACAGAAATTCCTGGAACAGGCCCGCATCGTGCGCAGCCTGGGAGCAGGCGTCGTCTGCATGGCCTTCGACGAATCGGGCCAGGCTGTCACTGCGGACCACAAAGTTTCGATCTGCAAGCGGGCCTACGACCTTCTCACGCAGAAGGTCGGCTTCGCTCCATCGGACATCATCTTCGATGCCAACATTCTGACCGTCGGCACCGGGATGGAAGAGCATGCGAACTACGCGGTCGAGTTCTTCGACGCGGTCCGCAGGATCAAGGTCGAGTGCCCCGGCGCGTTGACCTCGGGCGGGGTCAGCAACGTCTCGTTCTCGTTCCGCGGCAACGAAGTCGTCCGCGAAGCGATGAACGCTGCCTTCCTGTATCACGCGATCCAGGCGGGCCTCGACATGGGGATCGTCAACGCGGGACAGCTCGAGGTCTACGAAGAGATCGACAAGGAGCTGCTGGGCTACATCGAGGATGTGCTGCTCAACCGGCACCCGGATGCGACCGAGAAGCTGATCGCCTTTGCCGAGGTCATCAAGTCACGCGCCAGCGGAAAGACCGAGACCGCCGAGCAGATCGAAGCTTGGCGGAAAGACACCGTTGAGGAACGCCTCAAGCACGCCCTGCTGAAGGGGATCGCCGACCACATCGACCAGGACACCGAGGAAGCCCGCCAGAAGTACGGGCGCCCGCTGAACGTGATCCAGGGCCCCCTGATGGCCGGCATGAGCGTCGTCGGCGACCTGTTTGGCCAGGGAAAAATGTTCCTGCCGCAGGTCGTGAAGTCCGCCCGCGTGATGAAGAAGGCGGTGGCGTATCTGGAACCGTTCATGGAGAAAGAGAGAGAAGAGAAGAGAGAAGAGAGACAAGAGCCAGACGCTAGCTCCGACTCCGCCCCTCTGGCTCTTGTCTCTCCTCCCTCGTCTCTCGTCTCCTCCCGAGGCAAAATCCTCCTCGCCACCGTCAAAGGCGACGTCCACGACATCGGCAAGAACATCGTCGGCGTCGTCCTCCGCTGCAACAGCTTTGACGTCATCGACCTGGGAGTGATGGTCTCCTGCGACAAGATTCTGGAAACAGCCATCGCCGAAAGGGTCGACATCATCGGGCTGTCGGGCCTCATTACGCCATCGCTCGAAGAGATGCAGACCGTCGCACGCGAGATGCAGCGCCGCGGGTTCACGATCCCGCTGCTGATCGGTGGAGCGACGACTTCCTCCAAGCACACAGCTGTGAAGATCGCTCCGGAGTACAGCCATCCGGTCGTACATGTCGTCGATGCTTCGCTGTCGGTTCCTGCCGTCGAAAAGCTGCTCGATCCGGACTCGAAGGCTGCCTACATGGTCCAGGTCCGCGAAGAGCAGGACCGCGACCGCGCCAGCTTCGCCCGCCGGTCGGAGCAGGCCCTCGTGCCCTACGCCGACGCCCTCGCGCGGCGGCACCAGACCGACTGGGCCACGGTCGATATCCCGAAGCCCGCCTTCCTGGGTACGAAGACGATCGAAGCGGACCTGAGCGTCCTGCGGCAGTACATCGACTGGTCCCCGTTCTTCCAGACCTGGGAGCTGAAAGGCAAGTACCCGAAGATCTTCGAAGACCCCGTCGTGGGCGAGGAAGCGAAGAAGCTCTTCGCCGATGCCAACACGCTGCTCGACCGGATCGTAAAAGAGAAGCTGTTCACAGCCAAGGGCGTGTACGGCTTCTGGCCAGCCAACTCGATCGATGATGACATCCGTGTCGGGCGAGGTCCGAAGAGCCAACCGCCCAAACGCCGCAGCGGACGCGAAAAGGACACCACGTCGCTCCCCAATCGGTTCCGGGCTTACCTGGCCACGATCAAGCAGGGCCTGACTCGCGATCCACTGCTGGTGGTGAACGCGATCGAGGTCCAGACGAACTCGTTCCGCATCGCCGAGATCGCCGAGCAGGTGAAGCCCAAGAAGGTCTTTCCGTCGATCGTCAGCAAGACCTTCTCCCAGCTCGTGGCCGCTGGAATTCTCGAAGAGCTGCCGGGTTCGAAGGCCGAGGACAAGTCCGATGCCCGCTACCGGATCATCGACGCCCCTGCTGCTGCTGCTGCTGCTGCTCCGGGCGCTGACGCTTCCGGCTCGGCTTCCTCATCGCTCCCCTTTCCTCTGACCTTCCCGATGCTGCGTCAGCAATGGGAGCGTCCCGGCCAGAAGGATTTCCGCTCGCTGGCCGATTACATCGCGCCGAAAGAGACGGGCCGCCAGGACTACATCGGAGCGTTCGCTGTCACTGCGGGCCACGGATGCGATGAGTTGGTCAAGCAGTTCGACGCCGACCATGACGAGTACCACTCGATCCTGACCAAGGCTCTCGCGGATCGACTGGCCGAGGCGTTCGCCGAGTATATCCACGCCGAGGCCCGAAAGGCTTGGGGCTTTGGTCAGAGCGAAGGGCTCTCGAACGAAGAGCTGATCGAGGAGAAGTACCGCGGCATCCGCCCGGCCTACGGCTACCCAGCCTGCCCCGACCACACCCGCAAACGCCAGCTATTCGACCTGCTCGATGCCGAGCAGCAGACCGGCATCACGCTGACCGACAGCTACGCCATGTACCCCGCAGCCAGCGTCAGCGGCCTGCTGTTCGCTCACCCCGCTGCGAGGTACTTCAGCGTCGACCGGATCACAAAGGACCAGGTCGAAAGCTACGCGGCCCGGTCGGGTCTCACGGTGGCGGAAGTCGAACGTTGGCTGATGCCGAACCTGGGGTATTGAGCGAGTGGATTCCCGAGGCAAACGAGCCTCGGACATCACTTGGCCCAATCCGGAACTCGAAACAGCTCGCTGACGGTCATCTCGAATCCCGGGAGATTCCCAGAGATCAGTCGCCCGTCCGCTCCGTGCAGCTCGCGGTTCTGCGTGTGGGTGTCGATCTGCACGCTCAGAGCTTTCGGGTCAACGCTCCAGACTTCGCGCACGCCCCACTGCAGCCAGCGGAGGATTCGCCCTTCGAGATGGGCTCGCCGATCGCGCGTCGAGGCCAGCTCGACGATCAGAGCGGGAACCGATTCGGTGATCTCGCGATCTGACTCCGCAAACATCGGGCCGCCAAGATAAAGACAGACCGCCGGAAACAGAACCGTGTCGGGCTGATGGCCCAGCTGGAGTCCGATGTCGAAGCAGGCATACCCGATCGGCGACTGCTGAAAGTACCCAGCCAGGGCCTTCGAGAGGTTCAGCACAGCTGTCCCGTGATCGACATCGGGCAGTTCCAGAAACACCGGGACCCCCGCGTGCAGCTCGGCCCACTGGCCGGCTTCGGGCATCTCGCAGCGCTGTTCAAGGAACTGCTGGGCTGTCATGGCGATCTGGATCATGATTCTTCTCGTAGCCACGCTCGCCAGAGCGTGGGGAACCGGCTTCCACGATGAGGGCAATTTCCCACGTTCTGGCGAACGTGGCTACGGGGCCACGGTCGCCTCGAGCTGAGTCGGCCCGGGCTGGAAGCTCGCGTTGTGCTTGGCGGTCAGTTCGGTCAGCTCGCGAACGACATCGGGATTCTTGGCGGCGACGTTGAACTTCTCGCGCGGGTCGATGGCCAGATGATACAGCTCCGGCGGATCGTGCGGAGTCGGCTTGTCCTGTCCATAGGCCGACTGCGTGATGAAATGCGCCTTCCAGGGACCACTGCGAACCGCAAAGAGCGTGGCTCCCCGATAGTAGAAGAACGGCTCGCGTTTGACGGTACCCGTCCCGAACAGCAGCGGGCGAATATCGACACCATCCAGCACCCGGTCGGTCGGCAGCTGGGCTCCGCCGAGCAGGCTGCAGGTGACCGACAGATCCATCGTCGAGGCCATCTCGTGCTGCACGGTCCCGGCGGGGATCTTCCCCGGCCACCAGGCGATCCCTGGCACGCGCATGCCGCCCTCCCACGTGGAACCTTTGCCTTCCCGCAGCATCCCAGCCGAGCCTCCGTGATGGTCAAAGATCAGCCACGGTCCGTTGTCGCTGCTGAAGAACACCAGCGTGTTCTCGTCCAAGTTATGTTTCTTGAGTGTGTCGAGGATCTGCCCGACGCTCCAGTCGAGTTCCTCCACGACGTCGCCATACAGACCAGCTGCACTCTTCCCCTTGAACCGTTCCGAGGCGAACAGCGGGACATGCGGGAACGAGTGCGGCATGTACAGAAAGAACGGCTTGGCGACGTTCTCTCGAATGAACTGCGTGGCATCCTCGGTGTAGAGCCGTGTGATCTCGTGCTGATCGGGCGTCGCGTCGACGACCTCGGTCCCACGGATCAGTGGAGTCCGCCAATAGTCGTTCCGCTCCGAGAAGAACCGCTCGGTGCGATCCTTGGGAGCATCGGGAGCCGCCTGCATATCATTGGAGTACGGCATCCCGAAGTAATGATCGAACCCATGCTGCGGCGGCAGATGCTCCGGCAGGTGACCCAGGTGCCACTTCCCCACACAGGCTGTGGCGTAGCCTTTCCCCTTCAGGTGTTCGGCGAGCGTAATCTCGTCCTTGGGCAGCCCGCCTTGCGAGTTGTTCCGCAGCACCCGAAACCGGTCGTGACACATGCCACTGCGAACCGGGTAGCGCCCCGTCATCAAGGCTGCGCGGCTGGGGGTACAGACCTCAGCTGCCGAGTAGAAGTCGGTAAACCGCATCCCCTCCGCAGCCATCCGATCGAGGTTCGGCGTGCGGATCGACGGATGCCCATAACAGCCCAGGTCTCCATACCCGAGGTCATCCGCATAAATGATCACGATGTTCGGAGCCGCTTCAACCGGCTGCGAACAGCTGATCAAGCACAGCACCCAACCCAGCCACACGCATGCACGCATCGATTTGCCTCCAAGATCCGGGGACTGGGTGTTCTTATCGAAGACACGGAAGAGAGTGTCAAGCGGGCAGGAAACCTGCGTTAGCCGTCGAGCTTGCTCGACGTGCATTGAACTTCGCCAAAGTTCTCTGTCGGCGATTTCTCCGAAATCGCTGAAACGACGTGACCAGAACGCTATGCGATTGAACACCCCAACCGATAACCAGAAACTCGATCCACTGGCCTCGGAGAGTCCCGCGTCTTTGCCTCTTCATGAGTCCGGGCAGAGACTCGCAGCGACAGAGTTCGCTCGTTACGCTGACTCACATCCGTGGGCGCTGATGCTTGCGACGCTCAGTGTCTGAAAGAGAGTGAGGTCACGATGTCGATTCGCAGACTGATGTTCCTGGCGATCCTGGCACTCAGCGGAGGCGGGCAGGCCCTCGCGACAGCTGCCGAACCGGCCAAGCTGGTGGTCACTTCGCCGAAGCCGCACCAGATCTTCCAGCGGCACGGGACCGCTCCGGGGACCGGGTATGCGATGGTGCCGATCGAGGGGGAGGTGCCTGCGGGGGCGGAGAATGTATCGCTCATAGCGCAGCGCGCCCCTCTAGTGCCGAATTTGCTATTCTTGGGAGAAGTTGTTCAGATCAATGTTAAGTCGGGGAAGTTCAAGGGAGTCATTCGATTGCCAGCAGGCTGGCATAAGATATCGCTAGTCCTTGCGGAGGGAGACCTGAATGACGGTGGCAAAACGGTCGCTGAGACAACAATTGAACCGGTTGGCGTTGGTGAGCTGTTCGTCGTCGCGGGACAGTCGTACGCGACGAACACGAACGACGAAAAGTTGAAAGTCGCGGACTCAGGGAATCCAGTCGCCGCTTTCAACACAGCCACCGGTCAGTGGCAAGTCGCCAATGACCCACAGCCTGCTCCTGATGGCAGCGATGGTGGGTCAATCTGGCCTCCGCTGGGGGATGCCCTCTCTAAGGAACTGCAAGTTCCTGTCGGATTCGCGAACGTCGCTTGGGGCGGAACCTCTTCGAAGCAGTGGCTCCCGGATGGCACGCTACACCCGCGATTGGCTG
>JBIIOI010000084.1:0-20481 GCA_044337025.1 Planctomycetaceae bacterium
TGGCAAACGCTTTCGGCACTTTGGATTGAAAGAACTCCGCGTGCTGAATCGCCGTGCCGAGTTTCCGTGTTTGCTCATTGAGTTCATCGCGCCGCCTTGTGAGCGATTGTTTCTTCTCCTGATTCGCAACAACTGGTTCCGCTGGTGGTTGAGCCGTGCCATCGTTCTTAGCGACCTTCTCCGCCTTCTCGATTTGCGCGAGTTCTTCATTCACTGACTTTTTCTCGGCCTCCAGCTTGTCACGCTCGGCTTTCATCGCCGCGAGCTTCTCGGCATGTTCGGCTTCGAGCTTCTGCCGCGCGACGAGTTGCTCCGGCGTCTCAGGCAGTTCCGTGGAGTTGAGCAGACTCCAGACGCCGAACGGGATCTTGTGCGTGGCTGGCGAGCTGCGCAGCATCCCCGCGACGCCGTAATAGTCCACCAGTCCGATGGGGTCGAACTTGTGATCGTGACAACGCACACAATTGAGCGTCATGCCGAGAAACGCCGTGCCGATTTTTGCGACCTGCGTATCGATGTGGTCGGCTTCCATCTTGGCTTTGTCAGGCTCGACGATCTCGACATCGCCGACCATCAGGAACCCGGTCGCCGTGATATTCTCGGCTCGCTCCTGCGGCGATGCGGCGGGGAGCAGGTCGCCCGCGATCTGTTCGCGCACAAAGCGGTCGAACGGTTTGTCCTCGTGGAACGACTCAATCAAGTAGTCGCGATACCGCCAGGCGTGTTCCGCGAAGACGTTGTTTGAAGTCCCCATCATGTCGGCATAGCCGGTCAGATCGAGCCAATGCCGGGCCCACCGTTCGCCATAAGCGCGAGAACCGAGCAACCGATCGACGACGGTCTCGCAGGCGTGGGGCGAGTTATCGCGAATGAACGAGTCGATCTCGGCGGGTGCCGGAGGCAGTCCGGTCAGATCCAGACTCACGCGGCGCAGCCATGTGTAGCGATCAGCATCGCTTACCGGACGAAGTCCGCTCGCTTCCAATCGCGCCAACACGAACCGATCGAGCGGATCAACCGGCCACTCGGAGTCCTTAACGGTCGGCATCGACGGATCGGCGACCGGCTGATACGCCCAGTGTTTGCGTCCCTCCACCAAGTCGATAGTGCGCGATGCCGCTGGTCTTTCGGCGACACGCGGATCGGGTGCTCCCATCGTGATCCAGGTTTCAAAATCTTTCACAACGGAATCCGCCAGCTTCCCTTTCGGCGGCATCTTGATCTCATCATGGCGCAGCGCCTTGATGAGTAAGCTCTGATCGACCTTGCCGGGGACAACCGCAGCCCCCGTGTCGCCGCCCTTGAGCAATCCCTCACGATGGTCGACTCGCAGTCCGCCCTGAACGATCTTCGCTCCCGCCGCGTGACATTCCTGACAGTGCTCGACCAAGACCGGGCGGATCTTCGTCTCGAAGAATGTCAGCTGCTCCTGCGTCAACGCCGGACGGTCCGCCCCGAAGGCGGGGAACGCAGCCGTCATGATGGAGAAGAGGCAAAACCATAATCGGAACATTGTCGACTCCTATCGATCCAAACGTTTGAGCACGGCCTGCATATGCTGCTGCATGGCCAGGGCCGCGGCGTCGGGGTCATGGTCGCGAACGGCTTTCAGAATGGACTTGTGCAGGCGACGCCCCAGGTGGTTTTCACTTTGCGACGGTGTGGTGCGAACCATCTGCGTCAGTACGAACTCGTATATCACTTCCATCATGTTCTGCATCAGCGGATTGCCCGCGATGTCAATCAACTTGCGATGAAACTGAAAGTCGAGTTCCAACGCCACCGGGTACGGCAACTCGTCGTCATCAAGTTGCTTGAGCAGCGCTGCCAGTTCCGCGACCTGCTCCTCCGACGCTCGCTCGGCCGCCTGACGTGCCGCTTGCACTTCGATTGCCGATCGCAGCTCCGCATACGATCGCAGCTCCTTCGGCGAGATCGTGACGGCGGACCGCAACAACCGCACACAGTTCGCCAGACTTGTCGCATTTCCGACAAACGTCCCGCGCCCTCGCTGAATATCGACGAGTCCGATGCTCTGCAGCCGAGCGAGCGCTTCCCGCAACACCGGGCGGCTGACTTTCAATTGCTCGACAAGTTCATGCTCACCAGGCAGTCGCTCTCCCGCCATGAGTTGGCGATCTTTGATCACCCTCGCTAACCGCTCGACGACCAGGTCAGCAGTCGTCTGGCGAGGTTCAATTGCGTCAATTTGCATGTCAGCTCCCGGAAGGCGTTGTCCACATGTCAAACATGTTACTAATCAGCACGAGCGAAGGCAATTGCATTGATTTCGGTTCAACGGCAAACCAGCCGACGCCCAAAAGCGCAACCGATCAGAACGCGGACCACAAAAATGGAGGGCCGATTCACTGCACTCCGCGCCCAGACTCCTGCTCACGCGGCACTGACAGTACGCACCTGTTCGGGCGGAGCAGGCTGGTTCTCCGTGCGCGACACGGTGCGAGACCAGTCGTGCCACGACGGAAAAGACAGGAATGATCCCCGCTGAGAATCTGGCCCAGAAAGACCCATATCCGGCTGATCCTTCAGTCGTCGCCGTATCCACTCACGATGCGTTCCAGAGCATTGAGGACACAACGGTACAGAAAGCTCCCGCTCAAGACTCCTGCTTTGAATCCGAGTCAATTCAACGAGCTTGCCAGTAATTCAGGTTTCGTCGACATTCCCAAAAAGCCGGCGATTCTCGGCGTTTGCGGGAATCTGCGTCAGGGTGTTAATACTTGTCGTCCAGCAGGATGAGAATGATATTTGGTGGCCGATGGTTGTCAGCCGCAAATGATTTGGCGGAAAACGGCAGCCAGGGCATTAAGCACAGAATCACCGCCCGCACGGCGAGTTGTCTGGCGGACATGGGCCGAAATGGCTTCATGATCGTCTTCCCGTCGTAATCTGACCCGCATTTCTCGTATTGCTGATCCGGGCCGGATTGCCGTCCATTAAGTCTGCCGGGGGTGACGCAACACCATCGTGTACTCGGGATTCTCAGCGTCGCCGCCGCGCACGACAAGGATGTGATGGTCGGCACCGCCTTCTCGCAGCGCCTGCCGCAGCTTTGAGAGCGCCTTCCGGACCCGCTGGCTCACCATACGGAACTCGTTCGCGTTCACCTCGCGATCGGTTTCCACCTCTACCAACGCCCGCTGTACCTCGCCGAGGGAACAGGCGCGGCCAACCGGCGAGGCGAGCAGCCAGAAGAGTCGGCTGATCTGTGTGTCGTTTCCCAGGTAGACACGTTTCCCCACGCACCACACGATCCTCGGATTATGCTCGTCGCGGCGAATACTGGCATTGTCGGCCGACGTTGTCTCCGTTCGGACGGTCGGTGGGTTGCCAGCTTGAATCGGTAATTCGCCGCGGGCGATCTGATTCCGCAAGACCTCACGCTTGGCCCACGCGATGGCCCAGCGGTAGACCTCTTCCAGCGTCAGCGGCCCCGGTTCTTGCTCCACCAGCCGCGCCAGGTCTTCCCACGCCTGCAGGTCATTCCCCGGCGACTCGAATCCGTGCGCCGTCAGATCAGCCTCCACCATCCCCTGCGACGATTCGATCTCTCGCGCCAGTTCCCCGAACAGTCGCTGTTGCTCGGCTTTCAGTTCGGCGAGTTCCGACTGAACGGTTTGCTGCAGTTCCGCTGACGCCGCACGAAAATCTGTGTCGACGTCGGCCAACACGCAACACAGCAGATCCAGCGCCTCGCGCTGCGATCTGCCGAACTTCCGGACTTCTTGGGCCAACATCCGCAACTTGGCCAGCACCTGCGTCAGGCACCGTTGGGCTTGGGGATCGTCGGCGATGGCGGCCAGGTATGCCTGGCCGGCCCTGATCGGTCGCTGTGTTCCGTTCTGCTCATTCATGGCCATCGTCGTGATTGTTTTGATGCAAGTCCTGAAACAAAAACATTCTACCTCGATCCCAGCGACGCCGACACAGCCGTCCCGGCGTGTTCCCTGAAAAAGGTCACGTTGTTCCCCTGAAAAGGTCACGGAATCCCCCTCTATACAGGATAGAGGGGACGCATCGCGAATGCGGAACCTGTGGCATCGGTGATTGATCAGCAGCAGGGGGCGGAGCATGCCCCCTTACCGGGAATAGCAGGCCTCGGGCCAACACGTTTCGACACGGGAATGGGTTCCGAACACGACATGAAAGGGAGTTATGATCGACCTTCCGGATTCACTCGTCCGCTTCTATGAGGACGGCGTCGACTGGGCCATCACGCCGGAGAAGCAGGCCGCCGAGCGGGCCTATCGCGAAGCGTTTCGTTTGGCCGCTCTGGAAGCCGCCACCTGGCCAACGCCCGACGCGGATGCGATTCAACAAGCCTGGGACGAACGCCGCCAGGCGCGGGCCAACGCCGAAGTCCTGGTCCCGTCAGCCATCTATTTCAACAATCCCCGGCTCGACAGCGATCAGATCGCCTACGCTGCCGGCCATGAGGTCGAGGCGTCACGGACACGCGGCAAAGTCCACGCCCTCGAAATTGCCTCGCAATGCTGGGATGAACTGGAGAACGACGGCATTCCCGACGCAGCCGTCGGCCCGCTGGTGCTCAGGCCCTGGTCTGAACTGGTCCAGGAGTGGGCGCAGGCAGAAATCGAACCGACCAGGATTTCCACGCCACCGAGGCCCGAGGGATGTATCCCGGTCGAACATCGCCCGCTGCTCGATCAGTTGCGGGAAACATGGGAGGCCGCCGAACCGGTGCCGGAAAACCTCAGCCCGGCGCTGCCGATCAAGAGCGTGCGTCAGTTGTTCAACGAGAACCCTGACCTGCGGCGTCCCGTGATCCACGGGTTGCTGCGGGAAGGGGAAACGATGAACGTGATCGCCAGCCCGAAGATCGGCAAATCGTGGCTCGTCACCGACCTGGCCCTGGCCGTCGCCACAGGCCGACCGTGGCTCGACACGTTTCTGACCGAGCGGGGCGATGTGCTGATCATCGACAACGAACTGCATCGAGAAACAAGTGCCAACCGCATCCCCAAGGTGATGCAGGCCCGCCGCATCCCGTTGCATGCCGTCGCCGAGCAGGTCTTCATAGCCAATGTGCGGGGTGGGCTGAAAGACATCTTCAGCTTGGGGACATATTTCCAGCAACTGCAACCGGGACGGTTCAAGCTGATCGTGCTGGATGCGTTCTATCGGTTCATGCCGAAGGACACGGACGAAAACGACAACGGCACGATGTCGCAGGTCTACAACCACCTTGACGGCTACGCCGCCCGGCTGGGTTGCTCATTCGTGCTGGTGCATCACAGCAGCAAGGGGAACCAATCGGGCAAGAGCATCACCGACGTGGGGGCCGGCGCGGGAACGCAATCGCGGGCCACCGACACGCACTTAATCCTTCGCCCACACGAGGAACAAGATTGCGTGGTCATCGACGCGGCGGTCCGTTCCTGGCCGCCGATCGAACCTCGCGTGCTGCGGTGGACGTTCCCGGTCTGGACGCCCGACGATTCGCTCGACGCAACTGCCCTGCGACCCGAACGGCCGCGACGTAAGGCCAGGACGGAAGAGAAGGCCAGAACGGAGAGGATCAAGTGGGACGTGGACTCGTTCGTCGAAACGTTCGTGGCTGCCGAGCCGAAGCCCCGTCTGTTGATCGTATCAGAGGCCGTGGCCGCGGGTATTTCAGAACACCGGGCCACACAGTTGCTCAAACACGCTGAGGCGTTGGGGCAGGTTCATCGGTGGAATGTGGGGCTCAACCTGCCGGTCCGGTTCGCAGTTCGTCCGCAGCCGGACCCCACGGAGGGCAAACCAGAGGGGGGAGGGGGGAATAAAAATCCCCCCGTACCCCCCGGTGCGTGCAGTGGGCACGCCCGGGGCCGGGTACTTTTGTGAGCTCAGCCCCCTTAGCAGAGTGACATGTGGTCTGATTCTTTGGCTGATCCGTGTTCTCTCGCTTCAGTCCGTTTGACGCGCAGACAGAGACCGCCAAACAGTTGAATTGAACGGAATATTTCATGGTTCCTTCCCGGCAATCTGGGCAAGGTGAGGCCATTGGGAACCGTCGCCATGGTGAGCAAAGTTTGTTTCGCACGTCCGGATTTTCAGGGGTTTTGTGCCAACGTGTTTCAAAGACTGATGTTGCATCGGAGGTTCTGTGGCAATCAGCATGAAAACGTGGCCGCCCATTGCCGTGCGATTGCTCCTGGCGATTGCGAAGCGGACCCATGGCGAACGCCACACGCGATACGAACCAGCAGCGTGGTTGCGGCAGCGGCCCACGCCCCGTCACCGCAGTCGCTGGTCTCGCTGGACTCGACGGTTGGCCGACGCGGGCCTGATACGTCGCATCACCGAAGCCAATCGAGATCGTGTGCGGCAAGTGGCCCTGACGCCGGTCGGCCAGGCTTGGATCAACGAACACTGCGGCGAAGGCGCGATCGCCGAGCTGGACCTGCACTGGGATGGCTGGACGGACCTGCTGCAGAACCAGCCGGTGGCTTCGCCCACGTTGGACCCCACGGTCGCCGCAGTCGCCAAGGAGGCGGAACTTTGAAGAAACCTACGACCAACGAGAAAACGCCCACACGTCGTGAACGTGGGGCGTCACCGGGACGAGCCCGGATCAACGGCGGGTTATTCGCCGGGGCGGTATGTCGTTTTACAACCGACGCAGCGAACCGTCTCTTCGTCGTCCTGCCAGATCAACCGGTCGGCGTTTCGTTCGCCGCAGTTCGGGCAGGCCTCGGTGGGGGCGACGTGGTTGGCCAGCGGCGGGTCGAGTTGGTCGGCCACCGCCAGCAGTGTTTCGAGGAGGTCGTTGGCATCGATGCGACTGGAGCGGCGGCCTTCTTCGAGGGCGTTCTCCAGCCGCAAGGCGACCACGCGAAGAGCATCGGCGATCTTGTGCTCTGGGTTCGTCATGGCGCGGTCCTCCTACTTCCCGGCCAGCGTGAAGTGCCCGCGTTCGGTCTTGGTGAACCGGGCCTCGGCCCCCTTGGTCTGGATCTCCCGCAGGATGGCGGCGTAGAGCGTGGCGTGCGGGGTCTTGCCGCCGGGACTGGTCCAGTACCCGCTCGCGGCCATCGCATCGATCATCTCCTTCGAGGTCATCGGCTCCCCGGATTCCGCCAGCACCTTGGCGGCGGCGGCGAGGGCGCTCATCTTGCCGTCGGTCTTCCGGGGGGCGGTTTGCTTCTTCGTCTTGCCCGGCTTGGCGGCGGACGTCGTTTCGACCGTCGCCTCGGCAGCCTGCGGTTCCACCTTCTTCACCGGGGTCTTCTTCGCGGCCTTGGCCTGGGTCTTCGGGGCCTTCTTGGTTGTGGTCTTCTTCATCGACATGGTTCGTCTCCTTGGGAAACACGGGTCCAGATACAAAATCAGCCGGCCACAAGGCCGGCTGGCTATTCACCACGCAGGATTCTGCGTCGGGCGTCGCGGGCTTTGTCCAAGGCCCGCTCGGCCGATTCGATGGCGAACACCAGGGCGTCCGCCGCTTCCGCGTCTTCGCATTCGATCGCCATCAGGTCGTTGATCTGCGTTCGCAGTTTCATCTGCAGGGCGTGCAGCGTTCGCAACGCGGCGCAATTCAAGGCTCGGGGTTGTTCGTCGTGGTCGGCGTTCATCGTTGGTTTTCTTCAGAGTTGGTGTTCGCGTTCGTCGTGGCGATAGACACATGTGAGCCATGTTTTCGGAACGACATCCAGCCCGGTTCGAGCAGATTTCTCAGGAATTCCAGCAGGTTGGTGGGTTTCGCCCCTTCCGCAATGAAGCGGACCTATAGCGACCCCGTTCCCCTTTTTCGGAGTGACACCATGCGAGTTGAGACAGATCCCCAGGACGCCACGGCAGCCGAACGCCGTCGAGAGATCGCAGCGCTACTGGCCCGTGGTGTTTGGCGGTGTTCGAAGTCCCGCCTCAAGGATCTTGCGACTCCCACGCACCCTGAGACTTCCCGCCGGCTTCCGCGTCCCGCCAGTTCTGTAAACCGCTCAGAACTCTCACGCCAGGGCCTTGAGGTCGGTCGCGAAACGAGGCTCAGTGTCCACGCGGGTTAGTCCACGGAGACCTCAAACACGGGAGATGCGCATGACGTTGAATGTTGGAAAAGAACTGGCGGCGCTGGAACGGATGAGCGTCGGCGAACTTCGGAAGCGGTACGCCGAGCTGTTCAACGAGACCACCGCCGCCCGCAACCGAAAGTGGCTGATCAAGCGAATCATCTGGCGGATGCAGTCGCTCGAGCAGGGGGGGCTGTCGAATCGTGCTCTCGAACGGGCCACAGAACTGGCCGGTACGAGTGACTTGCGGGTCACCGCACCGCGTGATTCCCGTTCGGCCACGGAGACAGCAGTGCCCACTAGAACGGTCGCTTGCCGGATCGAAGGCGCATCCCGCACGCCGCTTCCTGGCACGCTGATCACCCGCACCTACAAGGGCCAATTGATTCAGGTCCAGGTGCTGGCGAATGGCTTTGAGTTCGAGGGGGAGGTCTATCGGTCGCTCAGCGCCGTCGCCAAGCAGATCACCGGCTCACACTGGAATGGCTTCAAGTTCTTCAACCTTCAGCAGACTGGAGATGTCTGATGTCCCGCAAGATCACCAAGGCCGAGCCTTCGACCGTGCGGTGTGCCATCTACACCCGCAAGAGCACGGAAGAGGGGCTCGAACAGGAATTCAATTCGCTCGATGCCCAGCGGGAATCCGGTGAATCATTCATCGCGTCCCAGCGCCACGAAGGCTGGCTCTGCTTGCCGGAGCATTACGACGATGGCGGTTTCACCGGCGGGAATATGGACCGACCAGCACTCAAACGGCTGCTCGCCGACATCGCCGCCGGGAAGGTGGACTGCGTCGTGGTCTACAAGGTCGACCGCCTCAGCCGCAGCCTGCTTGACTTCGCCAGGATGATGGAAGTGTTCGAGCAACATGGCGTCTCGTTCGTGTCGGTGACGCAGCAGTTCAATACCGCCAGTTCGATGGGGCGACTGGTACTCAACGTGCTGCTGTCGTTCGCCCAGTTCGAACGGGAGATGATCAGCGAACGGGTGCGGGACAAGATCGCCGCCTCCCGCCGCAAGGGGAAATGGTCGGGCGGGATGCCGCTGCAGGGGTACACGGTCGAAAAGACGAAACTGGTGGTCGATGAAACCGAAGCGGCACAAGTGCGGCAGATCTTCGAACTGTACTTGGAATATCAATCGTTGCTGCCGACCGTGACGGAACTCAATCGGCGCGGTTGGACCACGAAGCGCTGGACGACGAAGAAGGGAACTCAACGTGGCGGACGGATTTTCACCAAGAACAGCCTGCACGCGCTGCTGACCAATGTCACGTACATTGGCCAGATCCGCTACAAAGACGAGGTTCACCACGGCGAACACACGGGGATCGTTCCGCCGGACCTGTTCCAACGCGTGCAGTCACTCCTCCAGCGAAACGGTCACACTGGCGGGCGGGCAGTGCGGAACAAATATGGGGCTCTGCTCAAGGGGCTGATCCGCTGCCGCGTCTGCCGTTGTGCCATGTCGCACACTTACACGGCGAAGGGGAACAAGCGGTATCGCTACTATGTCTGTGGGACCGCCCAGCAACGGGGTTGGTCGGAATGTCCAGCACCTTCGGTCCCGGCGGGGGAAATCGAGCGGTTCGTCGTCGAGCAGATCCGCAGCATCGGCCGCGATCCGGTCGTCATCGCCGAGACCGTGCAGCAAGTGCAGCAGCAGATGGACGAGGGACGGATTCGCCTCACGTCCGAACGGACGGCCCTCCAACGGCAAGTCCGCGACGATCATCAGGCGCTGCAGGTGGCTGCCACGCTGACGAATCCAGTCGAACGAGTCTCCCGATTGGCCGCGGTCCAGGAACGCCTTCGAGTCGCGGAGCGACGCCTGACCGAGATCGACAACGAACGTGCCTTGCTCGAGAAGGACTCTGTGAACGAGGCCGACGTGGCCCGTGCCTTGGCGGACTTCGACCAGATCTGGCAATCGCTGGCTCCCCGTGAACAAACCCGGATCCTCGAACTGCTGATCGAGCGCGTTGAATACGACGGCGAACGCGGCCAGGTCTCCCTGACGTTTCGCCCCTGTGGAATCCGAGCCCTCACCCAAGAACTTCAGGAGTCAGCGGCATGAATCCAAACCTGACTGTCACTTGCGCCTTTCACATCACCCGCCGCGAGCGCGGGCAAAAGCATTTGCGAGATGGGAAGACGCCCGACCAGCCGCGCGGCAAGGTGCCCCGCATCGCGCGACTGATGGCGCTGGCGATCCACTGCGACGAGTTGATCCAAAACGGCGATCTCACCGATCAATCGGAACTCGCTCGGTTCGGCCAAGTGACCACCGCCCGCACGACGCAGATCCTGTCACTACTGGCCCTCGCCCCAGACATTCAGGAAGCCATTCTATTCCTTCCGCGAACAACCCGAGGCCGCGACGCGATCAAAGAGACCGACGTCCGCCAGATTGCCGCCGTGCTCGACTGGCGCAAACAACGACGCCTTTGGGCCAATCTACGCGACGAACGACTCCCATTCCCGACCAGTTTGAAATGAGTTGCATTCAGGTTCCGAACCCAACGGGGTTGTTAACAAGCAGGGGGTTCCTAATCCGAGAGCGCGAGAGTTCGCGACCGAAATCTCGGACAGACGGACGCAACCCTCCGATTCGTCGGTCTCCGCGAGAAAACAGAGAGCGCCATCTTCAAGCGTCAGTCGACGCAACCACTTCCACGGCTTGCGGATAACTTGCGATCCCGGATACCCGCCATTCCTACCCCGAGAGCTAACCCGAGAGCACGCCCGGTTCGAGAAAGTGAAAAAAGTACTCCCGGCGGGATTCGAACCCACGACCTCCGGTTTAGGAAACCAGCGCTCTATCCAGCTGAGCTACGGGAGCTTGAGAGAAGTCAGTCTACGTCCTTTTCGTGTCGGCTGCAAAACAGTACTCACAGTATCGAACGGAGGGCGCCTGCTCGCGGACCTGCCCTCGCTCCGCCAGTCTCCGGACGCATCGTTGCCTTCGCCAGTTCAGTCACTGGTGAATTACATCCTGCCACGGTAAGCCCGCATGAACTTTCCCCGGTTCGCCGACACTGAAGGAATCCTCGATTGGTATCACGCCAGCGAACACGTGTGGGCGTGGGCGAACGAACTGCACGCGGACCCGCAGAAGAAGATGGAGATACTGGTCCTCCATCGTCCCGCCGGACATCGCACAGACGCTGATGTGCAGAAAATCTTCAAAGGCTTGCCCGCGACCGACCCCGCTGCGTTGAGAGGCCTCCTCGATCAGATCGAAGACCGGCTTGGTTTCGTGGTAGAGAAATTGTTCCTTGGACACGGGGAGCGGGGGGAAGGGAAAGGCGTGATCGATTGAGAAACGTCTCGATCAGAACAACTGCCCCGGCGGCGGCTTGGGGCGGGGTTCATTCGGAGCGATCGATGGAGCGGCATTCCTGGTTGGATCTCGCTGCTCTGGCTCCGGCCACGTTGTCGCGGTCGTATCGAGTAACTCACCCGGCCTCACCGCGATGGCGTTTCGCATCGCCCAAGCGATCTCCGCCCGAGCCTCGTCCAACTCACTCCGCATCGCCTGAATTTCACGAGTCAGTCGATCCACCGACTCCGCCAGCTGAGATTGCTCAACGGGTGCTGGTTCCGCTGGTGCCGGGGTTGCTCGACTTCGAGGGGGCATGTCCCGCTCACCATGCCACAATTCCGAGCAGGGCGCAAGATCCCCAACTGCTTCCAAGTTGAACACTTCGCCGCCAAGGCATCGGCAGTGTTAGACTCATGGCGAGAAACGTGTCGTTGACGCATGCTGGCACTCGCGTCATTCTCAATTCACTTCATTCAACGACCTTCAACGACCGACCTTCATTCTTTCAACTTCCATGTCCATTCTGGCAGCATCTTCCTCATAACGAGCTGACAGTCGTTTCCACACTGCAGAAACGCGAGGGTAGCGCAGCCGATATTCCTCGGAGTACGTGGCATACTGCAAAGCCAGTTCGCGCTCCTGATTCCCTCCATCATATGTGCCGCGACATGTCACTCCCCTGCCATTGATGACAGCGAGTTGATACCCTCGCAACATCTCAGCAGAATCGATTTCATTGAGTACCGTCAAGACAGCTGGGGAATGCCTGGCGAAAGAGCTTCTCCCGAGCAGTTCTCCAAGTTGTTCATCAGCGATCTCTGCACGGTCACACGATTCGGCAAGTTCCCTCGCTTTGTGCAGCCAAGTACGAAGGGCCACAAGGTCAATTGTTCCGTCCTGATCCATGCCCGGCACTCTTCCGACTTTATTCAAAAGAGTGTGAGCATTTCTAGCGAGTCGCACCTGCCATTCATCCGTGTGCAACACACCAGGGGGATCACTCTTGGCCTTGAATGTCGTGGAGATCAATTCAATATAGAGTTCAGGACTCTTCTGAAGCTCCGCAAGCAAGGTTGCAGGCTCAACTCGAGTTGAGTGTCTATCGAGAAGCGGCAGATACCCCCACTCGATCGAAGCCAACCGTCCCGTGTCTACGTCAAGCAGTCCCTGCAAAGTGCCGATAAGTTCCTGGATCGCATAGCTGTCCATTGTCCCTACTGCTTCTGAGTTGCTGTCTCTGCGAAGTCCCGACTCCAAGACGCGAAGCATCAGCTCGGTTGAAGCCTCTGTCTTATCAAGACTGGACTGCAGGATGTCGGCTGCCGTGAAGGCTCGCTTGGCGAGTAAAAGCTGCTCGATCGCATATTCCAGGTCTGTCGACTCGCCATTGAGCACCCAACCTCGACATACATTCCAGTACGCGCCCTGTATCTCGCTTGTGGTATGCGTTCTTATCCAATCCCACGTCGGCCGTCCAAACGGCAGGTCACTCAATACTGCTCCTGCCTGATAGGGATTACACTTCCGGAACCAATCGTCGAAAAGAAAGTCGAAGCCTCGGTTCTTATGCTCAGCCGCAATCAGTGACGCCGCAAACGCGCGGTGGGCATCGTTTTCCGACATTGCCATCTGTGGAATGTCAAACTCCGACACTGAGAGCATTCTATCAATACCAATCAGCCACCCAATCACGTGGTGATTCTTTGCTCTTGCTAAAAGCCGATATACCCCTTCATGGCCCAGCTTGGTAGCAATCTCTGAGAGTGCCGACACCTGTCGAACCCTCAATTCCTCGTCATATTGACCTCGATCTTCGAGTTTCGATGAACCCTCGAAGTCTGGACGATAGTCAAAAGCCCATGTGTGTAAGTCAACTGGGTCGCTTGGTGTGAGTCGGTCACGAATGCCAGAAAGAAACTCCAGCGTACAATCGGGAAGTCGCCACGTCGCATTTGGATGCGCGGAATGAAGTGCTACGAGCTGTCGTAGTTCCTCCCAAAGGATCAAACGATCTGTGGCCGGTGATTGAGAGTCCGGAACAAGGGCCAATCTGGTTCGAGCAAGTTCCGCAATTTCCCGCGAACAGGTGAAGACTCGATCGACAATAGTTGACCACCTACGAGGGCAGGCACCGGCAACTTCTATCGCCAGTGTCGCTGTTTGATTGAGGCTTGCGTACTCCGTTGAGATCGCAGATTCAGGCGTCCAGTCGTCCGCCCATGTTCGCCAGCGAGGAAAGGTGTGGAAGCCACCAATCAGTTGATCTCCAACCGGGAGTAACCCGGCGATCACATTCCACATCGGTTCAGGAAACTCCGTAACCAAGGAACGCAGAATTGAAACTCGTTCGTCGACCGGTGCCATGGTCTGTGGATTCCACCATGAGAAAATATCGTGCAGGCTATTGGATGGCCGATTCGATTTGTTTTCTGCGATACGATGTTCAAATCCGATGAGTCGAGCCAGAATGCGAGACGAGCGTGGTAGAAAGTCAGGTGACCACGAAAGCAGTTCTAAAGACCACAAAAGGCTGCAATGCAAATCGGATGAGAAAAGCCCCAGTCCGTCATTTGAAAACAAGTATGCCAACTGTGGGTCATCTGAATCCAGATCTGCTTCAAGGCGGGAGAGAAAGAACTCTGGCGATGATTCTGCGAACAGAGAGAAGTGCTTTGAGAATGTCGCCCACCTTTGCCAACGTCGCCCCGTGCGGCAAAGCGTGGTCAAGCACTCGATCAACGGTTGTCCGAAACATCCGCGTGGCTTGTGAGTCGCGATCAGTTGGATAGACCGACATCAGAGCCAAAGTTTCGAGGATTCCCTGCCGTATCTGATCTGACAGCATGTGTGCCTTGCCGTGGATCGCTGCAAGCCACCGGTCTTGTGGGTCAAGCTCATAGGCTGGATTATCTTCCTCCAAAATGAGCTTGGCGAGATTCTCGAAACGCTGAAGGACAGATGGCGTGATCGCGGAACCGAGCAAATACCACGCATCTTCGCGGGATGATAGAACCACGGAATCTTCAAATTGAAGAAATAGTGGTTCGTCGCATTCGCTCCACCTCGCTACCCGTGTTTCGAGCTCCTCCTTCGAGATTCCGAGTAGTTCGATGATGCATGGCAGATCCAGATACGTTCTTGTCCATCTCCGATTTTCGCACGGTTGATCCGGGTCAACATGCATCCACGCCCCAACAAGAGCCAACGGAGCAAGTTGGGCACGGTTGTCGTCGCTGGCCCATACGGGGTAGCGAGTCTGCGGATGCGTGGTCAAAAGTCGCTTCAGTACGGAGGAACTCCCGGAACTCGCTTTTGCCTTAGACTCTGACTCTGAAGGGGTAAATCCACAATGAGTCAGAGATTCAATCAGACGATGCAATTGCTGTCGCTTCAATGCAACGGATCGAGAGGGATCGCCGATCTGAGAATTGGCAACCACTATGACATGGTGTCCCGATTGAATGGCGTTCGCGATGTCCTCCGCTCCCAACGAAATGCTGGAAGCGGCAACAAGAATCATTGGATCGTTCTGGACGGATAGCTTCCGCCATCCTTCTACATCACTGACAGAGACAACGTTCTCCAATATTCGATGTTCTTCAACTCGCGATGCGGTCAGAGCCGACAATACATCCATTCCTCCTTCGATACTCTCGCACCTCAATGTGATCGAGCAGGGTGCATCTTTCAGGTAAGCGAGTAATTGGTCACATGCCTCTTGTCGACTGGTGAGAAACACTTCCGGCGTCAATGGATGTTCAGCGATTCTGCTCAACGCGTCCCAATGGGAGTGAAGATCGATAACTCCCGTAGGTCTTCTTCCAGTAACCTCCGAGAACCACGAATCGACAGACGGACATCGCTCAATCCAGTGTTCAAGATCGTTTGCATCGAATGCGAGCACATTCTTCCATCCAAACGCCTGAGCTGCTTCAATCCATTCGGATTTCTTCTGCCATTCGCGGGGTGTGACAAAAACGAATGTCATGCGAGCCCTTTCGGACCGGTCTGAAAACTCCTTACTGCGTTTCTCGATATCTTCGTCAGCTTTGCCTTTGCAATCCTCCGCTACACCCATCTCCCAAAGGCTGTCGCCTTCAGGTACGAATTGATTACCGACCGACACGCTTACTATTCCATCTGGACCAGGTCGACCGACTTGCTCGATCGCCGGAAACAAGACACTCGCTTCGCGTGTCGTACTGGCACGAACGAGTCGACGAATCAGTAGTGGCAGCAAATGCCGAGAGTCCTGAGTTTTCGCCCAGTCTTTGAAGTGCGACGCCCGAGTCCAGCCCATCATGAAGCCCTCACTGCTGCCTTGGATGACAAGTGATGATACACGATTCATGAATGCAAGATACGCATTACGTATATGCGTCCTGGATCACTGTCCCCATCGAGAACGGCCTGCTGGGGATGCCGTCGATGAGGAGTCGGGAGTAATCCGTGTACTTCGGTAGCCCAGTGAGGTTCTCGGGCGTGAGCTGTCCGGGGTGTTTGCTCATCTGCTCGGCAAGCCGCATCGCGTCGTCGGTGCCGACTTGGAAGGCGATGATCGAGCCGACGTTGCCGAAGACGGCGTTGGCGGTTTGGTCGTCGAGTTGGGACAGATACTGGTGGGCGACGATCAGGGAGAGGCGGTACTTGCGGGCCTCACTGAGGACGGAGGCGAAGCTGCCGGTGGTGAAGTTTTGGAACTCGTCGACGTAGAGGCTGAAGTCGCGGCGGTCGGCCTCGGGGATGTCGGCCCTGGTCATCGCAGCTTGCTGGATATGCCCGAGAGTGAGTCGCCTTACACCTTGTTCCCCTTTGCCTGCCCGTGTTGTGGATACAACACACTCGGTTGCCGAAGCGATTGGGACATCTGTCCCATCTGCTGGTGGGAGGTGATGGTCAAGAAAAGCGGTCTGCTGATCAGCTCAAAGGCGGTCCGAATAGCCACTTGAGCCTGACTCAAGCAAGGGTGAATGTCCTGCGATTCGGAATCTCTGATCCACAACGTGATGGTCGCGCGGTTTTGCTAAGCAATGCCGCCCCGTGGTCCCCCAAACGGGGTGAACTTCACAGATCGATCCGGCTGCCAACCGGAACGGGATTGCCGCGCAGAAAGTCGGCAATCGGCATCGGACGCTTTCCGACCGGCTGAATCGTCTCGATCCAGCACAGTCCGTCGCCGCAGCGGATGGCGAGTGATTTGCCGTCACTGCGGACAATCGTGCCGGGAGAATCTGTGGTCGCTGGTCCCTGGTCATTGGTCATTGGCTGAGGGCGGATGGTGGATGGCGGATGGCCAGACAAAGCTTCTGGCTCCCCCCTCACGGCAAGAATCAACACCCTCAAGGGCGGCTTCCCCTCCACTTTCAAAAACCCATATGGCTGGGGCCAGGGTTGCATTGCGCGGACCTGGCAGTCGATCTGAGCGGCAGTCTGGGACCAGTCGATGGCCCCAAATTCTTTCTTGAGCTTGGGGGCCTTGGTGACCAGCGATTTGTCCTGCAGCGTTCCGCTCAGCTGGCCTCGCTCCAGGTCGTCGAGAAACTGCAGCGTGGTCGGAACCACCAGGTCGGCCATGCGGATTTCCAGCTCTCCGGCGGTTTCCTTCGGGCCGATCGGTGTCTTCATCGTCGCCAGGATCAGGCCGGCATCGAGCTTGGGCTCGATCTTGAAGATCGTGACGCCGGTCTCGCGCTCCCCCTTCCAGACGGCATACTGGATCGGCGCAGCTCCGCGATACTTGGGGAGCAGCGATCCATGCAGGTTGTACGAACCGCGCGGCGGCAGATTGATCACATCCGCCGACAGGATCTGCCCGTACGCAGCCACCATGAAGAGCTCGGCATCGAGCGCCCGCAGCTGGTCCAGGCTCTCTTCCGTATTGATGTTGGTCGGCTGCAGAACCGGGAGCCCGCACTCGAGCGCGAATTCTTTCATCACGTTCGGATGAACTCGCCCGCGCGCGTCGGTTCGATCGGGCTGAGTCACCAGCCCGACCAGAGTGTGCGACGAGTTCGCAATCGCCCGAAAGCTGGGCAGGGCGAACTCACCGGTTCCGAGAAACGCGATCCGAAAGGGCATGGGGTTGAGGGTTGAGGGTTGAGAGTTGAGAGAAAGCCCACCGGTAGCAACCGGTGGGCCTTGATTGCTAGACGCCATACAGCGGGGCGAACCGGGTTCGCAGATGCGTCAGCAGTGGTTCGGCGGATAGCGGTCGCCCGGTCACGTTCTGAACCAGGACTGACGCCCGGTCTTTCAGCCCGTGCCGGTGGATCTTCTCGTTAAGCCACAGCTTCAGGGGCAGGAACTCGCCTCGGGCGAACATGGTCGACAGATCTCCGAGCTCCGTCCGGGCCTGCTCAAAGAACTGCGAGGCATACATGTTCCCCAGCGCGTAGGTCGGGAAGTACCCGAGCAGTCCCGCGCTCCAGTGAACATCCTGCAGACAACCGAGGGCATCGTTCGGCGGGGTCATGCCGAAGTAGTCCCGGAACTTGTCGTTCCAGGCTCCGGGCACATCGGCTGGTTTCAGATCGCCGCTGATCAGCGCCTGCTCCAGCTCAAACCTCAGCATGATATGCAGATTATACGTGACCTCGTCCGCTTCGACACGGATCCACGAGGGCTGGACATCGTTGATGGCGAAGTGGAACTGGTCGAGCGAAGTGGAGCCCAAGGCATTCGGGAAGGCGGCTTGCGCCTGCGGGTAGAAGTGCTCCCAGAAGGCGCGGCTGCGACCGACCAGGTTCTCCCACATGCGGGACTGCGACTCATGGATTCCGAGAGACGCCGCCTCGCCGCACGCCAGCCCGAACTCGGCCGGGTCCAGTCCCTGTTCATAGATCCCATGCCCCGCTTCATGCAGCACACCGAAGAAGGCTCCGGGAAAATGGTGCTCGTTGTAGCGCGTCGTCAGTCGGCAATCGCCTGGGCCGATCCCGCTGCAGAACGGATGAGCCGAGCGGTCGAGGCGGCCTCGATCAAAGTCGAACCCGATGGCTGTGGCGGCACGGGTCGCGAACTCCGACTGGGCATCCACGGGATAGGACCGCGTCAGAATCGCCGTGTCCGGCTTCTTGTGCGAGTCGCGAATCGCAGCCACGAGCGGCACGAGTTCCTTCCGCAGCGATGTGAACACCCGCTGAATCTCGTTCGTGGAGGCACCCGGTTCGTAGTCTTCGAGCAGCGCGTCATACAGCACACCTGACTCGGCCCCGACAGCCTGGGCCTCTTCTCGCTTGAGCTGGATCGTCTTTTCGAGCCAGGGGAGGAACTGTGTGAAGCTCTGTGCCTTCTTCGCTCCGACCCACGCCTGCTGCGCCATGGTCGCACAGCGGGAAAGCTCTTCGACCAGCGACTGGCTCAGCTTTGAAGCCCGCTCGAACTTGCGCCGGGCCTCACGCACATTGGCAGCTGTCGTGGAGTTCGGTCCACCGAGCGCCGCTTCATCCTTCAGGAGATCGAACAGTTCCCCAATGCGTGGACGCGTGGCGCGTTCGTGCGCGAGACCCGCGAGCTGGGCCGATTGATTGGCGCGATGCTCGGCTCCGCCGGCCGGCATCATCGTCTGCTCATCCCAGCCGAGCAGACCCAGAGTGGATCGGAGCAATGCGACTTGCTTGAGTTCGCCGAACAGCTCGGCAACCAGTTCTGCAACAGGGCGGGACACAGTGAGATCCTTCTCGGTCGGACAGCGATCGAATGGTCCCAAGAGTGTAGCGAACACTGCGACAACTTGGATCGCAATTTCGCGGTCCGGTGGGGAGCCAGTGTGAGCGCCAGGAAAGCGGGCGCTGTCCTGCCCCCCGGGCGTAGAATGGAAGTTGGCACGGATACCCGATGGGACGCACTGCCACAGAGCGCGATGAGTTGAGTCTCGACCGTCCGGCCCACATGGTCGGGAACACCTCGCTGGAGGAATGTCTCTCCGACAAGCAGGGCCACCCGCCTCCGATCCTCGACCATGGCCGGGTGATCGAAGGTGTCTATTCCAGTCTCGCAGTCTCTCGCTAGCTAAAACCCAGGGTTTCTCTGATTGGGAGCCTTGGAGGCTGGTACACGAATAGGCGGCGGAGGACCAATGACTTTGGCTGGTGAATTCAAAGGAGTCACTGGAGGTAGCACATTCTGGTAGACCACGCGGTATCCCAAATCGTTTGTGTTGTCGATGCTCCCATTTTCATCCCGGCCGTTTTCCCCGACTGAATAGACTCGGACCGCTGAATTTCCTTCCCAGAACATCTTGAAGTCCTGATCGGAGAATGGATCAATGGGAGTCAAGCTTCCGTCCACATCTCGAAGCGAGCGCGGCGCCGGCTGCTTCGCCAAAGCGAGCGTCCTGATGGCGATCGCGTACTTGAGCAGCTGTTGCTGGGCTTGAATCGTCGCATCTTTTTTGAGAAGCGCTTCATGACTTGAAGTCATTGCCAAAAACAATCGCCCCATTTCGACGGGCTTGTTTGTCCCACGGACCGAAGATTGTGTGAGTGGAATGTCTTGGGACACGCGATCCCAGGCCACCTTTCGACTCTGGTAGGGTCCCTGCGAGACTACGTCCTTTTCCAATCGATCATAATAGAGATTGATTTCGCGGAGCGCCGTGTCCCAGTCGAAATTCGGAATCCGCTGGCTGGTTGTCACCGGCACCGTTGACTCCAGTCTGGCGATCGCAGACATCTGAGTGAGTACATTTGAACCACGGAGTCGCAGCTGACACACTGCATCCAGGCCCATGCACCTGTCCGACTCCAGAGTCTGATCAAAAAATGACGCGATCGTCGGCAGTTGATCCACGAAGAGAGTGAGTTCCTCCAGTTGCTCAGCTTGAATATTTCTGTTGTTGATGAGTTCGACAATCAGACTCGAGGCTTGACTGCAGATCGACCACCCGACGAGTCTTTCGATCGAGAGTTCGGAATGCAGCGGGGCTCTCCCCAACCTCATCAAGTCCATCGCATCGGAAATCGCATCGTCGATTCGTCCTTCGCCGAGCCGTAACAGGGATCGAGCTGCCAAGAGATCGGCCAATTTCCGGATTCGTTCGGCTTGAGGAACTGTTACCGACATCAGCCGTGGCAGGTCGGGCAGTTGCTGGTCCATCTCGTAAACGAAAGGACTGTACCACTTG
>JBIIOI010000020.1:0-86214 GCA_044337025.1 Planctomycetaceae bacterium
TTCATGCCGCCTGCATGGTCATCGTGCTCAGACGGTTGTAGAAAACGACCATCCGGCGGCGACCCGCTTGAAAGCCCTGCAAACAGGTTTTGAAACCGGCTCTTGGGATTGGTCCTGCTGAACATTTCCGGCGTACTGGTCATCCTCGGCGCGCTGTATGACCTACTCGTGCCATCCGTACCACTGAACCATCTTGTTTATTTGGGCGCGGTTGATGAACAACTTGACTTGCGGTATGCCAAACTGGACTTGGCTATGCTTCGGTCAATCGGCGGATGCCTGTTGGCCATCGGAGCGACCACGCTGGCCCTGACCAATGGCCCAATCCGTCGCGGGGAAACATGGGCGCGTTTCACCGTAGCCATTCTGGTGGGAGTATCTGAAGGCAACAACGCCTACCGGATGTTCCCGTTCGATTCGCCGTGGTACGGTCCCCTCAGTTTTGCTGGACTTGCCGTCGCCGGGGCGATGCTGGCGGGTAGCGGGGCATCTGCCACAGAGCGTGGCGAAATCGCCTGACCAAGCTGTGAACCGGAGCCGCCGATCACTCGGCTATTGCAACCACAGCTTTATAACGGCGGCCGGTTACCAAAGTCGTTCGGCGTTGGAGGGCCTTGAAAACTCGTGCCTAAGCGCCAAGAACCTCGGGCTTGGGCATCTGACCCAGGAACTGCCGGGCATAGGTCGACAGCGACTCGACATCCCGCCGCTGCCCCTCGGCATAGACCGTATCGAACGCCAGCGAGCTCTTCCCCGACCCGCTGACCCCCGCCATCACCACCAGCTTGTTGCGGGGAATGACGAGGTCGACGTTCCGCAGGTTATGCTCCCGCGCGCCTCGAATGATGATCTCCGCCGCTGCCATGCTGATGCCGATCCCGGTCTTGCTCAACTCACCCGCTTCCGGGCAGGCGATGCTGGATGCGCCGCCATAACAGGGATTGTTCCCAGTTGGCAGCGAAGGGCAAGGGCGAGGCCCGGTTTCGGCACCGGCTGAGTGTGGTATCGAGTCGCTCGGAGACTACAATCGTGGCTCTGCCTGACCACTACCCACCTGTCCGAGATCCCGCCATGCTCGAAATCCCCGTGATCCGCTGGGGCAAGCCGTACGAGTCGATCGAAAAGCAGCCGGTTGTTCACTTCGAAACGGGCGAGACGCTCGGTTACCTGCATCAGGCGACCGCCGGGCAGATTAAGCTCGATGGCCGCAAGCAGGCTAAGGCTCGCGAGCTGTTGCGGCAGTTCACGATCGATCAGCTGTGCGACATGTGTGCGAAGGCAGCTGATCTGTACCTGAACGCGACGCTGCCGCTGGGGAACGGCACGCAGACCCCGGAAGAGTTCTGCCGCATCCAGTCCGCCACGACCGGCCTGCCCGAAGCGATGTGTGCGGCCAACATGCGGAAGAACTCGTATGTGCTGACCCACATGCGCGAGGTCCTCGAAGCCCTGACTCGCGGGCTGCCGTTCGACATCCTCTCGCGTGGGTACGGCATGGAATCGCGGGGCGTGATGCTCAGCTACCAGTGCCAGAGCCCGACCCTCGGCATGGTGCTGCCCTCGAACTCGCCGGGCGTTCACACGCTGTGGATGCCGGTGATTCCGCTCCAGATCGGGCTGGTCCTCAAGCCCGGTTCGAGCGAGCCCTGGACGCCGTACCGCGTCTACGAAGCCTTCGCTCAGGCCGGCGTCCCGCGCGAGGCGTTCTGCCTCTACCCGGGCGGTCACGACTGCGGCCCCGCTGTGATGGAGACCTGCAACCGCTCGATGATCTTCGGGGGCCAGGCGACCGTCGATAAGTACAAGGGCGACCCGCGCGTGCAGGCTCACGGTCCCGGCTTCAGCAAGATCATCCTCGGCGATGACTGCGTCGATCAGTGGGAGAAGTACATCGACATCATGGCCGACTCGATCTACCTCAACGGAGGCCGGTCGTGCATCAATGCGTCCGGCGTCTGGGCCAGCCGCCATACTGCCGAGATCGCCGATGCGCTCGCCAAGAAACTCGGACCGATCGCTCCGCTGCCGATGACCGATCCCAAGGCCGGACTGGCAGCCTTCACGACCCCCGGCGTCGCCGAAGGGGTCAACAACCAGATCGAAGAGAAACTCCGCGAGCCCGGCTGCAGCGACGTCACCGCCAAGTACCGCGGCGGCGATCGCTTGGTGAAGCACGAGCGGTGCGACTACCTGCGCCCCACGATCTTCCACGTCACCAATCTCGATGCGTTCCTGGCCAATCCCGAGTACATGTTCCCCTGTGCCTCGGTCGTCGAGTGCCCGCAGGACGAGATGCTCAAGCGGATCGGCCAGACCCTCGTCTGCACGGCGATTACCAAGAACGAGAAGTGGGCCGGCCAGCTCGTCGATGCCACCCACATCGACCGCCTGAATGTCGGAGAGATCCGCACGAATCAGCTGCACTGGATGCAGCCGCACGAGGGGAACATCATCGACTTCCTGTTCCGGGCCCGGGCGTATCAGAACAGCCCCCCGCCAGCGCATTGATTGCGATGCGAAAGCCCAGGGGTTGCAACCCCTGGGCTTCTTTGTTCACGACAGACACCCCGCACGATCTTCCCGACCCCGCAGACTTGATCCTGCGGGGCTCTCCGGTCAGAGTGATGCCATTCCACTCTCCGGGTTCAGCAGGGATGTCTCCCGATGAGGTTCGCAGCTGCAGGCAATTCCAACTCCAACACTCCTCTCGCACTGCGAGAACTCCAGGAGCAGTTGCACACGCAGCTGGAGGGACAGCTGCCCGATTTGGTCTTCTTGTTTGTCACTCCGCACCATGCGATGGAGCCCGGATTCGGGCAGGGGTCGTCCCAACCGCTCCCAGCGCGGATATTGGTGGGCTGTACAGCCGAGTCAGTCGCGGCTGGAAATCATGAGTACGAGAACGGCCCCGCGATGGCAGCCTGGGCCGCGATCCTGCCCGGCTGCGACATTGAGCCGTTCCATATTAAGTTCGAGAGGACTCCCGACGGGCTGCTGGCGACGGGGGCTCCCTCGGGTGTGGAAGGGGCGGTGACTCCGCAGGCGGCGTTTCTCCTCGGCGACCCGTTCTCGTGTGCGGTCGATTCGATGCTGGCTCACTTCGGCGAAGAGTTCTCCGGGATGCCGGTTCTCGGCGGAATGGCCAGCGGAGCGTCTGCTCCGGGAGAGAATCGGCTGTACCTCAACGATGCAGAATTCGACCACGGCGGCGTGGGAGTCGTGATCCGCGGGCCGGTGTCGATTCGGACTGTGGTATCGCAAGGGTGCCGCCCGATTGGTCAGCCGCTGGTCGTGACCAAATCGAGCCGCAACGTTCTGCAGGAACTGGGAGGCAAACCGGCCCTCGAACAGCTCAACTCGATCTATCGCGCGTCGTCTCCCTCGGACCAGCTGCTGATCCAGCGCAAGCTACATATCGGTCTGGCCATGAGCGAGTACAAAGAGCAGTTCCAGCGCGGCGATTTCCTGATCTCCAATGTAATCGGGGCGGATCGCGATCAAGGGGCCATCGCCGTTGGAAATCTCGTGCGCACCGGGCAGACCGTCCAGTTCCATGTGCGGGACGCCGACACAGCCGATGAAGACCTGCGATCGATGCTGTCGCAGTCTCTGAAGGCGGGTAAAGCGGAGGGCGGACTGCTGTTCAGCTGCAATGGTCGCGGCACCCGGATGTTTCCGGCACCGCATCACGATGCGAACACGATCCAGTCGGTGGCGGGAACGATCCCGCTGGCGGGGTTCTTTGCTCAAGGTGAACTGGGCCCGGTGGCGGGCCGCAACCACATTCACGGGTTCACAGCCAGTGTGGCCCTCTTCGGACCGGGATGAATCTCACGATGTTTGATCTTGCTGCTGTTCAGTCGGCTCTGAGCCAGTTCGGGTTTTCCGGATGGCTGCTCTACGAGTTCCGTGGCTCGAATGTGCTCGCCCGGCGAATTCTGGACATGGGTGAGCAACCGCTCAGCTCGCGGCGGTTTCTCTATTGGATTCCGGCAACCGGGACACCCGTGCGGATCGTGCATCGCATCGAAGAATCGGTCCTCGATCACCTGCCGGGGGACAAGCGGGTCTATCTCAAGTGGCAGGAGTTCGAGGCCGCGATTCGTGATTGTGTCAACGGAAAGTCCTCGGTCGCCATGGAGTACTCTCCGGGGAACGGCAACCCCTATGTCTCGAAGGTCGACGCAGGGACGGTGGAACTCGTTCGCAGCTTCGGGGCGACCGTCGTGTCGTCCGGAAACCTGATCCAGCTATTTGAGTCGACCTGGGACGACCAGCAGGAAGCCATGCACTTTGCGGCGGCCAAGGTCACGAACGCCGCGTATGATGTGGCCTGGAAATTCATCGCGGACCAGGTCCGCAGCCACGGCTTCGTGGAAGAGGTCGCCGTCCAGCAGGCGATCATGGATCACTTCCACCAGCACGGGCTCACGACCTATTCGCCGCCGATTGTGGGCCGGGGCCCGAACAGCGCGCTGCCGCACTACGAAACGGGGGAAGGCGAGGACACCCGCATTCGCGAAGGGGACTTCGTGCTGGTCGACCTGTGGGCCAAGCTCAACCAGCCACGGGCGGTCTACAGCGATCTGACCCGGACGGGGTTTGTGGGGGCGACCGTCCCTGAGAAGTTCACCAAGGTCTTCCAAGTGGTGGCAGCCGCTCGCGACGCGGGGATCGCCTGCGCGAAAGAGGCGTTCGCCGCCGGTCGCGAACTGTCCGGTGGAACGGTCGACGACGCCGTGCGGGCCGTGATCGAGCAGGCAGGCTACGGTCCGTACTTTACGCATCGCACGGGGCACAACATCGGTCAGGAAGTCCACGGCAACGGAGCCCACATCGACAACCTGGAAACGCGGGAGGACCGCCTGCTGATGCGGCGGACCTGCTTCTCGATCGAACCGGGGATCTACCTGACCGGCGAATTTGGGGTGCGGAGCGAGATCGACGTTTACATTGATGCCGCCGGAACCGTGCATGTCACGGGCGGAGAGCTGCAGCGCGAGATCGTGCCGATCCTGCGATGAACCGCGAAAAGATCGTGTAAGGCGAAAACGCTTATTCCAGTGAGGCCCACTGTGTTCGTATCGAGGATGCGACAGCGCGGTCGATTTTCACTCTGAAATAGGACGGTCGCTGATGTCTCGATGCTTTCAATACCTGCTGTTGACGCTCGTCACGACGCTGGGAGTCTCGTTGGGAGCCGATGAAACGGACAAACCCCAGGACAAGAAAGAAAAACCAGCCAAACACGCGGCGGCTGCAGCCCCCCAGGCGGTGCAGGTTCTGGTCCAGCCCGCGAACGGCGGCAAGGTCACGGGAGTCGGGTTCCGGGCGACGGTCCTGAAGGCGGCCATTCGGTGGAATCTCGCCGGATCGGCGGTCAACAGCCCTACCGGTACTCAGCCGCCCACGATGACGTTTGTCCTGCAGGGCGATCCGCTGGCGATTCAGGCCGCCATGGAAGTGATCGCCAAGGGGCCGGGGATTTCGACGAAATCCTTCACGTTCACTCAGTCAATCATTCCGGTTGACCCGAATCTCAAATCCTTCGAAGTCAAAGGCTGGACGTCGACGTCCCGAGGAATTACGAACCCATACGACTTGTACTACTTCGTCGACCCCAGTCCCAAAGCTCCAATCCTGGGCGAGCCCGGAGCCAAGGTCTGCTACCGTGAGATCCTGTACTACTGCGTCACCGACCCAGCGGATCGGGAAAAGATCGACAAGGCCAAAGCCGACGTTCTGGGCGACTGAGCCTGCTCGTCCGCTCATTCGCCCCGCAGTCGCAGCACCGCCAGGTTCACGAGAGCCCGAACCGCCTCTTTCATGTTGATCTTCGTGGTGCCGAATCGGCGTTCCTCGAAGGTGTACGGGATCTCGAGGAACGTCGCTCCGGCTCGCTTCAGGCGAAACAGCAGCTCCTCAAAGACCGCGTACCCGCGGCAGCGGACTTTCGACAGGTCCGCCTGCCGCAGGCGGTCGACGCGATAACAACGGAAGCTGCCGCTGTTGTCGCGGGTCTTCAGCCCCAGGATCACCCGGACATAGGTGTTGATTCCCCAGCTCATGACCTTCCGCCGCCAGGGCCAGCCGACGACGCCTCCGCCGGGGACGTAACGCGACGCGATCACGACATCGGCGTTCTGCGCGGCTTTCACCAGTTGGGGGATGACAGCTGGGGGATGCGAGAAGTCAGCGTCCAGATTGACGAGCAGGTCGTACCCCTGCTCGACAGCAAAGGTGAACCCGGCCCGCACAGCGACTCCCAGCCCCTCCTTCTTCTCGCGGTGGAGCAGCAGCACCCGCGGGTCGGACGCTCCAATCTGGCGGATGTATTGCCCGGTCCCATCCGGCGAGTTGTCATCCACGAACAACAGGTCCGCATCCGGCACTGCTGCTCGCAAGAGCGGGATCAGCTGCTCGACGTTTTGCCGCTCGTTGTAAGTACACAGAGCGATCAGAACTCGCGGCGAATCGGGCATGCAGGTCTTGTGGGACGGGGTGAGTGCTCAACTGTCCGATCAGGTGATACGGAGCCCAGGACGGCAGAATTCTCACGAATTCTGCTACGCACGCGACGTTAATCCATCACGTCGAAGCCGACGCTCTTCTTGCTCTTGGGGTCGCCGTTGTAGTTGATCGTAATCTCTTCCCCAGCCTCGATGTCGCGGATCGCGGTGAACTCCTTGCGCTGCTGGGACAGATCGTCATACCGGGCATTGGGCTTGAAGCTGTGGTTGTAGAGCGACCCATACCCCAGCGCCAGAGCCACGGTCGAGCCGGTCCAGGCGTAGACGTAGTCCATCAGTGTCGAGGCAATAATGTCGTCCTGCTTCACGACCAGCAATGGCACAGTCTCGAAGATCGTCCCCTTGGGAATTGCCTTACGGGCAAAGACTCCCCGGCCTTTGCCAGGAATGCGGCGGACTTCCAGAAATTCAGACTGTGACAAGCTCATCGAGGGGCCTCGCGAAGGAGTGGTTCGTGACAGAGGCTTCGCATCTTCCTGCATTCGCCGTCTGGTGCAAGCGAGCGGAATCCCACTCACTGCCCCTGACGGGCCAGCCGGTTGCCGACCTGATCGAGAATCGCCAGCTTGCCACCAAATGTCTTACGAAGATTCTCGGGGGTGAAGACCTCGCTGACCGGACCAGAAGCGACCAGCCGCATGTTCAGCAGCAGCACATCATCGAAGTACTCGGGCACCGTCTGCAGGTCGTGATGGACGACGAGCGCAGTCTTTCCCTGCTGCTGCAGGCTGCGGAGCAGATCGACGATGGCCCGCTCTGTCGCGGCGTCGACTCCGGCGAACGGCTCATCCATCAGGTACAGGTCGGCCCCCTGGACCAGAGCCCGGGCGAGGAAGACTCGCTGTTGCTGGCCCCCCGACAACTGACTGATCTGCCGCTGGGCCATGTCTGCCAGGCCCACCTGATGGAGCGCCGCGCGGGCCTGCTCTTTCCATTTCCGGGTCACGGGCCAGAACCAGCCAATCTTCCGGTAAAGCCCCATCGCGACCACATCGAGGGCGGTGACCGGAAAGTCCCAGTCGACGGTCGTCCGCTGCGGGACGTAGGCGACCCGTCCGCGCTGCTCGCTATAGGGCTTGCCAAAAAAACGAACTCCGCCGGCCACCTTGGGTATCAGATCGAGGGCCGCTTTGATCAGCGTGCTTTTACCGGCTCCATTCGGTCCCACAACAGCCACGAGCCGCCCGGGCTGGGCCTTATAGTCAATGTCCCACACAACCGGCCGCCGCTGGTAAGCGACTGTCATGTCATGGATCGAGAGTGGAGACCACTCGGGATGATCGCTGGTGTCGAGTTGAGGCGTGGACATGTGAGGCAGTGTGAACTGGCCGGGACTCACAGATCATACTCAGCCCGCCTCAAGACCGCGAACTGCATCGAGGTGCAAGGATTCTGCGATCCACACAGCAGCGGGATACACGCCGCCTGCCGTCTCATTCACTGGAGACCGGCAACCAAAATATCGTGCAAACAAGCGGAGAGAGAGGGATTCGAACCCTCGGTACGCTTTCGCGTACACCGGCTTAGCAAGCCGGCGCATTCGGCCACTCTGCCATCTCTCCGGCAGCGGAGATTGCTCTCCAGAGTGTGTCGCTTTCGCTGCGACTGTGCGAGAATATAGCGGGATTTGTTCCGCACGCAAGGTGACGGACAGGACTGCTGTGTCGAGGTTCGGCACATTCTGCAACGGGTGGCTGGATGATGCGAACTCTCACGATTATGGCGGGCGGAGGAGGGGTCCGGTTCTGGCCAGCCAGCCGCCGGGCCCGGCCCAAGCAATTCCTGTCGCTGGACGGCAGCCAATCGCTGCTGCAAGAGGCTGCTCAGCGGGCTATTCCCAGCTTTGGCTGGAGCCAGATCAGCGTCATTACCGGGGCCGAATATGCCCTTCCCACTCGCACTCAGCTGCCCGAACTGCCGCCCGAAAACCTGCTGATCGAGCCGGCCCCCCGCAATACCGCAGCCTGTCTCGCCCTGGCTGCGGCGATCTGGTTCGAGCGTGATCCGCAAACACTGATGGCCGTGACCCCCGCGGACCACCTGATTTCTCCCGATGCGGAGTTTCAAAGCTGTATCGAGGCGGCGATGTCGGTTGTCGAACGGGTTCCCAGCTCGGTCTGCCTGCTGGGAATCACACCGACTCGGCCAGCGACCGGGTATGGATACATCGAGACCGAATCATCGCCGGATTCGAGCCCCGGCCCCCGGCCTGTCGTCCGGTTTCGCGAAAAACCGGACTTGGCCACCGCTCAGGAGTTCATTGCCAGCGGACGGTTTCTGTGGAACTCCGGGATGTTCGTCTGGACGGCCCGGCACTTTCTGGAACTGGTCGAGCGCTACCAGCCGCAGATCGCGGATGTGGCCCGCCGCCTCGCGAAACAGATGTCCCTCGGGGCCGATTTGGGCGATCTCTCCGCCGAATTTCGCAGCCTGCCCTCGATCTCAGTCGATCATGCGGTTCTCGAGCCGCTCTCCCGAGAAACCGACCCCCAGCTGTTTGTGATCCCCGCCAGTTTCACCTGGAGCGATGTCGGCAGCTGGCAGACCTGGCCCGAGCTGTGGGGCAGCGATCAGCAGGGTAACACCATCCGCGGCCCATTCGCGGGGGTCGAGACCTCGGACTGCATCGTGGAGACCACGCACAATCACCTGATTGCCACGTTCGGGGTCGAGGGACTGCTGATCGTGCATACTCCGACAGCCACGCTCGTGGCGCGGCGGGATGACGAGGCCTCACTGCGTAAGCTGGTTGCGGAGATCGAACGCCTCGGGAAGAGCGAGTGGCTGTGATGGAAGACAACCGAGTCTGGCCACCGCCGCGTGCCTGCTATGTGCATGTTCCGTTCTGCACGCACCGCTGCGGGTATTGTGACTTTACGCTGATCGCGCGGCGGCCCGATCTGGTGGAAGACTACCTCGCAGCGCTGGGACGCGAACTGCGGACCGCTTTGCCCGGTGAAAACAGAGGGACTCTGTCCCGTCGGGAGGGCGAGGCTCCTGCCGAGCCGCATGCGCGGGAGGATGGTCTTCTTGACGGTGCGGCTCAGCGGGAGCTTCGCCCTCCCGCCCCAGCGGATGCTCCAATTGACCAGCCGCAACCCGAACTCGACACGCTCTTCTTCGGCGGCGGAACTCCGACATTTCTGACAGCTTCCCAGCTCGAGCAGCTCGGCAAGCTCCTGCGGGAACGCTTTCGCCTGGCCCCCGGTTATGAATGGAGCATCGAGGCCAACCCGACCGGTCTGACCGATGACAAGCTGGAGGTCCTACGCGACCTGGGCGTCAACCGGGTCAGTCTGGGGATTCAGTCGTTCGATGCGGAGCTGCTCAAGCTCCTGGAGCGGGACCACGATGGGGCGATCGCGATCGACGCGGTCCGGCGCTTGCAGTCGCGATTCGAGAACGTCTCGATCGACCTGATCTTTGGCATTCCGGGTCAGACGCTCCCGCACTGGCAGCAGACTCTGGAGCAGGCGGTGTCGCTCGGCGTCCAGCATATTTCGACCTATGGCCTGACGTTCGAAGCCGGGACCGCATTCTGGTCTCGCAAGGCCAAGGGGCTGATCCGTCCGATTCCGAATGAACTCGAACGATCGATGTACGAGTGGGTGATGGAGTTCCTCCCGGCCAGTGGGTATCCGCAGTACGAGATCTCGAACTTTGCCCGCCCCGGGTACGAGGCCCGGCACAATCAGACCTATTGGCGATCCGAGCCATTCTATGGATTCGGCCCCGGCGCGGCGTCGTACCTCGACGGAGTTCGCCAGGCCAATCACCGCAGCGTGACGACCTGGATTCGCAAAACGCTCGCTGGCGAATCCGCAGTCGGGGATCGCGAGAAACTCGACCCCGAAGCGACGGCTCGCGAGGCGGTGATGCTGGGCCTGCGTCAGTGCCGGGGGATCGAGTTGCGCGAGTTCGCGAACCGTTTCGGCTATGAGATGCCGCGCCTGGCGGGTGACGAATTCGAAGTTCTGCTGGCCGATGGCCTGATCGAGATCATCGATGGAGCCTGCCGTCTGACACCTTCCGGACGCTGCGTGGCCGATGGCGTCATCATGGAGTTTCTGGCGTAAAGCCCCGCGGCTTCAGGAGCGGCACGGCGTCAGCCTGCCGAGTTATCCGTTGCCCATGCGAGAACCGACTTGATACACAACCAGCGCCGCGACGTAAGCCAGTGCGGTCATATAGACGAACGTCACGATCGGCCAGCGCCAGCTGTTGGTCTCGCGGCGGATGATCATCAGCGTGGCTGCGCACTGGGCACACAGGGCGAAGAAGACCATGATTGACACAGCGACCGGGAGCGTGAACAGCGGGCGTCCATCGGGCCAGGTGGCACTCTTCAGGGCATCGGCAAAACGGGCCTCTTCCCCTTCGTCGGCGACTTCACTGCCCAGGCTGAAGATCGTGCCCATCGTGGCCAGGACGACTTCGCGGGCGGGGAATGAGGCGATGACGGAGACTCCGATCCGCCAGTCCCAGCCCAGCGGCTTCACGAGCGGCTCGACCCAGTGGCCCGCGCGGCCCAGGTAGCTGGCCTCCAGCAGGCGACCGCTTTCGGCGTGCAGCTGATCCCGCAGCGAGTCGAGCTCCGCCGACGCAGCCGCTTGCTCTTCGAGGACGGCAATCTTCTCCTGCAGCCCCCGTTCCTTCGCATGATCCATCGGAAAGTAAGCAGCCGCCCAGACCAGCACCGATGAGCAGAAGATCAAGGTGCCAGCCCGCACGATGAACGCCTTCACGCGGTCATAAACGCGGTACAGCACAATCTTCGGCGAAGGCCATTTGTAGCTGGGAAGCTCCATGACGAACGGCGGCGTCTCCCCCTGGAACACGGTCTTGCGCAGAATCCAGGTCACCGGAATCGCGACCACGGCCCCGACGCAGTACATCAGGAACAGGACCAGACCCTGCAGCGGGATGAACTTCCCGACATACGTCTGCGGCACAAAGGCCGCGATCATCAGCAGGTAAACCGGCAGCCGCGCGGAACAGCTCATCAGCGGGGCCACCAGAATCGTCAGGAGCCGGTCCTGCCGATTCTCGATCACGCGGGCGGCCATCACGCCGGGGACCGCACAGGCAAACGACGACATCAGCGGCACGAACGACTTGCCGCTCAGCCCCAGCTTGGTCATCAGCCGGTCCATCAGGAACGCCGCCCGCGACATATAGCCGCAGTCCTCCAGCAGTGCGATGAACAGAAACAACAGCGCGATCTGCGGGACGAAGACGATGACCGACCCCACTCCGCCGATGGCTCCGTCAATGATCAGGCTGCGCAGTGTGCCGGGAGCCATGACGGATTCCACGCGTTCAGCGGCCCAGCCCTGCCCTGCTTCGATCGCGTCCATGAACGGACCGGCCCAGGCGTAGATCGACTGGAAGACGAGGAACATCACGCCGACGAAGACCGCCAGCCCCGTGACCTTGTGGGTCAGAATCTTGTCGATCCGGTCCGAGGTCGTGACCTTGCCGGTGGCTTCCGTGCGGGTCACGACGCCTGCGAGCCGCTCACGAATCCACTGATACCGGACCTTGGTCTCGATGGCGGGGACTTTGCAGCCTTTTTCCGCCAGCCGAGTTCGGGACTCCGCCAGCACCGGCAGCAGCTCCGGAGAGAGGGCCAGCGCCAGCTTCTTTTCGCTCTCGCCGCCAACGTCCAGCAGCATCCGCTCCATAAGGAACCGCGGCGGAATCGAACCGAACTTGGCCTGCATCCACTGGCTGAGCTGTTGGATCTCTTCGCCAAAGGCGGGCGGGAACTCGGGACTGATGGGAGCGACCGACGAACCGATGGCCTGATGGATCGCGGCTTTGAGTTCGGCGATCCCCTGCCCCTTGTGAGCGCTCGTTGTGATGACGGGAACGCCGAGCCGCTGCGACAGGAGTTTTTGATCGACGGTGATGCCTCGGCTGTGGGCCACATCCCACATATTGAGGCACAGGATCACGGGCACGCCGACTTCGCGGACCTGCGTAAACAGGTACAGGTTCCGTTCGAGGTTGGCGGCATCGACAATGCAGATGATGGCATCGATCTGACCGACCTCGGGCTGGCGGCCCAATAGCACATCCACCGACACCATCTCGTCGAGCGACCGCGGCGACAGGCTGTAAGTTCCCGGCAGGTCGACCAGCGTGATCTTTGTCCCGGCGTCGACGAACGTGCCGAGCTTCTTTTCGACCGTACAGCCCGGATAGTTGGCGATCCGCGTGTGCAGCCCGGACAGAGCTGTGAAGAGCGTGCTCTTGCCGGTGTTCGGATTGCCAATCAGGACGACGGTGGGCATGGAGAGGGGGATTGAGAAGTGAGAGCGGGGAGGGAGACTCAGATTTCGACGACGACGCGCTGAGCCTCGTTCTTGCGGAGAGACAAGCGATACCCTCGGACCGAGAACTCCAGCGGGTCGCCAAACGGGGCGACCCCTATCAGTTCGATCTCTTCCCCTTCGATCAGCCCCATCTCCATCAGACGGACAGCCAGAGTGTCATCGCCCGTGACATCCCGGATGCGAGCTGTCGTGCCCTGCGAAATTTGATCGAGCGTCACGGTAGGTTCTCAGAAGAGCGAGCCCCGGCAACTGCTACATGGCTCACCGATGCTCGCGGCGACTCACCGACTCAAGTCAATTCCACAATCACGGAGCAGTCGTCTTCTGGACGAAAGCAGAGCCGCTGATCGCCGATGGCCAGGATGCACGGGTTCCCCTGCTTGACCATCCGGAGGTACACCCCTGCACGCAAGCCCATCTCGGACAGACGGTTACAGCAATCGCATTCGCCGCAAACGTCGACGACGGTGGCGGTTTCGCCTTCCGCGAGGAGATCGAGAGGGAGTTGAACTGCGGTGACCATGGGGGGCCTCTGTCGCTCTTGAGATTCAGTCTCAATATCGAAATGTTATCAGCAACCCAGACTGTTGAAAATGGTTTGATGGGAGATTTCGCAAGAATCGGAAACGGTTGGAGTTTCCCTTCGAGCACGGCATTCCGAGGAAAAGTACCGGTCGATTCACTCCCCCACGCGTTTGGCTTCGGTCGCCTCTTTCGGCTTCAGGTGGGCATCGAAGAACGCCACCATCAATGCCCGCGTTTCCACCGGGACCGAGTGGCCGCGCTGGTGAACGAAGAACTCAAAGTTCTGCGGCACTCCCAGCAGCTCATAGACGTCAGCCACCTTCAGCAGCATCAACACCCGCTGCTTCTGGGTCAGCCGCTCGCCGTCGTTGATCCCAGACACATCCAGAAAGGCCCGCGGTGCCGATAACGCCATCACCTCGTGAAAGTCGATCGGCGGCAGCTGGCCTTCGAGCAGCTTCGGGCGGATATGTTTGAAGTAGACATACCAGTGATCCCGCGACCAGTGCAGCACCCCCGCGTTGTGACGAAAGAACGCCGCGCTGCAGTTGTCCATCGCCGCCTTCACGCGCGGGTCGTATGCCGACAGGAAGATCGTCCCCTGCCCGCCGAGCGAGTGACCCATCGCTCCGATCCGCTCCTTGTCGACAACGTCGAGCGTCTCCAGCACGTCGATTGCGATCGAATGCTCATAGGTGAACTTGCCGACAGCGGTCCACTCGGGATGTTTCTGATGGAAGCGGGTCGTGTCGTAGGCTCCTTCAGGGGGAATCCGGCGGCCGGAGACAAAATGCTCCGGGGCAATGACGACGTACCCTTGCTGGACAAGATGATGCAGATGGGCCTTGGTCGCATCATCGACCAGCCCCGCAGCCTGTTCGATCCCCTGCGGAAACGTCCCGTGCAGAGCCACGATCGCTGGCAGCTTGGCCGTCTCGCCTGCCGGACGCCTGGGGATGGCGAGGTACGCATGAGCCCGCTCATCAGCTTCGACCGCATAGCTGATCAGCTGCCGGGTGTAGCCTTCGGGAACCTCCACCGTCTCGTGGATCTGCAGGTCCAGTGGCGGCTTGGCGGGCTTGTGCTGGTCGCGAATCAGATCGAGAAACCGCTTGTGCAACAGCTCGCGGCGCCCGTCCCAATCCTCCTTGGAGTGAACTCCATCCGTCAGGTCATCCCACGACGAGACGATCTCCGGCGCCTCCGAACGCGGCCGCACGGGATCATCGCCCTGTACGGGAGGACTCAAACTGACCAGAGACATCGCCATCAACAACAGCCAGCGACTCATGTTGCCCTCAGAATTCGTGGGGAGGTTCCGGTGTCGGGCGATTGTGCCAACTTCCTCGGCTGGCGTCGAACGCACAGGGACACGACAGGGGGGCAGCGCCTGCCTGGCTCCCCTCTCCCCCCGGGAGAGGGGTTGGGGGTGA
The DNA here is from genome assembly GCA_044337025.1 of Planctomycetaceae bacterium. Taxonomy (GTDB): domain Bacteria; phylum Planctomycetota; class Planctomycetia; order Planctomycetales; family Planctomycetaceae; genus TH-plancto1. The sequence continues at coordinate 14,827 of JBIIOI010000020.1, forward strand.
GGGTTCTCGCCACGCGAGTGATCCTGCAGCGCGAATGTAGAGGCATGACCTGACCTGCCCCCACTCCGTTTGATCCAGCGAGGCTGTGACTAGCCACTTGGTCCACTGGCCTCGGAGAGTCCAGCGACTTTACAAAGTGCGTCTCGCCCCCGGCGACTTCCGGCTTTTCTGGGAATTCTGATGAACTGGCTGATAGGATTTGACGTTGCCAAACGTCATCGATGAGCGAAGTCCCCCGGAGCCCCCGCATGCTGGCAAAATTGAAGAGCCCGATTGGCTGCGCGCTGGTTGCCGCTTTGTTATTCGGTGCCCTTTTCGCGGCGATTGTGGTCATCGGGAAGAAGCCAGATCCATACATGGCTGAGGTGGTCATACCTGGCAGCACGAATCGACTGAGGTTGCTGAAAACCACGAGCGGACCGCTGGACTATGACTGGAAGCCGCCGCGCTTCGAGAACTGGATTCCCCGGCCCGGAAACCGCGTGCCACCAATTCACGTGAAGCTGACTGGCATTGACTGGATGACGAATCAGCCGGGCCACACATTCCTGTTTCGATCTGTCGATGCTCAGGGCAAGTACACGCACCCCATGCAAATGATCGGTAGTTTCGAGTTTGTCGAATCCACGGGATACGTCTTCAGACGCTTTGGCTTCGCTGACTACCCCAACTGGGGCACTTACGCCCTGACTCGCAGCTGCCTGCCGCGCCGCGACAAAGAGCTGACGATTCGAATCAAACCGGATTCAACCAAAAAGCCATTTGTTGAGATGAAGATTCCGAACCCGGTCTACAAGGAGAACATTCAGGAATGGCAGCCGGAACCACTGCCGATCACGAAGACGGTGGACGACCTGACGGCTCACCTGGAGAAGATTCAATATTACAGCTCGGATCACGGATCGGGCCACTTCTCTTGCCAGATCCGCGGGGAGTCTCCCTATCCGGAATGGACAAACGGGGAGTTCCGCACAACCTTCGAAGATGCCACCGGGAATCGAGGCCAGGAACTCTCTCCCTTTGAGCCCGCCTGGAAAGTCGTGGCCCGCGCCTACCGCAACTGGGCGACGCCGTTTCCCGCGGAACTGGTGACGTCTCGGGTCAAGATTCCGATCCTCGGCCCTGCCAAGGTCCAAGCCCTGGACCGCGAACTCACCGTCGCCGGGCAGACGTTCAAGCTGCGCTGTGTCGCGGGACCAGGAATCGTCCAGGAGACTCACTCTGGCTTCACAACTCGGCAGAACGAGAAGTCGCCAACCGACGGACAGCATCAATTCACTTCAACATCGTTCAAGTACACCAATGGCCAGGAGCATTGCTCTGTCACCTCGGCCCAACCGATCGCCTGGATCGAAACGCAGCCACCGAAAGACCACGAACAGGTCGTCATCCAGCTGGTCTCGTCCGACGGAACGATCACTCCGTGCCCAATGAGTACTTCTCAATCCTCGCAGCGGTACCTCCTGGTCCCCGAACTGAAACCACCGTCTCCGGAAGTTCAGGAGATGGAACTGCAGATCGCCATCAGTCGCCCGCGAATCATCGAGTTCGTGGTGGCACCTCCCGAGGAAGCCCGAGCCTATTGGAAGTCTCAAGCCGCTGCTTCCGAGGAGAGTTCCCCGTGAACGGATCACGACGCTCCGATGGGATATTCTCCTCGCAACCGGGTTTTCCTCTTGAATCCCCGGCCCCTCGTACGTAGCCTGATTCCGTTCAGCCCGTTGGCATTCGCCTCGCTCAGAGCGATGTTCCGTGCCGGTGATTCTCAGTCGTCAAGGAGTCGGAAATGTTGAGAAGTGCTTCGAAATGGAACACGGCGCAAGTGATTGCGATGCCTCTGGGGCTGCTGTTGGCCTGGGAATCCGCCGGGCAGGTCCGGGCGGATGATGAGGTCGAATCCAAGCCACCCGTGGTCTCCAAAGAGGTCCAGGATGCCTTGGACGCTCTGAAGGATGCTCCACCCAAGGCCGAGGGAGCCGACAAGGCCGAGGTCGCCACGACCCACAAGCAGACTCGCTCGATTAATCCCAAGCACGACGGACGGGCGATTGAGCTGCACACGTACTGCCTCGATGAAACCGGCGACCTGTGGCTGTGCGTGGGGAACTCCGACGGATATGTCCAGCGTTATTCTCCCGAAGGCGAACTCAAGAAAGAGATCAAGCTCGACTTCGTGCCAACAGCCATTAACACGATGAAGGGGCTCGACATCTTCGTAGCCGGTAACGGCAAGATGGCCCGCATCAGCCGCGATGGCGAAGTCAAAACGACCGCCAACCTCCCGAATCTTCCCGACCCGGAAGAGTTCAAGAAGCAACTGATCGAGGAAGCCAAGGCCGAGTCCCAGGTGGTCAAGACTCTGATCGAGAAGAACATCACCCGCATCCAGGGGACAATCGAAAAGACCGAGAAGCAGATCCAGGAAGTGACTGACAAGGGCGAAGAAGTGCCCAAGTCGCTGAACACGCGGCTGAGTCTGTACCAGCGCCAGCTCAAGTCCTATGAGGCCCGCCTGGAGAAAGTTCAGGCCCCCGACGTCAGCGAAGCCGACATCGCCCAAATGATGGCCGCTCGCCAGCGGGTCACGGCACTGGCAGTGACCGAAAAGGACCTGTTCGTGTGTGCCACCGGAAACGGTTACGAAGTCTGGCGATCCAATCACGAGTTCCAGGAACCCAAGAAGGTCCTCGACCGGCTCTCCGGCTGCTGCGGCCAGATGGATATCCAGGCCACCGGCGATCAGCTGCTGGTCGCTGCGAATACCAAGTTTCAGGTCATCATTCACGACCGCGATGGCAATCCCCAGTCCTCATTCGGCAAGCGGGATCGCGAGGCGGTCGACGGCTTCGGCAGCTGCTGCAACCCGATGAACATCCGCTGCTGTTCGAACGGCGACATCCTGTGCGCCGAGTCAAGCATCGGGAACATCAAGCGTTTTAACCCCGAAGGCGAACTGGTCGGTTACATCGGCAAGGCCAAGATCGGCGTCGGCTGTAAGCATGTCGCGATCGCACATGACGATACCCGCGACCGGTACTACATGATGAACGTCGACCGGGGGAACATCGCAGTTCTTGTCCCGACCTCCGAGGCTCCAGAACATACGGAAGAGGAACTGCTGGCCAAGGCCGCGATGGAGGGCCTCGGCCAGAAACTGATCGGCGAGTGGGAAGCCCAGCTGCCCGAGCGGAAGGCGAATCGCACCGACGAAGAGAAGATCCGGGCGCTGACCCAGCCGGAGTTTGCCTTAAAGTCGATCCAGTTCCAAAAGGACGGCAAGCTGGCTGTCCAGGGCGGCATCCTGGGCCAGTACAGCAGCGATCTGACCTGGGCACCAGTCTCGCAGTCCGAGAAGGAGCTGACGATCAGCATCCTGATGAGCGGAGCCGACTGGCTGGAGTTCCAGGTTGAGTTCCCCGCCGACGGGGAGATCCAAGTGAAGTCGAATGCCTTCGGAAACCTGAAGGCCAAGCGGCCCGCTTCCGAGAAGAAGTCCGACGACGCCGGCGAGTAGTGCTTCGCCTGTTCGCCGTCGGGCTCGCCCGACGTGCCGACTGCGGCACGCGACCACTGCGGTACGGAACCACTACGGCACGGGAACGGTATCTGACGGAACCGGAACCGCGTCAGCCGGGGTCGGCACAGCATCCACCGGAGTCGGTTCGGGCTCAGCGGTTCGCGGTGCGACTCGCTGTGTCGGAATCGTCACCGGTCGGCTGTCCGATTGGTTCGGGTCATATCCCGCATCGGTCGAAAGCAGCTGCAGCGCCGACTTCACACTGCTCAGGGGACCAGTCGCGGAGGCTCCGCTAGGCTGCCAATTCTCGATCGCCGGGCTGAGTGCTTCAAACAGCGTGTTCAGGTCCTGGATCGCGACGAGCATCTTCTCGGGCTCAGCGGCCAGGGCCGGGATCTGCCGTGCTCCGGCAGCCAGCAGTTCGGTGTCCTGATAGACCTCCTGAAACTGCGGGTTGCCCTGGTAAGAGGACTTCAGCAACTCGCACAGCCGGGTCGTGCGTTCAGCCACAGCATCAGACAGCACACCCAGATGTTGCCGGGCTCCGAAGGTGACTCCTGGCAGGTTGGTTCGCTGGCCGACCGACTCGGCGGGGACCGGAATCCTCGACGAATCGACAATGACGGGCCCCGGCTGAACCGTGGGAGTCTGATAGATCACAGACGAGGGGCGGTACACCTCGCGGGGTGCCGGTGCGATGTAGATCGGATCGACATAGATCCCGCGCGGATAGCCGGGACGGACATAATCGTAGTTGCGATACGGTCGTCCGGCCCCGATTCCCAAGCCGACGCCACCGCGTCCGATCTGGATCGAGCCTCCGCTGCCACGTCCTCCAATGATGATCTGCTGAGCAGACAACGGAGCCGAGGATGCTGCTGCGAGACAGACAGCGGATGCAACGATGCTTGTTTTCAGGAATGGCCTGAACATGGCAAACTCCGAGAGATGGCGATTCACACGAGCGACGCGCTCCGCGACCCAACTCTAGTTTACGCCGATACTGTAGCTGTGTGGCAATGGCAGTTATCGGAATTGAAAGGAGGGCAGTGGGTAAAAATACTCCACGGAAAGGAACTGCACGCACAGAAATCCCCTTCTTAACAAAACGGCCTCGCAAGAACTTCGGGGTTCCCCCCCACTGCCCATTCCCCACTGCCCTCCTCCCCATCAATTGCGAAGTGGTGCTGCAATCCGATAGCTTTCGATCAACCTCCGTGGATGCTTCCAGTTCGTCAGGGTGTTCGTGATGCAGCAGGTTCTTTGTTTGTGGTGTGCGCTGGTGCTGGGCAACTGGCCTCAGTTTCGTGGTCCGAACTCTGACTGTCACTCGAAAGAGAAGACTCCGCTGGAGTGGTCCGATTCGAAGAACGTGGCCTGGAAGACCCCGATCCCGGGGCTCGGCTGGTCATCGACCTCGGTCGTTGATGGGAGGGTATTCCTGACGACAGCCGTACCTCAGGGAGAGGGACTCTCGCTACGGGCGATGGCACTGGACGCCAAGACGGGCAAGGTCGTCTGGGACCGCGAAGTGCGAGCCGTCGAGAAAGTCCCCGCGATCCATCAGAAGAACAGCCACGCCAGCCCGACCCCAATCGTCAAGGACGGCGCGGTCTATGTTCACTTTGGAACAATGGGGACGGCGAAGCTGGCTGTGTCCGATGGAACGGTCGAGTGGCTGAATACCGAGTTGGTTTATCCTCCAATGCACGGCAGTGGTGGCTCGCCGGTTCTGCATGATGGCAAGCTGGTCGTGGCCTGTGATGGCAGCGTCGATCCGTTTGTGGCAGCCATCGATGCCCAGACCGGCAAGATCGCCTGGAAACAGCTGCGAAGCGTCAAGGCCCGGATCAGCCACTCGTTCGTCACGTCGGCGGTGGCCGTCGTTGATGGGCAGGCTCAGGTCTTCTCGCCAGGGCCAGATCATCTGGCTGTGTACGATCTGAAAGACGGCAAGGAACTGGCCAAGGTCCGGGCTCCCGGCTGGTCGGTTGTCCCGCAGCCGACGTTCGGACACGGGCTGGTGTTCTACAATCATGACTACGACAACCCGGAGCTGATGGCTGTGAAGCTGGGTGGCAAGGGCGATGTCACCGACACTGATGTGGTCTGGCGGATCGACCGGGGAGCCCCCAGCACCCCGACTCCGGTCCTCGTGGGGGATGAGCTGTACTTTGTGTCGGACCTGGGGATTGCCTCGTGCGTGGACGCCAAGACCGGAAAGCGTCACTGGATGGAACGGCTGGGCGGGAACTTTTCGGCATCGCCGGTCTACGCCAACGGACGGATTCTGTTCCTGAACGAGACCGGCACCGCGACCTGGGTGAAGGCCGGGACGACGTTTGAAGTCCTGGGGACAAGCGAAGTCCCCGGGAAGACGTTCGCGACCCCGGCCTTTGACGAGGGGGCAATGTATCTGCGGACCGATTTGGCGGTGTACAAGATCTCGGAGTAGCAGACCTCTGTGATTCCAAGTGGGCCGCACGCCGGGAATGCCGCATGGCTTTGCCCTGACAGGGCTGAACACCAGAGCCCAGGGTCGCGACCGCAGGGAGCGCCCCTGGGAAACGACCGCCAAGTGACAAGAACCCTGAAGGGGTTCTACAAAACCACAGCGAACCGTGTAGAACCCTTTCAGGGTTCGGGCCGGCCTTGGGGTTCAACCCAGGGTGCGCGACCTGAGGTCGCGACCCTGGGCTGTGTTGGATAACCCCTTTGGGGTAGAGGCAGATGGTAACGGGATACTCGGAACTCGTGAGAACTCCGGCCTCAATCGAAGGTGTGGCGTGAGACAACTTCCGTGACTTTCCGTTCACGAAGTTCCGCTGTCCGGCGTATCCCGTTTCACCATGAAACGCCGCCGATTCCTGCTGATTGCCACAGCCCTGTTGACCTCAACAGGCGGTTGCTGGTGGTGGTGGAACCGACTGACGGCGGAGGAGCAGCGGCTCGTCGGAAGGTGGGTCTGTAACGACACGTACGACGATGGATCAACGTGCATCCGGACCTGGGACATCGCTCCTGATCGGACTGTTCGGTATCACAATCGACATCGCTTCGTAGCGACTTCCCAAAGGACGGCACGCGATGAGGTCGACGAAGGGATCCTCTTCTGGAGCTATCGCGGCGGTCGGCTGATCGTTGTGCCAAAGCATCCACCACTCGAGAAGTTCCACGTTCTCGCCTGGATGACGGAGCGAAGAATTCAGAATCTGTGGCATCGCCGGGACGAGATCGTGATGGACATGTACGGCTCCAACGGCCGCCTGTCCCAGTTCGACCAGAACTCATTCACTGTCCATTGGTGGAATCCCCACACAAAGGCCGAGAGCGACCCGGTCACCTACAAAGCAGTGCGATAACACCTCTGGCCACCAGCCATCCGCCAAAAAATACCGAAAGCCCGGTCAGTTCCCTGACCGGGCTTTCGTGGCACCTGGAGTTCTCGATACCCCCGGGGGCGTTCGATTTCTTGCCGGAGACTACTCTTCCAGCTCGGTTTGATTCGCGTCCGGTCCGGCACAGCGGATCAGGTGGTCATGGTCGACATAGACCACTTCCTGACGCTGGTCGCGGTGAGTGAAGGGGACCGGCCAGTAGGACCGCTTGACCTCTTCAAAGTAGACGGTGCACTTGTAATGGCAGTGGTGCAGGCGAGCCGGGCCCACCATCGGGTAGAACCGACAGTCATCCAGCCGGTCGACCATCGGCTCGACGATGATTCGCACGTTGTTGCGGCTGGTCTCCGCGACGAAGGCCAACCCACCGGACGACATGTCCGGCAAGGCCCGCATCACTTCGTCCGAAGACGGCGGATCGAGGCAGAACAGCGGGGCGTTTTCGCCTTCCACCGGGTCGAGAATCGGCACGCGACCGTACCGCTCCTCATCCCAGTAGGCGTCTTCCACCTTCTGGCTCATGTAAGGCGTGACAGGGATCAGCGGGGTGGTCCACCAGAACCGGCCCAGAACGACTGCATTGGGGAGCAGCCCTAGTGCCAGCCGGGCACAGCCACTGCTGGGCAGGACAAGCAGTCCCAGTGCCAGCAGGAGCAGACACCGCTTCGTGCGGGTTCGAAAACTGGTCATCCCTTCGCCTCCAGGTGCGTCGATGGAACGGTTCGAGAATGCCGTTCCTTTCTCACTTATCGATCAACAGCCTGTGACGACTTGTGAAAATATTCCGGTTTTATCGAAAGTGACGGAGATTGCGGTCTCAACGGTTCCAACGGGATCTTGCGGCAAAAACTGCCGCCAGGTTCCCCATGACTCTGTCACGGAATCTGTCCACGCGAGTTAGCAATCCAGTTTCAAGATTGAAACAGTTCATAGAATTCAGCGGCGTTTCGCAGTTCCTGGCTTCGTTGATGAGGTGTTTCTCATGCGCGACCGGTTTCTCTGGTGACAGGCATAAGAGTTGCCGGTTGAAAACGCTACCTCCCAGTGTGTCCTGCCGACTGCGGCTCCCTGACCATGTCATCCGTTCCATCCTCCAGTTCTGGACAGCGTGCCCGCCGTGCGTTGACGCACGGTGGGAGCATTGACGGACTGATGTTGACCGGGTTCGCACTGGCCGGCGTCGCACTGCTGGTTGGACTGCTGGTTTACAGCTTTCAGTCGGCTGAAACGCGCGCCGAACGCGAAATCGACACGGATGCCCCGGTCGTCGCGGAACAAACGGAAATCGGGAACGACTAAACAACCGCTGAACGAGCGGGCGGGTTCTCGCGAGCGGCCGCTAAGCCGGGTTGCGGACGACCCGATTCGATTTGAACTCATGCCGAGGCAGGCTGCCCTCTGCAATGGAGACGAATTCCGGTCGGAACGAAAGACGCTCCACAGCCGCCTGCGAGAGACGCTCCAACAGATCCTGCAGCTTCCCGGCATCCTGGGAGATCGAAGCGAGAGCTTCAAACTCGATCCGCAGCTGGGGCATCGAGTCGCGAACGCAGCGTGCCATCCGGAACTCAACAACTTCCGGGAACTCCCGCATCAGAGCTTCGACACTGCTCGGGAAGACGTTGTTCCCGCGAATAATGAGCATGTCGTCGGCCCGAGACAGTACGCCGCCCTCCAGTACCAGGCCGCCGGTCCCTGCCGCATCGCCATCGATTCGGGCGCGAACCAAATCTCCGGTCCGGTAACGCAGGACCGGCTGTCCCCAGCGGCCGAGATTGGTCATCACCAGTTCGCCCAGATCTCCCGCCGAAGTCGGCTGACCTGTCGCGGGATCCAGAACTTCGGCGATCCCCTCGGTTTCCAGGATTCGCATATTTCCGGGGTCAGCTTCGGATTCGATCCCCAGCGAGCCCAAGTCGGTCATTCCCCAGTGATCAAAGACGCGGGCCCCCCAGGCTGTCGCCATTCGCTGACGGATTTCGGGAACAGAGCCCCCTGGCTCGCCGGCGACGATCAAGGCTCTCACCGACGAGTTGACCAGGTCGATCCCCTCAGCTCGGGCGACATCGGCCAGCTTCATCGCATAAGTTGGCGTGCAGCAGACCACGGTGCATTGATGGTTGATGATCTGCTTCAGCCGCGTCTCGCTTCCCAACCCACCCATTGCCAGACAGCGATTTCCCTGCCGCAGAGCCCCCTCGAATGCGGCCCAGAATCCGATAAAGGGCCCAAACGAGAACGGAAACGCCAGTACATCATCAGGCCGCAGCCCCACCTGCTGATAGATTCGCGTCCAGCAGTCCATGAACCAGTCCCAGCTCTGCGGCGTATCGAGCCAGTACATCGGTCGCCCCGTGGTTCCCGAGGTCTGGTGCAGCCGGGAATACCGGGGGAGCGGATACGTCAGATTGGTGCCGTACAGCGGGTTCGCGTTCTGGTCGGCCACCAGTTCCGATTTCGTCAGAAGCGGCAGCGATCGCCACTGCTCCAGAGAGTCGACCGATCCGCGTCCCAGTCCCGCCTGTTCCAGACGCTGCGTCCAGAAGCGGTTCTGCCCGCGCAGCTCTTCCAGCATCTGATTCAGACGCTGATGCTGAACGGGCAGAAACTCCAGACGCGGCATGGATGACTCCGGCTCACTCGACGAACCGTAGCATGGGCGTCCCGCCCATGATCGAATTCGAAGAAATCACGGATTGGAAGCCCGTGCAACTCGACCTTTCAGCAGGCAACTAGCGCAGCCCAGCCACTTTGGAGGCGAGGTTGTCGATGGCATTGATCAGCCGCTGCTGCAGAGCCAGGGGCATCTCGGCCAGGTCTTCGAGAATCTCGGGGCTGAGGGCCTGATTGCACTTCTCCAGGGTCGAGACGACGCGCTTGGCGATCTGCTCAGTCGGAGGAGCCGTTCGTACCTCGCCCGGCTCTTCACCAGGCGCCGGACCGCGAGCCCCCTTGCCGAACGGAGCGTAGTCCCCCTGAGTCTCGCGAGCGACTGAAGCGGCGGTTGCCGTCCGATCATCGACCGCTGCCCCCCCGCCCACAGCCGCCCGGCGCTGAGCCGCTTCGTAACCCATGTCGGCCGGATCGCGAACGACGCCGGTCTCCACGCTCAGGTATTCCCCTGTGGCATCGAACGGAGCGACATCCAAGGGGGCATCAGCTGCCAGTGACAGGTCTTCGCCGTGTTGAGCCCGGCGCCAGGCCCGCATCTCGGCCACTGTCGCCTCCATATCCTCCGCCCAACCCAGGCAGGCGGCGGCGTCGTCCCAGGTCACGGCGGCGTAGAAGTGAGACCACTTCAGCTTTCCGTACTGCTCACGGACATCGGCAAAGGTCTCCCAGACACGGCGACGCTGATAGGCCTGATCCGCGCTGATTCCGATCATCTCTCCGAAGGCGGCATCCGTGCGACCTTTGGCGTATCGCTTGGTCCACAGCGTGGCGCACTCTCCGATCGTCCAGTTGCAGGACGACAACGCCACTTGGGCGCGGGAGATCAGTTGTTCTTCGGTTTCGAATGTCGATGTGACCATGGAGCTTGAGGCACTTGATGTGGGAAGTCGCAGCTGGGCCGCCACACAGGCAGGCAGGCTGCGCCTTCGGTGAAGAAAAATCGCACGGTCATCCAGACCAAGGCTGATCCGTGCCCACGTGCCATTTCCCCCCGGACACCTCCGGGACGTTGAGGAATCGTACCCAGCCAAACCTCCCGATTCCACCAGTTCGCCAAATCATCTTGTCGCAGGGCCGCAAGCGGGAGGGGAGAGTCCTTGTAACACACAGAGCCGTTACGGTTTGCCGCGAGCCCCAGAGTCGTTCTTCATCGCCCATCTAGAGACTCTGTCGCTGGAGAGTGCTGGGTACGCCCGACTATCCTGCGTGAGCCGTCGGGATGAACTGACGTGCCAAACCCAGTTTCCAGGGACGTCAACATGCTTTCGATTCGTCTGGCCGCCGTCGCGTTTCTCGCCGGGATCACTCTCGCTGGCACCTCCTGGGCCGATACGAAGCCCATGCCTCTGCCCCCGACCGTGCAGGTGGCTGCGGGGATTCAGATGGTCAAGGATGTCTCGTACATTGATGGCGGAGACGCCGCCCAGAAGCTCGACATCTACATCCCGACCAGAGTCCCGGAACAACCACTCCCGTTGATCGTCCATATTCACGGCGGGGGTTGGATGGGCGGCAGCAAGTTCCCCTGCCCCATCGCCCACATGGTCACCAAGGGGTACATCGTGGCCAGCGTCGAATACCGCTTCAGCCAGAAGGCCAAGTTCCCCGCCCAGATCCAGGACTGTCAGGCGGCGATCCGCTGGCTGCGAGCCCATCGCGAGACCTATCACATCGACCCGATGCGCGTCGGAGTCGGAGGCGGCTCCGCGGGCGGCCACCTGTCCGCACTGGTCGGAACCGCGGGAGGGAAAGATGCCTTTCCCAAGATCGGCGGCAACGAAGACCAGTCCGACAAGGTCCTGGCTGTGTGCGATTTCTACGGCCCCAAGAACTTCAGCAGCGTGTCCCAGCAGATCCAGGAAGACCCGCATGTCCGCAACATCTTCAAGCTCAACACCCCGTCCGATCCCTATTCGGAGCTGATCGGCGCGAACCTGTCGGACAAAACCAAGACCGACGCCGTCAGCCCGATCCATTACGTCTCGCCCGACAACCCGCCGATCCTGATCCTGCATGGCACTCACGACGCCCTGGTCCCCTACGCCCAGAGCGAGGAATTCGCAGCTGCGTCCAAGGCGCAGGGCGTCACTGTGTTGCTGCAGAAGTTCCCCGTCTCGGGCCACGGAGGAGGAGGCTTCAACAAGCCGCAGGTCGGGATGCTGATTCAGAACTTCTTTGACAAGTACGTGAAGGGGGCCGATGTGAAGGTGGAGTTGATCCCGGAAGCCGACCTGGCTGTCGAGCCGCCGAAGAAGTGAGCGGCAGGGCGCTAGCCCCCGGTGTCGTTGGTTCTAAGGTTCACATGCGAGTCACGTCGAGACCGGCGGCTAGCGCCGTTCCGCTCAGGACAGGATCCCCTTCACCAGATTCCCATGCACATCGGTCAGCCGATAGTCCCGCCCCTGGGACCGGAAGGTCAGACGGGTGTGATCGAACCCTAAGAGATGCAGCAGCGTGGCGTGCAGGTCGTGGACATGCACCGGGTCGATGGCGACGTTGAAGCCCAGCTCATCGGTCTGGCCATAGGTCAGGCCCGGTTTGATTCCGCCGCCGGCCAGCCACAGTGAGAAGCAGCGGTTATGGTGGTCGCGACCGTCATTGCCACCCTGCACCATCGGCGTGCGACCGAACTCGCCGCCCCAGATCACGATCGTGTCTTTCAGCAGCCCCCGTTCCTTCAGGTCCATGACCAACGCCGCGCTCGCCTGATCGGTATCGAGGGCGTTCTGCTTCACCCCGGCTGTCAGCCCGCCATGCTGGTCCCACGCCTCGTGGAACAGCTGAACGAACCGCACGCCGCGCTCGACCAGCCGCCGGGCCAGCAGGCAGTTGCGGGCGAAGTTCCCTTCCTTGGGGTCCTTGATCCCATACTTGGCCAGCGTCTCGGGCGTTTCTTTGCCGAGGTCCATCAGCTCCGGAGCACTGGTCTGCAGGCGATAAGCCATCTCATAGCTCTGGATGCGAGCTGCGATCTCGGGGTCGCCGATTGTCTGTTCGGCCAACTGATTGAGCCGCCCCAGCGTGTCGAGCGAGGCCCGCTGCGTTTCGGCGTCGACCCCCTTCGGATTGGAGAGGTACAGCACCGGGTCGCCCGCGTTGCGGAACGGAACGCCGCCATACATTGAGGGCAGAAACCCGCTGCCGTAGTTGCTGGCCCCGCCGCTGGTCCCCTTGGCACTGGTCAGCACCACATACCCCGGCAGGTCCTGAGACTCGCTCCCCAGCCCATACATCGTCCAGGCCCCAAAGCTCGGGCGACCGAACTGCTGCGAACCCGAGTTCATCATGATCTGCGCAGGAGCATGATTGACCGCATCGGTCTGCATCGACCGGATCAAGCAGATATCGTCTGCAATCTTGGCTGTGTGCGGCAGAACCTCGGAGAGCTCCAGCCCCGACTGGCCATGCTTGGCGTACTTGAACTTCGGACCGAGCAGCGCCGAGTTCGGGTTGATGAACGCAGCTCGGTACCCCTTGAGCAGTTCGGCGGGCGGCAGCTGGCCGTCCCGCTTGGTCAGCTCGGGCTTGTTGTCGAACAGCTCCAGGTGGCTGGGGGCCCCGGCCTGGAAGATGTAAATCACCCGCTTCGCCTTGCCGGGGAAGTGGGGCTCCTTAGGGGCCAGTGGGTTCGCCGCCGGTGCGGCTGAAGCCAGGTCCGCCGACAGCAGCGAACCGGCGGCAATCGCTCCCAGTCCGATCCCGCAGTCCCGGAAGAACCAGCGGCGGGAGAGGTAATTGGCACGGGCAGTGTGGAGGTTCATGGGAGGTCCTTCGGGCAAAACTCGAAATCCGAAACTCGAAAAAGATGGCCACTGTTGGTGGTCCGTTTCGAATTTCGTGCTTCGAATTTCGAATTTTCTCGTTCTCAGTTCTTCGAGATCGTCTCGTCCAGGTTCAGCAGTACGCGGCTGACCAGGGTCCAGGCCGCAGCGTCTTGCGGAGTCGTGCCATCGGGAAGCGAAGGCAGCGTCGCGGGGTCGCCGGTTGTGACTTCGCGCGGGTTCAGCCAGCCATCGGCCAGCTTTTGCCTGCGGCTCTTCAGCAGAGCCAGCACCTCGTCCCGCTCGGCATCGGTCGGCGTTCGCGAGGTGCAGAGCAGGAAGGCATAACTGGCTCTGGAGGCGTCGTCAGCTCCCCCTTCGCGGAGAACACGCAGCCCCAGGGCCCGCGCGGCCTCGACGAAGATCGTCTCGTTCAGTCCCGTGAGAGCTGCGAGCGGCGTGTTGGACCGCACACGGCGGGCGCAAGAGAAGTCTCCGTTCGGCCCGTCGAAGTTCGACATCACGGGGTCCGGCATCGAACGCTTGCGGAAGCCGTAAACCGTGCGGCGATACCGCTGCGGGCCAGTCGCCGGGGTCCAGTACCCCGGATAGGTGTAGTTGTAGTCGAGCACGTTCTGCGGCACCGGCGGAATCACCCCCGGCCCGCCGACCTGATGGGTAATCAACCCCGACGCGACCAGAGCGATGTCTCTCACCACTTCCGCATCCGCCCGAAATCGTGGCCCGCGCGCCAGCAGCCGATTGCGGGGATCGCGCTCGATCAGCTCCTTCGAAGCATGCGATGTTTGCTGGTAGGTTCTACTGGTGAGAATCGTCTGGATCAGGTGCTTGCGACTCCAGTTGTGCTCCATGAAGTCCACAGCCAGCCAGTCGAGCAGCTCGCGGTACTCGGGCACGGGAGCCCGAGTTCCAAAGTCCTCAGCTGTCTCGACCAGACCGGCACCGAAGATCGCCTGCCAGACCTGATTCACGGCCACGCGGGCGGTCAGCGGAGACCGCTTGTCGGTCAGCCACATCGCAAAGCCGAGCCGATTCTGCGGGGCTCCTTCTGGGAACGGGTTGAACGCAGCTGGAATGTGGGCGGCGATCTCCTGCTTGGGCTGGTCCCAGTTGCCGCGATCGAGCAGATGCGTCGCGCGGCGGTTCGAAGGCTCGCGTTCCGCCATGTGCAGGATCGTGGTCCCCGCGACCGGCAACGACTTCACGAGTGCGTCGATCTCGTCATTGATCGGCTTCAGCTCCGCCACGCTGGCTCGCCATGCGGCAAAGATGGCTCGCTTCTGATCGTCGGTCCGCTGCTCGGCCGGAGTGGCCAACGCCAGCATCGCGGCATGGTCGACAGCAGGGGCTGTCGGAGCGGGGGCCATCGTGATACTGAACCGGGCACACCCCAGCATGTCCCCCTGCCGCCAGGCGACCTTCAGCTTGGTCCCCTCGGGAAAGTCGAGCGGTTTCTCGAACTGCAGCACAGCCACGCCCGCCTGATTCCGCTTCCCATGTCCGCGGTCAGCCTTCCAGCTGGTCTCATCGGACCCATCAATCAGGTAAGCGACCGACCCGGTGGTCTTCTTCCCGTCGGCGGACTTCACATCCGGTTCGGAGTAGTCGGCACTGGCATTGACCAGCTTTTGCTTCTCCCAGTCTTTGCCGTCCGGCTTCATGACGAAGGCTTCGACCTCGTGGACGACCCAGGTCCCCGCTCGAGTTCGGCCCGGCCCGTTCTGTGGCAGATCGCGATGCGGCAGGGCTTCAATCTGCAGCCCCGTCACTCCCTGAAGTTTCGGCACCGAGATGAAGAACACATCCGCGCTCGTGTGCCCCTTCATCAGCAGCGACTTGTCCTTCTCCTGCGTCGGATGATTCAGCCCGCTGATGCTGCCCATCTCAATGGTGTCGAGTGGCGTCCACTCGATCCGCTTTTCGGTGAGGCCCGCGGACCACGCCTGCAGATCGGCCTCCCAGGTGGCCCGTTCCGCGCGGATCCGGTCTTCAGCGGCGGTGATCTTCTTCTGAATCTCGGCGACCTGCGTCAGTTGCTCCGGCGTGTAGACCCACGACTGGGCCTCGTAGGAGTTGTTCAGAAAGCCGAACAGCCCGTAGTACTCGTCATGGGTGATCGGGTCGAACTTGTGAGTGTGGCACTGCGCACACTGCGTTGAGAGCCCGAGAACCGACTTCCCAATGCAGTCGATCCGGTCGAACATTTCCACCATGCGGAACTGCTCGGCAACGATCGCCCCTTCCTCGTTGATCATGCTGTTGCGAAGGAACCCGGTGGCGATCAATTGGGACTGCGTGCCATTCGGCAGCAGGTCCCCCGCGATCTGCTCGACCAGGAACTGGTCGTACGGCATATCCTTGTTGAGGGCCTCGATGACCCAGTCGCGCCAGGCCCACTGCTCGCGCTGCAGGTCCTTCTCGTACCCGTTCGTGTCGGAGTACCGGGCCAGATCGAGCCAATGCCGGGCCCACTTCTCGCCGAACCGTTCACTGGCCAGCAGCTTCTGAATCGTGGCGTCAGTCCCCTGCTGGGCGAACTCCTGAAGCTCCTGCGGCGAGGGGGGCAGACCAATCAGATCGAGATAAATCCGGCGGCAGAGGGCCGCATCGGTCGCTCGCGGCGAGGGAGCCAGTTGCTCCTGCTTGAGCCGGTCGATCACGAACGCATCGACGGGATGAGCTGTGCCAACGCCGGGAAGAGCCTCTTTCTGAGGCGGAGTGAAGGCCCAGTGAGCCTCATACTTGGCCCCCTCCGTAATCCAGGTCTTGAGTGCGTCCATCTGCGCCGGCGAGAGTGGCTTCTTCTGGCTCGGCGGCGGCATCATCGTCGCCTCGTCCGTTGAGGTGATCCGACGAATCAGCTCGCTGTCCAGCGGCTTGCCGGGGACGATCGCAGCTGTGCCCGATTCGCCCCCCTTGAGTGCAGCATCTCGCAGGTCGAGCCGCAGCTCCCCTTGGCGATCCTCGGCATCGACGCCATGGCAAGCGGTACAGTGCTCAGCCAGGATCGGCTGGATGTCACGCTGGAAATCGACTTCCGCCGCGATGGGGGAGTCGACCAGTGCCAGCCAAGTCAGGCTGGTCAGGATGATGGCAGTGAGTCTCATGTTGTCGGTTCCGCAGGCGGGAATCGCGGATCGGTAGGCCGGGCCGAGACGGGTCTCTCAGCCCTCACATATCGTACGCCACTGATATCACCGGCGACAACAAACCCCAAAACTGCGAAAGGTGTGCGGAGTGTGGGTGCCGGGGTCAGAAGCTGCGTTCCTGACCCCGGCACCCACATTGTCACCACGGCTCCCACATGTTGACACAGTGGTCATCGATGTCGTCCACGAACTACAACTCCATGACACCGAAAGGTTTCCCCAGTGTCCGAGCGAGCCGAGTTTCAACTGATCGACTGGCTGCGTCAGCGGTCAGCACGCCATCCGCAGGTTCCTCTGGGAATCGGCGACGATGCCGCTGCGCTGCAGCCTTCGCCGGGAGAACAGCTGCTGGTCACGACCGACATGCTGATGGATGGGCGGCATTTCGTCGTCGGACAGGTCGATCCGCGACTGATCGGACGCAAAGCCCTGGCGGTGAATCTCAGTGACATCGCGGCGATGGCGGGGCGACCGATTGCCGCCTTTGTCAGCTGGGCACTCCCCAGTCACGGGGGGCGGGCACTGGCCGAGAGCCTGTTCGAGGGGATGGCCGAGCTGGCCGAACAGTTCGGCGTCGAGATCGCGGGAGGCGATACGAACAGCTGGGATGGTCCGCTGGTGATCAACATTACGCTGGTGGGCGAGACGGTTAGAGGGGTCTGTGTGACACGCTCGGGAGCCCGCCCAGGTGACTCGATTCTCGTGACGGGCCCACTGGGGGGCTCGATTCACGGGAGACAGTTCCGCTTCACCCCGCGAATCCAGGAAGCTCGGGAGCTCGTCCAGGCGGCGAAGCTCTCTGCCATGCTCGACCTGAGCGACGGAATCGCCTCCGACCTGACGCACATCATGCGAGAAAGCGGCGTCGGGGCCACGCTGGACGAGTCCGCGATCCCTGTTCACGCGGATGTGGACCCACAGCTGCCCGACTCCGAAAGACGCCGGCATGCTCTCTGCGATGGCGAGGATTTTGAGCTGCTGTTCACGACTTCCGCTGCTGAGGGGGAGAAGCTGCTGCAAACTCCCCCGCCGGGAATGAGGCTCTTTCGCATCGGCACCATTGAGGCCCAGCCCGGCTTTCGCCTCCGCCGAGGCGATGTGGTTGCCCCGGTGTCCAACGGAGGTTGGGTCCACCAGTTCAACTGAGCGCAATCGCCTGCCCTCTTCGTTTCGCGGACTTTTCCATTCCGTGTTTGCCCCCTTGGCAACGCGGTGATACGATCTGAGCAGGAGCAAAACGGATTGCTCCGTTCTCACACGGTGACCTCAAATGCATCCCCAGGCGGACAATCCGTGGATCTTCGGATTTCCGATCGCCACCCTCTGGTGCACGCGTATTCGGCTCAATCCGCTGTACCTGGGGCTGTGGCTCTGGCTGGGCAGTCGCTTGGGATTTGCTGTCGGTTCGCTGGCCTTTGCGGCGCTGACAGTGCTGATCCTGCTGCATGAGCTCAGCCACGTCTTTGCCGCGCGGTGGACGGGTGGCGACGCCGAAGATGTCGTGCTCTGGCCCTTCGGCGGTGTAGCCCTGTGCCGCTTGGCTCCGACATTTCAATCCGAGTTCCTGGTTCCGGCAGCGGGACCATTGTTTCATCTGGTCGTTGGACTGATCCTGGTCCCGACATTCTGGTCCTCGCCTCAGTTCTGGAGTGCGGTCCACCCGTTCGATTTTCCGGGGTTCAATTTTCAATTGGGATTGTTGTCCAATGCGGGTTTGGTGCTGCTGACGGTCAACATGAAGTTGTTGTATCTGAACCTGCTTCCGATGTTGCCACTCGACGGCTCCAAAATGTGGCAGGCGATCGCCAATCAGCGATGGGAGCCCGTGAATGCCAAAACAGCCACGTTGATTGCCAGCGCGATTACGCACCTTGTGTTGCTGATGGTCTCCTTGAACATCACCCCCTTCTACGGTATCCAGGTTCTCGTCCTGTCGTACTCACTGGTGCCGATCACGATTCTGGAGTGGGTTCGCCTCCAGCTCTCGCAGCAGATGGGTGAGTACGGGGACAGTGATGCCTTCGACCTGTCCGGCGACGACGAGGCTCCCCGCCGCGTCCGACAGCCGGGGCTGCTGGAACGCTGGAAGCTGGAGCGGGAACGCAAACGCCAGGAACGGGAAGAGCAGGAGCGGATCGAGACCGAAACTCGGCTCGATGCCTTGCTCGAGAAGATCAATCAGTCCGGCATCGACTCGTTAAGTGATGCGGAGAAAAAGTTCCTGAAGAAGGCCAGCGCCCGGTATCGGGATCAAAGCAAGCCGTCCTGACCTTGGGCTGGCTGAGTGCTAAGACGCTGGGAATCTGGAGTTCCACCATGCGCTGGGTGATGCTGACACTGCTCGTGTTGACGGTCGCAGGGCCTCTTTCCGCCGAGGAGGCGAAACGCCCCAACATCATCTTCATCATGGCCGACGACCTCGGCTGGACCGACTTGGCCTGCTACGGCAGCAAATATTACGAGACGCCGAACATCGATCGACTCGCCTCCCAGGGAGTCCGATTCCTCGCCCACCATCACTGCCAGAACTGCACACCAACTCGCGCCGCCCTGCTGTCTGGACAGTACGGAGCCCGCACCGGTGTCTACACCGTTGGCGGGATCGATCGCTTCCACTGGCAGTCGCGTCCACTGCGGCCCGTCGACAACGTCGAGCAGCTGCCACTGGATCGAGCGACGTTTGCCCAACAGCTGAAGTCGGCCGGTTACACGACGGGAATGTTCGGCAAGTGGCACATCGGCCAAAAGGGGAAGTACCACCCGGCCCAGCGCGGCTTTGATGAAGCTCTGGTCACGATGGGCCAGCACTTCGACTTCGTGACTGACCCGCCGGTGGACTACCCGAAGGGGCAGTATCTGGCCGACTTCCTGACCGATCGGGCCGTCGACTACATCCAGCGCCATCAGAAGGAGCCGTTCTTTCTCTATCTGCCACACTTCGGAGTCCACTCCCCGTTTGATGCCAAGCCGGAGCTGATCGAGAAGTTCAAGCAGAAGCCCGGAGTCGGCGGGCACAACAACCCGACCTACGCCGCGATGATGGCCAGCGTGGATGAGAGCGTCGGACGAGTGCTGCAGACGCTGGATGACCTGATGCTGGCCGACAATACGGTCGTCTTCTTCGCCAGCGACAATGGAGGCGTCGGCGGTTACGTCCGCGAGGGGATCAAGCAGGGCGGCGACATCACCGACAACACTCCCCTGCGTAGCGGCAAAGGCAGCCTCTACGAAGGCGGCACCCGCGTCCCGCTCATCGCCCGCTGGCCCGGGCATGCCCCCGCTGGAACCACATGCAGCGTGCCCACGATCCACGTCGACATCTACCCGACGCTGGTGGAGCTCGCGGGAGCGAAAGCTCCCCCGCAGGTGCTGGATGGGGAGAGCCTCGTGAAGCTGATCGAGAAGCCGGACGGGGCCCTCTCGCGTGAGGCGATCTACCAGCACTTCCCCGGCTACCTGGGAGCGGGCAAGGACATGTGGCGAACGACACCGGTCAGCCTGATTCAAGCGGGCGACTGGAAGCTGATGGAGTTCCTCGAAGACGGAAAGCTGGAGCTGTACAACCTGAAGGACGATGTGGGCGAGAGTCACAACCTGGCCGCGTCCCACGCGGAAAAGGCGAAAGAGCTGCAGCAGAAACTGGCCACCTGGCGCGAGTCGGTCCAGGCGCCGATGCCGTCGAAGAATGACAGCTCGCAGCCCGCCGAGCCCAAGAAGGGGAAGAAAGCCAAGAAGAAGGCAGCGTAGGGCCGCCTGTGGCCGAAACCCTGAAGAGTGTCTGTATGAAATCGCAAAGCAATGACGGCGGAGGAACGACCTGGATTCTCACGGAAAGTGATTCCCTCGCTGCGGTTCCAGAAGAAATCGTGGAGGCGATCACGCCCGAGATTCGGGCGGCATTCGAGAATCCTCAGTCTTTCTTTCTTGCCCTCGCAGACAAGTTATCGTGCCAGAGCTTGTCTCGATGGATTCGTGACCTGATCGCCGATGGCGGTTGGCGGCTGATGCTGGCAGACACCTACATGATGGAGCGGGAAGTCCTGGCAGGATTTCGATGGTCCTGCCCCACGAACTCGGGTGTCCTATTACAGCCCGGGTCAGGAAGCGATGATCCCCAAAGTATCTTCCACAAGCTTCGATGGATTCATTGGTATCAGGTGGCTTGGTCTGGTGGCCTGTACCGACCAGGGCTCAGACCGTCTGTCGAACGATATGGGATGGCGACAAGTATTCTGGGACACGCTCCTGAAGACTGCCTGGTATGCGGAAACACCAGCGATGGAGATATGTTTGTGCTGACTCCGGACGGCGACGGAGCATTCCTGTCACAAGAGAACCTCAAGAGTTACCGACTTGGAAACGAGGCCGAGATGTGGGAGTGGGTATTCGAGGAACTGCGAAACCGGCGAGAACCGGAGTTCGACTATTCCCGAGTGTGAACGAGACTGTGACGAAGTGTGGCCACTGAAAGAGCCCGCTCAACACGGCTCCCGAAACCGCTCTCAGAACAACTTCTTCTGCAAACTGCCGCTCAATCCCGGCATCTGGACCGGGTAGGCTTTGCCCAGGTGCTCATACCCGTTGGCGGTCAGCACCCGTCCGCGTGGTGTGCGCTGGATCAGGCCCGAGCGCAGCAGAAACGGCTCGACGTCGTCTTCGAGAGTGTCGGGCGGCACGCTCATACTGTGCGCCAGCGACGAGAGCCCGGCCGGGCCTCCCGCAAAAACCGTATACAGCGTCTCCATGTACCGCCGGTCCTGCTTCTCCAGACCAAGCTGGTCAATCTCCAGCATCGAGAGAGCTTGCTTGGCAATCGGGTCAGTGATCTGACCTTCCGGATCCTGTAATGTGGCGAAGTCCCGCGTCCGCAGCAGCAGGTTGTTCGCCTTACGCGGGGTCCCCTGACAGCGCCGGGCGATCTCCAACGCGGCTTCCGAGCTGATCGAGGTCCTCAGCTTCTTGGCGTTGCGGCGTACGATCTCGGTCAGGTCATCCGTCTCGTAAAAGTCGAGATGCTCACGGTAGGGAAACCGGTCGCGCAGCGGAGCGGTCAGCATCCCGGCCCGCGTCGTGGCTCCGATGACGGTAAATGGCTTGAGCTGCATATTGATCGTGCGGGCGTTTAGGCCATCGCCCAGCGCGATATCGATGCGAAAATCCTCCATGGCCGGGTAGAGGAACTCTTCCACGGCAGGCGGCAGGCGATGGATCTCGTCAATGAACAGAACCGACCCGTGCGAGGCATTGGTCAGGTACGGCAGCAGGTCCTTCGGAGCCTGAATCGCTGGCCCCGCTGCGATCTGCAGCTCGACACCCAATTCTTTGGGAATCACGGTGGCCAGCGTCGTTTTGCCGATTCCCGGAGGCCCATCGAGCAGCAGGTGCCCCAGCGTATCGCCGCGTTTCTTACAGGCGTCCAGCATGATCTTGATCAGGCCGACCACCCGCTTCTGGCCCACGACCTGATCGAGCCGAGTCGGCCGCAGGGCCTCGTCAAAGCTGTCGTCGTCCGGATTAAAGCCCCCGACAGCGGGGACGTAAGGAGGCTTGAGGGGCGGTTCATCCGCCGCCGAGTCCGACTGAAACACCGGTTCGCGTGCCAAGGCCATCCCTCCATGGGTCCGTCCCTGCCGCGAGACGGATCGTCTGGAAAGGATAACGGTTCGGTCAAGTCGGGCCAATCGCTGCCAGAGTGGGAGGAGGGGGAGTGGGCAGTGGGCAGTGGGCAGTGGAGTCCCGCCACTTGTCCCGAAGGCCACCTGGCGAAAAAACGCTCAGATTTGATGGATTCACTCAAGTTCTCGCGCTCTCCCTCTTTTTGGTGATCTACTTTTGTGCGAGTGATCCGCTGCCCACGCGGAATTCCCCTCGCCCCGAAGGACAGAACCGTGAGAGTTCGACAACTGCTGATCGCAGCGGCTTGCCTGGCATTGCCGTTCTTCTCGGGAGATTCGGCACATTCGGCCTCGGATTCCCAGCAGTATCAGGTCAACGTTCCGACACGGCTGTTCATTACCGCTCCGACAATCGACCCGGTTCGTGCTTACGTGGTGGGGTTACTCGATCTGTTCTTCCCCCAGGATGTGGTGTTTGCTCCGCAAACATGGCGGGCTCGAACCAACTCGTACCAGGGAGCCACGGTCACCCTGGAAACCCTGACCGCGTTCCGTCACCGCACGGCTCCGACTTCCAAACGCGATGCCCGCCTGGAAGTCGCAGTTGACCGCACCTTTGGCCCGGGAGTCTGGACGGTCAATACAGCCAGCGACCGCACCCGCTACGCCCTGGGGGACGAAGTAGCCCGTGTGCAGCTGACCGCAGCGGGCCCCGGGGAAGTGAACATTCTGTTGACGGTGACCTTCATCACGGTTCAGGTATTTACGCTCCAGGAAGGGTATTACGATACAACGGTCGTGGGAACGATTACTGAGAATTGAGCGAAGGCGACAGCCTGACGCCCTCGGAACGTCGATCTGTTCAGCAGGCCAAATAGTCCGATCCGTTCGCAGAAAGTGACCGTAGGATCGCGACCTGTACGGGATTCCTGTTGACATCTTCGCCAGAGGCTGTAGCGTTACAGGCAGTGAGGTCAATTCCCCCGCTCACCGTGACTCGATGCCGACCCTCTACTTCAAGCGGTTCCGCATGCAGGTCGACCTTCGCCGGTCGCTCCCCCGCGCAGAACTTCCGGACGGATACGTCTGGAGCGGCTGGCACCCCAGCCTGTGCCAGCAGCACGCCGAGGCCAAATTTCACAGCTTCGCGGGCGAAATCGATTCCGAACTGTTTCCCTGCCTGGGCATCCACGATGGGTGCAAGAACCTGATGGTCGAGATCGCGTCGCATCCGGCATTCCTGCCGCAGGCGACCTGGCTGGTCCGGTTTGTCGGAAACGAGTTCACCGGTCCGATTCCGGTCGGGACGATCCAGGGACTGCAGTCCTCGCGCTATGCAGGAGCGATCCAGAACATCGGCGTCTGCAAGCTGCACCGCGGCGCTGGGCTGGGTAAGGCGCTGCTGCTCAAGAGCTTGGCCGGATTTCAGGCGGCGGGGATGGCGCGAGTCACCCTGGAAGTGACTGCGGACAATGCCCGAGCTGTGCAGATGTATCAGTCAGTCGGATTTCAGACGATCAAGACGTCGTTTCGGACTGTAGAACTCCCCGACCTGGCGCCCTGCTGAAGGATTCGCCATGCGAAGGAGTCGCGGCACGATCACCGCTGGAACTCGGCGGCGGCTCAAGCGGGCCGGGTTGGCTCCCATGGAACTCGTCCTGGTCATGCCAGTGCTGATGATGATGGCCGGGTTGATGCTGTTCGCTGCGAATGCCGGAGTCTGGAAACTGCGGGCCTGCGCGGCGGCTCGCGAGGTGGCGTTTCAGACCGTTCATCCCCGGCAGTCCGCGCCGGTCGTGCCGCCTCCCGACTGGCGACGCCCCGATCTGAGCCACTCCGTCCAGCCAGGGCCGAACGTCTGGAACGTCGACCCGCTGGAGAATCACCCTCTGCTGCGGGGCCCGAATTGGCCCCCACTGCTCGTGAATTCCCAGCTTCTGGATGGCTCTCAAGGCCTGATGTCGGGCCGGGCTCAATCGGCGATTCGCTCGCGACTGTGGCCTCAGATGCGAGTCCATTACCGCTTCCAGCGCGAGGTATTCGTGCTGGCAGGCCGCGAGTGGCAGTACGACACGATGGGGCTGCCCGGTCACGAAGCCCGACGCTCCCTGCAGCTTTGGGACCTCGGCTCGACCTCCGACCGCTAGGCAATTTCGCCCTTTTGCTGCAACTCTCAGGCCAACAATGGCTTACACTTGCCTGCCGTCAAACTAAACGCATCCATCACAGCTTACGCATATTCGCGCATTTCTCAGCCGGATTCGTTAGCATGCGAAACGGAAGAATCGAAGGGCGACACGATGTTGTCGTTTGAGACCTCCTGGTGAGTCCCCATGCGTTTTGGGGGCTCCGTGCCTCCGACTCGGGTCGCGGCTGGCATTGCTCACTTGACCCGAGTTGGTTGGAGTTCCTGATGCGTCTTGTTCGAATTGTGATGTGTGTCGCCGCTGTGGCGGCCTGTTGTGAAGTCCAGGCCAGCGTGCGCAATGTCGCCCGCTCAAGCAGCCGGACCCAGTCCCAGTCGGGATCCTATGGGCACTTTGTGTCGATTCCGAACGGAACCTATGAGGGCGTGGCTGTGGCCTCGACCCGTCGTGATGCGATCCGCAATGCTTGCTACGCGAATGACTCGTCCAAGCAGGCGATCAGCAAGTCGGTGAGCCGTGGAGCGAACGGGATGTTCTACTCCTCAGTGCTCTACAAGAACCGCTAAACCGCGGTTCGCAACATGGTGCTTTGATGAAGCCGGGAGAGACTGCCTCCCGGCTATTTTCGTTTTGGCGGCGGGGAAATTCGACTCGACCTCAATTCTGGCGAGAAATCGGGTGTCCCAGATCTCGCGTAGGAGTGTCCGGCTCCCAGTTGCTATCCTACTCCCGCACTCGCCAACACCCCGTGCCCGTGGAACCGTCATGTCAGCTGCTGAACCGAATCCTGCCCCCGCTCCCGCCGAACGTCCGCTCGACTTCATTCGCCAGATCGTGGCTGATGCGGTGGCTGCAGACCAACACGGCGGACGGGTCCAGACGCGGTTCCCGCCGGAACCGAACGGGTATCTGCACATCGGTCACGCCAAGTCGATCTGCCTGAACTTCGGCATCGCCAAGGAGTTCGGCGGCAAGTGCAATCTGCGGTTCGACGATACGAATCCGACCACCGAAGAGACCGAGTACGTCGAGTCGATTCAGGACGATGTCCGCTGGCTCGGCTTCCAGTGGGACGGGCTGTTCTACGCCAGCGACTACTTCGAACAGCTCTATCTGTGGGCCGAGAAGCTGATCGAGCTCGGACTCGCCTACGTCGACAGCCAGACCAGCGAAGAGATCAGCCAGCAGCGCGGCACTCCGCAGATTCCGGGAACGCACAGCCCGTTCCGCGATCGCTCCGTGGCGGAGAACCTCGACCTGTTCCGCCGGATGCGGAAGGGCGAATTCCCCGATGGAGCCCATGTGCTGCGAGCCAAGATCGACATGGCCTCGCCGAACTTTCTGCTCCGCGACCCGCTGCTGTACCGGATCAAGCACGCTCACCATCACCGCACCGGAGACAAGTGGTGCATCTACCCGATGTACGACTACGCCCACGGTCAAAGCGACTCGATCGAGCAGGTTACGCACTCGATCTGCACACTCGAGTTCGATGCCCACCGCCCGCTGTACGATTGGTGCATTGAGAAGCTCGGGATCTTCCCGTCCCATCAGTACGAGTTCGCGCGGCTGAACCTGACCTACACAGTCATGAGCAAGCGTAAGCTGCTGGAGTTGGTGAATGCCAAGCTCGTCAGCGGCTGGGACGATCCGCGGATGCCGACGATCTGCGGGCTGCGACGACGCGGGTATACCCCCGAGGCGATCCGCGCCTTCTGCGGCGAGATCGGGATCACGAAGTACAACGGCTTGACTGACATGGTCGTGCTGGAGAATGCCCTCCGCAGCGACCTGAACAAGAAGGCCGAGCGGCGGATGGCGGTCCTCAAGCCGATCAAGGTCGTCATCGAGAACTACGATGCCGATCTGACTGAACAACTCGATGCCGTGAACAATCCCGAGGACGCCGAAGCCGGCACGCGGCAGGTCCCGTTCTCGCGCGAGATCTACATCGAGCAGGACGACTTCATGGAGGAGCCTCCCAAGGGGTACTTCCGGCTGTCGCCCGGCAAGGAAGTACGCCTGCGGTGGGCCTACTTCATCAAGTGTACCGGCGTGGTCAAAGACGCCAGCGGCCAGATCACCGAGATCCGCGCGACCTACGACCCAGCCACGCGCGGCGGCGACGCACCCGATGGCCGCAAGGTGAAAGCCACGATCCACTGGGTCTCGGCCAATCACTCGATCCCGGCCGAAGTGCGGCTGTATGACCACCTGTGCAAGATCGAGGACCTGAGCCAGGTCCCCGATGGCGAGGACTGGAAGAACCAGCTCAACCCCGCCTCGCTGACGGTCCTCAGCGGAGCCCAGCTGGAGCCCTCACTGTCCACATTCGCCGATGGCCGCCCCGTGCAGTTCGAACGACTCGGCTACTTCGTGGCTGACAAAGACAGCCAGCCCGGCAAACTGGTGTTCAACCGCAGCGTGACACTGAAGGACGCGTGGGCGAAGGCCAAGAAGTAGCCGCCGAATCGGCCGTTCTTCTGGAGCGGCAACTTCACTCCCCAACACAGTACAGAAACTTGTCCGACCGGATCAGCAGGCGGTTGCCTTCGACAGCTGCGCTCGCGTTGAAGATCGAGCGATCAGAGAGGTCATTCGCAGCGGCCTGTTCGAACTTCGGTTGGGCGGCGATCACGAAGGTCTTCCCCTCGCGCGTCGTGTAGTAGACGTGACCCGCTCCCAACAGAGCGGAGGCATAGACCTGCCCGGCCCGCTCCAGACGTTGCTCGTAGACGACCTTTCCGGTCTTGGCTTCGATGCAGTACGCCACACCGCGGCTGTCGTTGGCGAAGTAGAGGTGCCCCTCATGGTAGACCGGAGAGGAGACGTTGGAGCCCTCTTTGATCGTCCACAGCCGGTGAGACGCTGTGACATCCCCTGCCCCGCCCCCTCGCACAGCCAGAGCCGTGATGCCCGAGCGGCCGCCGACGGCGTAAACGACTCCCTCGTGTGCCACCATGCTGGGTGCCATGTACCAAGTAATGTCGGTCTGACAGGTCCAGAGCGACTTTCCGGTTCGCGGGTCGTAGGCCTGAATCGTCGGCTGAGTGGCGACGACCAGTTCTGTTCTTCCCCCCGCCTCGATCAGGATCGGCGTGTTCCACGCCTCTCGAACCCCTTTGGAACGCCAGACTTCTTTACCGGTCTTGGCATTCAGCGCGACGAGTGACTCGCTCTCGACGCTCGCGTTGACAATGACCAGGTCCTGATACAGCACCGGCGACGCGGAACTGCCCCAGCCGTGGGTCTGGGTCCCGACGCTCGTCTGCCACAGCTGCTGGCCCTCGTGATCGAACGCGAGAACCCCGGTCTTGCCAAAGAAGACGTACACCCGATCCGCATCGGCCGCTGGAGTGCTGGCGGCGAATCCGTGATCGCGGATGTTCTCTTCCTCGGGCAGGACGGCGGGCACGGCCTTGTCCCAGATGACCTTGCCGGTCTCACGTGAAAGAGCAATCAAGTGGCGCTGCAGCTTCGACCGATCGCCCCGCTCCTCGCCGGGGACCAGATAGCCGGTATACGCCGTGAGATAGATCCGCTCGCCAAACACAATCGGGCTGGAAGCTCCCGCCCCTGGCAGAGGAGTTTGCCAAACGATCCCCTGTTCGCGGCTCCAGTTGACCGGCAACGACTTGGCCGACGTCGAGCCCTGCCCTGCGGGACCGCGAAACTGGGCCCAGTCGCCGCCTTCGGGAACCGCCCCCAGGGCCAGCGGAGCGATCGACTCCGCAGAAGCTCCAATCGCGTTCTGAGCCGATCGGAGCGGCTCCGCCTCGGCCCGTTCCGCCTGACAGCCAACGCTCAGTGCCATCCCGAGCAGCACTCCCCACGCAGATTGACGCAGCATCAGGCACCTCCCAGCCAGTTAAGAATTCACCCATCATGCGCACAACGTTCTCCAAGTTCCAGCCAAACGCCCCGGCACCCACGGCTGGCCAGATTGTGAATCTGCCGGGGCGGGAGGGCGAGGCTCCCGCCGAGCCGCATGCGCGGGAGCGAGGTGACCTCAAAGTCGCGGCTCAGCCCGAGCCTCGCCATCCATTGGTACGAGGTACGAATAGTCAAACTGTTCCGGTTTCGAAGAGTTCTCGGGCCGTGTGGAAGAGTACGGGGAGAGCGGCACCACTTCGCGGATTCAATGGCTTCCTCCGGTCGCCACTCGTCTCACTTGGCGGACTTTACCGATTTCGAAGAAACACACCGCAGTCTACTTCGAATTCCCTCTCGGACGAGGTCGTGGTGTCTTCGCGCTCCGACTGTACTTGAGGCGGCTTCCCGATGACGGAAAACTCGAACGCGAATCCCGAAGCGATGGCAGTCCGCACACCCCTCGCCGCTGCCCCTCATCCATTGAAGACTTTGCTGATCTGCCTGGCTTCGCTGGCAGCCGGAGCCGGAGTCGCGGTGTGGATCGAGCGCTCGGGCGAAGTACGATTTGATGGATACCTGCATGCCCACACGACTCCGGTGACCGCGATGCATCCGGGCCGGGTCGCTCTGCTGAATCGCAAAGAAGGAGACCGGGTCTCGATCGGCGACACACTGCTGAGCATGACCGACGGCCAGTTGTTGCAGGATATTGAATCCCAAAAAGACGAAGTCGCCCGCACCGAGGTCCAGCTGCAGCAGTCTCTGGCGGAGGCGGACCTGGAACTGCAGTGGCGCACGAACGAACTCGAGCAGCGAATCGTCGATTACCAGCTTCGCTCGGCCAGCTATCTGAAGGAGAAGTACGACTTCGAGCTGGAAAAGAGCATGCTGACTGATGTCCTGGCGGCCAATCAGACCGCAGCCCTCAACGACGCTGACAGCCTGTTTAAGGCGCTGGTCGTGGAGCGCGGAGCCCCGGAAATCAACCGCATGACGGCGGCCTTGAAGCTCGAGAATATTTCCAACGCAGCGGACGTCTCGTCCGCCCAGGTCGAGATCTGCGAACAGCAGCTGACTCGGCTGGAAGCGATCAAAACGTCTCTCCCCGCAAATGTCCGTCGCAAGGCGGGGGTCGATGCTGCCGAGGCCTCGCTGGCTCGGTCCAAGTCCAATCTGGAGCGAATCGAGAGCCGCCGGTCAGAGCTGAATGTCGACTCCACAGCGGTGGGAAAAGTCGGTGTATTTCGAGTCCATGTGGGCGACCATGTGACACCGGGCCAGACCCTCGTGGAGCTGCTGGATGACGCACGTCGGCACCTGCGAGTGGAAGTGCCTTCCTCGCGGATTTCGGGACTGGAAGTCGGCCAGATCGTCAACATCCGGTTCCCCGGTCGCGCCCTGCGAACGGGCCAAGTCGAGCGGATTGCTCCACAGGCAATTCCGACCGACAAGAACTCGCACGGGGCCGAGAGCCTGATCATCGTGCATGTCGAGCAGACCGGCGAGCTGTGGCCAGATCTGCCGATTGGGACCCGGGTCGATGTCACGCTCCGGTGACCGAATTCCCATGATCGAGTCACCCGCCGAGCCGCAGCGCAGCATCCTGGTCCCGCTGGCGTTCTGGATGAGCCTGCTCTCCAGTGCAACTCTATTTGCTTCGGTCTCGCTGGCTCCCCGTGTGGTCGAGTGGCATGCCATGCACCTGGCGACTCTGGATCGACAGCAACAGCTGGTTCGGATCGAGCGGCAGATTCAACAGCTGGAAAAGGTAACTCACTCGCTGGAGTACGACGCTCAGTTCCGCAAAGAGTTGGCGGCTGGGGACTTCTCTCCCGGCGACTTGCTGGCCAGCGATGTCGAGGCTCCGAATCTGCCGCTGGTCGTCCCGTGGTATATCCCCGCCCTGAGGGCCTTATCGGTCTCGGGGGACTGGCGGCGGAGGGTGCTGTGGCTGGCCGCCGGGTTATGCGTATTTGCTTTCGTAGCGCTGCGTGAGTCGGCCGAAGCTGCGTAGCATGGGCGTCCCGCCCATGTCATCTTCCAAGAGCTTCGCGACGTGTCGTAGCCGCTCCAATCCGTGCAAGCCGAACTGGTTTCGCGATCCTCCGTTTGCGAAAAGGGAACGTGGCCCCCTGATACGTTGCCCGCTTGCCTCAAACACTGACACTTGAGCGAATTGCACCAAAAAAATTTGACCCCGATTCCCCGTGTCGTAGGTTTTGATCGTGAGTGGAAATCACGCCAATCTGCGTGAAACACCGGGTGAGAGCGGTGGTTTCGGCAGTTTGGGAGGTGTGTTCGGATCGTACCGATTTGCTGATCTGCGTCGGGTTTGAGTGCCGATAACGGGAGTGGAACTTCTCGTTTTCGAGTGCATCTCCTCTTCGACGCGTGCAGCGTAACAACAGAGAGAGAGCCGAGAGATGAAGAAGTTTCTGTGGAGCCTGTTCGGAGTGGGTGCATTGCTGGTCAGCGCTCAGGTTGCCTACACGGCGACCGATTCGCAGCAGTTCACGGTCAACGTCCCCCAGCGGATCACGATTGATGCCCTCGGTGCGGCCAACGTCACT
Source organism: Planctomycetaceae bacterium (assembly GCA_044337025.1). Classification (GTDB taxonomy): domain Bacteria; phylum Planctomycetota; class Planctomycetia; order Planctomycetales; family Planctomycetaceae; genus TH-plancto1. Next base: position 45,551 of record JBIIOI010000020.1, read on the forward strand.
GCGACGCTGCCCGATTCGAGCGCGACACTGGCCTTCCCCTCACAGGGTGGGACGTGAAGGGGAACGTTCGTCCCGGTGTGGCTGTGACGTTCAAGACGCTGCAAGCCTTCACCAACACCACGGACACCAACTTCAAGCGGGATGCCCGCCTGACCCTGGGTCTGACCTCGAACTCGGGACCAGCCACCTGGACCCTGGGAACGACCTCTGACACGACGAACTATGCCGGCGGCGACGGGGAAGCCCTGGTCGGTGCCAGCTCGAACAACGTCGGTCGCGCCACGTTCTCCGTGGGTGTTGAGTTCCTGACCGTCAACATCGCCGAAGTTCTGGAAGGCGACTACGTCACGGTCGTCGAAGGCACCGTGACCTCGAACTGACTTCGATTCAAGGACGATCCGCTCGCATGGACTGGCGAACGACTACACATCAAGGCAGCCTTGGGCGACTGTTCGCAGTCGCTGGGGCTGTCTTTGTGTTTTTGTGCGCTGCGTTTCCTGCACTCGCTGATCAGCCCCCCAAGATCCGGGCCAAGGGCAAGTCGCAGAATCTCACGCTGAACAATCCATCACAGCCTGCGATCTTCGAAGAACAGGACTGGCCCATCACGGCCCCTCGTCCCTTCGGCCCGACCTACGCCGTCTGGACGATCGAGCCCTTTCGCAAACGGAACGACCCGGCATCCCAGGTCGACTCGCAACTCAATCTCCGCATGTTGGGACGCGGCAACCGCGACAACTGGACGGTTCTCATCCCGGTCGCTCGAACGCGCGTGGCTCAGGGCCAGACCACCGCGACGGTGGCTGCAGGCTCCGAAGGCGGCAATGGAGAAGCCGGGATCACCGTCTCCTTTCTCGGCCATGAGCAACCGCTGCTGGGCGATGGAATCTACGAAGCCACGGTGATCGGCACGATCACCGAAGGGTTCTGAAGGACAACGAATTGGCCCCCCTCGAGCGACAGGATCAGCTCGTCCACAAGCCGCGCGCCAGCGCGGCCTGGTGGGCCTGCGCATTCCTGGCACTCACCGGGTGCCGGACCTTCGCCCGAATTCCGCCGCCTCAACCGAAAACGATCGAAGAGCTCTACTACGAGGCCCAAGCCGCTGCCAAGCCCGAGGTGAATCTGGGGTTCGATCACCCGCTGCGACCCGAATTGCACGAGGTCGTCTCGTCCCCCCCCCCACGGCCAGCCCGCCGCCGGGTGATCCGAATCTGCCAACCTATCAGGCCCCCGCAGAGCAGCCACCCCAGCTGCAGCCGGTACCCTCCGGAACCGGGATCCCCGCGATTCCGCCCGCGCAGCCACCGGCTCCTCCCCTGCCCGATCCGCCACCGCCCGCTGCACGAGCCCCGGGGACGGTGACTCCGGTCCTGCACTCAGCTCCGGCGACCGCCCCTTCCGGCGTGGTCCCGGCCTCGAACTCAGTGCGCGTCTCGGAGACCTTCGAACAGACCGACGTCCGCGAAGCGATCCAGGTGATCGCCAATCAGGTGCAGGCCTCCGTCGTGCTGGATGACACGGTGCGTGGCGAAGTCTCCTGCACCATCACCGATGAGCCCTTCGAGCAGGCCCTGCAGAAGCTGCTGCTACCGCTGGGATTCGTCTATCGCTTCAAGGATAACCGCTACCTGATCGGCTCGAACGACCCAGCTTCGAATCTGTTTCCGATGATCGCCGAATCGATCGAGTTCCGACCGAATCATCTGTCCGCGCAAGAACTGATCGCTCTGCTTCCCAGTCGGCATACGCCGTTCGTCCGGAATGTCGAGAAACGCAATCTGATCGTGATCGAGGCTCCGCACGATGCGGCTCAGCAGATCCTGTCCCAGCTGCAAAATGCCGATCAGCCCGTGCCGCAGATCATGATCGAAGCTGTGGTCTGTGTCGTCCAGCCCGACAAGGGATTGCAGTTCGGCATGGACTGGAACCACATTCTGAAGGTCCAGGGGGTCGACGCCTTCAATGTCGGTATGACCGGCCTGGCCTTCAATGGGGCAGCCAGTCCCAATGGAGCCAACAACGCCTTTGATGACTTCGCCGTGACCTCGGCGTTCGTCAAGTTGCTGGCGAAAGAGGGTTACGTCTCCATCCGAGCGGCCCCCCGCGTGATGGCGAAGGATGGCGAAAAGGCCGACATCTCGATCGCCCGCGACACCTTCTTCAGCATTCAGCAGGGCAACAACCAGTTCCTGTTCCGTCAGGATATCGAGAAGGTCGAGTCCGGCATCAGCCTGACCCTGACTCCGACGATTCGCGGCGACAACGTCCAGGTCGTGATCGAAAAGGCCGAGGTCAGCGAGGACATCCGCACGATCGACTCGTCCCAGGACCTGACGAACAACCCCTTCCCGATCATCAACCGCCGGCGAGTCACGACGACAGTGCAGGTCAAAGACCGCCAGACGATCGCCATTGGAGGACTGGTTGGTCGCCAGATGGTCGAGCGCGAGCTGCGGATTCCGGTTCTCAGCCGAGCCCCGGGGATCGGGCGGGCGTTTCGCAAGATTGAACGCCAGGAGCAAGACGCCGAAGTCGTAATCTTCATCTCGCCGAAGATCGTCGTGCCGACGGCCCAGCCCTCGTCGTGCCCGCTTCCCGAAGGCAGTACGCCTCTGACGACTTTCCCGGCAGTGCCGGTCACGGCGACTCCGATGGCGCCCCCTGCGGAGGTTCCAGCGATGGAAGCCGCGACACCCGTGATTCCGAATTTGCGAGTCGTTCCAGGTGATTGAATTCGAGTCATCCACTCGAGTGTTTTCACCCGACATCTTCTGGGATTCCGGGCGCAAGGGAACGCGCCAATGCCTCTCCAGGGACGGAGCTGACCGAAAGCTCACGATGCCCCGGAATTTGCGATTTCTGCTCGCCCTGCTGAGCGGCTGCCTGCTTTCAATCCCGGTCCAGGCCCAGCAGGTCCCGCCTCCGAAAGCCCCCGCAGCACCAGCACCGGTGGGCAAGAGCGTCAAGATCACGGAACAGGTCGCCCCGGCGTTCAGTATCGATCCCATCGTGAACCGCATCGAAGCCCGCCGCGGCAAGGTGCTGACCGTCGAATGGAAGATCACCAGTGAGGGCGACCCCGTCCAGCTTGAGATCCGTCCGGTCGCACTGACCCAGGACGAGAACGGCGGCATCTTCCCGAACTCCAAGGTTCCCCCGCCCGAGGAGCTCCAGCTGATCTCGCCGCCCACCGTCTCGGTCGGCAAGCAGGAGTCGTTCACGATCACCGCCAAGCTGCGGGTGCCGGACGACAACTCGACGTTCCACACCTTTGGATTGCTGGTCCGCGATGCAGGACAGCTCAAGGACAAGCCGAACGAGGCTCCGCAAGAGGGGCCGCGTGTGCGGATCAAGTTCATCACTCAATATCTCCTGCGAGCTGACATCACCGTTCAAGGCGTGCGAGCCGAGAGCGCTGCCAAACTGCTGGTCGAGTCTGCCGAACTGGTCGAGGTCAACGGCATCCCCGTCGCCCGGGCCTACATCACCAATCCGACAAAGGGGCCGATTGAGTTCGGAGCCCGGATGCAGATTCGGAACAGCGAAGAGAGCGACGAGCGGCCCACCTTCCCACTCGGAATGCCGGTGCGGGCCAACATGGACCTGCCGGATCGATACATAGCCCGCATTCTGGGAGGGGCTCGCATCAAGGTCGAAAGCCCTCTGCCCAAGCCGATCTTCCCCGGCCAGTATTACATCGAGACCTCGCTGCTCAATGACAACCGTATACTGCTCAAGTCCGGATTCCCCGTGGCTGTGCAGGATGGTCAGTACCCTGCCCAGGGGATCGCGACCGTGGTCGCGGGACCGGGAATCCTGGCGTCTCCCTCCCAGCTGGAGCTGTCGCTGCAGCGCGGTGGCAGCCGGGTCGAGTCGCTGACTCTCACCAATGATGGAGAACATCCAGCTGTCATTGACGTTATTCCGGAAACGCTTGAGGGACAGGGGCTGGAGTGGGCCGTCGTCCGACCGAATCAGGTCACGCTCCCTCCCGGCACGTCGCGCAAAGTCTCGATCACGCTCTCAGCGGGTACCGACACCAACTCAACCAGGTATGGTCGACTGCGGATCAAGACGACGCGTGACGGAGCAGAGCCCACCGAACTGGCTCCGGTTCTGATCGCGGGATTGGGCCGAACCATAACGCAGCCGGCCCTGGAGGGCGGGGAGCTGGTCTGGGATACCGAACACGGGATCCCGGCCTTCGTCACAGCGATCAAGAACACCGGAGAGCGACACGCTGCGATCGAGGGGATGTTGACCCTCGGGAACGAAGCTGGCACGACGTTTGAACTCCGTGGAGGATTCGGCAAATGGGTCCTGCCCGGCGAGACGATCACCCTGCGGTTCAATCCGCCGAAAGACCTGCAGGCTGGGCATTACTCGGGCCGCCTAGTGATTCCAAGGGGTGAGATCACCGATCCGATCGATCAGAAGATTGAGATCGACCTGGCACCATAACGTGCCCGCCCGCCGCCTCGATCAAAGGCCGTAAGCCATTAGGGTTGCTCGGTCATCGGTGCGCTCACCACAATCCTGACTGAACTCGGGAGCGATAGCTCCCCATCTCTGTCAGGGCGAAACGTCATGCTCACTCGATTCACTTTGAAGCGGATCGATCCGCTGGCAGCGGGGAAGGTTCTCGCTTGCATGTATCTGGTACCCGGGGTCATCCTCAGTGCTTACATCGCCGTGGTCTCCGCCGTGGTTCACCGTCAGATGGGACGGGTGTACGGGATGAATGGGTCACCCATGGTCGTCGCCGGGATGTTCATTCTGGCCGCTCCAGTCATCATGGTGATCGTCGGATTTGTATCAGGCATCCTGGGATCAATCCCCTATAACAGGGTCGCTCAATGGACCGGAGGGCTTGAGCTGGAAATGGTCGATGACCGTGGCCTGGACGACTGAACCTGTCCACTGTCGAGTACGACCTCCAGCGGGTCGGTCACTCCTGCGGGAGTGGTCAGCTCGCACAGCCGAGCGCTCGCTCCCTCTTCGATCATTCCCAAGCCCCCTCCCAGCCCGAGAGCGCTCGCTCCGTTTCGCGTAATCATCTCGATCCAGGCACTCGGCTCGATCTCCGAGTGCAGCTGCGCCGCGTGACGCAGGTCAGAGAGCAGGTTCAGGTCCGGATTGCTGGCCCGGCTGTCGGTCCCCAGGGCCACGCGAATGCCGCGTCGCAACAGCTCGGCTAGGGGATAACGTCGGTGACCAAAGTAGCTGTGCGTGCGCGGGCAGTAGACGACCGTGAAGTTGTCGCGACCCGTCAGATCGTCGAGTTCCTCAGCGTCCAGATAGTTCCCATGAATTACGAGAACGTTCGGCAGCTCACGAAGAGCCCGGAGAACGTCAATCGGCTTGCGGAACGGAGCCGTCTGCCCGACCCGCCACAAGCCCCACTCCGCGAACAGATCTGCCAGCGGACCTGTGCCCGTTCGCAGCAGTTCCAGCTCCTCCTCCGTCTCAGCCAGGTGCATCGCCAGCGGACAGCGGTGAGACTGTGCCAGTTCGACGATCCCCTGAAACAGATCACGATGCAGGCTGTAAGGGGCGTGCGGGCTGAGTCCCGGTCGGGAGCTGACGGGATCGGCTGAGGCCCCCAGATGCGAACGGGCCAATTCGAGTTGCGGGAGCACGGCCGCTTCGGCGAGCCCCAGTGCCTCGCGAAAGCTGACCTGATACGGGGCGTCACCGAGAAGGACCTGCTGGCTGCGGGTGCTGATCTCTCCGAGAGCGACAACTCCGGCCGCAGCCGATTCGCTCAGCCCCAGCTGCAGGGCGGACAGATGGTCCGCCTCCGTCTGCCCGCGGCGCCACTGCACCACGGCCCGAATCCAGCTCGCGAACGTGCCATCGTGCCGGATGGGGCGATCGAGGCTGCTGAACTCCAGGTGCGTATGGGCGTTGACGAGGCCTGGCAGCAGCAGCAGGTCGCTGCGATCGATCTCGCCCGGCTGCCGCTGCGTCGAGATGCGGACGATCTGGTCGTTCTGCATCGTCACTCGCAGCCCAGCCACGAACTGACCGCGATACCAGGTCCAGCGCGGACAGACTATGAACGGGGCGGCAGGAGGCGTTGAAGGCAGCATAGGGAGCAGTCTAACTCACTCCGGTGCGGTGGTCCCGCGCGAGAGGTTCGCTAAGATGCCGCGACCGACTCTTTCCCGCACCCAGTCTCCCGACTTCGCACAATCCATGGCCACCACTTCACCCGAATCCCTCATTCAGCAACTCCAGTGGCGCTATGCCACCAAACAGTTCGATCCTCAGCAGAAGATCGCCCCCGAGGTCTGGGCCGCACTGGAGCAGTCGCTGGTCCTGACCCCCTCGTCCTACGGCATGCAGCCCTGGAAGTTCATCATCCTGAGCGGCAACGCCGAACTGCGAGAGCGGCTGGTGCCCCACTCGTGGGGCCAGCGGCAGGTCGCCGATGCTTCGCACTTCGTGGTGTTGACCGTTCGCACGGAGGTCACCACATCCGACGTCGAGACCTATGTCGAGCGAATCGCCGAGGTCCGTCAGATCGACAAGTCCGCCGTCGACCCGCTCAAGAAGATGATCGAAGGCGGCATCGTCAAGGGCCTCAGCGCCAGCCAGCAGCACGACTGGGCCATCCGCCAGGCATACATCGCCCTGGGGAACTTCATGACCAGTGCAGCCCTGCTGGGTGTCGACACCTGCCCGATGGAGGGGATCGTGCCCGCCAAGTACGACGAAATCCTGGGCCTGAAGGGGAGCGGGTACGCGACCTGCGTCGCGTGTGCCGCTGGCTTCCGGGCCAGCACCGACAAGTACGCCCAGCTCCCCAAAGTCCGGTACACCGCCCAGCAAGTCGTCGAACACCGCTAACATCCATGCCCAGTGCTTCTGGCTCCCCTCTCCCCCCGGGAGAGGGGCTGGGGGTGAGGGTTCTCGCCACGCGAGTGATCTTCCATCGTAAACGCATCGGGTGCCAGAGAGTTTTCCAAGCGCGTCTCGCACTACAGTTCACGGAAACGCACTTGTTCACACTGGAGAATCTTCTGCTGACTGAGAACTGACAACTGAGAACTTGCCCACTGTGAAACAGTGCGGCACCCTGCCCCAGATCCCCGCACCTTGACATCTGACCTGTCCAGACGGGACGATAAGAGCCCGCCTCTTCCTCCCGCCGCGTCACGAGGTCCTCCCATGAGCCACTCTCCCGACCAGTCTGATCAGCCGCGCCGCAGCTTCATGGTTCAAGCCGCAGCAGCCGGTACTGGAGCGATTGCGGGAGCTGTCCCGGCCTGTATTGGGGCAGCTTACTTTCTGGACCCGCTGCTGAGATCGAAAGTGGCTGCGGATTCGACGACTCCCGTGGGAGAGATGGGGGAAGGATTTCTGCCGATCACCAAGCTCGAATCACTGCCCAGCGACGGCACGCCGCGAGCCTTCAAGGTGATCGCCGATCTGCAGGATGCCTGGAACAAGTTCCCTCAGACCGAGATCGGCTCAGTCTACCTGTCGCGCAGCGAATCCGGGGAAATCTCCTGCTTCAACGCCCGCTGTCCGCACCTGGGATGTACAGTGCAGTACAAGGACGGGGACCAGAAGTACGTCTGCCCGTGCCATGACAGTGCCTTCAATGTGGATGGGACGCGGAACAACGAGATCCCGCCGCGTGACCTCGATACTCTGGAAGTGAAGAAAGATGACAGCGGGACAGTCTGGGTGAAGTTCCAGAAGTTCCGCGCCGGGACTTCGGAAAAGAAGCCGGTGTGAGCCCGCCCATGCCGGCACCCACGGTCCTCTTCGCAGCCGGAGGTTCGGGAGGGCATCTTTTCCCCGCTCTAGCCGTCGCAGAGGAACTGCTGGCGGCAGACGCTACGATCCAGATCGGGATCGCAGCTTCAGAAAAGCCGATCGATCAAACAGTTCTCGCGGGCTCCCCGCACCAGATCTGGCACATGCCGTCCGTTTCTCCGTCGCGCGTCTGGAGGGAACCCTGGACCGTGCTGCGTCACAGCTGGTCGAGCTGGCAGTCCGCTCGCAATTTGGTTCGCGACGTCCGGCCAACGGTCGTGGTCGGCTGCGGAGGCTTTGCGAGTGCCCCGGTTGTGTGGGCTGCGATCCGGGCCAAGATCCCGGTCGTCCTGCTGGAGCAGAACCTGATCCCGGGCCGGGCCAATGCCTGGCTCGCCCGCTGGGCTTCTCGCATCTGCCTGAGCTTCGACGAAACCCGCAGCTGGCTCCCGACGCGACCGGACGCAATTCAGATCACGGGCAATCCAGTCCGCTCCGCTCTGACTGTCCCTTCGAACACGGTCCGCGACTCCAGACAGCTGCTCATTCTCGGAGGCAGCCAGGGGGCGCGGCATCTGAACGAAGCTGTGGCGACCTGGGTGATGTCCCGTCCCGACTCGCTCCTAGGTTGGAAAATCACGCACCAGACGGGCACCGCGGATCAGGCAAATCTCGAGCAGCGGTACCGATCTCTGGGCGAGTTCTGCGAGATCCGTGCGGTTGACTTCATCCGCGACCCTGAAGAGTTCTATCGTCAGTCTACGGTGATCATCGCCCGCGCGGGAGCGACCTCGCTGGCCGAGATGGCGTGCCTGGGGGCTCCGCTAATCCTGGTCCCGCTCCCATCGGCTGCTCGTGACCATCAGACGGCCAACGCACGCTGGTACTCAGATCGAGGAGCGGCCCGGCTCCTGCTGCAGTCGGACACCCCGACGGACACCGCGCGCCACTTGAGCGACCTGTTCGCCTCGACGAGCCCCCAGACCACTCAGCTGGGGCTGGCGATTCAGCAGTTGGCTCACCCGGACGCTTCGAAACGAGTGACTGAAATCATTCAGTCGCTTCTCTAAATGCTCATCGGTTTTTCACGTCCGGATCACAGGCCGGGTTGGCTGAAAGGCCAGTATGGGCGATACTGAACGCCAGAACGACCTCTCGGTTCATGGCGCGCGGTGATGATGCAACGTCTTCTGCTGACTCTGCTCTTCCTCATTTCTTCGATCCCCACAGAAGCGGGAGACTACATTCGTCTGCTGCAACGCTCCGCCGTCGAGGCCGGAGCCTCTCCACTAGGACATTGGGGATTAACCCCCGACAACTACATCGAGTGGGGAACGCACTCCAACCGGTTGATTCCGGTCTATGCCTTTGGGACCCGCGGGGCCGGAAAAGGGATCGACCTCACGAGTTACATGGGCGACGCCAGTCCCTACCGCGATGCAGCCAAGGTCCGGGCGATGTACGGTTACCTGCCTGAGCTGACGGTCGATCCGACGGCGGACTGGATGGATCAGACCAATCTTTATGAGATTCAGAAGGCCGCGCTGCTGGCCGGTCGCAAGCACATCTTCCTGGTCGTGTTTGACGGCATGGACTGGCAGACGACTCGCGCAGCTGCCATCTATCAAACGCGGAAAGTGGCCTATGACTCGGGCCGTGGGACCGGGCTGCATTTCCTGGACTACACCGCTGGAGGCAACACCCAGTTCGGGTTCATGGTGACCAGCCCGCACAACACCGGGACCAAGGTCGATGTGAACAAGCAGACCGTGACGAACCCCGGCGGCACGCTACGCGGCGGGTACTCTCCGGCACTCGGCGGGCGGACTCCCTGGGCCGAGGCTCCCAACAACGAGTACCCGACCTCGCGCAACAAGACTACGCCGCCGGTGCATGCTTACACCGACTCGTCGAGTTCGGCGTCCAGCATGACCGCCGGCCTCAAGACCTATAACAACGCCGTCAACGTCGACGCTGCCGGGGCCAAAGTCCTGACGATCGGGCACGAAGCCCAGCGAGCCGGCTACCTCGTCGGGGTGGTCACCAGCGTCCCGATCAGCCACGCCACGCCCGCAGCTGCGTACTCTCACAACGTCGATCGCGACGACTTCCAGGACCTGACGCGGGACCTGCTGGGGCTGCCTTCGATCAGCCACCCCGAGCGGCCGCTGCCGGGAGTCGATGTCCTGATCGGGGCTGGGTACGGCCACAACCGCAAGCGAGATCCCAAGGAAGAAGCTCAGGGCGACAACTTTGTCGAAGGAAACATCTATCTGACGGACGCGGACCTGAAAGCTGTCAACGTCGAGAACGGCGGCCAGTATCGCGTTGCCGTGCGGACCTCCGGAACGATCGGCAAGGATCTGCTGCAACAGGCTGCAGAAACCGCAGCCATGAAGCAGGAGCGACTGTTCGGGTACTTTGGTGTTTCGACCGGGCACCTGCCGTTCCAGACGGCGGATGGGGACTATGTGCCGACGCTGGGACGCACCAAGAAGGCCGAGAAATACTCGCCGCTGGACATTGCCGAGAACCCGACACTGGCCGACATGACTACGGCAGCCCTGACCGTGCTGGAGAAGCGTGAGAAGGGGTTCTGGCTGATGGTCGAAGCGGGCGATGTCGACTGGGCCAACCACGACAACAACATCGACACCTCGATCGGGGCCACGCTCAGCGGAGACCGGGCCGTCAAGACCATTACCGACTGGGTCGAGACACACAGCAACTGGGACGAGTCGCTGCTGATCGTGACTGCGGATCACGGGCATTATCTCGTTCTGGACCGCCCCGAGATGCTGATCCCACCTGCGGAATAATTGCGGTTGCAGGAAGTTCCTCGCGAATTTGAGCGCCATCCCTCGATGTGAGCGCAAAGTGTCTCAAGCTGTTCGGCATAACCCGCCGAATGGGGTGTTGCGGGCACGCAGGATCAACGGACTCCTGTCTTCTCACGGTTTGTGAGCTAGGCTGAGACAGGGCGGTTCGTACACATGGATGTCGGAACTGCATGGACGGGACAATCGCCCCCATTGTGACATCCCATGAGCACCGCATTTCCCGCACAACCGGTCTCTGCCGCCGGCGATCAAGCGGCCAGCGAGGCCCAGCTCACCTGGCTCCGCCGGACCTGGATCGCCTTGATCCTGGCCATTGGCAGCTCGGTGATGGCGATGAATATTGCCGACCCCGATCTGTGGGGCCATTCACTGTACGGCCGGGAATGGATTGAGAACGGCAAACTCGCAGCCACAACGACGGGCTCGTTTACTTCGATCGGATTCCGTTGGATCAACCACGAGAATCTGGCCGAGTTGCTCAGCGCCTGGGTCGAGATGAATCTGGGACCTGTCGGTCTGGCCCTCGGCAAGTTTGCATTGAGTCTGACGGTCCTGGGACTGATCCTGTTTCAAGCCAGACGGCAAAAGGTCGGCTGGGGAGTGGCGGGAACCTGTGCGATTCTGGCGGCTCATGGGCTGGCGTTTCACTGGCACTTCCGACCGCAGATACTGGGCTACACACTCTTTACGTTGATGATTGTGTCGCTCTCCTGGATCTTTGAAGGTTGGGAAGGGCGCTGGAACCTGCGTCCCTGGCAGGCCCTGCCGAAGTTCGATCACGAAGGAGTGGCCTACCACTGGAAGCGAATGCGCTGCCTGTGGCTGGCGTTTCCGTTCTTCGCGATCTGGACCAACACGCACGGCAGCTTTGCCGCTGGAGTCGCGGTCTTCGGGGCCTATCTGGTGTTTCGCAGCATTGAGGCTTCGTGCCAGTGGGGCTGGGGAGCTGAGGGACGCATTATCCGGTTCGCGCTGATGTGCCTGGTGGCCCTGCTCGGAACATGTGCCACGCCGTACTACCTGGAACTCCATAAGTGGATGCTCAATGCCATCGGTCATGCCCAGCCTGAGATCAGCGACTGGCAGCCGATCACGTTGTTCTCGACCGACGGTGCTGTGTTTGGGATTCTGGCCTTGGTGACCATCGGTTCGTTCTACCTGTCGCCTCTGCCGAAAGACTTCACGCAGATGACGATTCTGCTGCTCGTTGGATGGCAGGCGGTCAGCCATGTCCGGCACCTGACTTTCCTGGCGATCCTGGTGGCACTCTGGATTCCCCCGTACTTGAATTCAGCCTGGCAACGAATCTTCCAGCACACCCCGACCGAGCCAGCTCCCCTGCGGGCCGAGTTTGTGAAGTGGGCGATCGCCGGGATGCTGCTGGCCATCTCGTTTATCGGTGGGCTGACGGCTCCGTCCCTGGTGCGGGTCGATGTGGACCGCTCGTACTATCCGGTCAGCGCCATGCAGTTCATGGAAGACGAGCACCTGCGCGGCCGGACGGTGGTGACCTTCAACTGGGCGCAGTACGCCCTGGCCTGTTTCGCTCAGGAGCCGGACCCGCTCAGTCGCTCGACCGTGGCGATCGATGGCCGGTATACGACCTGCTATTCGCCCGAGACCGTGGATATCTATTTCGATTTCATCTTCGGCAAGAACTACAAAGGTCCACGCTATCGCAGTCCCCGCTCTGGCCCAATCAATCCGGAGAAGGCTCTGACCCATTGCAGCCCGGAGCTGTTCGTGATCTCTCGCAAGCAGCAGTCGACGGTCCTGACGATGGAGGCTCATCAGGACCAGTGGATACTTCTGTACCAGGACTCGCTGGCGCAGATCTGGGGTCTGAAGTCCCGGTTCGACGATCCGCTGTCCCGCGACTATGTCCCGCCGCACCGTCGCAGCATCACGGATGCTCCTCAGCAGGGACGCGCGGCCTACCCGGCCCTGCCCGTCGTCCGGCTCAATGACCTGGCGTCTCGGTGGTAGGCTCGTCGAAGTGCCAGTTGTAGAAGAGCCGTCCGGCCGTTCCGGCAAATTCCCAATACTCGCCCTGCCCTGCCCGCTTGAGTTTCAAGTGGGGCCGTTGGTCAGCGGATTTGTCTTCCTTGAGTAGCATGAACAGGTCGGTCAGCATCTGCTCGTTGCTGCCGTAATAGCTGTGCCCCATGAAGCCGGTGTCGAGTCGGCTGCAGTCGATCGTTTCGATCCCGGGTGTAATCACAGGGTCCTCCGCATCTCCTGCGCGGGTCTCGGCGTGCAGCCCCTTGGAGGCGATGAGTGCGCTGTCGCCGTTACTGGCATACAGGGTCACGCGATCCACCTGCTCAACGACTCCCGGTGCCCACTTCTGAAAGTCGCCGAGGCCGACATCGGGGGCACACAGCACCAGTTGGCTGAACGGCTTCTCATCGCGCGGCGTCGGCAACCGGTCGAGGGCCTCCATCACGATGCGATTGCCCATGCTGTGAACCACGATCTGAATCCGCGTATCGGCAGGCACGGCCCGGCGCAGAGCCTTCAGGTACGTCAGAAACGGCTGCACTGAGGCCTGATTGATCGGTTCATCCGAGCTGTAGTTGCTCACCCCGCCCTGCGTCGGCCAACAGTAGGCACACACAGCTCCATTGAACGGAATGTCAAACGCCAGCTGGGCCGCCCGCGTGACTGCCGCTTCGAAACTGACGTTGAACCCGTGAACAAACAGCAGTAGATCGTGCTGCCGCGAGCGTGCGAGCTGTTGATTGACTCCCTCGAAGTACTCGTCCTTGGTGAGGAAAGTCGATTCCACATGAGCAACCGACACCGGATCGGAACCGCTGGCCGATTGCGATGAGTCCGAGGCCAGCTTGATCCCCGTCCGACTCGACTCCGGCTGGACCTCTTTGCCGCGCTGGCGTTTGGGGACATCGACCAGGCACCGACCGTACTGGGTTTCGTCCAGCACCCGATTGGCCGCCACCGGATCGCCCGGATCTTCGTACCAGCCCCGGTTCGTCGCGGCGAAAACTTCCCAGGCGACGATCTGCTCCTGCCAGCTAACGACAGCCACCGGTTCGGCCAGCGTATCGACGTACGGACCATAAGTGTCGAGGACCAGCTGATGGGCCTTGCCGCTGCGAATTTCCTCTTCCATCGCGGTGTCGTAGATGACCCCGAGATTCTGCTGTTCCAAGATTGGCAGCTTCGGAGATCGACATCCGAGACCCAGCGCCACCAGCACGAACAAAGTCGCCGCTGAGGCAGGCAGAACTGAAACCACGCGGCCGTCCATGGCCCGTCCTCCTTTTGACCGGGGGAAATTTACCGGGCCAGACGGAACGAAGCGATACGAGATTTGCCACGGAATTCGTGACCGCTGACCGAAGTCACAAGGAAAAGCAGGCAGACTGCGACCAGCAGACCGACCTTCACGGTGGCCGTGTGTATGGTGTGCTGGTTCGGTCTCTGGCTCAGTGGGGCTCGCATATTGACTCACTCAGGCAGGGAGTTCTCGGAGGGAAGCAGGTCGATTAACTTGGCAGTCCAGACTCGTTGAGTGCTATACAGCAAGAGAGTCTCCTGATTATCCAGCAGGTGCGTCCATTTCAGGTGCTCATCCGACCGCCGGTTGAAGAATTGACAAGGTATGAGAACTCCGGTCGACCGTTTCTCAATCGTGAATTGATGGGACGGAGGAAAGAACCAGAACGTGTATTCCTCGTTCTTCCACAACGGGAGAAACCGATCCTCCACGAGTTTCGGGATCGGAACTTCCTCCCACTGATTGGTACTGCAATTCACAGTGACTACGTCAGAGAATCGATCAGAAGGCTGTCCTCCGCCCTTGAAACCCGGTTTGCCAAAGTTAAGCCCCCGTTTCCCAAACACGACTTGATCTCCATCGAGCATGAACCAGTCGCTGATAAAGTAGTCCGACGTGTAAACGGAGCGAAATCTCGAGGTCTGACAGTCCATCATCCACAGTCCATTTCGTTTGTCCGTGTACGCAGAAACCAGCAGATAGACCGCATCGTCCGTCGGCGACTTGACCATACCCAGGCACTGTCCGCCGGGTAAGCTGTTGAGTGGCGTGGTTTTCTCTTCCTGCTCCGTGGAGACCAGCGTGCGAACTCTCTTCGAGGCGATATCAATGGCCACCATGTTGTTCCCGCCCACGCCCTGCAGCCCAACCCACGCGTACAGAGTTCCTTGCACCACTGCGAGAGCCTGAACGCAGTTCGAGGGAAGTCCAGCAGCTTCATCGATCACGTACGCGGCGTTGCCGTTTCTGGGGAACACGAGAATCCCTCCCCCAGGCGTGGGGAGAAAGAAATGCTTCTCATCAACAACAGGAAGAGCGGTCGAAATCGACAGCTCGAAAAAGTTGAGGGGACGATTGCCTTGGAATCCCAGAGTCGGCAGCTTCGCTTCGAACTCCGTCACGATCTTCTGTGGGAAGGCATAAGTCCCCCGCAGCTTCGGTGGACTTCCCGGCTCGATCACCGACACCTCCACGATCCAGGCCGCCCGCTGGCGATCCAGCCTGCGAGTGAAGAGAAGAGTCTCAGACGGAGTCGGCAGCGCGTGAATGATCCGGGTGTCTGCGACGGGGCGTCCAGGCGGGGGATAGATGAGCTTCAGCCGTCGTTCGAGGCTGGTAGTCTTCGGAGCGCCGGAGAGGCGAGTACGAATGGCGGCGATCAGACGAACTCGGTCCTCTTCTTTGTAACCGGAACCGTCGCTCTCCATGACCTGCAGGGCCTGCTCCAGCAGCTGCCGATGCTCCGAGTTCTGCGGTTGCAACTGTCGGTCAATCAATTCAGCATCGACAAAATTGTGCTTGACCAGTTCGCGAAATACGGCGATCCGTCTCTGGCTCTGCGAACGGACGCCAGGGAGCTCCAGGGCATCCGAGATCAGCGACAGCCCATGGCCAAACCCAGCGGGAATCGTGATCGGTCCGCCAGAAACCACAATTCCATATCCGGATCGGATCTGTCTCTCCGGGGAGTTGGGATCGCAGATCTGCTCGGTCACTTCCGACACGAACTGCCCCACACGGTCATCCAGAGACTGCTGGAGTTCGGGGCGACCGTGATGGGCGTCGTACCAGAGTTGCAGATAGCGATAATGAAGTGGGAGTTGATCCACCTGGCGTCCCGACGATGAACCGAGCGTGTCAAAGAACTTCTGACGGCTCACAGGACTCAGGTCGATGAGTGCCTCCATCACCTCAATGAGAGGCGGGATTCTGTGATCTGCCGCATCGAGATCACGAGCGAGTTCCAGGAATTGCGACTCCCAGTCCGTGTACAGATAGCGTTTCGCTCCACAGAACAAGCGGAACCTCAGCGAGGCTGCGCTCGCCCGCCTTTCAGAATCCGTCAGTTTCGCTTTGGGGTCCGGTTGATCGGTCGCGTTTCGCTTCAACAAGAGTGCCTCGAATCGCTCCAGATAACTCCGGGCTTTGAGGATCGCCTGCGGATGATCGTGGGAGTTCAGATAGGCCAGATTCCAGTGAAAGAAACTCATCGAGATCAGTTCGTTGTATGGAGATTGGGGATGAGCCGCATGATCGCCTAACTCGTCAGCGAGCAGGAGATGGTAGTCCGCGATTTCAATCGCTCGCAGCCACATCTCCTCGGGTGCAGGCGGCGCCGCAGCTGGCTTCGTCCGCCGCATCCCGTTCAACTCATGAATCATGGGATGCAGGGAATTGGTGTGAGTGATGGGGTCGATCATGGAGCGAGCCAAGGAACCCTGCAAGGACGTCAAGAGCATGCTCAGACGCCGATCGTGTTTGTCGAGCAGGTAGCTGGCCTCCCAGCGCACGGCCGCGCCGAAAGGATTCTGGATCGCGTCCAATCGACGAGCTTCCGACTCCAGTCGCTGGGCCTCTTGAGCCACGGATGACTGGCCCGAAGAGGCAGCCTCTCTCCAGCGAGGGCCTTCCGTGGCCAGCACGCGGCTGAGCTTCTCGGACAACTTCACGAGTCCTGCATCGTCCCCCGGGAGCCAGTCCAGTTCGATCGGCTTCTCATCCAACGGGTGATGGATGCGCAAGGTCACGCGAACCGCGTTATTAGCGGTGCGTGAGAACTCCAGCGTGATCGATTGCGTCGCAGCCAGCAGATGAGCTTGTGCGGTCGCCAGCGGCAGCTGCTGCTCTTGGAGTACGAAACGCAGCCGTTCTCTTTCGAGCAGCGCCGCTCCCGGTTGCGCGATGAGGGCCTGCTCGACCTGTGCGATCAACTGGGGAACTCGGTGGTATTCGCCAGCGGGGAGATCGACGTTGCGAATCGATGTGATCGAAAAAAGGGCGATCTCCGCGTTCTTGAGCGCTGTCCGCTTTTTGAGTGCATCCCGAATCGCTCGAGCCGCATCACGCGCCAGGTGGGAGACGTCGTCTCCAATCAGACTGTGGTCTCCCAGTCGCGTACCCGTCGCTCCATCGAAACAGATCAGTCGTCCAGAGTTCGACTTGGAATTGTCGTCGACGCGAGCCCCTTCCCAGACGACGAACGCATCGACACCCAGCAATCGGCCCAGCAGCAGGCTGTCGGATTGGTCACCGAATGCCGAGATCCGCTGCTCGCGCAGCAGATCTCGAACGTTCGTCCGCTCTACGAGTTCGATTCCCGCGTCTGTCGAAAGCTCGACCAGCAGCAAATCCCGCACTCTCTGCTCGGCCGCAGTCTCCTGAGCCGTGAGCAGCGTGACGGTCTCTGCTGCCTGTACGCAGTGAGCCAGCGTTGCCAGCACCCATATCAACAGCCCCCCCACGCACCTCAACACGCGGCGACGGACGGTCTGGGAAGAGGTGCGAGCTACCGTGGAGTCCATGGGAACTTCTCCAAAACCTTGACAACCACTCACGTCCGTCGAAGCAGAACCCCAGGCAACCAGAGAAACCACTACTTCTCGACGGCAGCCTCGGCAGCGGGTGCCGCAGGAGCCGCAGGCTGAGGAGCGGGTGCCTCAGGAGCGGTGACAAGCTTGGTCACGACGCGACCGATCAGAGTCCGGGCGGTCGCCTGCAGCCCCGACTTGGCTGCGATCTGTTCCGCGAGGCCGACAGACATGGCCGTTTCGGCGTCAGAGGTCAACAGTTTTCCATCGGCCTGCTGCATCGCTTTGACTTCAACGCGGCATTTCACCGAGACGAGATCGTCACGGCGAGTCGCGAATTCCGACAAGGCTTGCCCCTTGATGATGACATCCGCCCGCACCGCGTTGGCGTTCTCGCTGTCGACGACTTCGAAGCCGAGTTCAGTCAGCAGTCGCTCAAACTCGGTCTGTGCCGCAGGGTCCAACACGGTCTGACCGACATGTCGTTCACCAATCGACACCGTCATGCTCGGCAGCTTCTTTCCCTTCAATTGATTCTTCATCTCCGCCAGCCAATCGGCTTCGGCAACCACCTTGGGCAGCAGTGTGTTGGACTTCTTGGCAACGACCAACTTGACCTCTTCGGCGAGCGACTTCACCAGGTCGCCCAAGTCCGCGTTCGCAGCCCCCTTGACGGAGGCACCGGAGAGGCGACTCGTTTCCGTCCCAATCACCTTCGCGACCAGATAGAGGTCGCCTTTAACCTGCAACACCGACCCACTGATCAGAAGCTTCGCTCCCGTGAGCTTACCGACCTGCGCCACCTCGTCGGCTTTCACGACCCCCGACTGATTGAGCTTCAGTTCGGCAAACACCGCTGCGATCGATTCACGCTCGACGAGCATCAACTCATCGCAAGCGATCAGTTCGGCAAACAGCAGGTCAGCCACCTGAGCAGCTTCCTCTTTGACATCGCCCCGGGCCTCAAACGGCAAGATCGCCGCAGGGATCGGCAGCTTGGCATCGTCTTCGGCTGAAGCTGACTGAACGGTGATGAACAGCGCCATCACCGCACACACAGCCAGACAGGGAACCTTGAACATGGTGACTCCTTAGGGGATTTCGGCAGCAGATGCTGCGGTGAGTGACTTGAGGCGAGAAATCAGAACGTGGGCCAGAAGTTCCCGCGGGACAGGCGACGAGTCCCAGTGGGCAATCAGTGGAAAGCCGGCGAACAGACAACGTCCCTGGTTCACCGTTTGATACTCGGCGATCTGCCAGACCTGAGGGCCATTCTGCGGAACGAGCTGCAGTTTCTGTCGACTGATCTTCAATTCCCATCCGGCCTTCGTATTCGCGTCTGTTCCCCAGAACAGGATGTCGAGCTTCTGGGGCACCAGTCCGCTTTCGGCCAGTGAGACACACTTCCATTGAGACATGTTCTCCGCCGAGAGCTTCAGCGGCCATGCCGACTCATCATGCGGCCGCAGGACGAGCATCAGTTTCCCTTGCCGCGCGAGTTCGTCCGCCCGTTCAGCCAGGCGATCATTCCACTCGACTCCTTCGCCGAGGATGACCAGCGGGGCCTTGTCGACCTCTTGCAGCGTGGTAACGGACTGAACGGTGACCTCCATACCCCGCAGCGCCTCGGCAGTTTTCCCGACGGGGTCAAACAAGGCGATTTCATGCTTCTCAAGCGTCTCGCGAACATGCTCAAAGGGATTCGGCCCCCGAAGACGAAGCGGCAAGACGACGTCTGTACCCGATCCGTCCAGGTGGCAACTCAGAGTGACATCCAGCACAACCCCATTCACAACTTCAGGCGTCTGAAACTCAAAAGTTGAATCAGCTGCCATGTTCTCCACCGGCTTGAGTACGGTATTCCCCTGAGCCAGCGTGCGGCTTTCGGAGGTCAGCAGCCAGACTATGTTTCGAGGTTTCCCGGCAGCAGGCGTCGAAACTCGAACGATGCAGGTCGCGCCCGCAAACTGGTCGGTCTGGCCCGGGCGGAATTCAAACGGCGCATCGTCCGCTGCCATCCCATGCGGAACGGCCACACACACCACGGCCATCCAGATTATTCGAACGAGCGTTCGCATCAGATCACCCCGCGAGTACAGGGATTCAATAACTCATAGACGACCAGCATGCGGCGCTGACGGCCCTCGGACGATTGAGCCCACACCTCGGCCGGATGATTCAGCTGATACTGCCCGGAGCGACGCACATTCCCGCCCCCGGGTTGCGTGATCGTCAACTCCAACCAGAGCGTACGATCGGGCAACAGGTGCGACCAATAGTCCACCTCATGCTGAGCATCGCCCAGCAAGCCGAACTGATTGTCCTTCGGGCCGATGACATCTTCCTGCGCCACGGTCGACCATTCCCCGTCTCCGAGTCGCTGTTGCAGCACGAATCGCATGATCAGTCGCGGAGACTCGACCGTTGTCAGCGATTCATCGGCCAGATCGACCGAGACCGTTTCTCCTCTTTGCTGGACACCGACCAGTTGATGCTCAAAGACCCGGTCGAGTTCGCAGACCAACTCTTCTTGACGACGGATCTCCTCAGCTGTGAAGAAAACTTCTGTGTCCAACACAGGGAGGTTGCCAACCGCGATCCCCTGGGGGGTTGAGTCGAGCAGCCAAAGAGCGATCGCCAGACTCAGAACCGTCAGCACGAGTGCCAACAGAGGGCGGCTCTGCGGGACGGGCAACGCGGCCCGCTGCTGGCTGGAGAGAGTGATGCTCTCACCTGAGAAACTCCCCCCAGCCAGCTGGCTCGTGACGGCGTCCTGCATCCGCTGCAATTGCGCTTCGTCGCAATCCATTTGCTGCCGCCAGTGGACCAGCAGCTGGTCCAGTTCCGGATCAGCTTCGAAGTGTGCGTGACTGTTCATCGCATTCACCTGCCCTCTCTATTCACCCAGCCAGACACGTTGGAGCGACAGTTCACCCCGCAACAGCTTGCGGGCGTCTGAAACTCGCTGATACACCGCATCGACTGAGCAACCTTCCATCTCCGCGACTTCCACGGCAGAGAGACCTTCCATCAGCATCAGAACCACCGCGACTCTTTGCTTCTCCGAAAGCTTGCGCATCGCAGCCTCCAGCATCGACCTGGTTTCTTCTCCAGCCAGTCGACGGTCCATCGCACTTTGCGGGGCAGCCACGCGCTCGACATCGGCCATCGGATCGAGCCGTTGCCCCGCAGCTTCCCTTGCCGTACCGAGGTCCGAACGGTGTTGAGCAGAATGGCGTACGACCACGCCTGGAACGTCGACCGCCCGTCGAACCGGTCGAGAGCCACCACAACCTTCAGCATCACTTCCTGAGCGATGTCCTCCGCCTCCTCCACTCGCAGCAGCATCGCCCGGGCCGTTCCGTAGAACCGGGGGAGATACCGACCGATCAGGGCGTCTCGTGCAGACTGGTCCCGTCCGCTGTTCCAGCGAGCCATGAGCTGTTCATCAGTTTCCACACGATCAGGCTCCACCCTGTTCGCCCCTTCGTCATCGTCGAGACCTGCGGTGCGGCCCCGCTCCAGCACTCCCGGCACTGACTTCTACTCTCGTCCGACAATTTCCTGAGCCAGAAAATCCAGCAATCGTCACAATATCACCAACTCGGGACCGAGGTCGACACACCCCAGCAGTCTTGGCGTTCTCGCAGCTGATTTGCGATATAGAGATTCGATCAAAAGACACCAAAGCGAATGGGTGACCTCGGTGTTCACGGCGATTTCGGGGAACACATTCTCGCACGCCAGCCAAGTGCAACAGGTGCGTCGACTCGTCCGACTGCTTACCACGCCTCGCTCAACTTACTTGCGTTTGAGCTCGCGAACGTCCGGGGCTGAGGCCAGGACAAAGATGATCACTTCTTCGCCCCGCGTCGTACTGATGTCGTGATGCAGGCTGATGATCGGCACGCCCGTGATTCCCACAATGACAGCTTCCAGCTGGGCGCGGGCCGATTCGATCAGCTGGGTGCGGACTTCTTTCAGGAGTCCCCGTCCCTTCTCGGCGGGAAGCGTGCGGACCAGCTGTTGTTCCGCGGCGGTCAGAACGCCATGCAAGCGGATCAAGACAATGTCGCCGATGAGATGGGTCTGGATATCTTTCGGACCACGTCCCATGAACTCCTGCTCGAAACGTGCGATCGCTTTACAGATCGCTGCTTCGATTTCGCCAATGGTATTCATGAGGGGACTCTCCGAGAGCAGCAGGTTCGACCAATCGCGGTCGGCGTCTCAAGACACGCCGAAAAATGAGTCTTGCGGAGCTCGATCCAATTCGCACGGGACTCAATATCTGCAGACACAGTAACGCGGGGCACACTGTGACAACCACCATGCACATGGGCGAGTTTTGTCAATTCGTCAAACTTCCTGAATACCTCCTAGCTATTCAGAAGATCCGGCGTATCGTAGGGGTGTTGCCGAAGCGACCAGCGTGATTCTGGATCGACGGCAGCCCAACTCGGACGACAACAGAAAATGCAGCCCGCCATCGATCGGGAGGCATGTTCATGTGTAGGCCGACGCCATAAGCCCCTCAAACAGGGTGCTGATCGCGTCGGCTTTTTTCGTTTCCGGGCAATCTCATGGACGGCCTGACCATTGATGTCGGGCCTCCATTTCTGATCGAGCTTGGAGGCTCAGCATGTTGGTTGTCGTCAGGAACACACACGAATCGGTTGTCGTAGGCGAAGACAAAGGCTTGCAGCGGCTGATGAAGGTCACCGTTCTGTCCGTCGCGGGCAGTCAGGTCAAATTGGGCTTTGACATCCAGGACGATGTCACTGTCGAACGAACGGAAGACTGGAATCAGCTGCGTGGCCTTGTGCTGCGAGACCGCCTGCTCCCAGTGCTGACTTCCGATCCATTTGCGCATCAAGAACATCGCTGGGACGCTGTCCCGAATCCCGGCCTGCAAAGCCTGCAGGCCATCGCCGACGGAGAGTTTGCATGAGAAACCTGATCATAATTGTTGTTTTGCTGGCTGCCATTGTGGGAGTCGTCGGCTTCAAAAAAGGCTGGTTCGCACTCACCACGACACACGAGACCGGCAGCAGCAATGTGGACGTGAATCTCAAAGTCGATTCCGACAAAGCCAAGTCCGACGCGAACGACATGACCCGTATCAAATAGCCGCGATCTCGCGAGACACAGCTTACCCATCCACCGTCCGGAGACCTTTTATGTTGTCCACCATTCTGATTGTGCTGCTCATCCTGGCTCTCATCGGAGCCCTTCCCAACTGGAACCATAGCCGCGATTGGGGCTTTTACCCCAGTGGTGGGGTGGGAATCGTCTTGGTTGTACTCGTGGTTCTGGCACTGACTCACCGAATCTAAGACGTGCCTACTCCGGTGAGTTGTGTCGTGGACGGAAACCTTCGGGAGTAACAGTTTGAATCTATTTCGTCGCGGGATTCGTGAAAGACTCGACCGATTCCAGGCCCGAATCGGAATGGATGGTTTGTTTCGAGATTTTGGAGACGATCTGCCGTTGCGATCCGAACTCTTCAGCGCCGCCCAATTGGAGCAGCATGCGGAGAGCCTCGCGAACTGGCATCAGATCAGCCCGCGTTCCGGCCCAGATCAGCTGCTGGCTCGACTGGCAGATAATGAACGGATCCTGCTGGAAGCTCATCAGCTGGTGACTCAAGCGGTCGAACGCAAAGACCGCATCGCTCCCGCAGCGGAATGGCTACTCGATAATTTTTATCTGATTGAAGAACAGATCCGGATGACCCGCCGGCATCTGCCGGTCCGCTACAGCCGCGGCCTGCCCCGTCTGCTCAATGGTCCCTCGGCGGGATATCCGCTCGTCTATGACTTGGCTCTGGAACTGATCTCGCACGTGGACGGCCGCATTGACGTGGCCCGGCTGCGCGACTTCGTTGCGGCCTACCAGAAACGCAGACCGCTCAAGCTGGGGGAACTGTGGGCCATTCCGATCATGATGCGGCAGGCCCTGATCGAGAACCTGCGAAGAGTCGCCGCCCGAATCGTGACCGCGACGATCGGGCGCACGGGCGCCCGTGAGTGGTCGGATCAGCTGATCGAGTGCGCCGAACAGACACCGCACCGCCTGATTCTGCTGGTGGCGGAGCTCGCGAAGCTGAATCCGCCGCTCTCGCCAGCCTTTGTGGCGGAAGTCACGCGCCGCCTGCAGGGGCACAGTGCCACGTTCTCTGTTCCGCTAACCTGGATCGAACATCGACTGGCTGAGCAGGGACAGTCGATCGAGCAACTGGTCAAAGCGGATGGCCAGAATCAAGCGGTCAACCAGGTCTCCATCAGCAACAGCATCAGTGCCCTCCGCGAACTGAACGCCATCGACTGGCGCGAGTTCGTCGAGTCGCTCAGTGTCGTCGAGCAGACTCTCCGCGAGGACCCTTCGGGGGTCTACTCGCGGATGGATTTCAGCTCACGCAACCGCTACCGGCAGATCGTGGAGGAGACTGCCAAGAACAGTCCGCTGAGCGAACCGGACGTCGCGCGGCACGCTATCACTCTGGCGAAGACAGCGGCCACCCTGCATGGCATTTCGCATCGCACCGCGCATGTCGGCTTCTTCTTGATTGATCAGGGACAAGCGGAGTTCGAACGGGTGACTCTGCGTCGCCAGCCGATCACGCGACGCTTCGCCCGCCAGTGTCGCGCTGCCGCACTCCCCACTTATGTCGGCTCGATCCTGCTGCTGTCGCTTCTGGTCACATGGGGTGTGATGTCTGTGACTGGGATGAGCGGTATGTGCCGCTGGGCTGCCACGGGGCTGCTGTTTCTCTGTGCGACACAGCTCAGCGTGTCACTCATCAACTGGCTGTCGACGTTCCTGGTCTCTCCGCAGCGCTTGCCGCGGCTCGATTTCTCCACCGGGATACCCAGCGATTGTGCGACGCTGGTCGTGGTGCCCACGATGTTGACTGGGGCCCACGGAATCGAGCGATTGCTGGAAGATCTCGAGGTCCGCTATCTGGCCAATCGGGATGAGCAGCTGCGGTTTGCTCTACTCACCGACTTCTGTGATGCGAAGTCCGCCGAGCTTCCCGATGATTCGCTTCTGTCACAGCTGGCACAAGCCGGGGTCGAGGCTCTCAATACCAAGTATGTGATCGGGGACGAGGACGTCTTCTATCTGCTGCATCGCCCGCGCGTGTGGAATGACAAGCAACAGGTTTGGATGGGGCCTGAGCGTAAGCGGGGCAAGCTCTCGGACCTGAATGCCTTCCTGCGCGGAGGAAACCAGTCCGCGTTCTCGCTGATCGTGGGCCGAAACCCGGAGTCGCTGTCGCGGATGAAGTACGTCATCACGCTCGACACGGATACCTTGCTGCCGCGTGACTCGGCTCAGCAGCTCGTGGGTACGATGGCCCATGTGCTGAATCGAGTCCGCGTCGATGAAACGCAGCACCGCGTCGTGGAAGGCTACGGCATCCTGCAGCCCGGCGTGGCGACCTACCTGGAACAGCACGGCCAGTCGGCCTTTGCTAGGCTGCATGCAGGCGATGCGGGTGTCGATCCTTACACGCGGGCGATATCCGATGTCTACCAAGACCTGTTCTCGGAAGGCTCATTTATCGGCAAGGGGATCTATGACATCGATGCCTTCATCGCGACGACCGAGAACCGCTTCCCCGACAATCAGATCCTGAGTCACGACCTGCTGGAAGGCTCCTACGTCCGGTCTGGGCTGGTCAGCGACATCCATGTCTACGAGAGCTACCCGTCGCGGTACATGGCTGATCTCAGTCGACGGCATCGGTGGATTCGAGGGGACTGGCAGATTGCAGCCTGGACCTGCAACTTTGTCCCAGCGGCCAGCGGCAAGTCACAGCGGAACCCCATCAGCCTGCTGTCGCGCTACAAGATCTTCGACAACTTGAGACGGAGCTCGCTGCCGACCGCTTTGTTGCTGGTCCTGCTGTTGGCTTGGTTGATCTGGCCAGCGGTCGGTATCTGGACTGCAGTGGTCACCTGCGTGGTCCTGGTCCCGACAGTGACAGTCTCGCTGATCACTTCGATGCGAGTCAGCCAGGATGTCGAGCTGCAGCAGCATCTGTGGCACTCGCTGGAAATGTGGGGCAAGAATCTGACACGGGTCGTGCTGGACTTGGCCTTTCTGCCGTTTGAGGCGTTCGTCAGTCTCGATGCCATCATTCGGACATCGGTCCGGATGCTGATCACCCGCCGCAACATGCTGGAGTGGATGACAGCCAGTGACTCTGATCGGAACGGGCAACGAACACTCTGGGGGTGCTATCGCACGATGGCAGTGGCCCCTGCCCTCGCATGCGTCGTGGCGCTGCTGCTGATCTGGACTCGCCCCGTCGTTCTGTGGGAGGCGGGGCCACTGCTGGGGCTCTGGATCGCCAGCCCATGGATCGCCTGGCGGATCAGCCAACCTGCGCGGGAACGCGAGCCCGCACTCACGCCCGCTCAAGAGCTCTATCTGCACCGAGTGGCCCGGAAGACCTGGAGCTTCTTCGAGAAGTTCGTGGGACCCGAAGACCACTGGTTGCCGCCCGACAACTATCAGGAACACCCCGTCGGTGTTCTCGCCCATCGGACCTCGCCGACCAATATCGGAGTCTCGCTGCTCTCCACGTTGGCGGCGTATGACTTCGGATATATCTCTGTGGACCGGCTGCTGGAACGGACAGCCAGGACTCTCCACTCGCTCGGACAGCTCGAACGCTATCGCGGGCACTTTCTCAACTGGTACGACACGCTGACACTGCAGCCTCTCTATCCCAAGTATGTGTCGTCGGTCGACAGCGGCAATCTGGCGGGGCACCTGTTGACGCTGCGCGCCGGATTGCGGGAGTTGCCGGATGCTCCGCTGTTGTCACCGGGCTTATGGAGCTCGCTCGGTCGCTCAAGACGGGCGCTCGTTCAGCTTGCCGAGTCGGCGACTTCGCGGGCCTCGGCGCTGGCGTGTTTGAGTCCTCTCCTCACCTTTCTGGAACGAGGCCCCTGTGCCTCGCGCTGTCTGGTGGCGACTTCGGAGCTGCTGTCCCGCGTTTCGTCGCTCGCCAGCGATCTGAGGAAATTGCCACCGCAGGCACTTCCAGAGTCAACCAATCCGTGGCTGGTCGATCTCGAGCAGGAGTGCCGGGATCATCTGGCGGACCTTCTGTTTCTCGCTCCCTGGCTGTCCCGCGGCCCAACGCCGTCCGGAGTGTGGACGCAAGGCTCTCCGGAGCAGGCGGAGTTGCGAGGCGAGCTCCAAGGACTGCTGCGACAACTCGATGATTGTCAGACACTGCGATCCCTGAGGACGACCTCCGAGCGAGCTGTGCAGGTTCTGGATCTCGCTCTGGAACAGATCACGAACTCTGCTGTCACTGGCCGAACCGAGCGGGATTGGTTCACCGAACTCCGTGAGAAAGTCAGCACAGGTGAGCAGCGAGCACTCGAACGCCTGGCGACCATCGAGCAACTGGCCCGAGTCACGGGTGAGTTCGCCGAAGCCGATTATGAGTTCCTGTATGACCCCGCCCGGCGACTGCTCGCGATCGGCTTTGATGTCAGCGAGCGGCGGCGAGATGCCAGCTTCTACGACCTTCTGGCCTCGGAGTCCCGGCTCTGCAGCTACGTGGCCATTGCGCAGGGACAGCTGAAGCAGGAGCACTGGTTTGCACTTGGGCGTCTGCTCACCACGTCCAATGGACAGCAGATGCTGCTCTCCTGGAGCGGGTCGATGTTCGAGTACCTGATGCCGCTGCTGGTCATGCCGACCCACTGGCATACGCTGCTCGACCAGACCTGCCGAGCGGTAGTCCTGCGGCAGCGGCAATATGGGAAGCAGCGGGGAGTTCCCTGGGGAATCTCGGAATCGGGGTACAACTCGACCGACGCTCGGCAGAACTACCAGTACCGGGCGTTCGGCGTACCGGGCATGGGCGTGAAGCGCGGGTTGGCGGACGATCTGGTCATTGCTCCGTATGCGACCGTCATGGCCCTGATGGTGTCCCCGCAACCGGCCTGCGAGAACCTGCAGGCGATGGAGAAGATTGGCTTTTCCGGAAAATACGGTTTCTTCGAAGCGATTGACTACACGCGAACACGAGTCGCCCGTGAGCATTCGTTTGCCATCGTGCGGTCGCACATGGCTCACCATCAAGGGATGAGTCTGCTGGCACTGGCTCACTGTCTTCTGAAGCAGCCGATGCAGCGCCGCTTTCTGGCTGACCCCGAGTTGCAGGCGACGGAACTGCTGCTCCAGGAACGGATGCCGCTGGTTGGCTCGTTCTTCCCGCACGCCTCGGAGGCCTCGGTCGATCGGGATCCCAACAGCGAGTTAAAAGGACAGCTGCGAGTCTGCACCACGCCCCACACGTCGATTCCGGAAGTCCATCTGCTGTCCAACGGTCGTTACCACGTTATGGTCACCAACAGTGGCGGCGGTTACAGCCAGTGGAATGGACTGGCTGTGACCCGCTGGCGTGAAGATGCGACGTGCGACAATACCGGCTCGTTCTGCTATCTCCGCGATGTGACGACGGGCGAGGTCTGGTCGACGGCCTATCACCCGACCCTGACGCCCAGTAAGCATTACCAGGCGATCTTCTCTCAATCGCGAGCCGAGTTCCGGCGTCGTGATCACGATATCAAGCTGCATACGGAGATCGCGGTCTCTCCGGAAGATGACATCGAGATTCGGCGAGTCACGTTGACCAACCGCTCGCGAGTCACTCGCGTGATTGAGCTGACCAGCTATGCGGAAGTCGTCCTGGCCGCCCGGGCGGCCGATGCCACACACCCGGCGTTCTCGAACCTGTTCGTGCAGACGGAACTGGTGACAGCGCGGCAGGCAATTCTCTGTTCGAGACGACCTCGTTCCCACAAGGAGAAACCGCCCTGGATGCTGCATCTGGTAGCTGTGCGAGCAACAACCTCCGAAGAGCCCTCCTATGAGACCGACCGTCTGAAGTTTCTCGGACGCCGTCGCAGTACTCAGAATCCCGAGGTCATGCAGCGGTCCGGTCGCCTTTCCAATACGGCAGGAGCGGTCCTTGATCCGATCGTCGCGATTCGGCAGAGATTGATCCTGGCCCCGGATGCGACCGTCTCCGTCGACTTTGTGACAGGGATGGCTGCAACACGTGACGAAGCCCTGGTCCTCGTCGATCGGTACCGGGACCATCACCTGGCAGACCGCGCGCTCGACATGGCCTGGAGCCATGGTCAGGTCGTGTCCCGGCAGATCAATGCGACCGATGCCGATGCTCTGCTGTACGGTCGTCTGGCCAGTTCGGTCCTCTACATGAACCCCGCTCAACGTGCCCCGGTGGGCGTGCTGGCTCGCAATCAACGGGGACAGTCGGGGCTGTGGGGGCATGGGATCTCGGGCGACCTGCCGATTGTGCTTCTGAAGATCGGTCGCGCGGAGCGACTCGAACTGGCTCGCCAGCTCGTGCAGGCTCATGCCTATTGGAGGCTCAAGGGGCTCGCGGTGGACTTGGTCGTCTGGAACGACGGAGACGCCGGTTACCGCCAGGAGCTGCAAGACCTGATCGTGGGACTGTGCAATACGGCTGCGGACAGCTCGACGCTCGACCGTCCCGGAGGGATCTTCATCCGCCGAGCTGACCAGCTGTCGGATGAGGACCGTGTCCTGCTGCAGACCGTGGCCCGCGTGATCATCGTCGATTCGGCGGGGACTTTGGACGAACAGCTCGATCGTCGAATCCGATCGGACCTGAAGATTCCCGAACTGATCCCGACGGTCTTGGCTCGTCCGGAGTTAAACCCAGCACAGAAAGACGGGGCGTTTGGCCGAGAGCTGTTGTTCTACAACGGGCTGGGAGGCTTCACGCCGGACGGCCGCGAGTATGTGATTCGCCTGCTGCCCGGTCAGGCATGCCCGGCTCCGTGGGTGAATGTTCTCGCCAATCCGAGCTTCGGAACCGTCATCTCGGAGACCGGCAGTGCGTACACTTGGAGCGAGAATGCGCATGAGTTCCGGATCACACCTTGGGCGAATGACCCGATCGTCGACCCCAGCGGCGAAGCGTTCTACCTGCGCGACGAGGAGAGCGGGCAGGTCTGGTCGCCGATGCCGCAGCCAGTGCGATCGACGACTCCGTACATCTGCCGGCATGGTTTTGGGTACAGCGTCTACGAACATACTGAGTCCGGCATCACGACTGAGCTGTGGGTCTATGTGGGGATCGAGCAGCCCGTCAAGTTTGTGCGGTTGAAGATCCGCAACCACTCGGGACGGACGCGTCACTTGTCAGCGACGGGGTATGTCGAATGGGTGATGGGGGAGATGCGGTCGCGCGGGCTGATGTCCGTGGTCACCGAAGTCGATTCGCAGTGCGGGGCGTTGCTCGCTCGGAATCCGTTCAGCCTCGAGTTCTCACAGCGGGTCGCATTCTTCAATCTCTCGGAAGCCGAACGCACCGCGACGGGGGATCGGACGGAATTCCTCGGACGCAATGGCAGTACGGCCAAACCGGCTGCAATGACCCGGCAGCGACTCTCCAACAAGGTCGGGGCCGGGTTCGATCCCTGCGGAGCCCTGCAGACCGATTTCGAGCTGGTCGATGGACGGCAGAAAGAGATTCTGTTCACGCTGGGTGTCGGTCGCGATGTCGGTCATGTGCGGCAGATCGTCCAGCTGATCCAGCAACCGCAAGCCTCACAACGGATGCTCGATGAGGTCTGGGAGTTCTGGAAGCGCACGCTGGGAGCCGTCTCCGTTCAGACACCAGACCCCGCCCTCAATCTGCTGGCGAACGGGTGGCTACTCTACCAGACGCTGGCCTGCCGCTATTGGGCTCGCAGCGGCTACTACCAGTCGGGCGGAGCCTTCGGGTTTCGCGATCAGCTGCAGGATGTCTCTGCCCTGCTGCATACCCGCCCCGACATGATTCGCAGCCACATGCTGCTCTGTGCGGCTCATCAGTTTGCAGAGGGGGATGTTCAGCACTGGTGGCACCCGCCCGTGGGGCGCGGGGTGCGGACCCACTTCTCCGATGACTTTCTGTGGCTGCCGTACGTGGCCTGCCGCTATGTCGAGGGGACCGGCGATACGGGCGTGCTCGACGAGGTAGTTCCCTATCTGGAGGGGCGCCCCGTGAAGCCCGAGGAGGAGAGCTACTATGACCTGCCACTCAAATCCGGTGAGTCCGGCATGCTGTACGATCATTGCGTGCGAGCCATCAATCGCGGGCTGACGCATGGGCCCCATGGTCTGCCGCTGATCGGCGGAGGCGATTGGAACGACGGCATGAACCTCGTGGGCGAACAGGGGCAGGGAGAAAGCGTCTGGCTGGCGTTCTTCTTGTATGAGATCCTGCAGCGGTTCTCGGTGCTGGCTCGATCGAAGGGCGATGTCGCGTTTGCCGAGAAGTGCGACACGGAAGCCGCTGAACTGAAGCTCAACATTGAGCAGCATGCCTGGGATGGGGAGTGGTATCGCCGGGCCTACTTCGACAACGGAGACCCGCTGGGAGCTGCGATCAACTCGGAATGCCAGATCGACTCGCTGCCGCAAAGCTGGGCAGTCCTGTCTGGAGCCGGCGACGCCAGACGCTCTCGCCAGGCGATGCAATCGGTCGACGAACGGCTGGTCCGCCGGACCGAGGGGCTGATCCAGCTGTTCGATCCCCCGTTCGACAAATCTCCGCTCGATCCCGGCTACATCAAAGGATATCTGCCCGGAGTCCGCGAGAACGGAGGGCAGTACACTCACGCCGCGATCTGGACGGTGATGGCGTTTGCCAAACTCGGCGACGCCGACAAGGCCTGGGAGCTGTTCTCCTTGATCAACCCGATCCACCATAGCTCCACCCCCAGCCAGATCGCGAAGTACAAGGTCGAGCCCTACGTTGCTGCTGCGGATGTGTACGCGGTCCCGCCCCACACAGGCCGCGGCGGCTGGACGTGGTACACAGGATCGGCCAGCTGGATGTATCGGCTGATCACTGAGTCCTTGCTGGGGCTACACCTGCAGGTCGATACGCTTCGTGTTACTCCGTGTATGCCGGATTCGTGGAACTCCTTCCAAATCCACTACCGATATCGCGAGACGGTGTATCACATCACCGTGTTGGCAGTCGATTCCGCATCGCAGCCCTTTCGCGTGTTGCTCGATGGAGTGGAGCTTTCCACGAGGGAGATTCCGCTTCAGGACGACCGCCGTGACCATCGAGTGGAGATCAGCCTGTGTCGGAACTGATCACTCTCTGCAAACTCGCCACCCACGATTGAGCTGCGAACCACACTTCCGACGAGCCGGTTCCGCGAACTTCGATGCCAGCATTTCTTGATCGCGTCACCATTTTTGAATGTACGACGGAACACCCACGGCAAGGTTCGTCAGGGGATCTCACACTCATTGACTCACATTCCACCAATTCCCTCGTGGCGGAACGCCATGATCCTGTTGGCTGGCACCGTGGTCAGCCTGGGGCTCGTGCTGGTGGCCAAGCTGGTCCTCGCTCCCATGGCGATCGCTGCCTTGCTCACGTTCCTGCGGAATCCGAACTCAGAAAATCTTGACGAACGAAAAGACAAGATTGTGGCCTTCGGTCCGATCGATGGCCCCGAACTCACGTTGGTAACGAGTTGAGAAGAACATCTTGGCGGGTTCGTGAAAGTACAGGACTTCCGGACCGACGGAAAAGAATCGATCATGAACGCTGGCGTCATACGTCACGTCCGCCCCGCGGTCGCTGGTCACCTGCCAATGAGTATAGGCCGTCAGGCCGACAGTCCACGCCGGTGTCAGACTCTTCCCGAATCCCCATTCAATGTGAAAGTCATCGCCGGGACGGATATCGATGTCGCGTTTTGAGCTGTTGGTTTCATACCGTCCCAAGGCCGACAAATGCCAGGTCTTCTCTTCGTCGAAGTAGTAGGTGGTCCCCAGCGTGAACATGCCGGTGTAGAATCCCTTACCGAGATGAGCTGGTTGCCCCGGGTTAAAATTTCCTGTGGGAAGCCAGACTCCCGCTGCGGCAGCGACATCCCACTGATCAAAATGCCAACCGAGAACCATCGGCTCGATCAGTACGTCACCGAGCCCGGAGCGCATGTCATTGACGCCGAGCGCCCCAATGTCCAGATCGAGCCCCACGATGGGGACTGCCACATCCATCCCGTAATCGGCCCCGAGGAACTTTTCCTCGGTCATCCAAATCAGTCGCGGGACCGTCGCCAGGAAGGTGAGGTTGAGATCTGCGGGAACCTTGTCCCCATTGCGATCTCGGAGTGTGTCCGTTGTGTAAGCGATGTTATACCACTTGAGATAGGTTCCGGGCGGGGGGAGAGACGAGTCACTTTCACGGGCCGATCGAAGGCTCCGATCACACTGAGTTCGCCGCCCTCAAAGGCCAGCTGGATGGTCGGGTCATTGCAGTCGATGCGGACGATTCGCCCGGACTTTGTCTGCCAAAGATATTGCTGCGCCGCGATGAACATCACAGCTGCGATGACGATTCCTGCGGCGATCTTCAGACCACGACCGACCGATTTTCGCGGTGGCTGCGAGACGGTGGTCTTGGAAGCGAGAATCGGCTTGGAAACTCCAAGCAGCGTCTCGGGGGTCATGCCTGTTCTCGTTTCGGCGGAGTCGATCGACTTTCTCAATGTCCGAAGCTGATCGAGGACATCGCGAGCGGATTGAGGACGATCCGCCGGCTCCTTCTCCAGCAGTTGCATCGTTAACGAGGACAGCTCGGCCGGAACCGAGTCATTCCGCTGAATCGGCGGAACGGGGTTCTTCAGGGCGAGAGCCATGAGAATGCCCACAGTTGTTTCGGCTTGAAACGGCATCTCGCCAGTACACAGCAGATACAGGACGGAGCCCAGCGCGAACAGGTCCGCCCGCGAATCAATCGGTCGGTCGGCGTGCCCCTGCTCCGGAGACATGAACGCCGGAGTGCCGACGATGGTGCCGAACTCCGTAATGTGAACATCTTCGCGTTCGGCACGCGCCAGGCCAAAGTCCAGAATCTTGACCCGTAACATTCCATCGGGCGACTGTTCCAGCCAGAGATTCGCGGGCTTGATGTCGCGATGGACAAGTCCCTTGACGTGCGCCTCGGCGAGGCCTTGGGCGATGTCGTGAGCAATCTGGAGCGTTTCTGAAATGCTGAAGCGACGACCGGCCCGCAGTGACTGGTCGAGCGTTTCTCCCTGCAGCAGTTCCATCGCCAGAAACGGCACTCCGTTGGCCTCGTCGACCTGATAGACCGTAACGATGTGGTCATTCTTCAGGCTGGCTGCCGCCTTCGCTTCTCGCAAGAAGCGATCACGGGCCGCGGGGATTTTGGCGATCCTCGGCAAAATGACCTTCAGGGCCACTTGTCGCCCCAACCGGGGGTCTTCGGCGAGAAAGACGATCCCCATCCCTCCGCGCCCCAGCACCTGCAAGACCCGATAGTGTCCAAGCCGACCGATCTCATCCGGTTCCTGCGACGGGGTCAGAAAGCTCAGCCCCAAGTCGTCGAGCGACATCCCTCGGTTCGGCGACAAACCATCCTCACTGAGCTTCTCACTGGAATCCAATACCGGAATCCGCATGAGCGCATCAATCAAAGGCTGCGGAACGACTGCGGACATTCGGTCTGTCACCGTGGAATCGCCGCGCAGGGTGTTGACCAGCGTATCGGTCGTCAAGAGCGTCGGGACCCGGTTTTGGCATGCGGGGCACTCGTCCAGATGACGAGTGAGCTCCGTCATGACGGGATCCTCGATCTTTCCATCGATCAGCTGACAGAGCATCTCCGGAGGTGGGCAAGTTGTTTTGTCGGACATGATTCCACTCTAGAGAACCGGATCGGTGGGCTGCGAAAGGGTCACCGAGAAGTTCCGGATGGTCGCTCGCTGACAAGTACGCAGTTTCGTGGATTTTCTTCCACAAAATCTTCGGAATTCCAATCACTCGAGAATTTGCTGCAATTCCTGCCGCAGCCGGCTCAGAATCTTCGATTTGATCCCGTACACAGTCCCTGGGCTGATGGCATGCCGTCTGGCCACCTCCTCGGGCGGGCCTTCTTCGAGAACGTATTCGCGAAAGACCTGCTGCTGGAGCGGCGAAAACTCACTCTCGATCAATCGAAAGGCTTGGTGAATCAGATACTGAGTGTCGTCTTCGTCCGCGAGTCGATCGCTGAAATCCTCCTCGCCAGAGTTCGATCCCGGATCCCGACCGATTGCCGCCAGGGGACGCTGTCGCAGTCGAGAGCGAAAACGGTTCAAAAAGATGGTCTTCAGCCAGGCATGGAAACTTCGGCCCGAGTCATACTCGAACTCGGGAAGCTTTCGCCAGAGGATCAAAAACACATCCTGAACCAGATCCGCACAATCAGATTCCTGCTGATCGAGTTTTCGAGACCAATGAAAAAGCAGAGGCGTGTACAGATCAACGAATCGTTTCCAGACGTCAACTTCGTCCGAATGCCTCAGCCGATACAGCAAACTGGCGGGAGTTACGAACATCACGCCTCGTCCACTCTTCGTTCATCCGACCTGATGGCGCAGCAAGACAACATCCGTGTGAACTGCCTTGAGCGACGTAAGGCCTCAAGCCTGAAATTACTTGTGCCCTCCACGGCTGTCAATTGTGGATCGGTCTGTATGTGGCGCTTTGAGACGCGGATCTCCAGGGCTTCGCCCTGGAAAGATCTGCTCGGCCTGATTGACTGCTGTTTCAGCATTTCGCCCAAAGTTCACGCTGAGTGTTCCAGCCACACTCGATCGCGATTCGACGCCCCACGATCCGTGCGGGCGTTTTTTGGTGCCACGATCAGGACAAGATCTCCGTGAGCACTTCCCCGCCGACATCGGTCAGGCGGTAGTCCCGTCCGTTGAAGCGGTAGGTCAACTTCGTGTGCTCCAGGCCCATCAGCTTGAGCAGCGTGGCGTGCAGGTCATTGACGTGGACCTTCTTCTCCACGGCCTTGTAGCCGAACGGGTCGGTCGCTCCGTAATGCAGTCCCCCCTTCACTCCCGCGCCGGCCATCCAGATCGTGAAGCCATTCGGATTGTGATCGCGGCCCTTGGCACCCTGCGAATCGGAAGTGCGACCGAACTCGCCGCCCCAGATCACCAGCGTTGATTCCAGCAGCCCGCGGGCTTCAAGGTCCGCCAGCAGTGCAGCTGCGGGTTGATCGGTATGCAGCCCGCAGGAACGGTGATTCGTCTGCACATCCGTGTGACAGTCCCACGGGACATCGTTCACGCTGCCGTCTCCGCCGACTCCCTTGCCCGCGAAGATCTGCACGAATCGCACTCCCCGCTCCACCAGTCGCCGCGCCAGCAGACACTGCCGCGAGAAGGTCGCACACTCCGGGTTGTCCATCCCGTACAGCTTGTGCGTGGCCTCGGACTCCTTCGCCAGATCGAGAGCTTCGGGCGCCGCCATCTGCATGCGGTACGCGAGCTCATACGAGTTGATCCGCGCGGCCAAGTCGGCTTGCGTCGGTCGAGTTGTAGCGTGCTCCTGATTGAGCTGGCGGATCAGATCGAGCTGGGCCCGTTGCTGAGCGTCCGAGTGCTTGCCGTCGCGGGCCAGGTTATCGATCGACTCTTTCCGCCGGGCATCGAGGGCCAAGGCTTGGTAGGTCTTGGGCAGGAACCCCGCCGACCAGATCTGATCATCCCCGCGCGGACGCGTGTCATGCAGCACAACATACGAAGGCAGATTCTGATTCTGCGACCCCAGCCCATACGTCATCCAGGCCCCCATCGCGGGCAGCCCCGGACGATTCGTGCCGCACATCAGCTCGATCGAGGCTGGGGCGTGGTTGTTCTGCTTCAAATACATCGAGTGCAGAAAGCACATCTTGTCGACGTGTTTGGACAAGTGCGGAAAGAGATCCGAGACCCAGCTGCCCGACTCACCGTGCTGCTTCCACTCAAACGGCGACTTGAGGCACTTCCCGCTCGTTTCAAAAAAGCCGGTCTTGGAGTCGGCTCCAGCGAGAGCTTGGCCATCACGGGCCTGCAGCTCAGGCTTGTAGTCCCACGTGTCGACCTGAGACGGAGCCCCCGTCATGAACAGCCAGATGACCGACTTGACCTTGCCGGGGAAGTGAGGCTCTCGCAGTGCCAATGGGTCGGCTTCTGTCGGAGCAGCAGCTGTCTCGCTATGCAGCAGACTCGCCAGTGCGACCGACCCGAAACCGAGCCCCGCCTGCTGAAGGAATCGACGGCGGGCGGGTAAGGCCAATTCGGAAGGTGAATAGAAGTCGAACATGAAAGTCTCCGTGAGACAGGTCAACGATGGTCGCGCGGTTGGGACTCTTTCGCGGAGCGAAAGGCGACTCTCTGGTCAGTCGACGTAGACGAACTCATTCAGGCACAGCAGCACCTGGCAGAACTCGATCAGGGCCTTGTCGGTCGAATCCGGTTTGTCAGTGCCGAGGGCCGCGCGCTGCTGTTCAATGAAGGTCAGCATGAGCGAGCGCTCGGCTTCGGTCGGCTGGCGATTGAAGGCCAGCTGATACCCTCGGTCGACGGCGGTCGAGAGAGGAGCCTCCGCTGCCGGCTTGATCCGCGAGAACAGCTTCTCGGACTGCTGCCGCACAAACGGGGAGTTCATCAGCGCAAGAGCCTGAGTCGGTACCGTCGTCACACTACGCTGGCCGATGCTCTGTGTCGGCTCAGGAGCATCGAACATCGTCATCACCGGCAGGAGCTCGCTGCGTTTGACCCGCAGGTAGACGCTACGACGTGCGGTGTTGTCGAGAACGCTGGGACCGAACATCGTGGGATCAAGATTCCCTCCGACGGCGAGGAGTGCATCGCGAATCGCTTCCGCCTCCAGGCGGCGCGGCTGGAAATAGGTCAGGTAACGATTGGTCGGGTCGATCTTCAAGTTTTCCGCATTCACCTCGTACGACTGCTGATACGTTTCACTCAGCAGCATCAACCGGTGCATCGGTTTTAGCTTCCAGCCTCCGCGAACCAGTTCATTGGCAAGATATTCGAGCAGTTCGGGATGCGACGGCGGATCACCCTGGGCTCCAAAGTCATTCGGAGTCCCCACGATCCCCTTGCCGAAATGATGCTGCCACAGGCGATTGACGATGACCCGCGCGACGAGCGGACCAGCTCCGCGTTCGACATCGGTCATCCACTGGGCCATGGAGATGCGCGGGTCAACCGGCATTGGCGAGGCTGCGGGCTTCGCGGGTTCGCTGCTTCGCCACAGGACTTGCAGGAACCCTGGCTCGGCCTTGTCCCCCTTCTTCTCGACTTCTCCGCGCCGGAGATAGAATACGTCCTGTCCTCCAGCGATGGTCGTGTAGACCTCGGACAGATTGGGGCGAGGTTCGCGTGCGATGTGATCCCGCACGGCGTGACTGACCTTGGCAGATTCCGCATCGAACGGAGCGAACCAGCGAACGAGCGACACCCGCACGAGCTCTGGGATCTCCGCAGGATGGGCCGCCACGATCGCCCGGATCTCATTCACATGCTGCGGGTTCACATCACCCGCCCACGTGGCGGGGTTGGGCTCTACACTCAGGGCCACTCGCAGACGACCGATGCCCAGATCGCGGAACTTCAACTCGACGGTCAGCTCTGTCCCGCCCGCAAACCCGGCCAGCGGCGTCTCGAGTTCGAAGATCGCGGCGTTGTCCTTCTTCGCGGTCTCACGCACGACCCAGGCGGTTTCGGGCTTGTCATCGACGGCGTTCGCCAGCGGCTGATCCTTGTCTTCAAAAGCTGCGAAGACCGGCTTGAGCTTAAGCACCTGCTCCGGGTCTTTCACCGCCGGATCCACGGGACGGGCCGTGACGGTGATGCTCACGAGTTGGAAACTTCCATCTCCGTTCAATCCCGGTCCACGCGCAGGCAGCGACTTTTCGGTCAGGGCATCCATCCGGAGCGACTGCACATTCTTCTGATGCGTCTGAAACGTCAGCCGGTACTCGTCCTGGGCTCGGGCGTTCCGTTTCTGGCCGCGCTGGCGTACGGGGTTCCCCGGTATGAGCATGCCATCGTTCATCACGAAGCCACCGGGCAGCGCCTTCAAGTAGGAACGCTCCGCCTGCAGCGTGATCGGTTCCAGAGACTGCCAGCGCGATGACTCGGGCTGGTTACCCAGTTCCTTCGACTTCCACTCGTTGAATCTCGCGGGCAAGTCGGTCGCGGCAAACTTGTTCCTGGCAGCCACCAGCGGCTCAAGCGCTGCCTGATGTTCCAGCTGGGCCTTCTCGGTCGCAGCTGGGTCGATGTCCATCGTTCTTGGACCATGGGCTGTCCGAGCCAGACTCGACACCAGAGCATAGTAGTCCTGATGCGGGATCGGGTCGTACTTGTGCTCGTGGCACCGCACACACCCCAGCGTCAGCCCCAGCATGGAGCCCCCGATCGTCATCATCATGTCATCCAGCTGG
This sequence comes from Planctomycetaceae bacterium, assembly GCA_044337025.1. Taxonomy (GTDB): domain Bacteria; phylum Planctomycetota; class Planctomycetia; order Planctomycetales; family Planctomycetaceae; genus TH-plancto1. The sequence goes on from JBIIOI010000020.1 coordinate 84,341, forward strand.
TCGTAACGAATCCGCTCGACCGTCTTGGCGGTGATCTGACCCGGGTACGGCCCGGCGACGAGGAATCCTGTGGCAGCTGCGGCGTGGATGTCCTCCGGAGCCAGCAGGTCAGCCGCGAGCTGTAGGCGAACGAACTCGTCATAGGGCATGTCGCTGTTCAGCGACCGAATCACCCAGTCGCGGTAGTGGTAGGCTCCCGGACGAAAGCCATCGAACTCGTATCCACCGCTCTCGGCAAAACGGGCGGCATCCAACCAGTGCCGCGCCCAGCGCTCTCCGTACGCAGGGCTGGCCAACAGCTCATCGACCACTTTCTCGAATGCTTGAGGCGAAGTGTCGGCCACAAATGCCGCCACCTGCTCAGGAGTCGGCGGCAGCCCGATCAGGTCGTAGTAGGCCCGGCGGATCAGCTTCTCGCGACCGGCTGGCGGGTTCGGCTTCAATCCGTGAGCCTGCTGAGCCTGATGAATTAAGCTGTCGATCGGCTTCTGCGGATCGGGCGGCGTGACAGCGAGCAGCGGCTGAAACGACCACCATTTCTTGCCTTCTTCGAGATTGATCTCGCGTTTCGGCTTGGCGGGGGCGTCCCCCTCTCGCGGGTCGGGGGCTCCCATGTCGATCCACTTCGTGAAGTCGGCAATGACTTCATCGGACAACTTCCCAGCCGGCGGCATTTCGAGGCCGTCATACTTCAAAGCCTTCAGCAGCAGGCTCTCGGCCGACTTGCTCTTCACGAGGCTCGGGCCGGTTTCGCCCCCCGCCAGAACCCCGGCAGCTGTGTCGAGATACAAACCGCCCTGCAACTTCTTGGAATCACGAGCCTCTGCCGAATGGCACCCGTAACAGTGCTGAACCAACACCGGGCGGATCTTCTGTTCGAAGAACTGCACACCTTCGGCATCGGCAGCGACGGCCTGAACTGTCAGGCAGAGGATCCACACGATGAGCAGTGGAACAATCGACTTCATCGATTTCATGGTGACGCACGCAGCCAGGGGCGGGATCGGAATCAGAAGGACTGATCGAGGCCGATGCATCAACATAGGATCATTCAAGACAGCAGGCAACCTCTTCGTACAAGCGTCGCAATTCCACTTCGATGCCTGGGGCACGGCTTTCAGACGGTAGAATGAAAACCAGCGGGGACCGACTCGCATTTACTCAGAGGGCACCGTGAGCGGCAGCAATCGGAAGCTGTGTGGCCAGGCGGTGGGAGATTCTCTGGTCGTGACACCATGACGAGTCGAGGCCGGGTATCGCGATTGGCCCGGGAGCATCTCGACCCGGACGAAGCCAAATTCGCCGTCCTTGAGCAGCCCGGCGTGGACGGCAGCCATGCCAATGTTGGAGTCACTGGAGTAGATTCCGTCACCGTACACGACGTTGATGTTGTTCCCTTGAGCGAGGAAGATTTCAGAACGGGACAAAGGCTCAGCGTGATCCCGCAGGGTGTAGAACTGATCATCGCGGATTCCCGCACCGAGAATCTCATAGCGGCCGACTGGGGATTCGCCCCCTGCTGCAACGACCCCGTTCGCTGTCCGGCCCTCCAGCGCCGAGGGCCCGGGCAGAAAGCGGACCCCGACGAATTTCACTTCACCGGGCTTCAAGTGGCCGCTGTGGACAGCAGCAGCTGAAAGGTCGGAATCATCCCGGTAGGGCCCTGCTCCCCAGACGTGACCGTCTATGGCCCCCTCGACTTCGAGGAAGTCGATTTCATTGTTTTCACGAATCTGGCGGAGCTGGGAGAGTCCCTCCTCCGGTTCGTTGAAGGCACCAGTAGTAACACTTGACCGCAACTGCCGTCCGGACCGCTTCAGCTGCTGGCGTTGCTGCCAGACTTCGACGGCCTCCACCACGCGATTGGCCTGAAG